>NZ_ALVU02000001.1:603658-1207316 GCF_000332075.2 Synechocystis sp. PCC 7509 | reverse complement strand
TCCCCTGAACCCTACCAACCGTGGATTGACAAGCTGGACTTGAAGCAGTTTTACTCGCTGCCCATCCCTAAAAGTTACCTCTACTGCACAGAAGACAACGTTCTGCCTCAAGGCGAGTGGGGATGGCATCCCAAAATGTCCAGTCGCTTAGGGCAATTTCGGTTCGTGCAAATGCCTGGTAGCCATGAGGTGATGTTTTCTAACCCGGTTGGTTTAGCCGAAAAGATTATTGCGTCAGGACGGGACTAGCAACAGGATGGTTTCATCACAAAACAAACGAGTTGCCGTTCTTTGAGAAGTAGAAAAATAGCTTGAATACCGTTGAGTGACTCAATCTACAACACGGAGAAATTATGGAAACTAGACAAATCGTCGTCATAGAGCGCCTGCAACAAGCACAGAACGCACAAGACCTGGAAGCACTTTTAGCCTGCTTTTCGCCTAACTTTCAGGGCAATCATCCACTTCATCCTGAGAGAGGTTTTCAGGGAATTGAGGGTGTCCGTAAAAATTGGTCTGCCATGTTCCACGATATTCCAGACTTTCACTCAGAGTTGCTCCGTTTGGCAGTTGAGGGTGATACGGCTTGGGCTGAGTGGTACTGGTTTGGCACCCATCGCGATCGCACACGGTTTGGGATGCGCGGAGTCATCATTTTTGGCATCCAAGCCGATCGAATTGAGTGGTCACGCTTGTATATGGAACCTGTGTCAGAGAGTAGCGAATAATCTGATGCATCGAGATTCATGTTTGAGATGAATGTAAACAACTAGTTTCAGGAAAACACTATGTCACAAAAACTCTTAGGAAAAGTTGCGCTTGTCACTGGCGGAACTTCAGGAATTGGTCGTGCAACTGCGATCGCTTATGCCCAACAACAAGCAAAGGTGGTAGTGGTTGGTCGTCGAATTGATGAAGGTGAAGAAACTGTAAAAAATGCAAAAACCGAACACCGCTTTCCAGCGACCTACAACAGGAGCATTCTATATGACCCAGCGTGACGCCGTTTTCCCCGCCGGTCGGCATGACCTCTACACGTTACAGACCTATTCCGCAGCGATCAGATCAGGTGACCTCCTGTTCGTGTCCGGTCAGGTCGGCAGTCGCAGCGATGGCTCGCCCGATCCGGACTTTGAGGCTCAGGTCCGCCTGGCATTCTCCAATCTCGAGGCGACCCTGCAAGCGGGTGGATGCGGGCTTGACGATATCGTCGACGTGACGACCTTTCATACCGATCCCGAGAAGCAGTTCGGCACGGTCATGATCGTTAAAAGCGAAGTCTTCCCGGAAGCGCCTTATCCGAATTGGACGGCGATCGGCGTCAACTGGCTCGGGGGGTTCGACTTCGAGATCAAGGTCATCGCCCGTATTCCAGGCTGAATTTATCAGGCGGAGCGGGCGGCGGAATAACCCGACACTGCACTCGACCGACCCGGCATTTGTCATCAGGGCGAAGCGATTCGCGGGCTTATTAGTAATTGGTAAGTAAATTGCCGATTTGACATCACATTAGTAATCACATACCCAGTAAAACACTATGTCACAAAAACTCTCAGGAAAAGTTGCGCTTGTCACTGGTGGCACCAGCGGTATTGGGCTTGCCACAGCCAAGCGATTCGTTGCCGAAGGTGCCTATGTCTTTATCACGGGTCGTCGTCAGACTGAACTTGATGCGGCTGAAAGCGAGATTGGCAAGAACGTTATGGGCATTCAGAGCGATGTCTCCAATCTGGCAGACCTCGATCGCCTGTTCGCCAAGATCGAGCAAGCGCAAGGACACCTCGATGTAGTCTTCGCCAATGCTGGCGGTGGAGAAGTCGTCCCACTTGGCTCGATTACCGAAGAACACTTTGATAAAACATTCAACACCAATGTCAAGGGTCTACTTTTCACTGTGCAGAAGGCACTGCCACTGATGCCAGAGAGTGCTTCCATCATCCTGAATGCCTCAACTACTTCCATCCTGGGTACCCCGGCTTTCAGCGTATATAGTGCCACCAAAGCTGCCGTGCGATCGTTTGCCCGCAACTGGATACTCGACCTCAAAGACCGCCAGATTCGAGTGAATGCGGTTAGCCCTGGTGTCATTCCGACTCCCGCTTACAGTAGTCTCTTTGGACTAAGTGAAGAGCAGATGAAAGAATTTGTGAAGAGCCAAGCCAACAATATCCCATTGGGACGAGTTGGCACGCCCGATGAGATCGCCAAAGCCGTTGTCTTTCTGGCTTCAGATGACAGCAGCTTTGTAAACGGTATTGAGCTATTCGTCGATGGTGGCATGGCACAAATCTAAGATCGCTTCCTAGTTAAAAAGCACTACGCGATCGCGTGTAAAAGTCCATCTATAAACTTCCCATCGAACAGAGTCGAAGGAGAAACACACGTGCCACAGGAAAAGATGCCACAAGTCTCTGATAAAGAACTGATGATGAGTAACACGCTCATGATTCAGCCTGAGTACCGCGAGGACTTCTTGATGGAACTCCGGGAGATATTGCCTCAAGCCCGCCGTTTGGAAGCGTGCATCTCACTTGAGGTCGGTGAGGTCGCCGATCAGCCTGGGATGTTTGTGCTGTCCGAGCGCTGGCGTAACGGAAACGAGTACCTAAACGAGATCCTGCAACTACCCTTCTACCAGAGGTACCTGGAACGCAGCGAACCATTCTATGCAGTTCCGCGAGCAGTTTTCGTCCTCACGTCAATCTAAATGGGTGCTGTGTCCAGAGCGGTCACCTAACAATGCAGCAGACGGTTTCAAGCTGCTAGTGCTACGTTTGAGTTTCTTTGCCGCTGATTTGAGCCGCTGGGCGTTTCGGGTAATGTGAGGTGTAGAACGGATGACGGATAAACTTGAGCAGAACAAACAGACGGTCACGGCATTTTATGACCTGATGTTCAATCAGTGTCAGCCCGCAGAAGCCGTCGAGAAATATGTCGGCGATGTGTACATCCAGCACAACCCAGCAGTAGCCGACGGGAAGCAGGCTTTCATCGAATATTTCGAGAGGATGGCGAAAGAATATCCGGGCAAGTGCGTCCAGTTTAAGCGCGTTTTCGCTGAAGGCGATTATGTAGTCTTGCATTGCTACCAGCAATGGCCAAGCGACAACGACTGGGCGGGCATCGACATCTTCCGCCTGGATGATAAAGGCAAGATAGTCGAGCATTGGGACGTGCTTCAGACCGTCCCGAAATCGTCGGCTAACGATAACACGATGTTCTGAACAGTCCAGTGCTGGTAGTGTGAAGTCCGGTTTGTACAACGGCACGCCCAACGCCGTGTTGGGCTACGTTTCAACTCACGCATCAAAATTCCTACCTCAAGGATTTAGCGCCGATCTTGACGATATTCCTCCAAGTTGCCGATAACATCCAGAATTTCAACGAAGCGAGAACCACTGTTTATTCTAAATCAAGGAGAGTTGGCACAGATGGAATCTATGAAAGCAGCCGTATTAACTGCGTTTGGTGATGCTGAGAAGTTTGAGATTCAAACTGTTCCCACACCAACACTGAAGGCGCATCAGGTGTTAGTCAGAGTTTGTGCAACCTCGATTAACCCGATCGATTACCAAACTCGTCGTGGTGATTACAAGGAACTGGTTCGATTACCCGCCATCCTTGGAGTCGATGTTTCAGGGGTGATTGAGGCAATTGGCGAAGCTGTGACTGATTTCAAGGTGGGAGACAACGTGTATTACTCGCCGCAAGTTTTTGGAGAATTCGGTAGCTACGCTCAGTATCATGTGGCTGATGCAGCGATTATTGCATTGAAGCCTGCAAATCTATCGCACATTGAAGCAGCTTCTTTTCCGCTTGCAGGCGGAACTGCTTGGGATTGTCTAGTGACTAGGGGCAATCTACAAGTTGGTGAAACAGTTCTCATCCATGCGGGTGCGGGTGGAGTTGGTTCGATCGCAGTTCAACTCGCCAAAGCAATAGGGGCATACGTTTTTGCAACGTGTAGTTCTAGAAACCGAGATTTCGTGACAGAACTGGGCGCAGATCGAGTGATTGATTACAAAAATGAAGATTACGTAGAAGTCATTCGTCAAGAAACAAATGGACTGGGTGTGGATTTAGTTCTAGATACGATCGGCGGAGAAACAATTCAGCGTAGTCTACAAATCATTCGTCCCTTCGGTAGGCTTATAAGCATTGTAGACATTGCAATACCGCAATCGCTCCTTGAAGCTTGGGGCAAGAATCTGACGATTCATTTTGTTCTTACACCTCAGTATCGAGCAAAATTAGAGGCTTTGACAAAACTAATCGAGCGTCATCAGCTTCGCCCAGTGATTGATTCAGTATTTTCTTGGGATCAGGTCGTTCTGGCACATCAGCGTCTAGAGCAGGGAGGAACACGGGGCAAAATTGTGCTGAAATTTACAGAAAATTAGACTAGCTTCACGGCGTTGGTAATTGCTAAAGGGATCGGAGTTTGATTGTGTGCGGAAGGTCAATATTGATTGGAACAGGAGAAACAGGATGATACTGCAAGATAAAGTAGCATTAGTTACTGGAGGTGCATCGGGAATTGGTCGAGCAACTGCGATCGCATTCGGTGCTGCGGGTGCAAAAGTTGTCTTCTCGGACATACGCAGCACCGAAGGTGAAGAAACTGCTGATTTGATTCGCGAGACTGGAGCGGAATGCTTATTTGTGAAATCAGATGTATCGAGTGAAGCGGATGTGCAAGCCTTGGTGCAAAAAGCGATCGCAACTTACGGCAGACTCGATTGTGCCTTTAACAATGCTGGAATTGATCTTGCTGTTAAGCCACTGCACGAACAATCGATCGAGGATTTTGACAAGATTATGTCGATCAATGCGCGAGGGCTGTTTCTCTGTATGAAATATGAAATTCAACAGATGCTAACCCAGGGCGCAGGCGCGATCGTGAACAATTCGTCAACCAATGGTCTGGTTGCGCTTCCGGGGATATCGCCCTACGTTGCCAGCAAACACGCGGTGATGGGGCTGACGCGATCGGCTGCCCTTGATTATGCCAAACAGGGCATTCGGATCAATGCCGTCAATCCTGGTCCCATTGCAACTGACCTAATGGCTCGTAGCGCTGACCAGATGGGCATTACGTTTGACGATTTAGGGTCTATGGTGCCGATGAATCGCGTCGGTCAGCCAAAAGAAATTGCTCAAGCGGTTGTGTTTCTCTGCTCTGATGCTGCCAGCTATATTACGGGACAACCCTTAACGATCGATGGCGGATATACAGCGAGTTGATTTTTGATTGTGGACTCACAGTGAATCGATCCATTTCAAGAGAGAACAACCGGACTTGATTTTAGGAGAAATAGAATGATACTTCAGAATAAGGTGGCGTTAGTCACCAGTTGTCATTCTCTATATTGGCATTGTGTCTACCCAGTATTCTGATGTCTCTGGAGATTGAATCAATGGCAGTTTTGAAACAATTTGGGATTCTATTTGTGTTGGGCATTGCGGGAATTGCAATGCTTACGATTACGTCGGTTCCATTAGTTGAGCAACAGTTGGCAAAACTGTCTCCAGAAAGACTGGCAAAAGTTCCGCCACTGTGGGTTTTAATGCTGCTGCAAGGACTACAGCTTACATTTCTACTGGCAATCAGCATTCTGATCGGAATTGGCTGTGCCTATCGCGTTGGATTACGCTCACATTTGATTGACTACTGGGTACTTCATACCCCTAAGATTCCATATTCTGTCATTGAGATGAAATGGAGCTTGGGTGTGGGTGCAGCGACAATGATCGTTCTCCTGTTACTCGATCGGTTCATGAAACCTGCTCTACCTGAAGCGCTACAGACATCCAATAACACAGAACCGGATTGGCTGAGTTCGCTTACAGCAATGCTTTATGGCGGCATCACTGAGGAAATTCTGATGCGCTGGGGCTTAATGTCGCTGCTTGTTTGGATAGCGTGGAAAGTCTTAAAACAAGGTATTACGTTGCCAAGCCAAGGAATATACCAAGGTGCGATTGTGCTAGCAGCGCTGGTATTTGGACTTTTACACCTGCCCGCAACTGCCGTGATAGTTCCACTCACTCCGCTTGTGATTATCCGAGCGATATTACTAAATGGGATTGGTGGCATTGCTTTTGGTTGGCTCTTTTGGCAATACTCGCTTGAGGCTGCGATGTTATCCCATGTCAGCTTTCATGCCTTTTCCTTTGCTCTTAGCCTAATGCTTGCAAGATTTGTCTAAGCTTTTTTCTAAAGCGATTTCACGATTATTTCAAGAAAGAACAACCGGACTTAGATTTTAGGAGAAATAGAATGATACTTCAGGATAAAGTGGCGCTAGTCACTGGCGGAACTTCAGGAATTGGTCGAGCAACCGCGATCGCATTCGGTGCTGCCGGAGCAAAAGTAGTATTCTCAGGCAGAGGCGACGTAGAAGGCGAAAAAACCGCCAAACTGATTCGTGAAACGGGTGCTGAATGTTTATATGTTCATTCAGATGCTTCAAATGAAGCAGATATCCAAGCGTTAGTTCAAAAAACAGTTGAAACCTATGGACGAATCGATTGTGCCTTTAATAATGCAGGCGTTGTATCACCCGGAAAACCACTACACGAGCAATCGATCGAGGATTTTGACAACCTCATGGCGATTAACGTGCGATGACTATTTTTATACATGAAATATGAAATTGAGTAAATGCTGACTCAAGGATCGGGCGCGATTGTTAATAACTCCTCAATTTTAGGGTTGATTGGTCTTTCAGGGTCATCTCCTTACGTTGCGAGTAAATATGCAGTCATGGGGTTAACGAGATCGGCAGCACTTGACTATGCCAAGCAGGGCATTCGGATTAATGCGGTGAATCCTGGCAGCATTGCGACTGAGGGTTTCGATCGTGCCTTGATGAAAATGGGCATCACGGCTGACGATCTTACAGCGATGGTGCCGATGGGTCGCATTGCTCAAGCAGAAGAAGTCGCTCTAGCAGTTGTCTTTCTCTGCTCTGATGCTGCCAGCTATATTACGGGACAACCCTTAACGATTGATGGCGGATATACAGCGAGTTAATTTTTGATTCTTGATGGTGGAATCACAGTGAATCGATCTTTGACACTCTCAGCGCTGAAGCGACTGAAATTCTTAATTCATCGAGCCGACTTACCTCAAATTGTCTTTTGCAAGCAATACCTAAACCTGTTCACCCGTACCTAAATACCAAATGCCTAGCCTAGCTCAATTCGATGCAGAGATCGTACTCTCCAAAAGCGTTTTACTCCCTTACAGAAGTACGTTCCCGTATGCCCTACGGTACGGCAAAGAACTGATTATTGTTCTCTCTGCTTGGTGCTTAAAGATTTTACCTACTAGAGCTATATTTCCTAGTAGAACCCCCTATCTTCAGTTTTCAAGGTGCGCGGAGTCCTTAGACATCCTGGCTGTTTTAAGAGTTATCGCCGCTTTTGTGTATATTATAGCACACCTGTTACCGAAGACCAAGGGGATTAAAATCCCTCGCGTCGTTTATATCTCAGCGCTGAAGCGACTGAGTTTTACGCCTACCGCCCTTTTATATAAACAAATCAAATCACGATAGTTTCTTGAAGTGATGGTCAACTTTACAGTTTCAAGGTGGTGGATCAAATGATTAAGTGCAAAGATTTTGCACCTCGGATTACTGAACGAGTACCCTTCGGCGGAGCTTCCGATTATGAATCCTTCTCTGAGGTTGTGAGTGCTGTCAATCAGTGGATCGAAAGTAGAACGATACAGGTGATCAATTTTTGGCGCGAGACGACGAGCCGCTTCTATCGCAAACGGAATTCAGTGGTAATTCTACCCTGGTTGGTGATTGGAGTGAACATTGTTTGGATGCTCTGGGATGTTCAGAGTCAGAACTGGACGATGGAAGCCATTTTACGAGCGTTTTCGCGGCTATTAGTTGTCTTACTGTTTGCAGAAATCATTGTTGTTACATGGCAAGTAAATTCTGAACATTAGTGTATAAATCAGACGATACCGAAACGAACTCGTCTTAGCAGCGCGAAATATAGTCAAACGTACTGAACGGAGAAACATCATGAATAAACCCGAATTTTTTGTCACCCCCGGTTATGGGGAACGCCAGTTGAATGGATTGCATTACTCTCAGGCGATAAAAATTGGCAATCGAGTGGAGACATCAGGTCAAGGCGGGGTGGATGACAATCTGCAAACTCCCGAATCGCTTGCGGACGAGATTGCTCAGGCGTTTCGGAACTTAGAGCGAACCTTGGCAGCTGCCGGGGCGGGTTGGGAGCCTGTTGTCCATGTCAATTCTTACCATGTTGGCGGGTTTCCCCCGGAGGTTAACGATGTGATGGTCAGGCTATTTCGTCATTATATGCCCAACCATGCCCCAATTTGGACAGAGGTAGGAGTCGCGGCTCTTGCACTTCCAACGATGCGGATTGAAATCCGCGTTACTGCAATTATTCCGTGAGTTTCGCATCAGTGGCAGCAGAGACTGCTCCGTTAAAGCATCCATTTAAACAAAGGAGAGATTCAGATGTCAGAGAACAATAAAGCAATTTTAGAAGAGGCAAACGCGGCGATCGCTGAGGGCAACTATGAAGGATTCTTGTCATTCTGCGCCGACGACACGCATTGGACGTTTGTAGGCGACAAGACCCTTAAAGGAAAAGAATCTGTTCGCCAATGGATGGCGACGACATACGTAGAGCCGCCAAAGTTTATGGTCGCTAACTTCATCGCCGAGGGTGATTTCGTCACGGCACTCGGCGACATCACAATGAAGGATGAAGACGGGAAGGCGGCTGATTACTCGTACTGTGATATCTGGCGTTTTCGCGACGGTAAGATTGTCGAATTAAGGGCTTTCGTCATCAAAACCGGGGTCAAGGATTAAACCAGCAGTTCAGCGGTGCGGGCTGATTCGATGCGATAGCGAAGCGTAGATCGCAACTTGGAAACTAATTGCTTCTAAATAGTTAACCAAAATATAAGTACGCATAACTAGCAAGTGTTCATCGAAGCTGGCAAAGCGTAGTTCAGTCTCTTGAGAAGGTGCTGAAAGAATTTGGTGAAAACAATGTAATTAATTTTGTTTACCTACTTGCGATCTTTTAACCCAGGTAGTTACGGTCAACCCTTTTGTTACGTAGGTCAATGATATGTTCAAAACTGCAAAATCACGACAAAAAACACTGAAATTCGACCTCTTTGGATTTCGACTCTCATATCAACCACTGCGCCGCACCGCCCTTTTCGCGATCGCGCTGCTCTTTACTACCCACTTCGCCTCCGCCTGCACGGAGTCTACAGCAATGATGTCTACGATCGCCTATCCTGATACCAAGCGAGTCGATGTCGCCCTGGAACATTTTGGGCAGGCAATCGCTGACCCCTATCGCTGGCTGGAAAACGATGTCCGCAACGACAAGGAAGTCGCCGCCTGGGTCGAATCGCAGAACAAAGTCACCAATGCTCATCTCAATACGCTGCTGAGTCGAGATATCTTCAAGAACCGACTGAAGCAGTTGTACAACTATGAGCGGTTCTCTATTCCGGTCAAAAAGGGCGGACGGTATTTCTACCTCCATAATTTCGGACTTCAGAGCCAACCGGTTCTCTATGTCCGTGACAGTGTGGATGGCGCAGGGCGCGTACTGATCGATCCCAATAGTTGGGCAGAGGACGGGGCGATCGCACTTGCCGAGTGGTCAGCTTCCGACAACGGTAAGCGCGTGGCTTATGCGGTGCAGGATGGCGGCACAGACTGGCGCACGATTCGAGTGCTGGACGTAAACACGGGCAAGGTACTCAACGATGAGGTGAAATGGGCGAGATTCACCAGCATCGCATGGACTAAGGATGGGTTTGGCTTTTTCTACACCCGTTACCCTGAACCGAAGCAGGGCATCGAATCCCAAGCGAGCGTAGCCAACCATGCCGTCTATTTTCATGCGATCGGCACCCCCCAGGCGCAAGATCGACTGGTCTATACAAACCCGGATCAGCCGAATATGCTGCACACCTTGAGCATCACCGAAGACGGGCGTTACGTCGCGATCGTTTCCACACCCATTTCACTGGGCAACACACTGACCGTAGTGGATCTCCAGAGTGCTGATTGGAAGCCTCGCAAGCTGATCGATAATCTCGATAATTCATGGCTAATCGCTGGCAATATGGGGACAAAGTTCTTCCTCATGACTACTCAGGACGCGCCGCGCTCCAAGGTGGTGATGATGGACATCGCTGCCGCCGACCCAGCGATCCGGGATGTGGTGCCGGAACAGGATTCAGTTCTGCTCAATGCGTCGCTGGTCGGCGGACGGTTGCTGATCTCTTACATGGCTGACGTGAAGACGGAAGTTCGACGCTACACGCTCGATGGCAAGGCTGACGGTATGGTGAAGCTGCCTGGTATCGGCACCGCTGGCGGCTTTAAGGGCGACCAGGACGACCCAGAAACCTTCTTCGTCTTCACCAGCTTCAATACTCCAGGCGCGATCTATCGATATGATGTCGCCAGCAACAGGTTGCAGGTGTGGACACAACCCAAGGTAGCGATCGATCTCAATCGGATCGCGGTCGAACAGCATTTCTACAAGTCGAAGGATGGTACCCGTGTCCCGATGTTTATCGTCCGACGCAAGGATGTGACCGCGACCGCACCGACCCTGCTTTATGCCTATGGGGGCTATGGCATCCCCATGCTTCCCGATTTTTCGCCAGCGTTGTTGGGATGGGTCGAACAGGGCGGGGTGTACGCTGTCGCCAATATTCGCGGTGGCTCCGAATATGGCAAGGCATGGCACGAAGCGGGTCGTCGTCAGAACAAGCAGAACGTCTTCGATGATTTTATCGCAGCGGGCGAGTATCTGAAGGCGGAGGGCATCACACCCCAAAACGGCTTGGCGATTCAGGGCGCGTCGAATGGCGGACTCCTAATCGGCGCAGTGGTCAATCAGCGACCGGATCTGTTCGCCGCCGCGCTGCCTGGAGTCGGTGTCATGGACATGCTCCGCTTCGACCAGTTCACGAGTGGGAAAACATGGGTAGACGAGTTTGGGTCTCCGGCACGGGAAGCAGATTTCCGGAACCTCTTGAACTATTCGCCCTATCACAACATCCAGTCTGGCAAGGCATATCCCGCGATCCTTGCCACCACTGCCGACACGGACGATCGCGTGGTGCCGGGGCACACCTTCAAATATATCGCCGCACTCCAGGCGGCAGATATCGGTGACAAGCCCCACCTTGCCCGCATCGAGACGCGAGCGGGACATGGAGCGGGCAAGCCTACCGACAAGATCATTGAGGAAACGGCAGATATGTGGGCTTTTGCCGCTCACTGGACGGGGCTGGATGTAAAGCCAACAAACTGATCGCTGCGTTGGGGAAACGCGGAGGCAGTCAGGGCATTGGGATTAATGCGGTGAATCGTGGAAGCACTGCTACTGAAACGCTCGATCGAACCTTTAAGCAACTGGGGATCACGACTGATGATTTTATAGCTGTGTTCCGATCGGTCGAATTGGTCAACCAGCAGAAGTTGCTCAAGCCGTTATTTTTCTTTGCTCTGATGCTGCCAGCTACATGAATGGACAACCCTTCGCGATCGCTGCTTCGCGGCTTGCATCGTCAAATCGTCAAATCTGATACGAAAGCTGCGCTCGTTGTAACTTATAGGAAGCATCGATGAGAAAGAGTTTAGCCTTAACATCTCTGAGAGCTAAATATGACAAACAAAATATATTTGCTTCCAAGTGTACGTGATTTTCTTGAGAAAGGAAGTCAATTGTATTTAACCTCTACTGGGTCGTCATCAGTGGCATATCAGACAAAACCTAACACTCCAACCTCAACCTAGATTATGAAACAGTGGTACTCATCCTCAGAACTAGCCGGACTACCAGGGCTACCTTTACATAGAGGAAACGTCACGAGAAAAGCTGTGGCTGAAGGTTGGCAGTTTCGTCAGCGCAACGGTCAGGGCGGCGGCCCTTGAATACGCCTATGATAGTTTACCTGCCCAAACTCAAGCAAAACTATATGAACTCGAATGCACATCAGACGGCACTTTAGCGCTCACTTCTGACGGAGCAAATGAAACGACTAAATGGAACAAACTACCTGTACCCATAAAATTAGCTTCTACAACGACTTCAACAAAAAAAGTTGAGCAAATCGACAACCAACATCCAAAAATCTTTAATCAAGTACCTAAAACAAAATCTAAAGGAGGACTTGTTGAACAGCGTACTGATGCTTGGTTAGAGATCCTCAAAGCTTATGAAAGTTGGAGTAAGCTTCAAAACTATAGCAGCGCATTGATCCGCGACTTAGAGTTTGCGAAAGCATATAATACCAGACAATTGAACCTTCCTGACTGGGTGCAGGAATACGTGCCTCAAATTAGTCGTTCAACCCTGAAAGCAAAAAATAAGTGCCGACAAACAGCCGATTCGTTGCAGTCTCTCGGTGGTAATTACGGCAATCGCCAAGGAAAGGGGAAAATTAACTCTCTCCCAGAGCTACGAGAAGCTATCGAGACCTGTATTGCCGCTGGGGGAAAACATTGGGGAGCAACTCAAATCTATGAAATTCTGCTATTTGAGTTTGGCTATGAACCCCAAGATTTCTCGCTCGGACAGTTACGCTCGTGGATTAGACTGTTTCGCAGCCAAAATCCGCAGAAATGATTGATGTATATGGAGCCACTGCCTGAATTTATTTTTGGTACAAGTTTATAGTATCGATAGTATTTAATAAGTAAGAATAAATAGCCTAAACTCTTAAGAGTTTAAGGCAAATAGAGTAATATCAAAGTTCTAGAAACAGCTATTATGTTTACTAATTAACGCAGTAATAATACTACACTTTGTAATAAACCAATTACAAAACCCAATAAACCACCCAAGTTAACGATCGCTTGTAATTCATTTTTGACAATTCCTTCAATCGCTGTCTCTAACTCCGCCGCCGATGTAGACTTGACGCGATCTATAATTACTTGGTCAATAGACAAAATAGGAATCGCTTGAGCGACAATAACCTCTAAATCTTTCTCTAAGTAACGTTCTAACAGTAAAGCTAGTTCTTTGCTGACAACTTCTAAAGAGCTTCCCAAAGCGGCGGAATTTCTTAGCCGATTTAGTAGCAAATTAGAGGTGTTATCCCAATCTATCGAATCGTTAAACCCTTGTAAAAAGTCCATCCCGCGCGTTTGCACGTAACCCCGGATAGTATCGCGGGTTGTTTTGCGTAGCTGTCGCACGGTAGAAACAGGCAAGTTTTGTAAGGATATGCTTTTTAACCAGGTTTTCAGGCGATCGCGTACTGCTAAAGATTTAATTAATTCAGCTAATCGCTCGTTAGTTGCTTCTTTTTCATCCAAACAAAAAGCCCGTAACCTAGTCAGTGTATTGCGTAAACCAAATAAGTTAGCAACTACCCAATAAGTACCGCTTGCTTTTTCTCTGAATCCTTCATCGATTAATTGAATCGTGCGATCGGTTAAAAAGTCAATTATCAACTGTCTAATCGCATCGGGTGGTAATACTACCTGCAACAGCCAATCAGCAAGCTTTGTTGCTTGATCTTCGCTCAGTTGAAAGTCTAATAATACTTGGTCAAATATTTGATTAATTTGGGTTTCTAAAAAATCCTCCCGCCGTGCTAAAACTTTCAATAAACGGGGTAGAGATTGCCCTACTAAGTCCTTTAGAATACCTGCGACAATTTTTGTACTTTTTTGCTCTTTATCTACTTTTACCTGCTCTAAAGCCAGCTTCAGCAGCCACAGAATGCCTGCTTGGACTCTTTCCGGTTGCAGTAGTCGCCGCGCTAGTTTTTGCAACTCTCCTGGTGTTAATAGCGAACCCATGATTGTATCTGATACCCGCACTGCTAAACGTTCTTGGTTGCGGGGAATTAAGCCAGGAGTAAAAGGTAACTGTTGTTTACCAATATAGAGCGCTCGGTAAGGACGAAACAGCATTTTAATGGCTATATCATTAGTGAAGTAGCCAATAATTCCACCTACTACAGGCGGAGCAACGTAAAGCCACAAATTAGACCAGTCCAAAGCAAGATTTTAATAGGTAGTATTTTCTAGTAGATAAAAGACTATGAAAGTCTAAGTTAAAGGCGATCGCACTTTTTTAACTACTAGCACTCCCATCATATCGTTGGCAATAGGGTAATGGGTGGATAAAAAGCCAACATTATTAGCTAATTCTACTTGCGATCGTCCTGTCGGAAAGCGATCTAAGCTGGGACTAATATAAGCGTATTCTTCCGTTAAACCTAAGTTTTGCGCCATTGGTACAACTAAATTATCTAAATACCATTGCTGAAAGCTACTTAAATAAGTATTAGTTGGACGATGAAAGTCTAAAATTGCCGCCGTAGCACCGGGCTTAAGAACTCGATATAATTCTTGAAGACTGCGGGGAATATCTACAACATTTCTTAGACCATAGCCCATTGTCGCCGCATCAAAATAGTTATCAGCAAAAGGTAAATCTAAAGCGTCAGCTTCAACCCAAGTTATCGACGGTTGGGGATATTGTTTTAAAGCTCGTTGTTTAGCAATTTCTAGTTGCGCTACCGCAAAATCTGCACCGTATACTTTACCTGTAGCACCAACTCGCCGCGCTAAACGCAAAGCCAAATCTCCGCTACCGCAGCATAAATCTAAGCAAGTATCACCAGGCTTTGCTTTGCTCCATTTTACGGTCATTTGCTTCCAAATACGATGTTGACCTAAGCTTAGGCGATCGTTCATTTGGTCATACACGGGCGCAATGCGATCAAAAATAGCGCGGATATCAGTTGATTTCATTATTTACTTGGGAATATAGAAGTAATTTTACTATTTTCAAAGGCGAATTCTTATGGGTATTGCAACAAAAAAGCGTGGGAAGGAGTCAGGGAGAAGGTGACAATGCTTCTACCCACGTGCCAGTTAATTTGTATCAATTTGAAGCAGAATTAGTAGTACCATTTACCGAGCGGTAACTCTGGGCGCTACTAGAAAAATAATCGCTACGATTGCCCCCAAATACGCTGCATCACCGTTTGCGGAGCAATATCAGCAATTTTAGCCGTTGAAGATTTGACTTCCATTAACCGATCGCTTTTAATCGATGTTTCTCCTAGTACAACGGTGTAAGTTTGAACTGCTAAAGCAAGATACATCGGTGCGCTATCAGTACATACCAGCAAATTAGCGGCGGCGATCGTTGCGGCTAATTTGCCAATATCTTCGGGAGACGTTACTTTGAGATCGGGAAAAAACGCCAGCATTGACTTGACAAATAGCTCGTTTTCAGGATCTTTGATTGCTACTACAGGTAAGTTTGGTTGTTTTTCCTGTAAGCTTTGAACAATTTGCCGCCAAGAATCTATCGGGTAAGTTGAATTATGATCTGGAGAGGGGCGATCATAAAAAACTACATAACCGCTTTCGTTGATGCCCAAACGTTTTTGTTCTTTTTCTGACCAGGTAATATCTGAGGAGGGGACATTAATGTTTAATTCGGGAACTGGGGAATTGATACCCAAACCTTGTAATAAATCGTGATACTTCGCCGCCGGAGATTGTTGGAGTTTCTGGGGTACAGGATCAGTTAGAAATATTGAACCTTTGCCTTTGTAACCAATACGAGTAGGAATACCTGTTAGCCATAGCAACAAATGTGGTAAAGATTGCTGTTGGGGAGAAATAGCAATATCGTATTCGCGATCGCGCAGCAAACCAATTAAATTACCCCAGTCAGCTAGACTGTTGCGATCTTTAAAATCAAAAGCGATCGTATCAGTAACAGACTTACAGACTCGATAGGCAGCTTTTGCCCTCGGTTCGACTACCACATCTATTTGTGCGTCAGGATAAACTCTTTGTAGATCGTCCAAGGTAGGGAAAAATAAAATTTGCTCGCCAATTTTGCCAGGAACTAAGGCTACTATTCGCATAATATTTCTTTACTATTACTCGCTCCCCATTCTAGGAGAACTGCTACTTATTTGAAACAATAATTGTCAGCAGTTATTTTTTACCCATCACAGAATGCACTTATTAATTCCCGCCGCCGGAATGGGGCGAAGAATGGGAAGCAGCCGCAACAAGCTACTTCTAACCTTACGAGCTAAACCTCTGCTTACCTGGACAATCTTAGCCGCCCAAGCCACTCGTAGCATTGATTGGATAGGAATTATTGCTCAACCAAGTGACGAAGAATATATCAAAGAGATTCTAGCGGCGCTACCAGTGACTACAGAAGTAAAGCTCATCTATGGCGGTACAACACGTCAAGAATCGGTTTACAACGGCTTGCAGTCGCTACCAGCTACCGCAGAACAAGTATTAATTCACGATGGCGCTAGATGTTTGGCTACACCCGAATTATTAGAGCGGTGCGCTGAAACAATTAAACACTGTAAAGGATTAATTGCGGCGGTGACAGTCAAAGACACAATCAAAGTAGTAGATGAAAACAAATTTATTCAAAGTACCCCCGATCGGCGGCAGTTGTGGGCGGCTCAAACTCCTCAAGCTTTTGATGTCAAGCTTTTAAAACAATGCCATGAAATCGGTTTAGCTCAAGGGTGGGAAGTTACAGACGATGCGGCTTTATTTGAAAGATGCGGTTTGCCCGTGCAAATAGTTGAAGGAGAGGAAACCAACTTAAAAATTACTACTCCTGTCGACTTAGCGATCGCTGAATTTATCCTTGCTCAACGCTATAAATAGGTAAAAACAATCAATTCCCAATTGATCAATTCCCAATTCCTATGTTCCCCATCATCTACTCCGATGAATTTCTCCAGCACAAAACAGGTAGATTTCACCCCGAAAAACCTGAAAGACTAATTGCGATCGCTTCTGCTCTAAAATCTGCTAACTTTGCCCATCAACTAGAATGGCTCTTGCCTACTCCCGTAAATGAGCGAGTAATAAGCTCTATCCACCGAGTGCATACAGCAGCACATATCAACACTATTGAACACTTAGCTACTAGCGGCGGCGGTTATCTCGATCCTGATACTCCGGTTTCCCCAGCTAGTTACGATGTGGCTTTACTAGCGGTTAGTGCTTGGTTAGATGGAGTAGATAAGGTATTGACGACCAATAATCCAGCTTTTGTGTTGGCGCGTCCTCCAGGACATCATGCCGAAAGTGATCGCGGTATGGGCTTTTGTTTATTTTCCAATGCTGCGATCGCCGCCAACTATGCTTTAAAACAACCAAAAGTTAACTCTGTTGGCATTCTCGACTGGGATGTACATCACGGTAATGGTACGCAAGCAATTGTCGAAAATAATCCTCAAATTGCTTACTGTTCTCTGCATCAATCTCCTTTCTATCCGGGTACAGGCAGCGCCACAGAACGAGGCGAGTACAAAAATGTCTTAAATCTGCCTCTCTTTGCCGGCAGCACAATTTCTGACTACCAGCCACTATTTGCCCAAGCTATAATTCCTTTTTTTGCTAATTTTCAAATCGACTTACTAATCGTTAGCGCTGGTTATGACGCAAATGCCGCCGATCCTTTAGCTAACATCGATTTACAACCTGATGATTACAAATTGTTAACCCAATACTGCTTGCAACTAACTCGAAAGACTGTTTTTGGGCTTGAAGGTGGCTACGATTTAAAGGCTCTATCGCAGTCCGTGGTTGCTACAGTGGCACAATGTTTAGCTTGAAAATATCTTTTTTTATTGCTTCACCGTGTAACTACGGGTGTAATATATTGTTACGAAACTAAAAAGTAGTAATTTCTCGGTGGAATTTGATAGCCACATCGTGGAGAAATATAGTAACACCAACTACCAACAGAAAGGAAAAATACCAAACGATGAATACCTACATTTTGATGGAAACAGCGCTAAGAATGCTCACCAATGCTTATTTGCTTTCCCTAGTGCTGTTAATTGCAACTTCTTATATTGGTTTATCAGTAATTGAAACGATTGAAGAAGGCGATACTAATCCTTTTAACACCAAGTGGTTTAACTAATCGGCAGTCCCTATAAGTAAATTTTTCTAGCATCTCGCATTACAGGCTAAAAATTTCCGCATCTTCCCGGAGGTAGACTTTGGGTAATCTTTAGATATACTGAGCAGAACTGCAATTGAGACACTACTCAAGGCAGGGCGTTACCCTTTAAAACAAGGAAGCTGCATCTATGCCTAGTATGAACTGCTTACAAGTAGAACTAGAGATTGGAAGAATAGTTAGAGCGATGATGACTCGCAATCGAGAAATTGGTCAAGATTTAATCGCGTATTTGAGAATGCAATTACCGACTTCGGAAGTAGCAGGTTTGGTAATTATCAGTATTGAACGGTTGATGTGGTTTGACCCCGATGCCATACTTTGGGCAGTAGAACAGATGATTCCTAGCGATGTCATGCAGGAAGTTAGACAAATTACTACTATTACCATCTACAAATATTTGACTTCTAAAGGGTTTGTTCCTGGCAAAGATATCAGCGTAGATGCCGAAGGGAAACTGCTTCTAAATAAGCAAGTTTTAGCATCTGTACCAGTCAAAATAAGCTAAGGGTTGATTGAACCAGTGCAGAAGTGCAGATTCCTGAGACAATAACACGAGGAAATTAGGAATTTTTGACCCAAAATATGTCTTTTAGTGCCACTCTTAGCCAACTTGTGGAAATCTTAGCAGCTAGGCCAATAAATTTATCTGATGCTGCTTTAGCAAATATCTCTAGGATCACTACCGATACCCGTAATATTAAGCCGGGAGATGTATTTGTTGCCTTACGTGGCGAAAACTTTGACGGACATGAATTTGTGTCTGAGGCTAAGGCTTATGGGGCAATTGCAGCAATTGTCATGAGTGACTTTGAAAGCACCGATTTACCACTATTGCAAGTCACTGATACCCTCCAGGCATACCAACAACTTGCTCAATGGTGGCGCAAACAGTTTTCGATTCCCGTCATTGGTATAACTGGATCGGTAGGCAAAACTACTACTAAAGAATTAATTGCCGCCGTTTTAGAACCTTTTGGCAAAGTCTTGAAAACTCAAGCAAATTATAACAACGAAATTGGCGTACCCAAAACCTTACTAGAACTAGGGTCAGATCACAAATTTGCTGTAATTGAAATGGCAATGCGTGCTGCTGGTGAAATTGCCTTGTTAACTCAAATAGCTAGTCCAACGATTGGAGTAATTACCAATGTCGGCACAGCTCATATAGGCAGGTTGGGATCAAAAGATGCGATCGCTCGTGCCAAATGCGAATTATTAGCCGAGATGCCCAAAAATAGTGTTGCTATTCTCAACGCTGACAATCAACGCTTAATAACTACTTCAAATCAAGTTTGGCAAGGAAAAACTATAACTTATGGTTTGGAAAGCGGCGACTTGCAAGGAAAATTAATCGATAACAAAACTATAAGTGTCCGCAAACAAACATTACCTTTACCTTTGGCAGGTACGCATAATGCTTTTAACTTCCTGGCGGCTTTAGCTGTAGCTGAAGCTTTAAAAATTGATTGGAGTTCAATTGCCGCAAACTTAGTAGTTAAAATGCCTGCGGGGAGAAGTCAGCGTTACGAATTAGCAGGTGACGTTGTAATTTTAGATGAAACCTACAACGCTGGACTTGAATCAATGCTTGCGGCTTTGCAACTACTAGCCCAAACTCCGGGTAAAAGAAAGATAGCAGTATTGGGCGCAATGAAAGAATTAGGCGAAGTTTCAATTGAATTTCATACCCAAGTAGGAGCAAAAGTATTGCAGCTAAATTTAGACGCTTTATTTGTTTTAGTTGATGGCGCGGATGCCCAAGCAATGGCATCCGCCGCTATGCCTCTAAACGTTGAATGTTTTACAACGGGTCAAGAATTAGTAAAACGACTGCGTGAATTTGTGCAAAGCGGCGATCGCTTACTTTTCAAAGCCTCCCATTCGGTGGGATTAGATCGAGTTGTTAATGAATTTCGTCATTAACAACTATGACAACTTCACAGCGTTCATTGCCGCCCCCATTAGTCCCACTTGAGGATTGAGAATGATATATACGGGGACGCTTTTTAATAGCGAACTCACCCGCCCTTTATGGGTAAAAGCATGGAGAAAAGAACCATCTTCTAATAAAGGCAATATTTTTGCCGCAATCCCCCCAGCCACATACAAACCCCCGTAAGGCAACAGTTTCAAAGCCAAATTTCCCGCTTCTGCGCCGTAAGCCTCGACAAAAATTTGCATAGCTTGTTCGCAAATGCGATCGCGTTTTTCTAAAGCCGCCGATGCGATCGCCGCCGCCGGATCGACGCTTCTTTCTCCTTTACCTGCTTCTTCTTCCCAAGTACGGACAATTTGCCCAATACTCGGCGACTCGTTGGCAAAATGCCAATCGCGCAAAAATTGATAAATGGCGATAATACCTTGTCCTGAAACCACGCGTTCTATAGAAACGCTGGGAATATCGTGCTTATCTAACAAGTACCTCAATAGCTGAAATTCTAATTCCGAACGGGGGGCAAAGTCGGCGTGTCCACCTTCAGAACCAAAAACCCGGTAACTGTCGCCATTTTGAATTAAAAAACCTTCTCCCAAACCCGTCCCCGCGCCAATTACTGCAATTGGAGCAATTGGTTGTAAGTTCCCACTTTGCAAAGAATACAAGTCAGAGGCATCTAAACCTAAAATTCCATGGCCCACAGCTTCAAAGTCATTAATCAAACTAATGTGCTTAATATTTAGTTCTGCCTCTAGACGTTTGGAATCTAGAAACCAAGCTAGATTAGTTAGCTTTACAGCATTGTTGACTACTGGCCCTGCGATCGCAAAACACGCCCTCTCTGGTGGCGAAGAATCCCCTATTTTTTGGGCTGCGGTGGCGAGAAACTGCTGCACCATTGGCACTAAATCGATAAAATCTCGGCTGCGGTAGTTCTCCTCGTATAAAGTCAATAAAATTGATTCGTCTGATGCCTCGACTAGCCGCAAAACGGTTTTAGTCCCGCCTATATCTCCCGCTAATAATAAGTTCATAATTTAATTAAACCGGATTATTTCTTCTACTTGAGCCAAATGGGAAGTATCCCCATTGAGTTCTAATACCCAATGCGGAGCTTGACGCACTATTTTAATCAAGCAACATAAAGCTGCTTTTATTTCGATAACTTCCCCAACCAATCCCTTTGTTGCACCGACTACCGATGCACCGTGTCCTACTAATAATATATCTTCGGAAAACTCCTCAACAATTTTTCTTGCCGCTTCTCCCGCTCTCAAAAATGCTGTTTCACCGACTTCAGGATATTGGGCAATAACGCGAGAATTATAGTTAATATCAATCCGGGGAAATAATGCCACCAAATCTTTAATTGGCATTTTTTCTGGGGTTTCGCTCATCCACTGCGGGTTTAACCATTCACTTAGTCCACATTCAAGTTTAATGGGTAAATCTAAAACTTCTGCTACTTGGTTTGCTGTTTGGATTGTGCGTAAAAATGGCGAGGAGAAAATAGCTGTAATGTTTTCCTTTCTCAGACGTTGTGCTAGTTGCGATGCTTGGATTATGCCATCATCAGAAAGCGGCGGATCGTAGCGTCTTTCGGCAGTGAGAAACCAATCGGGGTTAACAAAGTCTTGGCGGTTGGCGTGTCTAGCAATCCATATTGTTTGAGTCATTATTTTTTATAAACTTACACTTAACAATTTATTTCCGCCTTTTTGAAATTCGTAATTGACTTGTTTGATCTCAGCTTTGTATCCGCTTTGTTTTAAGTTTTGTAGCACTGGTAAAAGAAAGCTTGATTCCTCTCCAGAAATATTTAGTAACGGAAATATACGGACTTCTTTGGCAACTCGGCATAATTCCTGAATAGAATTATAATGAAATTCTATTGATAAATGATCTGAATAGGTAAATAGCAAGTGAGAACACAATGCTAAATCAAATTGTTTATCTGTAAAAGATAAACTAGGCAATTTGTCTAATACATAACGTTTCTGTTGTAATCCTAAAGAGAAATCCTCTAAAAACTTACTCATTGCCTCCATTCTAATTATTCCTAATTGTTCGGGTGACTCAATATTGTGCCAAACATAGTTAGTTGAATTTGCTTTTACTCCATCGATAACTGTTTGGTAAGTTTCTTGAATTCTCCCGGCAATTTCATCGGCGCTAAACTGATATAGAGGATCGCAAGATATTACTTTACACCCTTGGCGAGTCATTTGGGCATTAAAACTAGACGGGCCACCGCCGCAATCAAGCATTGCTAAATTAAGCTCTTGAGGTGTTAAATCAAACATCCCAATATATTCCTTTGTGGATCTTCCCCAAGGAATAATTTTATCTAATTTAAAACCCATTTATTTCTGCTTTGGTAAGAGGGTATATACAAATATACCCCCACATTTTTCTAAACTGGCAATGATAAGACGTTAGATGTCAAAACTTGGTTTAATTTGCCACTGCGGTAGCCTTCCAAGTCCAAAGTAACGTACATAAAGCCATAGCTTTGAAAAGTAGAAACGATCGCACTCAAGTCACTATTGGCGACAAAGTCCTTAATTTGCTCTGGTGCTAATTCAATTTTTGCCGTATCCTCAAGCGATCGCACTCTCAAATTATTAAACCCCAACTTTCGTAAATACACTTCTGCTCTCCCTACACGCTGCAATTTAGCAACGGTAATTTCTTCCCCATAAGGAAAACGCGAGCTAAGACAAGGTTGCGCGGGTTTATTCCACCAAGACAAACCTAAAATCTGCGAGATTTGCCTAACTTCAAGCTTAGTGATTCCTAATTCTGCCAAAGGCGATCGCGCTCCTCTTTCTTTGGCGGCGGCAATTCCTGGTCGATAGTCTTGCAAATCATCCGCATTTACCCCATCTACTACATAAGGATAACCAAGTTCTTTAGCTAAAGGCTTAAGAGTGTCGTGCAACTCGCTTTTGCAAAAATAGCAGCGATTTATGGGGTTTGCTCGGTAATTAGGATTGTCCATTTCGTGAGTTTGGACTATTTGATGAGCAATGCCTATTTCCGCCGCTTGAATACAAGCATCTTCCAATTCTTCTGGTAGTAGCGAAGGAGAAGCCGCCGTAACTGCTAGAGCGCGACTTCCCAACGTGTCGTAAGCAACCTTGGCTACCAAAGCACTATCAACGCCTCCAGAGTAAGCAATGATTGCTTGCTCCATCTCTGCAAATAAAGTTTTTAGTTGCTCAATTTTTTGTCGCATTTTTCATCTACATAAGATCGCTCTACTCTATTTTAAATACTTTAAAAGTCTTTGATACCTCTAGCAGGAGGCATCTTTGCCCAGTTTTACAGCAATGGGGACATTGGTAAATGCAACGTAAAGCAACTTCCTTGTTCTAATTGGGATTTTAAAGTAATATCTCCTCCATGCAGCCGCGCTAATTTGCGTGACAAAGCTAAACCTAATCCCGTCCCTTCATATTTGCGATTCAAACCGCTATCTAGTTGCTTGAAGGGTTGAAATAAAGTTACTTGCTCTGCTTGGTTAATCCCAATACCTGTATCTATTACTAAAAAGTTTAGATTATCCCCATTTTTTTCTACTTGCAATTTTATCGAGCCATTTTCTGTAAATTTGACGGCGTTAGATAATAGATTTACAAGTATTTGTTTGATTCTACGACGATCGGCTATCCAAGTGTTTACATCATTAGCGATCGCTATTTGTAGTTGTACTTTTTGGTCTAAACATTTCTCCCGAAATAGAGACAAGCAGCTTTGACAAAGATCCTCTACTACAAATTCTTCTATTACTAATTCTTCTTTTCCGGCTTCTACCTTAGATAAATCTAATAAGTCGTTAATTAGTTCTAGTAAATGTCCCCCACAACTAGCCACACCTTCTATATACTGTTTTTGTTTGTCGTTTAGCGGCCCAAAGATTTGTTGTAATAATATATTAGAAAAGCCCAATATTCCAGTTAGTGGAGTTCTTAACTCGTGGCTCATATTGCTTAAAAAGTCACTTTTGGCTAAATTAGCATTTTCAGAAACTAATTTTTCTTTTTCTAATTCTTGAGTACGTTCTTTAACTAATTCTTCTAACGTTTCGTAACTTTGAGCATTGTAGAGCGCGATCGCAGCTTGATCGGAAATTTGGGTTAATAAATCGATTTCTTCTTGGCTAAAAACTCTATGTTTAGTGGTTGTGTGCAAACCTATCCCCCCAAAAAACTTGCCCCGAATATAAATAGGAGCCTTGAGGATCGAAAGAATTTGCCCTTGCTCAATTAGCGCTAATTCCTTGCTTACAACTTCAGCTTTTTCTTTATCAGTAGGTACGTGTAAAACTTGGTGACGTTTTGATTGCTCTGCTGGTTCTAACAATTCGAGCCATTCCCATATTGGTTCTTGAAATCCCTGTATACGTTTAACTTCTTCTCTTGCTCTCCATTCACTACGAACAGAAATTTGCTCAGTTTTTAAATCGATACAAAAAATAACTACTCGATCTACTCTGTAGCATTCACCAGTTAATTGAACTATTTTTTGGAGAATAAATTCTGGATCGAGACTAGAATTAATTGTTCTAGCGATTTGATTTAAAGTTTGTTCTCTACTTGAACGATCTTGAAGCTGGCGAAACAACTTACCTTGATGAATTGCGATCGCACAACGATCGGCGATAGTTTTAATCAACCATATTTCGTTATCACTCCAATAGCGATCGCGATCGCCTTGAAATAAAATAATTCCGCCTAACTCCATCTGTTGATACACTAAGGGAGCAATTATTAACGAGTGAATTCCTTCCTTTAGGGCAAATTCATGAACTTCTGGAGGAACGCTACTATCAATAATTGATAAAGCTACTACTTTTCCCAACCTCAATTTATCTTGATAGTAGGGGTAAAGATTACATTTTCTATCAATAAAATCTTCCCTAGCTGAAGTAGCTGCACTAACATGATAAATCCACATTTCCCCTATGGCATCCGGTTGAAATATGAGGCAACTGTCTACTTCTAAATTCAAATGCAACATATCTGCGGTAGTTTGCAGTATTTCTTCTAATACCAACGTACCGCGCATTGCTTGCACAATTTGATTAATAATTGCTTCGCTTTTGGCTCTTTGTTCTATTTGCACCACGGCGGCTTGCTGTTCACGACGCATTGCAAATTCTTGTAGCGATCGCTTTAAAACTATCGGCAATCGAAATAACCTGTCTTTGATTACGTAATCCGTCATTCCGGCTTTGATACAGTTAACGGCGGCTTCTTCTCCCAAACTCCCCGTAACTAAAATCAAAGGAATTTCTTGACAAGAGCTTTGTAATATTTTTAACACTTGATAAGCTGTAAACTGAGGTAAACGATAATCTGCAAGTACCGCATCATAAGCAGAAGTTTGCAGTAAGTCTTTACAACTTGCCAAAGTATCTATAGCGTCGTAGGAAAACGATATTTTTGCCTTTTCTAAAACCAGCGTTATTAGTTCCACATCTGCGATCGTATCTTCTACAATCAATAGGTGTAGAGGTAATTTGATTGGCAATTCCTGCCACGCTCCAGATTGAGAGTAATCTACATCATCCATTATTTGACTACTTCTATATCGATATTAACTGTATAAACGTACGTAAAATTAACTATACTCAATAATAAAATTGACTTTTTTATACTTTGCAGTTACTGGGATTGAAAGTAAATAAAAATGAATATCTTTTCACAACAATCAGCAATAACAATTTTTTAAAACATAGTTTAATTTTTCTCTGTTTATATTATTTATCTAAAGTTTTGGGATGAAATTTTTTAAAAAAGTAAGTTTAATCCAAGTCTATTTATGACTTGGATATATGATAACTGTTGTATCCGCCTTACGCACTATTTGATAGTCAATCAAATTTGATCACTCTCAAGGGTTTATAAAGTGTTTGTAGTATAAGTTGCATGATAAACCTTAGCCTCGTACAAGCTGTTTGTTTAGAAATATTTTCCCAACCAATATCCAATTATTAAATTTTTATATAAAAAGTTGTACCTAAAGTGGGTTGACTTTCAACCCAAACTTTACCTCGATGGCGATGAATAATTCTTTGCACAATTGCAAGTCCTATCCCAGTACCGGGAAAATCTGGTTGGGGATGCAAACGCTGAAATGCGGCAAACAATTTATCTGCATATTCCATTTGAAAACCAATGCCGTTATCTCGAATAAAAATTGTGCCGTCAGGTAAAGAGCCGATGTTAATTTCGGGTGGATGGCGAAAGCTACTAAATTTAACAGCATTGTCAATTAAGTTACTAAATACTTGTTGAAGTAACGTAGAATCGCCCTCCACAGTGGGTAATTCTGTAATAGTAAATTTTATCGTCAAACTATCAGGATGTTGAACTACTAAAGCAATAGCAGTATCCACCAAAGTGCGGACATTAACTTTTTGGGTACTTAAGGGTTTTTGCCCAACCCGCGACAATCTCAACAAACCATCAATCAGCAGTCCCATTTTATAGCTGCTATTATTAATTACACTTAGATAATGAGCAAGCTGGCGATTTTTTAAAGCGCCTGTAGGTTCTAATCCGCGCTCTAGAGCTTCAACAAAACCAATGATATGCCGCAAAGGAGCGCGTAAATCGTGAGATACAGAATAGGAAAATGCTTCTAATTCTTTATTTGTAAATTCTAATTGGACGGTACGCTCCTCAACTCGTTGCTCTAAAGTTTGATTGAGTTGTCTAACTTCCATTTCTACCCGTTGCAAGTCGGTAAGTTGGCGCTCTAGGGACGCAGCCATATAATCAAAAGTCTGCGCTAGTTGGCTAAGTTCTTCATGGCGATCGGGTAAATTGGTTCGAGTAGTTAGATCCCCCGCCGCAATCCTCGCGGTAGCACTAACTAATTTTTTTAGGGGACGAATCCAGAATAGTTCGCTACTTATCCAGGCGATAGTTATGGCGATCGCTGTAACTATCGCAAGTCCCAGCAAGTTGCGGTTCAAAGCCCTACTAGCTTGCGCAAAGGGATCGATTTGGGAAATTCCAATAGCCGCCATATACCTATTGGGATCGGCGAAACGGGTTGTCTGCGTGGGGATATACAAGTGTTCGCTACCGTCTACGCCGCGAATTTGGGCAACATTTTTTCCAGTGGCTAACATATCCTTAATTATTGGCATATTCATCGTAGATTTTACTTGCCAATCTTTCGGCTTTGGATAGCGAACAATCTCCGAACCATGGCGATCGATGATGCTTAGAGTCGCCCCTTTTGGAAGCGGAATTTTAGGCACAATTTGACTAAGCCAACTAGAATCTAAAACGACGAATACTGCTGACTCTACTTGATTTTGCTCGTTAAATAGTGGGTAAGCGCAGATAATGGAGTTTTGACTAGAGCTATCAGGGAATTTGCCAACGGCAAAAGTACGATTTATGACTATTTGTTGCCACCAGTGGCGATCTTGGATCGTTTCAACTCCCGTTATGGAGGGCAAAGCGCTACAAACTACTTGCCCCTTGGATGTGACTACCCCAATATTGTTATAAATTGGATAGGACTTGAGGACATCTTTTAAAAGCGTTCCACACTCGTTCATTTTTGCAGTGCGGACTCGCGTAAATTTTGCCAACACAAATAATAACTGTTGAGCATTTTGCAGAACTTGCTCTTGATGAGTAGCCGCAATCTTGCTAACTTTGAGCATATCTGCTCGCGTTTGAAGTATAGCTAAACGTCGATCTTCTATGCCGTTATATAGTGTCATTCCTAGTACGGGTAGAATGCAAACAAGTATTAGTAAAATTAAGCGATCGCGCAGGCTAGTAAAATAAAAACGGCGCATAGATTGCAGCTAATTATTTAAAAATATTTTCCCAGCTATAAATTGTTTTTGCCAACTTGCAAGTATTGGCAAGTTACTTTTCATAACTTCCCTCTCAACACTCTATCCTTATAGTCAATACTTTTTAGTCAAAAAATCACCTATGGCTGGACAACTAGCACAATTATTCATTAATGGCATTGCTGTAGGCAGTATTATCGCTCTCGCTGCGGTAGGGCTAACTTTAACTTACGGCATTTTGCGGTTATCAAATTTTGCCCATGGAGACTTTATGACTTTGGGCGCTTATATCGCTCTTTTTGGCAATCTTCGGGGCGTGAATATTTGGCTATCAATAATTTTAGGCGTATTAGGCACGATTGCCGGAATGTTATTGTCAGAAAAATTGCTTTGGTCAACCATGCGCGATCGCCGCGCTAGTTCTACTACTCTAATTATTATTTCGATTGGACTTGCTTTATTTATCCGCAATGGCATTATTCTAATTTGGGGCGGTGCTAGTCAAAGCTATGATTTGCCTGTGACTAATGCTCTAACACTTTGGGGGTTAAGAATACCTCAAAATCAGTTATTAGTTATGGGACTTGCGGCGGCTGCCATCCTAGCATTGCATTACTTATTGCAGTACACCAAAGTCGGTAAAGCGATGCGGGCGGTAGCAGACGATATCGATCTTGCTCGTGTTTCGGGGATAGATGTCGAGCGAGTAGTTATTTGGACTTGGATAATTGCTGGCACTTTGACCGCTATCGGCGGCTGTATGTACGGTTTAACCACAGGTTTACGCCCCAATATGGGCTGGTTTTTGATTTTACCAATGTTTGCTTCGGTGATTTTGGGAGGCATTGGCAACCCTTACGGAGCGATCGCGGCGGCTTTAATTATTGGTGTTACCCAAGAAATGAGTACACCTTGGTTGGGTTCTCAATACAAACTAGCAGTAGCTTTAGCGTTTATGATTTTAGTCCTGTTAATTCGTCCTAAAGGCTTGTTTAGAAGCACGATTTAGATAACTAAGGCGCACGTTAAGCAGGTGCGCCTTAACGCTTTAACCCTAGGGATTAACAATGTGGAAATAGATAGCCGCAACTAAAAAGTTACCAGCTAAAAGAATCAAGGAAACAATAGTCCGAAATGGATAAGGAGCAGTGCTAGTATTCATAGTTGCGCCTTTGGGATCGTTCATTTTGGCAGTCATAAGGAGAAATCCTTTTTCTTGTAACTTAATTAAGGAATACCAAAGAACGCTACCCTTGACTAGAAATCTGTAGAAATATTTTTGCTAATTGGTCATGAAAAACTGCTTAAATATCTTTTACCCTACTCACTTTCTCCCGCATGGTAAGAGCTACGCACCAATGGAGCCGATCGCACGTGACTAAAACCCATATTTCGGGCAATTTCTCCTAATTGAGTAAATTCTTCTGGTGTCCAATACTTTTGCACGGGTAAGTGTGCCAACGATGGACGCATATATTGCCCTATAGTCAAGCGATCGCATTCCACACTTCTTAAGTCTGCCATTGCTGCAATTACTTCGGTTTGGGTTTCTCCATGTCCAAGCATTAACCCTGATTTTGTTGTTATTTGCGGCGCTAATTGTTTGACTATTTGTAAAACCTGCATAGAGCGATCGTATTTAGCACCCCGCCGCACTCGTCCTTGTAACCTTTTGACGGTTTCAATATTGTGGTTGTAACATACAGGATTTTGCTCTACTACGGTCGCAATCCGACTTCGCCACGCCTCCTGGCTACTTTCCTTCCCACCCCAAAAGTCTGATGTCAATACTTCAATTTGGGTTTCTGGATTTAAGCACCGGATCTTGGCAATTACTTTTGCAAACCAACTTGCTCCCCCATCCGGCAAATCATCTCTAGCTACGGAAGTCAAAACCACATACTTTAAACCCAATAATTGCACGGCTTCGGCTACTTTTTGCGGTTCTTCTAGGTCTAGAGGCATTGGTGCATGACCTTTATCTACTTGACAAAACGCGCAAGACCTAGTGCATACTGGGCCCATCAATAAGAAAGTTGCAGTTTTTTGAGCGTAGCACTCGCCCCGGTTTGGGCAACGTCCTTCTTCGCAAATAGTATGAATTTGCCGTTGCTTGACAATCCGTTGGACAGTAGAAATTTCACTAGCTTTACCAAGCGGGCGACGCAACCAATCGGGTATTGATTCAACAATTGGTGATTTGCGCGGCGACGCAAAAATCTTCGGAGATGGCAAAGAAGTTGGGGAGAGGGGTTTTTCAGCCTCCACCGCCTCTACAAAGTGGTTTTTCTCCTCAAAGCTTTTCAATAGAGATGGTGATTCAGTCATAGGTATGTAAATAATTAAAATAATTTGGATGAATTTTACAAAAGAATCCGTAAATTTACTTAATTTAACAATAAGGAAAATCCGCTCTAATTGCACTTCTCAGTAAAATTTCTCTTGAATGGATAGTAGCCCTAGCGTTAAGTTTAATTTAGGGTTATGTAAGTCATAACTACATTAGTAATTTTACTATCTTAAATTCAAATTCTTCTGCACAGGATTAACTCATGACCAGCCGTAAAATTTTAGTTATTGATGACAGCCGCGTAATTCGAGTACGGGTAAAAGAAATGTTGCCCCCAGGTAACTTTGAAGTTTTAGAAGCTAAAGACGGATTAGAAGGGATCAATTTAATTCGCCAAGAACTGCCTAACTTAATTATGCTTGATTTTCTCTTGCCTAAAATGAGCGGTTGGGAAGTATTTCAGCAAATTCAACAGAACCCGGAACTACGCAAAATCCCCTTAGTTTTAATGTCTGGGCGCAAAGAAGAAGTAATAGAGAAAATTCAAGAGCCGTTTGAGCATTTTGAATTTATTTTAAAGCCCTTTGAGCAAAAAGATTTAATTGGCGCTATCAAGTCAGCAATGGCAAAATCTAAATTACCTGCTAAAGGTACAACAACCGCCGCCGGGATTACTCGTAGCAGTACGTACAGTACCGGATTTGCGGAAATTCAGGTAATGCAGCAGAAAATTATGAGTATGCAGGCAGAAATTAATGCTCTCAAGCAACAAATTGGACAAATCGTCGGTTTTATCAACAAAAAATAGCATTACCTTTGGCAATCGCTATTAATCAAAAACATGAGGTTTGATAAATAAAGGTAGGAATTTTCCCTGTGAAAGCGCCATTACCCAGTAATGAAGCTGCCAGATTGCTTGCAGTGAGTAATTATGAAATTCTTGATACTGCAATTGAAAGTGTTTTTGACGATCTAACACGTTTGGCAGCGTATATTTGTGGAGTTCCCACAGCAATGATTAGTTTAATTGATCGCGATCGCCAGTGGTTCAAATCTAAGCTTGGCATCGAAATCTTGCAAACTGCTAGAGATGATGCCTTTTGCGCCCATGCGATTTTACAAATAGAGCCGTTAATTATCCCTGATGCCGAGCTTGACGAGCGTTTTGCTGACAATCCTCTAGTTACGGGCAAGCCTGGTATCCGATTTTATGCGGGCGCACCATTAATCGATCCTGAAGGTTTTTCTTTAGGTACTTTGTGTGTAATAGACTATGTACCCCGCCAACTAAGCAACGAACAACAAGATGCTTTAGTAGTTTTGTCGCGGCAAGTGATGACGCAATTACGTTTACGGCGCAACTTAGTAGCACTCCAAGAGTCTACAACTCAATGCCAAAAAGCCGACGAAACTCTCCAAAAAGTGGTCAGGTTTCAGCAAGGGATTTTGGATGGGGCAAATTATTCAATTATCTCCACCACTAAAGACGGAATTATTCAAACTGTTAATGCTGCTACCGAGCGCTGGTTGGGATATACAGCCACAGAACTTATTGGGCAAACTCCTGGGTTGATTCACGATTTAGAGGAAGTCACACAGTACGCGGGCGAACTCTCCCAAAAAATGGGAAGAACCATTGAGGCAGGATTTGAAGTTTTTGTAGCCAAAGCCCGTTACGGACAGGTAGACGAGCGGGAATGGACTTATATTCGCTCTGATGGTAGCCGTTTTCCTGTCATGCTATCGGTTACAGCTTTACGCGATCGCTACGATAATATTATAGGCTTTATTGGCATTGCTAAAGATATAAGCGATCGCATCCAAGTTCAAGAAGCTCTCAAAAAGTCCGAGCAAAAACTAGCAATGCACTTTGAGCAAACGCCAGTAGCGATTTTGGAATGGGACTTGAACTTTAATATTACTAACTGGAATCGGGCAGCAGAAAATATTTTTGGCTACTACCCACAAGAAGCTATTGGTTGCCATGCGACGGGGCTATTAGTACCAGAAGCGGCGCGAAGCGATGTAGAACGAGTAATGACGGAGTTATTGACGCAAGCAGGCGGCGCTCATCACATCAATGAAAATATTACCAAAGATGGCAAAACAATTGTTTGCGAGTGGTTTAATACTCCTTTAGTAGATAGCAATGGCGATGTAGTGGGGGTTGCCTCTTTAGCTCAAGATATCAGCGATCGCTTTAATGCCGAAAAAGCCCTGCAAGAGAGCGAAAAGAATTATCGCTCGGTAGTTGATAACGTTAAAGAGGTGATTTTTCAAACAGATGCGATGGGATTGTGGACTTTTCTCAATCCAGCTTGGACAGAAATTACCGAATTTACCATTGATGAAAGTCTGGGAACAAATTTCTTAGACTACATTCATGAAAGCGATCGCCAGCAAAATCTAGAATTTTTCCTTTATCTCCTTCAACGTCAGCAACAATACTGCCGTCATGAAGTTCGTTACTTGACAAAGTACGGCGGCTATCGTTGGATTGAAGTTTATGCGCGTTTGACCTTGGACGAACAGGGAAATATTTTAGGTACTTCGGGTACGCTCCAAGATATCACCGAAAACAAACAAGCTGCCGCCGCGCTAAGAGAAAGCGAGAAACTATTTAAAGCTGTATTTGACCAAGCGTTTCAGTTTATTGGGCTGCTAACTTGCGATGGTGTGGTGCTAGAAGTAAACCAAACTGCTCTTGATTTTGCTGGGGTAAAGCTTAAAGAAGTCGTAGGACACCTCTTTTGGGAAACAACTTGGTGGCGGCATTCTCCAGTAGTCCAAATTGAACAACTTAAAGATGCGATTTATCAGGCACAGGCAGGGAATTTTGTTCGCTACGAAGTAGAGATTGTTGGTACGGGAAATATAGTGGTTACAGTGGATTTCTCAATTAAGCCCGTCACCGACGAAATAGGTAATGTTGTTTTACTGCTATTGGAAGGTCGAGATATTACCGAACGCAAGCAAACCGAGGCAGCCTTTCGTTCTAGCCTAGCTACCAATCACGCCTTAGTTAATGCTTTACCAGACTTGATGTTTCGGATTAGCGCTGATGGTATTTTTGTGAATTTTAAAGCCAGTAAAACTCATCAGGTGCCAATACCCCCAGAGGAATTTTTGGGTAAAAGCGTTTGTGAGGTAATGCCTACGGATGTAGCCGAACTGACAATGAATGGAATTAAAAATGCGATCGCCACCGGAGAATTACAAGTTTTTGAGTGTCAGATGTTTTTGAACGATCCGACTTGTCAATACGAGGCTCGGATTTCTGTAAGTGGGGAAAATGAAGCGATCGTTATAGTTAGAGATATTACCGAGCGTAAGCGAGCAGAAACGGAAGTTAGTAGTGCGCTAAAAACAGAAAAACATCTAAACGAATTGAAGTCCCGTTTTGTGAGTATGACTTCCCACGAGTTTCGCACGCCGCTAACTACTATCTTATCTTCGGCGGAATTGCTAGAAGACTTTGGTGCTATTTGGAGCGAAGAAAAAAAACAGTTATATTTTCATCGCATTAAAGATACGGTCAAGCACATGACGCAATTATTAGATGACGTGATGTTAATTGGCAAAGCCGAAATGGGTAAACTAGATTGTCATCCCATATTGCTGGATGTAGTTCAATTTTGCCGTGATTTGGTAGACGAACTACACCCGGCTAGTATCAGAAATCACCATATCGCTTTTGTGAGCCAAACTAACGAGCTTCACGCTTACATAGATGAAAAACTATTACGGCATATTTTGAGTAATTTACTATCAAATGCGATTAAGTATTCACCTAATGGAGGGATAATTAATTTTGATCTTGATTGCCAGCAAAAAGAAGTAAGTTTTAAAATTCAAGATCGAGGTATTGGCATTCCAAAGATTGAACAAGAGGGCTTGTTTAGCTCGTTTTATAGAGCCAGCAATGTTGGTAATATTTCCGGGACGGGTTTGGGACTTGCGATCGTCAAAAAGGCGGTAGACTCACATCAAGGAAAAATTGCTGTAGAAAGTGCCGTTGGTATAGGTAGCACATTTTTAGTTTCTATTCCTCTCACAACACCAGAAAAAATATATGAATAAGATTTTAGTAATTGAAGACGAGTTTTTGATTAGAGAAAACCTGTTAGAACGTCTTGGATCTGAGGGGTTTGATACATTAGGTGCAGAAAACGGTTTAGACGGAGTAAAGTTAGCTCTAGCCGATCGCCCGGATTTGATTATTTGCGATGTGATGATGCCGGAGCTAGATGGTTATGAAGTGCTAAAAACTTTGCGCCAAAACCCAAATACTGCCGCAATCCCGTTTATTTTTTTGACGGCAAAAGCTGATAAAGCTTCCTTGCGTCAAGGAATGGAATTAGGAGCAGATGATTACTTAACCAAACCATTTACAAAAACCGAATTGTTGGGAGCGATCGCCACTCGCCTCGAAAAACAAGCTGTTGTCGCTCAACACTTTGAAGAAGAATTAGTTAGTTTTGTTCAAAGTATCACCGACGCACTACCCGAAGAACTGCTCAGTCCAATTTATCAAATTTTTAACTTGACTCAAAAGCTAGTAGACGAACACGATTCAATTGCCCCCCAGGAACTACTCACCGTCGCCGAGCATATTAATCATTCAACAATGTACCTGCATCGGTTGATGGAAAACTTCATTATTTACTCAAAACTAAAGTCTTTAAACCTCAATTCCCAAGAAGTTGAAGTATTGAGCAATTGTCGGACATCTAACCCCAACACGGTAATTGTAGAAGTAGCAACTCAAAAAGCTACGCAGTACGGGCGGGAGGCAGACTTAACTTTAAATATCGCTCGCGCTGGGGTAAAAATTGCCGAACAAGATTTGCGAAAAATCGGTGAAGAAGTTATTGATAATGCTTTTAAGTTCTCCGAAGATGGGACACCCGTACAGATTAAAGCCACTGTAGATAATGACCTTTTTCAGCTAACGGTTTCTAATAGTGGGTGTGCGATGACTTTAGAGCAAATTGCCAGTATCGGCGCGTGCAGACAATTTGAGCGCGAGTTTTACGAGCAGCGTGGTTGTGGTTTAGGGTTAGTGATTGCCAAGAAGCTTGCTGAACTCCACGATGGGCAATTAATAATCAAATCTGCAAAAACCGAGCCAACTACTACTGTGTGTATCGATCTCAAGTGCGCTTGAATTAATGAACCTCCTGCTTACAGGAGGTTATTTTTCTAACTGCAACATTTCCACGATATTTTTGTAACCATTAAATTCTGCCAATGCTAAAGCTGTGTAACCGCCGCGATTTTTTATGTCTATATTGGCTCCAGCTTGCACCAATAATTGCACTGCTTGAAAATCGCCCCGTGAAGCTGCCCACATCAAGGCTGTAGCTTGAGCAGTGTCTTGGAGGTTGACATCGGTTTTTGCTACCAATAGTTGGATTATGGCTAGGCGATCGCTTTGGGCGGCTTTAATTAAAGCTGTCTTGCCATCAGAGCCTTGAAAATTGGGATCGCATCCAAAATCTAGTAGTACCTGTACAGTAGCGCGATCGCCTTGGGCTGCGGCAATAGTTAACAATTCCCCCATCGGCGCGTTCAAATCGGCTCTGTGACTCAATAGCGCGGCGACAATTTTGCTGTGTCCCTGCAAAACTGCTAGTAATAAAGGTGAATCTCCTAGCTGATTAGTTAATGAGGGATTAGCACCGCGCTCTAATAAAATTTGTACAAGCTCATAGTAGCCTTCCACCGCCGCCAAATGGAGGGCTGTGTCGCCATTAAAGTCTTGGGCGTTGATATCTGCACCGCGATCGATTAAGGACACCGCAACGGCACTATAGCCCCCCGCCACCGCCGCCATGAGTGCAGTTTCTCCCTCTTTGTTTTTGACGTTTAGATCCGCTCCCTGTAGCAGTAGTTGGACAATTTTAAAATTACCCAAGTCGCAACTCAGCATTAAAGCTGTTTCGCCTTCGCTGTCTTGAATATTTGCGTCTGCGCCTTTAGCAAGCAATAACTCAATCTCCGGTAGGGACGACGCGACTACCGCTTGCATTAAAGCCGTTCTACCGTCTAAGTTTTTACTATTTAGCGCTGCTCCATACTCCAACAATACCTGTACTATTTGACTGTGTCCTTGGACGGCAGCCAACATTAAAGCTGTTTCGCCGTGTTTAGAACGATTTATATCTGTACCTGCGGCTAAAAGACTGCGCACTACTTTAGTGTGTCCGTGCTGTACAGCTACAATTAGCGCCGTATCTTCATCTCGATCTTTGATAAAGATATCTGCCCCAGCAGCTAGAAGCAGTTGGACAATTTCAAGATCATTTTTTAGGGACGCTGCCATTAATGCTGTACTACCATCGTCATTTGTGGCGTTGACCTCCGCACCGTAACTGAGCAAAATTTGTGTGCCATCAACTTGATGATTTGCCGCCGCTAACATCAGGGCGGTGGCTCCAAATTTGCGATGGGCATTGAGATCGGCGCCCCGTTCAATTAGCAAACGGACAATTTCGCTATAGCCTCCTATCGTGGCAAACATTAAAACCGTAGTGCGATCGCGCGTTTTGGCATTGACATCCGCCCCTGCTGCTAATAACGCTATAACTTGCTTAATGTTGCCAATTTTTGCCGCTTTAAGCAACAAAATATCCTGATTAGAAGCCATACTTTCTTTAGCACCTTGCCCCGCCTAATGCTAGAAATTATACTTTATAGCCACGCACTGCTAATTTTACTGCTCATGGATTCGGTAAATAATTTCTTAATTTCCTCGAAATTAATTGTAAATATGTCTACCTTCATACAAACACTTAGTATTATTTTATATTTAATTATTGATAGTGCGTAGGTTTTTGAATAGTAAAGTAATGTCGCTCCTGACTATAGCAATCCATCGAAATTCCCCTAATTTCCGGGATACCACGTTGCGTTTAGGTCAAAGGTGATTTTAACTACATTGAGCTTTGGCAAGCTGGGAGCAGTTACTTTGTATGTTTTTTACGAACTAGAAACTCGTTATAGCTATTGAAATATGTTTTTTAAAGCAGTTATGCTAAGTTTTATCAAGCATATTAAGAAACACGATAGGACATTATGAGTCTGGAAATTCCCACAGAAATCAAACCTTGGCTAAATATTTTTCACCCACTTTTAATGTTTGTTTTGCTAGGAGTTTCGGTTTACGCGCTATACCTAGGCGTGAAAGTTCGGCAGACTAGATACGCTGAAGGTGAAGTTAAAAAAGAGCTAATCAAGGGAAAATTCAACAATAGGCATTATCAAATTGGCTCGATCCTTTTGGGATTAATGGTAGTAGGGACATTAATCGGCATGGGCGCTACCTATATCAACAACCAAAAGTTATTTCTTGGGTCACATTTGTTAGCAGGATTGGGGATGACAGGAATGATTGCAGTTTCTGCTAGTTTGTCTCCTTATATGCAAAAAGGTCAAGATTGGGCAAGATACACGCATATAGTATTAAATTCTGCTCTTTTAGCCTTATTTGCTTGGCAAGCCGTGAGCGGAATCCAAATTATTTTAAACATTCTCAGCAAACTGTAAAAATTAGCTTAAAATCCAAGCCTACTTATGACATTTGGATTTAAGAGGCTTGGGTAGCCCTACAGATTTGTAAAAATCTGCCTGCACTTTAGCAGTTAAACGGTGGGATACTTGGCGGACAATTTGGTTAAGTAAGCGATCGCCTGTATTTTTAATTACTGACTTAGGCAAGCGATAAATAAATCTAGGAAACTGGACATCAACGTTTAAGTCCAGCGTCCACTCTACTTTTGTAACTACTTTTCCTTGACTATCGGCGGGAACTTCTACTAGCTCCATTACCGCCTTAAAATCAACATCATAGCCTGGAGCGACATAGTTAGGAATAGCGATCGTTTTGATCCGGTATACGCCATTTTCTGGGGGTAAAAGCTCCAAACCAACCTTTGGCTCTACATCATAACCAAATGCGCCAAAGCGACCAATTACCAAAGCATAACCATTTACAGAAATTGTTTCTACCTTCATAGGCTGGGCGCAGCGACAAAACCACTGTTGATGAGTATTGAGATATTCCGCCACTGTAGAAGCTGGCGCATACATTTCCATACAGTCAGCAAATTGACCGGAAAAACGCATTGATATAGGCGCGAGGGCATCCGCGTCCGTCTGTGACATTGCTCTTACATCCCATGTAGCGGCTTCTCGTGATTGATATTCGTGGTTTTGTGACAACATAAGCTTTTAATTGTGTGACGGTGCTTGGCTCTAACTTCAGGATTCCCATTATTGAAGTCAATGTTTCACTGAAACTAACATCTTCATCAAATCTAAAAACTTTAGGGTTTTATTCAGTAAATCTACAATAGGGTAAATAGAAGTTTGCTAGTTTGTCAGTAAATTTCTTTATAGTGTAGGCACAATTTTGATATGAAAGCATTTGTAGCAGGGGCAACAGGCGAAACTGGGCGGCGGATTGTCAACCAGTTGGTAGAGCGGAATATTCCCGTTCGGGCAATGGTGAGAGACTTAGAGCAAGCTAGAGCCATTTTGCCAGAGTCCGCGCAGTTAGTAGTTGGTGACGTATTAAAACCAGAGACATTAAGCGAGGCTATAGGTGATAGTACGGTAATTTTGTGTGCGACGGGTGCTAAACCAAGTTTTGACCCCACAAGTCCTTATAAAGTAGATTATGAAGGGACTAAAAATTTGGTCGATGTTGCTAAAACTAAAGGAATTGAGCATTTTGTGTTTGTATCTTCTTTATGTACATCTAAGCTATTTCATCCGCTAAATTTGTTTTGGTTAATTTTAGTCTGGAAGAAGCAAGCCGAGGAATATATTCAAAAAAGCGGACTTGTCTACACAATTGTGCGCCCTGGGGGATTGAAAAATGAAGACAATAATAGTTCTATTGTCATGTCTTCGGTAGATACGCTGTTTGATGGCAGCATTCCTCGTACTAAAGTAGCGCAAGTCTGCATTGAAGCTCTATCGCAAGCCGCCGCTCGCAATAAGATTGTGGAAATTGTCGCGAAGGAAGAAGCACCACAACAGAGCTTTGAGCAGTTATTTACAGGTGTAGCTTAATTAGAATCTTGAGGATAAGAAATTGGCGCGTTTTTTAACCCCAGCAAGTGTAAGCCCGCAAGTTTTGGCAAAGGCTTTAAAAAAGATTATTCCAGTTAGCATCGCTGTTTTACTGTTCACTTTATTACTGAATAATTTATCAGGGCAACAGCAAAAAAAATCGCGCCTCGATCCTGCTTTTGGATATTTACCCCCTTTGGAAATGAAAGGAGGCGATCCTTATATTCGCGCCTTAATGCGGACGATTTCAGCAAGTGAGGCAAACGATCCTAAGCCTTACTCAATTTTGTATGGTGGCGGGCAAATTAACGACTTGAGCCGTCATCCAGAGCAATGTATTACGATAGTTTCTGGTCCCAATAGGGGAGATTGTTCGACGGCGGCGGGACGCTATCAGATGATTAATATTACTTGGTACGAAAAGGCGGCGTTATACCATCCCGAACCCCCAAAAATTATGTTTTGGCAAACCTATAGCTTTGAGCCAGAATTTCAAGATGCGGTAGTTTATGCTTGGTTAAGCGATCGCCAATTTTGGGGCAAAGACCTTTCCAAGCTATTACAAGCAGGCAAGTTAAATCAAGTGCGGCGGCTACTTTCAGGAACTTGGACAAGTTTAGGCTATGGCATAGAAGATAATTCTTTAACGGGACGTTTGCCCAAAGTTTATCAAAAAATGCTCAAAGAGGAGCTAAAAAATGCCGTGTAGGAGACGGCTTTTTTGGGAAGAATGCTTACAAATCCCAAAAGGTGACTTGCGCCCCTACACGGCGGCATTAAAGCAAGTAATATACTTACTTTTTAGCAATCGTAGTACAACGAAAACTCGAAGGGGTGAGGACGCAAGCGCATCGGGTTGATTTCTTTATCCAGTTTGTAGGTAATCCAATTTTGAATAAAGTCTTCAGTGAAAACGCCACTTTCGGTTAAGAAATCGTGATTATGCTCCAAGCTTTCTAAGGCTGCTTCCAAAGATCCCGGCGTAGAAGGTATTTTACTTAATTCTTCTGGGCTGAGTTCGTAAATATCTACGTCCAAAGGATCGCCGGGATCTATCTGATTTTTAATCCCATTTAAACCCGCACACAACATCGCTGAAAACGCCAAATAAGGATTACAGCTAGGATCGGGACAACGAAACTCTAGGCGCTTTGCCTTGGGATTGTCTCCCGACAACGGAATCCGAATCGAAGCGGAACGATTGCCTTGAGAATAAGCTAGGTTTACTGGGGCTTCGTAACCTGGCACTAATCGTTTGTAGGAGTTGATGCTGGGGTTGCTAAAAGCCAGGATTGAAGGGGCGTGTTTAATCAATCCACCGATAAAATACAACGCCATTTGACTTAATTTGGCGTACTTATCGCCGCCAAACAAAGGTTGTCCATCTTTCCAAATAGACATATGGGTGTGCATTCCTGTACCGTTGTCGCCAAACATGGGTTTGGGCATGAATGTCGCTGTTTTGCCATACTTCTTCGCAACGTTTTTGACAATGTACTTGTAAGTCATTACATAGTCCGCCGCCGCAACCAAGGGCGCAAACCGAATACCGAGTTCGCACTGTCCGCCGGAAGCTACTTCATGGTGATGCTTCTCAATTGGTACGCCGCACTTGCCCATTGTTAGCAACATTTCTGAGCGAATGTCTTGCAATGTATCGGTGGGTGCAACGGGGAAGTATCCGCCTTTATTGGCAATTTTGTAACCCAAGTTGCCACCGGGTTCAGTTCTACCAGCATTCCAGCCGCCTTCTACGGAGTCTATGTAGTAGTAACCTTGATGTCCGGTTTGGTCAAAACGGGCATCGTCAAAGATAAAAAACTCTGGTTCTGGCCCGCAAAAAACTGTATCTCCAATCCCACTAGCAATTAGATAGTCCATAGCTTTTTGGGCAATGGAGCGGGGATCGCGATCGTATAGTTCGCCAGTACGAGGTTCTACAATCGTACAAATCATACTTAATGTTGGCACTTCCATAAATGGATCGATCCAAGCGGTACTTGGGTCGGGTCGCATTGCCATGTCCGAATTGTTGATTGCTTTCCAACCCCGAATACTAGAGCCATCAAACGCAACGCCGTCAGTGAAAGAATCTTCATCAATTAAGCTGCGATGGAAAGTGCAGTGCTGCCAGATACCTAGCATATCAACAAATTTTAGATCGATTAGCTCGATGTTGTGGTCTTGAATCATTTTCAAGACTTCTTGGGGGGTTTCAGCCATTGATAACTCCTTGTTTAGCCGACGCACTCAAATTTATAATGATGTTTCTCTTTGCTGCTGTTGCAGGTGAGAACTAATTATGCCACTTTTGAATCATCCTAGAGACAGAATTGGGGCAGTTTTGTAGCTTAATACACAAAACACTGTTTTGATCGGTTTGATTTGCGGCTCAACACTGCTTATTTATTGATAAATTAGGTTATGGCGATCGCATTTTTGGCTTAAGATCCTTAGATAAGTATGAAAGAGTGCTTTAGCGTTACACAAATTTATAACAAGTGCGACTTCTGCCAGTTAAAAATATTAAATATCACAAAAAAATTGGGAGAACAATTTTATGCGAGATGCAATCACAAGCTTAATTGGCACGTATGACGTTGCTGGTCGCTATTTTGACCGCAATGCCATCGATAGTCTTAAAACTTACTTTGAGACAGGAACTGCAAGAATCCAAGCCGCCGCAGCTATTAATTCTAATGCTGCTGCTATTGTCAAGCGTGCAGGTTCTCAGTTATTTGAAAATCTGCCAGAATTAATTCGTCCTGGTGGCAATGCTTACACCACAAGGCGTTACGCTGCTTGTTTGCGCGATATGGATTATTACTTGCGTTATGCTACTTATGCTTTAGTCGCTGGCAATATGAACGTGCTAGACGAGCGCGTATTGCAGGGCTTGCGCGAAACTTACAATTCTTTGGGTGTACCCATTGGACCCACAGTCCAAGGCATTCAAATTATGAAAGATATTGTTAAGCAAGAAGTAGCGGCAGCAGGTGTTGTAGATACAAGTTTTGTAGATGAGCCGTTTGATTATATGACGCGCGAATTAAGCGAAAAAGATATTTAAGCGCTGCGGCAACTATCTAAAGAAAAAAGCGGGAAGACAAAATCATCTCCCCGCTTTTTATTATTGTTATTATCTTCTTTGAGCCTTTGCCGTAGCATTTGCGTTTGCTTTTTCAACTGCCTCGCTCTAGCTGTTCCGCCTCTACCTTTTTTGTTTCTGCCTTCAGAACGCGGCGATTCCCACCGCTTTAGGCGCTGGTTCATAACCCTTAGTCTCCCAACAATTAAATAGTTTCAGTGGGCAGGAGGAGACTCGAACTCCTACGGGTTTCCCCGCTGCATTTTGAGTGCAGTGCGTCTACCAATTCCGCCATCCGCCCTTGTCTGAAGCTTTGCTAGTATAACCTATTGTATGGCTTTTTAGCAAGGATTGATATTCTTGACTTGTTGCCCATAGATCGATCTCTTTAGCGCGTAATACGGGTACTGGGTGGCTTAGTTGGGCTGTCCGGGCTGAAACTAGCATTTCTCCGAGTTCAGTTTTGCTGATGTCGCTGTAGGCGCGAGCTTGATCGATAAATGCCTCAAGGTTCAGTTGGGGAGCAAGGATCGGCGATCCCCCTGCTAGTTTCATTAATAAAGACATGACTACTTTGGGGTTTTGGGTGGCGAGTAATGCCGCGCGATCGCACGTAAATTCGGCACAACGTACCCATTGCAATAATTGCGTTTGTATGCTTTGGGCTAAAACTTCCCCCCAAGTAGGAATTTGACTAGCAGCGAGTATAAGTAAATTTATCGGTGTCAAATAAACGCTGTGATCGCACTTGAGATGTCCTAATTCGTGAGCAATTACTGCTTGAATCTCCTCTAGGGTGAGTAAGTCAATTAGGGAAGTATGCAGCACTACAAAGGGTTGTTTCCCACGCATAGCGAAGGTGTAAGCGTTAGGAATGGGGTGCTGACGGACGTATAGCTGTGGTGGCTCTAAATCCAAGATTGCACAGGCTTCTAGCAGTAATTGGTGATACTGTGGTAGCTGAGACTTGCCCACAAGTACGCTAGAAGCAATATTTTCTACATAAAAAAACTGCTCGGCTAAAGGCCCTAAGAGATTTCGCACCATCAAATCTATACCAGGTATCTGTTTGATAGCCTTGGTTGCTTCTAAGTCTAGGGGGTGACGAAATTCGTCAGCTTTCAAACCAATCAAAGAATTTTTAGATAAGGACATAGGTAGTTGTAGCTACAAAAACAGACGAGTTGTTCTATGCGCCATGATAACGAATCTGCCGCCTTTGCTTGGTGATGGACGTTTGCCGATAGGTTAGGATAAAGTTGTAATGAGTTTACTTTAACAAATTAACTTGCACGTAAGTTAGCCTACAGACCGATTCAGCACTCAAGTTTGGAGGTTAAAGGCGCTTAAATCCACGTTTTAATTACTAAAATAGTTGAAAATTATAGTTATGCAAAAAGAGGCAATAGTAATAAAACCGATTCGCTCCCTTGAAGATGCCGTAGATCGGTGTCAAAATTTAGGTATGCGTTTGAGCCGTCAACGTCGCTTTATTTTAGAGCTACTCTGGCAAGCAAAAGAACACTTATCGGCAAGAGAAATTTACGATCGCTTAAATCAGCAAGGTAAAGAAATTGGTCATACATCAGTTTATCAAAACTTAGAGGCGCTTTCTAGTCAAAATATTATTGAGTGTATCGAGCGCTCGGATGGTAGATTGTATGGAAATATCAGCGATTCTCACAGTCATGTAAATTGTTTGGATACCAACCAAATTTTAGATGTCGAAGTTAAGTTACCCGCAGAATTATTACAGCAAATTGAACAACAAACGGGCGTAAAAATTACCGATTACAATATCAACTTTTACGGCTACAGACAAAAACAAGATAATGAATAATTGGGAAGTTGGGGTAAGAAAATTGAACATTAATAGTTGTAAGTTTTTGCTCCAATTTTTCTTTCTAAAGCGCGGTTAATAACAGTATGAGCGATGCTATCCTCAAACTCCTGTTAATCGACCAAGATTTGATATATCGGACTGGATTGCGCGTAATAATTGGAGAATTCGCCGATATTGAAGTAGTTGCAGAAGCCGACAGCGAAAAGACTGCACTCCAATTATTAGAAATGCGCGATCGCACTCCCGTAGACTTAGTAATTTTGGCATCAAATATACCAAATAGCCAAGTCAATCAATTATCAGCTTTAGAACTAGGTAAACAAATAAAAGTTTTATATCCTAGCTTACCTATATTACTAATTAGCGCCGTTAATGAATCTACCCAATTATCTACAGCAAAAAACCTAGGTATAGATGGTTATTGTTTTAAAAACACGTCTATTCCTGAGCTAGTAGCTATTATTAGACAAGTAGCAAACAGACAATTTTTTTGGGATTTAGAAATTTCCTTATCAACAACTAATATATTTAGGGCAATAAAAGAAACCTGGCGCTTGTCTGGATTGCAGCAAATTGACAGGACTTTAAACGAGGTAACTACACAGTTACAAAATCCTGGATTAACAGTATTAGAAAAAGCCATATTTGCCGGACATAGGAGAGAATTATTAGCCTCGCGTTGGTTAGTTAATAAATTATTAAAGCCACAAGCAATTGTTATCAATAATGGCGCTTATCCTCAACTGTTAGAGCGCGGAAAGTTAGAGATTAAAGAAAGCTCTATTGTCGCAACTAATCAAAGTTTACTTCAGTCATCGTCGCCTAATATATTGGCATCTGTAAGAGAGAAGTTGCAATTTAGCTTAGAAAATTTAACTGACGTACCGCTAGAAATTGATATTTTAAAAATAGAAAAAAAACGTGAATTGCTTGATGTAGTTTTAGTAAAAATTGAAGCAATTATTATTCAACTAAGTACGGCTAAAATTCAAGTAGATAAGTTGCCAAAAATGCAAGATGTCATTTTAATAGACTTATGGCAAGCAGCAACAATAGACTTTTTTGGTAAGTATGCGACTATTCAAACAAACGAACAAAGCATAGAAATTTCTAACTATTTGTTGCAAGATGCAGAAATTATAAAAACTAACTTATTGCCCAAAATTCCCTTTGTGCGATCGCTTTTTTCTTACTTATTATTTGCGACACCTTTAGTCATTGACAATGTGCCTTATTCTGCGCCTACTCCCGAAGCAATGGCAAGAGCAGAAATACTCTTGCAACACTTACTAATTGAAATAGCTAATGCTGTAATCCAACCGCTATTAAATAAGTTAGGAGATGTAGAAGTAATTAAACAAAATTTTTACGATGCTAATTTAATTTCTACTCGTGAAATAGAGCGATTTAGAAATAGCTTATCTTGGAAATATCGCCTGAATGAATATATCACCGCACCAAGACTAATGTTTGAAAGTCGTTATGAGTTATTTGTGCTGGCGAGTAGAGGAATTGCTAAAGTCTCAATTTATGCACCGCGAAACCAAGAATTAAAGCAGCTTACAGGTATTCCTTTGGTGGTAACATTAGCTTTAGAATTGAGAGATGCGATTTCTCCGAGATTGCGGGGAGCGGTAGCATTTTTAGGTAGTGGTATTGTTTACGTGCTAACACAAGTAATTGGTAGAGCTATCGGTTTAGTTGGACGTGGTATCTTACAAGGTATTGGCGGATCTTTTCCTGCAAATAAATTTGGGAAAGATAGTGAGAAATTTAAGTAAGTATTTGTTGCTGTAAGTATCAAAGCCCGCACTAAAACAACTAATTCATAGAAATAGCTTCTTTCCCCATAGGGGAATATGGAGTTAAATCTCAGCGTTTTTTGTCTCTAACACCAGAATTTATTTATATAAGCACTCTACAAACTAATACATGAAAATACCTCATAACTCTAATTTTGGACAAAAATTTTAAAAAACTTTACAAAAATCACTAATTAAGTTACATTCATTTACATAGCCAAGCGATCGCGCTTCTAGGTTTAACACGTCCCTTTGCTGTAAAGTCAAACTCATAGGTTTTCTACGTTAGGAAGCCTAGATTTGACATGACTTTAAGCCAATTTGTAAATTTTCAAAGCAAATAATAATTCTGGAGTTTCGATAATGACCTATACAATTGAGTCCGCTCAAAATATATTTTCAAGCACTCAAGTTCCCAGTCAGATTCCAGCTATCATCGCTTTATTCGACCAACTGAGCGTAGACGACCGCCTAGCATTGCTATGGTACGCTTATACCGAAATGGGCAAAACCATTACTCCCGCCGCTCCTGGAGCCGCTCGCCTGCAATTTGCCGAGCGGATGCTTAAAGATATTCAGCAAAAATCCAACGAAGATCAAATGCAGGTAATGCGCGAACTAGCTAGACGCGCTGATACCCCTATGAGCCGTACCTATGGATTCTTTAGCGTCAATACCAAGTTAGCTTTTTGGTACGAATTAGGGGAATTGATGAAGCAAGGGTTAGTAACTCCCGTACCTACAGGCTATCAAATGTCTCCCGGTGTGCAGATAGTATTAGATGCGATTAAAAAGCTTGATGCTGGGCAGCAAATTACTGTACTTCGCAATACAGTAGTAGATATGGGCTTTGATACAACCGTGGCTTCTAGCAGCGAACCAAGAGCCGCCGAGCCTATGTTTGAACGCGATGCTCCCGCGCCTACCAAAATTGAAATTGCTGGTATTAACGAGCCTGCGGTATCAAGCTACGTTACTGCAATGAATGCGGACGACTTTAAGAGCGCTGTAGAATTGTTTACAACCGATGGTGCATTGCAGCCACCTTTCCAAAAGCCGATTGTGGGAAGAGAAGCGATCGCAAAATATATGCGTGAAGAAGCCCAGGGTTTAAATATGATGCCCCAGCAAGGTATCAGCGAAAAAGCCCCCGATGGCTCTAAGCAAGTCAAGGTAACGGGTGTAGTTCAAACTCCTTGGTTTGGTGTCAATGTGGGGATGAATATCTCTTGGCGGTTTTTAATCAATCCTGAAGACAAAATTTTCTTTGTAGCAATTGATATGTTGGCTTCTCCTCAAGAGTTGCTCAACTTACGCCCTACTAAGTAAAAATATAATGCGGAGATTTCGGGCGAAGTCTCCGCTTATTTTTGCCTCTGCTCCCGAATCTTTTGCCGAAACTCGATAACTGCATCCATTGGTTCAGGAGAGACTACATAACCAGCTAATAAACTTAAATCTAATTGCGGCAAAAACCTACTTCTAGCTAGGGTTTGATAATTTCCGTTATCCAAATAATACAAAGAAAAACAATTATTTTCCCAAAACCAAACCTCCGGGACTTGTAAACCTCTATAAATTTCTAGAGAATTAATGCCGCCACTGGTAACAACTACCTCAATGGCAATATCTGGAACTGGTTTTTCGCAATTGATACAATAACATTCATCCGGTTCAATACCTCTTGCTACCGTTTCTTGACGAAAAGTTGTTGAACCCAAACCATAAAAACGGGTGCGTGTTTCCTCAAGGTAAACTTCTACAAGTCTGCCTATATTAGTTTTAATGAACTCGTGGCGACGACTGGGGGACATTATTTCTAAAATTCCCTCTAGGTAAGCAATTCTCAAGTAAGAATTATCTGCTAAATCCTCTAAAAGACTTTCGTACATCTGCCAGCTAATATCGTTGATAATCAGTAGCTGCTCGGAATCCGTAGTGTGTCGCTGCAAATTGTCGAGTTTTTCGGCAATAGATAACATTTTTTCTACCTAACGACATAGCAACCCTAAATCAATTGTGAACGTTGTAGGGGCGCGATGTATTGCACCCCTACGGAAAATGCTTAGGAATCGCGCGTGCGATCGCTACATATAGATATGTCCCCCTTTTTAAGGCAGGCTAGGGGGATCTCTATTAACACTTACACATTAGCCACTTGTAGCGCCAAGCTCGTCTATTTTTGCCTTAACTAACTGCATATCTTGCCACATCAACCATTTTGGACTACCTTGCTCGCGGGAAGCGTTTCTTAATAAATAGGCTGGGTGCAAAATTGGCATACATAACCGCCCTTCCCACTCAATCCAAGTACCGCGAATTTTAGTAATCCCAGTTTTATTTCCGGTTAATCCTTTTACCGCCGTCGCCCCAGTTAATAAAATAACTTTTGGATCTACTAACCGAATTTGCTCTAATATATAAGGCTTACAAGCCGCTATTTCGTCGGTAGTTGGTACGCGATTGCTAGGCGGACGACATTTGATAATATTGCATACATAAGCATCTTCTTGAGCATTTAAGCCCACCGAAGCTAAGATTTTATCTAACAATTGTCCTGCTCTACCCACAAAAGGCAATCCCGTTTCGTCTTCATTTTGCCCTGGTGCTTCGCCAACAATCATAATTGGTGCTTTTAAATCACCTTTTCCTACCACCGCATGAGTGCGAGTTGCTCCCAAAGGACATCGATAACAATGGTTGCAGTGCTGCGCCAACTCCGTCATGTGGGCATAAGTACCGGGAGGGATAGGAATTTTGGCATCAGTAGGAATCAAATCCGGTTGAGGTACTGCTGGCGCTGTTGAATTGTCAAAAAGGCTGAGTTGTTGTTCGCTATTCATGGAGATTGATTTACTTGCGTCAGCGAGACTTCGCATCCTAACTTAGTGTGCCTTAATTTTAAACTCATTCTACGCCCCGTACTTCCTCAATCAAACTATGTCAAAAGTTGCAATTTTTGCTAACTTTTCTCAAAAATCCGTCAATATCAAAAGTAAGTCCGCTACATTTATTTAGGCGCACTTAATTTATGTCAACTCCACTTTTTAGCGATCGCACTGATGCCGGAATTCAATTAGCCGAAGCGATTTACACAACTATTACCCAACTATCGGCAACTACAATTATGCCGCCCCAAGTCGTGTATGCTTTGCCACGAGGGGGATTACCTGTAGCTTTACCCGTTGCCCGTTTGCTAAAATGCCCCCTGAGTGCGATCGTTGCGAAAAAAATTACCCATCCCAAAAACACCGAACTTGCTATTGGTGCGGTAACGGCTCAAGGAGATGTATTGTGGGAAGAAAGCCGAATACCTAAACAACCTCAACATAGACAAGCTTTGCTAAACACGGCTTTAGCTACTGCTAAATTTCAAGACGAGCAATTTAGCCCTGCTTGTCCTGATGTTAATTTAACAGGTGCGATCGCAATTATTGTTGATGATGGCATTGCCACAGGGCTAACTATGGCGGTGGCGGCTCAATCGTTGAGAATCTACCAACCCGCCGCTATTTGGCTGTGTGCGCCCGTTGCTCCCGCTTCCTTGCTACCTTGGCTACAAACTTGGGGCGATGTCTTAGTTATTCTCAATACACCCGAACCTTTTTTTAGTGTCAGTAATTTTTATGATCGCTTTGAACAAGTCCCCACCGAGGAAGCTATTGCTTGTCTGCGTCAGCAAACCGAGTGGTGAAATTTTTAAAGTTAAGAAAATCTTTACAAAATACCTACTTTATGCGTTAGCAATTTGATAGTAAAAATGCTATGGTGGATCGCAAGTACAAAGAAGTATTCTGTTTGATACAGATTAACTAAAAGCGGGGTGCAGCTTTTTTTGAACTCTTAAAGTTTGAAAGAAGTATACTGCCAGTGGTTAATTTTTTCTTAGCTTGAAGTAAAGCTAGGTCATTCAAGACAGTTGCTATTAAATCATAACACCAGTGATAGAAAAAAGAAGAACTCGCGATTTACCCCAAATAAACGAAAGAATCCGCTTCCCGGAAATTCGAGTAATCGACAGTGACGGGGCGCAGCTAGGCATTATTACCCCTACGGAGGCGATGACAATTGCCGAAGAAAGAGGGCTAGACTTAGTATTGTTGAGCGACAAAGCCGAACCGCCAGTTTGCCGAATTATGGACTACGGCAAATATAAATTTGAGCAAGAGAAGAAAGCGCGAGAGGCGAGGAAAAAGCAGCATACCGCCGACGTAAAAGAAGTAAAAATGCGCTACAAAATTGAGGAGCATGATTACAAGGTGCGGATAAATCAAGCCGAGCGTTTCCTTAAAGACGGCGACAAGGTAAAAGCAACGGTCATGTTTCGCGGGCGAGAAATTCAGCATAGCGACCTAGCCGAAACGTTGCTAAAGCGTATGGCGACAGATTTACAGACTTTTGGAGAAGTGCAGCAAGCACCCAAAAAAGAAGGGCGCAATATGATGATGTTAATTTCTCCGAAGAAATAGAGTAAGCACAATAATTGATAAAGAGACGTTTTTGTAAGCGTCTCTTTATTTTATGGAAAAAAGTTAGCCGTGTTGATAGCCTTCGACGGTAAAGCCTGCGGCGACAATAGCTTGCTTGATAGTTTCTTCGGAAGCCGCAGATTCTACGGTGACAGTTTTTGCTTGAACATCGACATCAATTTTGGCATCGGGTTCCATCGTATGGATAGAATCAGTAATTGTTTCGCCACAGCCAGCACACATGATATTAGGAACTTTGAGTTTGAGCGCCATAGTAAATCATTTGGGTATATTTCAGGCTTTAATTCTAAGGCTTAGAGGTGCGATTTCTCATTACCCCGCAGTTGGATAATCAAAAAAGCGCGATCGCACTTTTTCGCTATTGTAAAATATCTATATATTATTTAAACCAATTAAAGTTTTATGGCTGCAAATCCCCAGTATCTTAGCGGTAACGACATTCGGACAAAATTTCTGGACTTTTATGCTAATAAACAGCATCAAATTTTACCTAGTGCTTCCCTTGTACCAGAAGATCCGACGGTACTGCTAACGATCGCCGGGATGTTGCAATTTAAGCCAATTTTTTTAGGACAAAGACAGTCGGAGTATAAACGGGCGACTACTTCTCAAAAGTGCATCCGTACCAATGATATTGAAAATGTCGGGCGTACAGCTAGGCATCATACATTTTTTGAGATGCTGGGCAATTTTAGCTTTGGAGATTATTTTAAGGAACAAGCGATCGCTTGGGGATGGGAATTATCAACACAAGTATTTGGACTAAAACCCGAAAACTTAGTTGTCAGCGTTTTTGAAGACGATGACGAAGCTTTTGCTATTTGGCGCGACAAAATCGGCGTTGTGGAAGCAAGAATCAAGCGGATGGGATCGGATGATAACTTTTGGGTATCTGGCCCTACAGGCCCTTGCGGCCCTTGTTCGGAGATATATTACGACTTTCACCCCGAACACGGCGATGAGAATATAGATTTAGAAGACGATACGCGGTTTATTGAGTTTTACAACCTGGTATTTATGCAGTACAACCGGGATGTAGAAGGCAATTTGACCCCGTTGCAAAACAAAAATATTGATACGGGGATGGGACTTGAAAGGATGGCGCAAATTCTTCAGCAAGTCCCGAATAACTACGAAACTGATTTAATTAAGCCAATTGTGAAAACGGCGGCGGAAATTGCCGGGATTGATTACGTTCAAAGTGACGAACAAACTAAAATATCTCTCAAAGTAATTGGCGATCATATCCGCGCTGTAGTGCATATGATCGCTGATGGCATTACCGCGTCTAACGTGGGACGGGGTTATATATTGCGCCGCTTGATTCGTCGGGTAGTACGTCACGGGCGATTAATTGGCATACAAGGAGAGTTTACAACTCTTGTTGCCCAAAGTGCGATCGCTCTTTCTGAAGAAGCTTACCCCAATGTTCGCACCAAAGAGACTGTAATTAAAAATGAACTGCAACGAGAAGAAGCGAATTTTCTCAAAACTCTAACTAAAGGCGAAAAATTATTAGCAGATATATTAGCTAAATCCCCTAAAGAGATTTCTGGTAAAGATGCTTTTATTCTTTACGATACGCACGGATTCCCCTTAGAACTTACTCAAGAAATTGCCGCCGAACACGGGATAAAGGTTGATGTAGAAGGCTTTGAGGAGGAGATGGAGATTCAAATCGGTACTTCTAAAGGAGCGCATGAAACTATTGATTTAACTGCAAACTCTCTCAATCAACTAGCATCGGGAATTAATGCAACGCAGTTTCTCGGCTACACTCAGCCTTCAACCCCTGCTCAAGTTATGACATTGATTGCTAACGGTCAGCAAGTAGAAGCAGCAGAAGCTGGAAGCGAAGTACAAGTATTGTTAGATCAAACTCCATTTTACGCCGAATCGGGCGGACAAATAGGCGATCGCGGTTACTTGTCTGGAGATAGTGTAGTAGTAGCTATTAATGACGTTAAGCAGCAATCGGGTATCTACATTCATTACGGACGAATTGAACGCGGTACACTGCACGTAGGCGATCCCTTAACCGCCCAAATCGATCGCGCTTGTCGTCTCCGCGCCCAAGCAAATCATACTGCTACTCACTTATTGCAAGCAGCTTTAAAAAAGATTGTCGATCCTTCTATTTCTCAAGCGGGTTCATTGGTAGCTTTTGATAGGCTGCGTTTTGACTTCAATTGTCCGCGTCCAATAACCCCGGATGAGTTGCAGCAAATAGAAGCGCAAGTAAATACCTGGATAGCTGAAGCCCATCATGCAGATATAGAAATACTACCAATTGCAGAGGCTAAAGCAAAAGGTGCGATCGCTATGTTTGGGGAAAAGTACGGCGATGTCGTAAGAGTTATAGATTTTCCGGGCGTATCAATGGAATTATGCGGCGGTACTCACGTGCGAAATACGGCGGAAATCGGCGTATTTAAGATAGTTTCCGAAACCGGGATTTCATCAGGAGTAAGGAGAATAGAAGCCGTTGCAGGAGCGGCGGTATTGGATTACTTAAACGTCCGCGATAAAGTAGTTAGGGAACTAAGCGGATTCTTTAAAGTAAAACCCGAAGAATTGCCAATGCGAGTTACAGTTTTACAAACGGAACTAAAAACCGCTCAAAAGCAACTAGAAGCACTCAAAGCCGAACTAACCTTACATAAATCTGAAACTTTACTAACAGAAGCGCAAACTATCGGCGACTACAAAATTATTGTTGCTCAAATTGGCGAAGTTGAGCCAGACTCTTTAAAAATTGCGGCGGAAAGGCTATTGCAAAAAATCGGCAAAGGCGCAGTAGTATTAGGTTCTGTTCCCGAAATCGACAAAGTTAGCTTAGTTGCGGCTTTTAGTCCTGATGTGAATAAGAAAGGATTGCAAGCAGGTAAATTTGTAGGCGAAATCGCTAAAATTTGTGGCGGTGGTGGCGGTGGAAGACCAAACTTCGCTCAAGCTGGAGGAAGGGACGCAAGTAAATTACCAGAAGCACTAGAATATGCCCGTACTCAACTAAAAGCTACTCTCAGCCAACCTTAAATTATGAATCTAATTTTACTGGGACTTGGGCTAAGTATTGTTTGGCTAGGTTTGAGAACAAAAGATGAAATTTATCGGCTTGGTGCGGTAATAGGAGGCGCAATTTTTCTAGTTTGGGGATTTGCTTTGACTGCTTCCCAATTTCAAGTTTTGTTTGAAGCGATCGCACTTATAACTATATTTCCGGTTTGTATGCGTTGTATGAAGGAGTAAGGCAATGGTTACACAAACTACCAATCAAACAGAAATAATTTATCCAGATTGCGACGGCGAACCAATGTCAGATAATACCAAGCAATTTCGCTGGATAGTGACGATTAAAGAAGGCTTGGAATGGCTATTTAAGAACGATGATAATGTCTTTATCGCCGGAGATTTGCTGTGGTATCCCGTAGAAGGTAACAACGTTATCCGCGCCGCACCAGACGCTATGGTAATTATGGGTAGACCAAAAGGCGATCGCGGTTCGTATCAACAATGGAAAGAAGCAAATATTGCACCCCAGGTAGTATTTGAAGTTCGTTCCCCTGGAAACACGCAGACAAGATTAGATAAAAAGCTCGTATTTTACGATCGCTATGGCGCTGAAGAATATTATCTATACGACCCCGATAAGGGCGATTTAAGCGGCTGGTTGCGTCGTGACGGGCGATTAGACGTAATTGACCAAATGCTAGATTGGGTTAGCCCTAGATTAAAGATTAAATTTAATATGCTGGGTACAGAGTTGCAACTATATCGACCAGATGGGGAAAAATTTGCGACTTATGTAGAACTAGCAACTTCAAGAGAACAAGAAAACCTTGCTAAAGAACAAGCGCAGCAGGAGTTAGAACGATCGCAGCAGGAATTAAAACTTGAAAAAGTGCGATCGCAGCAACTAGCCGCTAAACTTCGAGAATTAGGCATCAATCCCGATTAACTTTAGAGGAAATTATGGGTAGATTAAATCCTTACACGCTCCAAATGCAGATTACCCGAATGTTTGAACAAGGGCAATCATTATTTGCAACTACAAAAGTCCAAGATTGGCTTACTGAGCGCAATCATAACCCGGCAGATTACAATATTAAATTTCTGCAAAAACCCGCGCCACCAGGATCTAAAGAGGTAATGGTTGTAGAAGTCCAACTAAGTCGCCGCGATGGCGAACCCGTCGATCCTTGGTTGCTGGAACAAGCAAATCTTCACGCTTGATGCTTTTGTTAAAACCTAACCATGATAGAGACGTTCCACCGGAACGTCTCTACAATACCTACAATGCAAACATGATTAGTGAAAATTCTTCTCCTGGCTGGTACAAACGAGTATTTGCTTGGCTAATGGCAAATGGTACGGCGGAGTACGAAAAAAAGATACGCGATCGCAAACAATCTCTGTTTACAGACTTACACGGCACTGTATTAGAAATTGGCGCAGGTACGGGCGCTAATGCTGCTTACTATCCAACCGATATTAAATGGATTGGAGTTGAACCTAATCCATTTATGCACTCTTATTTGCAAAAAAACGCCGAAAAATTAGGTTTAAGCGTTGAGATTCAAACAATTTCCGCCGAACAGCTAGAGGCGCAAGATAATAGCATTGATACCGTTGTCAGTACCTTAGTTTTATGTTCTGTACCTAATTTAGACAAGACATTGCAGGAAGTTTTAAGAGTTCTGAAGCCTGGAGGACGCTTTTTATTTATTGAACACGTTGCTGCACCACAGGGTACTTTTTTGCGCCAGGTACAAAATACAGTTAAGCCAGTTTGGAATGTAATCGGCGATGGTTGCAATCCCAATCGAGAAACTGGACTCGCTATCAAAAATGCTGGTTTTGCAAAGGTGGATTACCAAGACTTTCAAGCACCAGTTCCTCTAGTTACCCCGCATATTATTGGCGTAGCAACAAAAGCTAGTTAAAAAACTTCCCCATTACCCATCCTAAAAAGACTTACTCATCTGCAAACCTACAATTGTTCCCCCTTCGTCATCGCTACCAATTAAAGGAAACAAAATTAGTCCGTTGGGTTGACTCAATTCTAATTTAGCAATGCCGTAACCAATTGCCGCACCTGCTAATACTTCTGTCCAACGGTGACGATTGAGATTTACCCGCGAATAGGCGATCGCACTTGCCCCCGCATACCAAAGCAACGTATATTTAGGCTGAAACTCACTTTGCATTGTTGCCACCGCAAAAGCTAAGGTTGCATGACAGCTAGGAAAACTATCGCGCTCCTCAGAATCAGGACGTTTGACATCGGTTACAACCTTTAATCCTTCGCACACAAGCAAGCTCGTACCGAGGGAATCTACTACCCTTAAAGACTGGTTTTTACCATTTTTGCCATCTAAGATCAAAGGTAAAACTACCCCCGTTCCTAGGTAGATAATCGTACCTTCCTTAGAGATAAATTGCGATACATCTTGGTCAAAGGAATCGGCGTTTGCAGTGGTGGCGATAGTTGTACAGCAAAGCACCGTAAGGACGGGTACGAGATTTTTTACCCAAGACATGAAAAACCTTTGTTAACTTGTATAGATGTAGCGCTTAAGTAGCGCGATCGCAAGCAAAATATGTATTATTCCGTAATTAGCTAAAATAAAAATATGACTACTGCTACCCCTGTTAAAACTAAATATGAAGCTGTAATTGGCTTAGAAACCCACTGTCAGCTAAAAACAAACACTAAGGTTTTTTGTAACTGTTCTACCGAATTTGGTACGCCACCAAATACAAATATTTGTCCTGTTTGTATGGGTTATCCCGGCGTATTACCCGTTCTAAACGAGCGCGTCCTTGAATACGCCGTTAAAGCGGGACTTGCCTTAAATAGCCAAATTGCCCCTTATAGCAAATTCGACCGCAAACAGTATTTTTACCCCGATTTACCCAAAAACTACCAAATTTCTCAATTCGACCTGCCAATCGCCGAACATGGCTATCTAGAGATTGAATTAGTTGATGCGGATGGCAATCCGATCAGAAAAAAAATCGGCATTACTCGTTTGCATATGGAAGAAGATGCAGGCAAGCTAGTTCATGGGGGAAGCGATCGCTTATCTGGTTCTACTTACTCATTGGTAGACTATAATCGCACGGGTGTACCGCTTGTTGAAATTGTTTCTGAACCAGATATGACATCCGGCGTTGAAGCGGCGGAATACGCCCAAGAATTGCGCCGAATCATGCTGTATTTGGGTGTCAGCGATGGCAATATGCAGGAAGGCTCTCTGCGTTGCGATGTTAATATCTCCGTGCGTCCGGTAGGACAAAAAGAGTTTGGGACAAAAGTAGAAATCAAAAACATGAACTCGTTTAATGCTATTCAACGAGCGATTGAATACGAAATTGAACGCCAAACCAAAGCCATAGAAGCCGGGGAGCGGATTATTATGGAAACAAGGCTGTGGGAAGAAGGCAGCCAACGTACAATTAGTATGCGTGTCAAAGAAGGTTCTAGCGACTACCGCTATTTTCCCGAACCAGATTTAGCTCCGATTGAAGTACCATTAGCTACTTTAGAATTATGGCGAAGTCAATTACCCGAACTTCCCGCCGCCAAACGCCACCGTTACGAAAGCGATATGCAGCTTTCCGCCTACGATGCGCGAGTTTTGACCGATGAAAGAGCCGTTGCTGAATACTTTGAAAGCGCAATTAATGCGGGTGCTAATGCCAAATTTGCCGCCAACTGGATTATGGGCGATATTGCTGGTTATTTGAATCAAAATAAACTCAGTATTACCGAAATTGCTCTCTTACCTACAACGCTTGCAGAATTAATTGGTTTAATTGAATCGGGAACAATTAGCGGCAAAATTGCTAAAGATATTTTGCCAGAATTGCTAACCAAAGGCGGTTCGGCTAAAGAGTTAGTGGAAAGCAAAGGTTTGATTCAAATTTCTGATACCGGGGAATTGGAGGCAATTATTGAGCAAGTTGTCGCCGCCAATCCCAAGGAATTAGAGCAATACCGCAACGGCAAAACTAAATTACTTGGCTTCTTTGTTGGACAAGTAATTAAACAAACAGGAGGACGCGCCGATCCAAAGGTAACTAATCAATTGATGGCCAAAAAGCTTAATAGTTAAGCAACCCAGTAGCGATTGCTTTCGCTATAAATCGCTTAAAGAGAGAAAATGTTGTATTTTCTCTCTTTAATTTTTGAGCGTTAAGTAATTGGATTTCTAGCCGTATCCAGCACTTACCCTCCTCTGTCAGTTTCCGGGGTTAACGAATAATAAATAAATGAAATTATCCAGAAGCATAAAAGTGTTTAAATTGATTCATCTTGGCAATTAAGTGATTGAATCCTAGCAATAAATTGGAATTGGGAAAAATATCTAGCCAGAGATAAATCAACCAAAATACTAAGAGCGGTTGGAGAATTAGACGTAGATTATTTAACGTATTTTTCCATCCGCCCTCATAATTCCATAGTTTATGATTAGCAAAGTTATCAGCGCGATTGTTATGGGTTTCTATTTCAATTGTCAGGGATTTATTCAAGTTTAAAAAAGCTGGAGAATTTAAACTTATCATTGTGTATACAAAAAATAATTTCCCACCATTTCTCAATGTGCTGGAAAATAGTAAAACGATAGTTGATGAACCTTTGGTTAATAGGCATTTTGAGACAATTGATGAAATTGAAAAACTGTTAATAAAGCGTTGTAAGATTCTCAGCACTATGCAGGGAGAAATTAAAAATTTAACAAACTATCATTAGTTTAGTTGCGCTTGACAAATTCATAGGATACCTGAACCGGATTTAGTATTAGACCAGAAACGATTGCTTCTCTCACTTCTGATGATTTCATCCTTGAAGCTTTGTTTAGCGCAGCTTTATAAAGAATTGGTATCACTGTTAATCGTTCACAAAAGTATAGCGGCAGCCAACGTTATGCTATTCCTCAAAATATTAAGCTAGAAAACTATCAATCGGCGGTGATTTGGTGTCGCTCTTTATAATGCTACTTTTGGGACGGCTAAACTCAGTAGTTAAATGAGAATTTACTGAGAAAAGCATGAGTATTATTGAATCCGCTTCTTAACCCTGATTAATTTTGCACCTACTGGGATCTTATACAGTATGAAAGTAAGTTATTTCGGAAATTTAAAACCATGAAACTGAAATATTTGGTATTTAGTGTTGCTACTGCTCTTGTCCTCGGTGTAAGTGGATTGCCTTCTCATCAACTATTAGCACACGCTGGAGAAATGTCTTCTCCAAAAATGAACGATGGGGTAATATCTAAACAAAAAACTGAAATGTTTGTTGCCGCAGAACATCCTACTCAAGGAGCGGTCAGTATTTTTAACGAAAAGGGTAAACGCTACCTAGTATTTGACAAAACCTTTAAGTCAGATATGGGTCCAGACTTGCACGTTATCCTCCACCGCGATGCTACATTACCAAAAGGTGGTTTAAAAAAGCCTGATTATGTTACTCTCAGCCGCTTACAAAAAGTTAGCGGTACTCAACGTTATGAGATTCCCAATAATATTAATTTGGCAAACTTTCGCACGGTAGCTATATGGTGTCGAATGTTTAATGCTACTTTTGGCTATGCTTTGTTACCCACAACATCTACAGCCCAGCGTTAATCATACATATTTAAAGTGCGATCGCGGGTAGCTCATCACCTATCCGCACTCCCGATAACATTGCTTTCCTTTCACAGTTAGAACGTGTCGGTCAAATTCTATTTTTACACTGAGGTTTCGGATGGTAGAACTCAAAGACGCTTTTACTTTATTGCATCCAGCGATCGCAGTTTTCTTTGTTTTTCCGCTCATTGGTATGGTAATTAACCTCGCATGGCAAACTCGTCAGCGCCGCTTACAAACAAAAGCTGAGGGTAAAAGCAAAATTCCCCCTGTAGTTGGTGCAGAACATAATCGCTTGGGAAATTGGCTAACTTCTACTGTTGTCGGAATTGCTTTATTGGGAATCGCTCACCCAATTATTAAAAACATTTTGTCTAAGGATTTAGTTAGTAAAAACTCCTTTCAAGTAGCATTTATTGGACTAATGTTCGTTGCTACAATTGCCTCTTTGGTATTTCTTTACAAATCGAGAGAAAAAAAATGGCGGGCTGTATTTGCGACTTTAGCAGGTGCAGGATTAGTTATTTTAGGCTGCCAAGATGGAGTTTACAGGCTTTCAAACGAGTGGTACTGGTCGCATTACTATATTGGAATTGTAGCGGCGTTATTGATGATTTTTTCCTTGGCGATCGCACCATCTATTTATAAAGACAAATCCCATCGTTGGCGCATAGTTCACACCGTATTAAACTGCATTGCCTTACTACTATTTATCGGACAAGGATTGACTGGGACGCGAGACTTATTACAAATTCCTCTAAGCTGGCAAGAGCCTTATATTTATCAGTGTGACTTTGCTAACAAGACTTGTCCTAGCCCACCACCAAAAGGATAGAAATTTATAGAGTAGCAGTGCAGAAAATAAAACAAATTTGGCAGAAAATAGATCCTTTTTCCTTACAAGTGCGGCTCACTATTGGCATCACTGCGGCTTTTGCTATAGGAGTGGGTAGTATTGCTCTGTGGACAACGTGGAAAATGCAGCAAATTTTAATTGATGGTCACAAGCAGAATATAGAGCAAATTGCCGAGCGTTTGCCAGGTGACGTAGAAGTTTATAGCGAAATGTTTTCTTTAGAAATAGGGCTGCAAAAGGCGATCGCTAACCGTAGCACAGGTAAAACTTTGATATGGGTCAAGCATAAGGATGGGACTAACTCAGGAGAAAACTTAGTTCCCAATGATGTTGCTTCCATTAAATTGATGTCGTTAATGCGATCGCCTCTGAGTACCAGAGTGTACAAGATTGGCGATCGCTATTTTGTAGTATGCGGCAAATTTTTACAAGTTAAGGGGCAGCAACTAGGATTATTATTTGTAGCGCAAGATATTTCTTATGAGCAACAGATGTTTTCATCTCTAGTTCAAAGTTTGGGGATTGTTAGCTTAATTGCTTTAATAATTATTACCATTGCGATCGCAATATACATTAAAAAATCCCTGCAACCATTGCGCCGTATTAGTCAACTAGCTGAAACCATATCTGTAAATGATCTCAGTCAAGCCCGCTTGCACCTCAACCGCGCCCCTACAGAAGTAAAAGAGTTAGCCCGTACCTGTGACATGATGTTAGATCGATTATCCGAGGCGTGGGAGCAACAGCGCCAATTTGTCGGTAATGTTTCCCATGAATTGCGTACACCTTTAACAATCGTGCATGGTTATTTGCAAAGCGTCCTCAAACGCGAAACTAATTTAACACAGACCCAGCGAGAAGCTCTAGAAACTGCTGCAACCGAAGCAGAAAGCACTATCCGTTTATTGCAAGACTTGCTCGATTTAGCTAGGGCAGATGCTGGTTACTTGCATATTCATCTTGAATCATTAGTTTTAAACGATTTAGTTGTAGAAGTAGCGGCAATGGCAATGCAACATACCGATCGGATTATTACTTTAGAGGCTGCTTACGAACAAATTTTAGTTAAAGCCGATCGCAGCCGCCTTAAACAAGTATTGACAAATTTGATTGATAACGCCGTTAAGTATTCCGACCCGCACTTTGCGATTGCTGTAGTATTAGATTTAAAAGCAGAAAGTGCCTTAATTCATGTTTGCGATCGCGGTTTGGGCATTCCTTTGTCACAACAACATCTTATTTTTGAGCGTTTTTACCGCGTCGATGAAGCCCGCAATCGTTTTACTGGTGGCTGCGGTTTGGGTCTATCGATTGTGAAAACTTTGGTTGATAGTATGGGCGGTAGCATTACAGTCCGATCCAAACTAGGAGAAGGTAGCACTTTTACGGTAACTTTACCCAGTGCGGCATAACTTATGACAGCACATATTCTGCTCGTAGAAGACGAAATTAAATTAGCTAAGTTTATTCAATTAGAACTAGGTTATGAAGGCTACGAAATTAGTGTAGTCTATGACGGCGTAGCGGGATTGACCGCAGCGCGAGAATTGCAAGTTGACTTAATTATAATAGATTGGATGTTACCGGGGTTATCGGGGATCGAAATTTGTCGCCGCTTGCGGACTACGGGGGATAAAGTCCCAATTATATTATTAACAGCAAAAGACGAAGTAAGCGATCGCGTTGCTGGTTTAGACGCAGGTGCAGACGATTATTTAGTTAAGCCTTTTAGTATTGAAGAATTGTTAGCCAGAATCCGCGCCCGGCTGAGGCCAGGGCAAGAAGTAGACGCAGATATGCTAGAGTTTGCAGACCTTAGTTTAAATCGGCGATCGCGGCAAGTTTATCGCGGCGCAAGATTAATTGAATTAACCGCTAAAGAGTTCGATTTACTAGAATATTTGTTATTGCATCCTCGGCAAGTGATTACGCGCGATCGCATCTTAGAAAAAGTCTGGGGTTATGACTTTATGGGCAATTCCAATATTATTGAAGTTTATGTTCGTTATCTGCGTTTAAAGTTGGAAGCAACGGGCGAACAGCGTTTAGTTCAAACTATTCGTAGTGTGGGGTATGTGTTGCGTGATTAGAGAATTTATAAGTCAGTTTGTTACTCTCTAAAGCCGAGTAAAGCGACTCGATTAACCTACTTAAGTTTCATTTCGGTACTAACCTTAAAAAAAAGTGACGAATTAATCCGACGTATTGTAGTTTCCTGATTATATTAAATTTCAAATAGGATAAAAATCATAATATGAAAAATTCTAATCTTAGTAAAAAAGCTTTAAACAATCGCGATCGCCCACAGCAGTTTATGCAGCCGCAACTGGCAACGATACTGCTATTGGGTATTGTATTTGTATCTGGTGCGGGGGTTGCAGCTTGGTTTGCAGGGTTAGGGACAATTCAGCAAATTTTTACCCAAATTCAGTTAATGCAAGATAACCCGCCGATGTGGCTAGAAGCACCAATGGTAGCGGGAAAATATTTACTCGCACCTACGATAATGCTATTTTTAATCGCGATCGCTGTAATAAAAATTTCTCCTCAACCCCAAACTTGGTCGCGGGTGCTAGTAGTGTGCATTTTGTTGGGTTTGACCATTCGTTATATTTTATGGCGAAGTCTTTCTACTTTAAATGTAGCTGACCCCCTAAATGGCTTCTTTAGTTTAGGTTTATTTTTTCTAGAAATGTTGCTGCTTGTAAATGCCACACTCCAGTTATTTTTGATGCTGAGAGTCAAAAATCGCCAGCGTGAAGCAGATTCTTTAACGTTGCAGGTTTTAGATGGTAGCTTTTATCCATCTGTTGATATTTTAATTCCCACTTATGACGAGCCAGAATTTATCGTGCGCCGTACTATAATCGGCTGTCAAGCTATTAATTACACTGATAAAAAAATATATCTGCTTGATGATACTAGACGTTCACCAATGAAACAACTGGCATTAGAATTAGGTTGCGAGTATCTAACCCGTCCTGACAATCTTTATGCTAAAGCCGGAAACCTAAATCACGCTCTTCCCCAAACTAACGGGGAGTTAATTGTTGTTTTTGATGCAGATTTTGTCCCCACTAAAAACTTTTTAACTCGCACAGTGGGATTTTTTCAAGATCAGAAAATAGCCCTTGTTCAAACTCCGCAGAGTTTTTACAATATCGATCCCATTGCCCGTAATTTAGGCTTAGAGAATGTCCTAGCGCCGGAAGAAGAAGTATTTTACAGACAAATTCAGCCGATTCGCGATGCTGCGGGTAGTGTTGTTTGTTCGGGAACGTCTTTTGTTGTCCGGCGCAGCGCCCTTGAAGCTGTCGGAGGTTTTGTCACCGATTCCGTAAGTGAGGATTATTTTACAGGCATTCGGATATCTGCTCTAGGATATCGCTTAGTTTATCTAGATGAAAAATTAAGTGCTGGTTTAGCTGCGGAGAATATAGCAGCCCATGCTCTACAGCGATTGCGTTGGGGAAGGGGAACGTTGCAAGCATTTTTTATTAAAGCTAATCCTTTGACTATCCCCGGACTGCGACCTTTACAAAGATTAGGACATCTAGAAGGTTTGCTGCATTGGTTTACCAGCATATCTCGTGGAGGATTCCTGATTATACCTTTAGCCTATTCGTTTTTAGGGGTTGTTCCTCTTAAAGCCGCCCCTACCGAATTGCTGTATTTCTTTTTGCCCTATTACGTAGTGCAATTAACAGTATTTTCATGGTTAAATCAGCGTTCTCGTTCGGCGTTGCTGTCAGATATTTATACTTTGGTGCTAACTTTACCTTTGGTAACAACGGTTATTCAAGTAATGCTAAATCCCTTTTCAAAAGGATTTAATGTAACGCCAAAAGGAACTCGCAACGATAACTTTTATTTTAACTGGAGATTAGCTTGGCCTTTAATCCTCTTGTTTATCCTGACCTCAGTAAGCTTATGGTGGAATTTAGGTATGTCGGTGATGAGGGGAGCGATGATGCCAGCAATGGCACCAGAAATTGCGGAGCAACTTAGAGGTATTAATTTAGGTTGGATTTGGAGTATTTACAACCTGCTATTAATTAGTGTTTCTTTACTAATACTACTGGATGTTCCTAAACCCGATTTACACGAATGGTTCGATCTGCGGCGGTCAGTACGGTTGGATGTTGGTGGACAAACCCTGTGGGGCGTGACAACAAAAATTTCTGAAGTTGGTGCTGAAGTCGCGCTTACTCAGTTAGGGCTTCCAACCCTTCCCAGGGGAGAAACCTTGCCAGTAACCTTAGAAATTTTAGAAGAAAAGATGGTTTTGCAAGGACAAATTACTCAAACTGGGGTCAGCGATCGCTTTCCTAGCGTGCAAATAGTATTTGAGCAGGTAACTCCGGCTCAACACAGGGTTTTGGTAGAGATGTTGTTTTGTCGCCCCGGACAATGGAAACGTCAAGATACCCCAGGGGAGTTACAATCTTTGTGGTTGCTGTTAAAAATATTACTTAAACCTAGGGTATTGTTTGACCGTCAACAAAAAATAAGTGTAGTTTCTGTTTCCCAAGTGGCTCTTAATGGATTCCAGGGATCTACTTGAGGAGACATCCCAGAAGAGATAGAAGTAGTGATTTACCTCGTTTTCGCGTGTTGTGAACAAACTCAAAGAATCCCAGATACAGGGGTAACTTTTCTTGAGAAATGCCTCGGTGCGGTCTGAACCAAGACCGAAGTAAGGACCAGAAGCCTTCCATCGTATTCACATGGACTTCGCAGAATCCATCTCCATCTTCCAGAGCGAGCATACTCTCCCTTACCATGACAGACACTTTTATGGTCATACCCCCATTTAGATAGACGAGAGTAGATGCTATATTCATCAGTGTAGATAAGAGTCCCAGCTCCTATACTGCCTTGAATCAATGGTGCAATTGTAGTCGGTTTTACGTTGGGAAGCATCTTGAGAACTACTTCTCCTTGGCGTTGAATCATCCCGAAAATCGGAGGTTTTTCTTTTGCCAGAGTTCCTCGTCCCGATTTTGATTTCAGACGACGGCATCGTCCTGTTCTACCTTTTTTTTGACTACTTCTGGCTGTCCCTTATGTCCAGCGATGACCTACACTTCGTCCCACTCTACTTCTCCTTCCAAGCTGACCGTCGGTTTGTTTGCTACGATTCCAGAACGTAATTGTGTTGTCATTTGCCTATCATCAGCTTGATTGAGGTCGAGTTCAGTGGAGATTTGATGATTGGAGAGATTCAATCCCATCAGATATAAACACAGTATCCAAATCCGTAGAGGCTGATGATGTCCTGCCAAGATAGTATCGCTCAGGTCACCCGTAGCGTTTTTGGCAAGCCTTGCACTGGTAACGTTGGCGTAGAGGTTGAGTTTCATCAAATCCCTGCTTAACGACTTGATTGGACTTGCAACCTGGGCAAACTATACCAAGAGGCCATCGAATCTGGCGTAGGACTTCAAAACACTTAGCATCATCAATCAACGTTTGAAGATTTACCAGCGAGGGATTGGTCATGGACTGGAATACGCGCTCCGTTTAGAACTCAAGGTATTATAACCCTTTGACCAGTCCTCCACTTCCAGATCCCTGGAATCCATTAAGAGCCAAGTTTAATTACCCAAATAACTTAATATTGTTTTTAGCAGCATAATTTGGTAAAACCCGATTCAATTCTCGATCTGACAAATTCAAATGTCCTGTTAATATCGTGGCAATAACATCTCGAAAATCTGTTGTAACTTCTAAATCTCTACCTTGATATAGTTTATTACTTGCCAAACCGGGGAAATCTCCATAGATATTTCCGCCCTTAACTTTACCACCCAAAATCGCCATCACATTACCATGTCCGTGATCGGTTCCGCCATTTCCATTCTCTCGCACTGTGCGCCCAAACTCCGATATGACGACAATAGTTGTATCTTGATAAGCCGAACCCAATTCTTTTACTAAAGTCTCTAAGCCCTTACCCAACAACTCTAAGTTTATTGCCAATCGTCCCTTACTTCCACCTTGATTAACATGAGTATCCCAACCACCCAAAGCAATAAAACCTAATTCCACTCTAGGGTCTTTTCGCATCAATTGAGCTAATTTTTGAGCATTTAAAGGAAATCCATTTGGTAAAGGCGCACCATTATTTGCCCTTTGCATTTCTTCATCTAGAAGTTTAGTTACAGTTTGGTTTATTTCTTGCCCATCTCGATAAGTTTGACTCAAGTTATCGCTACCATCATAAAACTTGTCAAAAGCTGTACGAATTCGCGGTGTATCTAAAGGAGTGCGTTTAATTCTATTTCTACCGATAAAAATATTTGCTACTGGCATCTTTCCGGTTAAAATGCGCGGTGTAGTTGGGCTTAGACTTATCGCTTGGATCGGTGAAGTTGCAGATAGACTCCCCAGCAAGCGATTCATCCATCCATCGGTAGTGTTTTTGACTCCAGGAGTTCCACTTTCCATATATTCTTGAGCATCAAAATGAGAACGGCTCGCATCAGGCAAGCCACAGGCATGAACGAAGGCTAAATTTTTTTGTTCCCAAAAAGGCATTAAAGTTGCTAAAGCTGGATGCAAGCCAAAATTTCCATCTAAATTGATTGCGCCTTTAGCTTTGCCTGGTTGCGGAATTGCAATCCGCGATCGCATTTCGTAGTACGCACTTTCTGAGTAAGGAACTACTGCACTTAATCCATCTATCGCCCCCCGTAAAAAAATCACAACCAAACGTTTTGGATTAGCTTTAGCCGTAGCCGTTCTCGCAATTAAAGTATGTGTACCAACAGCTATCAAAGAACTAGCAGAGAAAATACTAGAGCGCACAATAAAATCACGTCTTTTCATAATTAGTTAATAGTTAATGGTGAATAATTTTCAGTTTTTTGCCTGTTTATTTTCTCATGAATTCTGGGCTGCCCAAAATCAACGCCGCCCTTAGTTGCGGTGAACTTGAATTAATTGCATTTTGAGTTTTAGAAGAAAAATTGTTTCCCAGCGAATTTGATAATTGGGAAGCATCAATACGAGTAATTGAGCTAGCTTTTTTTTCATTTTTTTGTCCTAGCAAACGACCGTTAGCAAGGGCAACGGCAAAAGTCAAACGTTTGTTTAGACCATCGGGATTTAACCATGCTTGTTCTGTATTTTCGTAACCATTTGGTGTTGGACAACCAAAAAGCGGCATTCCTAATTGTTTTAATGTATTAACAAGTGGTTGGACGTTATTTACTTCCATTCCCGTTGCTCGAACTGCGGAAATTACATACTGATAGGGAGTCTTAAATTTAGCATTGTAATTTTCTGCATCCCAAAATTCAGAACTTTGAAATAAAGTTGTTAAGACTTCACGAATATCTCCATCCGTAGCGATAAAACGCTGCTGCATCTTTTTTACTAAAGTTTCTGGTGGATTGTCCCTGACAAAATACTGCGCTAACTTATAACTGATATGACGTGCAGTGGCTGGATGTTTTGCCAAAATATCTAAAGCTTGTTCGACTTCGGCTTCACCGGTACCTTTAATTGCCTGTCCCAAAAAAATCTTATCGCTAAAATCATGACGATTGGAGTCGAAGAAAAACCCCGAATTATTTTGATTTTGTTTCAAATCAAACCCCCATCCAGTCAAAATTCTTGCCAAAGTAGTAACATCTTGCTGAGTATAACCACTATCTACACCAAGTGTATGCAGTTCCATTAACTCGCGGGCATAATTTTCGTTCAAACCTCTAGTTCGATGGCGCATACCAGGACTATTTGGGGCGGTATTTTGCCAATTATCTAAGTAATATAACATCGCTGGATGGCGTGCAGTGGCTTCTAGCAAGTCGCGGAATTTACCTAAAGTATGCGGTCTAATTGCACCGCGTTCGTAAGCACTTACCCAAAATTGAATCCGGTCTTTTCCAGCAAAAACATTGAAATGATTAAACCAAAAGTCTACCATCACTTCTTGTAATTGTCTGGGGCTTTCTACTGCTAGTAATAATCGTGCATTAGTTGCTTCTACTGGCAATTTTCGCATTTGCTTTTTAGCATCTTGGATTTGCTCTTGAGTTAGTTTTTGTCCGGGTATTTTAGTTTTACCGTATTTTCTTGTTAGTTCTACAACACTAAGATTTAAGGTTTCTAACTTATTAATTTTGCTAGTTAAGCTTTGCGGCTCGGAAATCGAATTCGGCGATAATTGTTGTTTAATATAACTTTCTACACCCATAGAATTAACCTTTTCAATGTCACCAGGACGAATCCCAAAACTTAAACGGTTTAAAATATGTACTACTTTGGGATCGGCTGGGGTAGGAGTAGCATTGCTGGGAACAATTGTGCCGAAAACTATTAATACTGACAATATCAAAGATTTTTTATTCATTAGATTAATTCAAATTTCAAGTACGTTAATTTTGGTAGACCTATTTGGCAGATTTTCGCCGTTGTTTTAAATTCCATATACCTCAAATTACTAATGTATTTTCCCGATCGTCATTAAGTTATTTGTAGATAAAAGAGGATAGAGATTTATCAAAATAATTTTTCCACAAACCTTAAAGAAACTACAATGCAGCAATAATTAAAAAGCAACGTAAGTTAATAAAATTGTTAACCGGAAACTAAGAGGAGGATAAATTAATTGTTAACTAATCCTTTTAAAAGGATAGTAGCTTTTGAGTGTTTGGCGATCGCGTCATGTCAATAGCTAACAATCATCACTCGTTGACACACCTAATACCTAAGAAGTCCTCCAATTCGTTTCATTACTTTTGTCAGTTAGACGGGCAACTCTAAAAAAAGTTCATAATATGAATAGATAGATATATATAAAAGTTCCACCTGTAAAAAATCCGTTGATATCGGTAGACTGAGAGAATAGCCCTAAAAGTATGGAAGCAAACGGCAGCAGGAGTGAAGCATGAGAGCAAGAGTGGAAATTGCCATTAGAGATGAAGCAGGGAACATTGTGAGTCAACTTGCTCCACAAGAGATAAATTTAGGGAATCAAAGCTTGCATGACATTGAAGGTGCAGTGGAGGCATGGAAACGACAAGCACTGCCAGAAATAGAGGCAAGCTTGTTAACAGAGGCTCAAAACCAGTTTACCCAAGAGATAAAAAAACAAAAAATTTAGTTGTAACGGCAGACTACTGGTGTGGATTAAGACGTTACACGGAAAGTTCGTGTTTTCTTTACAAAAATACCAATTTGATGCACGAGAAACAAACTACTTGGCTCTAACAAACCAATTGCAAAAAGGCTATGTGAGTTCAAGATTGCAAGAGCTATGTAGCTACTATAGCAATCGTATGAGCTATGAAGAAGTAGCTTTATTAGTAGAGCGAACCAGTGGAGAAAGGTTATTAAGTGACCAGAAAATTGGGCAAATTGTAAGTGCTAAAGCCCTAGAAATTAGCCAAGAGATTTACAAAAGTAATAGAGCAACTTTAGCTAAAAATGGCGATGATATACTCCAAGTAAACCCCATTGTGGATATTTACAATCCTAAAGAAAAAGAAATTCTTTTATTTGATGATGGTATTCAAGTAAAAGGTCAAAAAGCCGAACGCCAAGAGGCAAAAGACGAAAATAAGAGCCAAAAATATATAGGTGATAAAGCTACAGCTATTACTACAGATATTGTCATTCTCCAAAAAGCGACGGCTGGATTTGAGTACATAGCTGCTTTTATTAATACAAAAGGTGAAAATTTACTAAATTTAGCCAGTGTTGTCAAGGCTAAAGTTATCCAAGAGTATGGAAGTAAAACTTTCCCCTTAAATTTAGTAGCAATTACTGATGGAGCCAGAACGATTCGTCATCGGCTCTTTACTATTTTTGGACCAGCAGTTGTCGTGGTTTTAGATTGGTATCACCTCTGTAAAAAACTCCGAGAGCTGATGTCAATGATTGCCACCAATAAGCTCGAAAAAGCAAAACATTTAAAGTTTTTATTCTCCCAATTATGGCAAGGTAATACTGCGATTGCTCTTGAATATTTGCAACACCAGGTGCAGGCTAGAAATTTAGACAAGTGGCAAGAGTTGATTAGATATTTGGAAAAACATCAACCTGAAATCATCAACTATCTGCTTGACTGACAAAACTAAGAAGCTGGAATGCGGCTGAGAACAACGAATTCACGCATAAACTCGTTCTCCTGTTGACGCTTAGAAGCAAAGGCAGGTTCGGGGTCAGGCAGACTGGAGAGGCATGGATAAATCTGAATTTCCCACTGACGAGTCAGGGCAAGACGAATCCAGTTCCAACCCAGCCTGAGATAACTCATGCCACGATTCCAGTGAGTATCGACGAATCGACGCTTTCCAGAGGTCACAACTTGCGTCCCTTGTAAAACTAAAAATAGCGTGGTCAGAGCAATGACCCCACACAGTTGCGTGAGGGCAAACTTGTCTCGCAACCGAGAGGCTTCGAGATTAAAGCCGTTCGATTTCAAATCCAAAAATGATTCTTCCACTTGAAACCTCAAGCGATATTGGGCAAAGGTCTGAAGAGTCGTCGGTTCATCGCTGACAATCACCCAATCTTCGCCACTTTGGCGGTCATGGGCAAAGGCTAAATAGACATCCCCGTAAGGTCTGGTCTTACCAATGGCAATAGCTGGCGTGAAATAGGCTTGACCGGGTGGAAGAGAAACGGATGCAACCTTGCGCCATTGACCGTCCAGTTGAAACTGAAAGGAACGTTTAATCCGAATCCGAAAGTGCCACTGCAAGGTTTCTCGGAGGTATTTCATGAACTTGCCATCGGCAAACCCTCTGTCTGCCAAGACAACGACCTCTACTTCTGCCGGAACGATCCGTGCAGCTTGTCGCAACACCCGTTGAATTGCCCACAATTTGACAGTGCTGCTGGCTTGCGGCACAATCCGCCAAGCGACGACGACCGTGCGTCCTCGATAGACCACCCCCACCCAGATCAAGCAGAAACAGTTCCACACCATTGTCGTATCCAAGCTTAAATACAGTCGTTTTTTGCCCCATGTGGATAAGGCTTGTGCCATCAGAACTTGGTGAGTGGCAGAAATATCGATGCGACGATTAGAGAGGCAGCGCCGAAATCGTCGCTGGTGAGATTGAGCGTATTGGGCGCGACTATTAATATAGACTCCAAAGCCGTTGAGATGAACGTTTTGGCTTTCAATCATGCCGACCATCATCCAGCAGAGCGTTTTTAAGTGCCGAATATCGCGCCACTGAATGTCACATTGACTCAGGAAGGCATTCATTGCATCATAAAGGCGGGAAGTGGGAGTCATAGTGTTCGCCGATTAGTGTGGTAACTGTTCAGCTTAAACTAGCTTCGACTTCCCGCCTAGTCTTTGTCCTAGCCTCTAATACTTTTGTCAGTCAAGCAGCATCAACTATAGTCGCCGCAGTCAAGCTGGTAAAACTATTGGTAGCGGGCGGGTCGAGAAGGGAGTAGATTTAACTGTCGGCTCTCGCCAGAAAAACAAGGGGATGAGTTGGCGACCCCTTGGCAGCAGAGCTTTATGTCTACTCAAAGTGGTTGAACTTAACGGTCAGTGGCAGCAGTTATGGTTCCCCACTCAGGCTGCCTGACCAACGAATAATTTACAGCTTGAAAGTATTTGAAGTCATGCTTAGATGAAGTAGTGGATTTAAAAAAACTACGCACAATCGTGTTTTTTGATATCTGAATAGCTCCCAAATTATGTTATCGGAAAAATGTATGTAGAAGTGCGGCTTTGCGGCAACCTCAACTAGAAATGGTCACTCACTCCAATACCAAAGCTCTTATTATTGGGTATCTTTCGTTTGCTCTCGCAAAGGGACCGTTTTGCAAGTCAAACCTTAAATGAGTTGTGCAGATAACTTACTCAAAAAATCCATCATTAGTTTCAGGAATTAGGAGCGCGTGCTTTGTATCTGCTACAAGATACAGCAGTTCTTGATTGAGCAAGATACAGTTAAAGATGAAACTGGAATGGAAGACAAATGAAAGCATACTCTACAGACCTGCGTCAGAAAATAGTTGATGCGTATAACCAAAAAGAGAGTTCCCAGAGGCAGTTGGCAAGAAGGTTTCGGGTCAGTTTGACATTTATTGAGAATTTATTAAAGCGTTATCGCACCGATGGAACCGTTGAACCCAGAGCGCATGGAGGAGGTCAAGTAGCTAAACTTAGCCCCGAACAAGAGGCGGTAGTAGCTGATTTAGTAGACGAAAATAATGATGCCATTTTGGTAGAGTTATGCGACCAACTGGAGCAACNTGTTGGAGTAAGGATCAGTCGAGCTACGATGGGACGATACGTCCAAAAGCTCAAACTTACCAGAAAAAAAAACTCTGCGCGCAACGGAGCGAGACAGCGAACGAGTACAACAGTTGCGGGTAGAATATTGGCATGAAATTGAAGCAGTCAACTTGGAGGATTTGGTGTTTGTAGATGAGACAGGCTCCAACTTAGCAATGACACGGCGTTATGCCCGTTCTGTCCGAGGCAGCCGCGCCTATAACCACGCTCCTTACGGGCGCGGACAAAATGTAACATTGATTGGTGCAATGGCGCTACGGGGGCTGGTAGGTGAAATTACTTTTCCCGGTGCAACTGATGCTCTAGCATTCAAGACCTATGTGACTCAGGTATTAGTGCCTAATCTCTGGACAGGTATTAGTGCCTAATCTCTGGACAGGCGCGTGTGTAGTTATGGATAATTTGCCCGCCCACAAAGTTAATGGTATCCGTGAGGCAATTGAATCGGTAGGCGCAACAGTCATTTATTTATCCCCCTATTCGCCAGATTTTTCACCAATTGAAAACTGTTGGTCAAAAGTCAAAGAGTTTCTGCGTGCCAGAGCGGCACGAACCTATGCTCAGTTAGACCAAGCAATTACCGATGCTCTCGCTGCGGTGACACTCCAAGACATTATTGGCTGGTTCACCCATTGCTGTTGCTATGTTTCACCCAACTGAGAACTGCTGTAAGCAGGTGAGTATACTTCTGATTTTGTTTTGAGGAGAGACCCATGAATACAAACTCAACTGTTCCAGAACCACAATTTGATGCAATGAGAGAGCAAATCTCTAGTAGCCTTGAAAAAGCGCAAGCACAAAAGAATACGCTCAAACGTAACAATAATCGATACACGACAACAAGCATCATTCTCGCTGCCTTAGCGGCGCTCTTTGCTGGTACGGCAGGAACGATCGGCAACGACAAAAACTGGAAGCCAATCTGTTTATTGGCGGCAGTCTGTTCAGCAGGAGTGACGGTGACTACAAAACTGCAAATGGCTGAACAGTTGACGGAGGTAAGCGAATGTGTTGGGCAACTCAAGGTGCTTAAAGTTGAAACCATTACTCCTACCTATGATTTGGCGCAAGTAAGTACAAAGTACCAGCAGATTATCTCAAATTACTCGGCGATCGACGTTTAATCTGCTCTCAAAGGACGGCAAAAACAAAACATTAAGGCTCTTAATGGATTCCAGGGATCTGGAAGTGGAGGACTGGTCAAAGGGTTATAATACCTTGAGTTCTAAACGGAGCGCGTATTCCAGTCCATGACCAATCCCTCGCTGGTAAATCTTCAAACGTTGATTGATGATGCTAAGTGTTTTGAAGTCCTACGCCAGATTCGATGGCCTCTTGGTATAGTTTGCCCAGGTTGCAAGTCCAATCAAGTCGTTAAGCAGGGATTTGATGAAACTCAACCTCTACGCCAACGTTACCAGTGCAAGGCTTGCCAAAAACGCTACGGGTGACCTGAGCGATACTATCTTGGCAGGACATCATCAGCCTCTACGGATTTGGATACTGTGTTTATATCTGATGGGATTGAATCTCTCCAATCATCAAATCTCCACTGAACTCGACCTCAATCAAGCTGATGATAGGCAAATGACAACACAATTACGTTCTGGAATCGTAGCAAACAAACCGACGGTCAGCTTGGAAGGAGAAGTAGAGTGGGACGAAGTGTAGGTCATCGCTGGACATAAGGGATAGCCAGAAGTAGTCAAAAAAAAGGTAGAACAGGACGATGCCGTCGTCTGAAATCAAAATCGGGACGAGGAACTCTGGCAAAAGAAAAACCTCCGATTTTCGGGATGATTCAACGCCAAGGAGAAGTAGTTCTCAAGATGCTTCCCAACGTAAAACCGACTACAATTGCACCATTGATTCAAGGCAGTATAGGAGCTGGGACTCTTATCTACACTGATGAATATAGCATCTACTCTCGTCTATCTAAATGGGGGTATGACCATAAAAGTGTCTGTCATGGTAAGGGAGAGTATGCTCGCTCTGGAAGATGGAGATGGATTCTGCGAAGTCCATGTGAATACGATGGAAGGCTTCTGGTCCTTACTTCGGTCTTGGTTCAGACCGCACCGAGGCATTTCTCAAGAAAAGTTACCCCTGTATCTGGGATTCTTTGAGTTTGTTCACAACACGCGAAAACGAGGTAAATCACTACTTCTATCTCTTCTGGGATGTCTCCTCAAGTAGATCCCTGGAATCCATTAAGAGCCAATATAGATTGGCAGTTCCTCATTCATTCCCTTTCCCGTAGAAGCTGCGTTTCAACTACAAACTTGGATGTAATCGTCACTGCCTGCCTATCCATCCCGGCGCTGAATGAGTACCGGTAGAGCGCGGGACTTCCGGCAAAGAAGTTAAGCTAAAGGCAAAAAAAACTTAAACGTACTACCTTTACCAAACTCACTTTCTACGGAGATTTCGCCGCCTTGCAACTCTACTAGACGGCGAGAGATAGCAAGCCCAATTCCTGTACCTCCCGAATGACGAGACCTTGATCTATCCGCCCGATAAAAACGCTCGAATATATGCGGTAAGTGTTCAGGAGCAATACCAATACCTGTATCTGTTACCGCCAGCCAAAGTTTACCCGCTTCAGTCCAAGCAGAAAGCTTAATTGAGCCAGAGATGGTATAAAGCAAAGCATTACCGAGTAAATTAACTAATATTTGCTCGGTTCGGTCTATATCTGCCCATACTAGCGGTAATTGGGGCGGGCATTCTAAAAGTAAAATTGGACTTTCATCTAATAGTTGGTCAGCAAATTTTTGAACCAATGATTCTAATAAGGGATGAATATTTACAGGCTGCAAATTAATTGCTAGATAACCCGCTTCAGCTTTGGAGAGTTCTTGCAAATCGTTAACTAACCGCTCTAAACGTTTGGTTTCGGTAGATAGCCGTAAATAAACTTCCGGCGATGGCTCGATTCCACCTTCGGCTAATTCTTCTAAATACCCCCGAACAATAGTAAGCGGGGTTCGTAATTCGTGGGTTAAATCACTAATAAGTTCGCGCCGCCGTTGTTCTACCCCTTCCAAACTAGCGGTCATATGGTTAAAACTAGCACTGAGGCGATCAAGTTCGGGAATGTCACTATTTGGTAAACGCCGATCTAGTTGTCCGGCGGCAATTTGGCGGGTAATTTGTTCCATTTGGGTCAAACTAAGAACAATGCGCCGTGATACCCAATAACTTAAAGCCCCCGATGCTGTTGTACTGACCACTAAAGACCAAAGTGTGCCGCGATACCAAGCATTTTCAAAGCCTTCAATTAGTTGGGGACGAGCGTAACGCAAGCGATAACCCGTACCTTCTAGCTGTTCTAGGCGCAGGACAAAAAAGCGCGGCGAGGAAACTTTGCCCACAATTACTAAGCTGAGGATACCCACGATCATGACAAGAAGGTGGGAAAAAAATAAACGCGATCGCAAATTCACATTAGTTAAAGTTTTTTGTAAGTTGACATTAACTAGCCGAGTCTTCAAACTTGTAGCCCGCACCAACAACGGTTTTAATAAATGTCGGATTGCTAGGATCTGGTTCGATTTTTTTTCGCAATCGGGCAACATGAGTATCTACTACCCGTTCGTCGCCAAAAAAGTCACTACCCCAAAGTTTATCTATTAGCTGGGTACGATTCCAAACTCGTCCAAGATTGCTAACAAATACTGTTAACAAATTAAATTCTAAAGTTGTTAGATCAAGCAGTTCTCCCGCCACCGCACCTGCTAATTTGCGACTAGCCGACCGCCCATCTATATCTATTATAAAATGCCCCGTCTTGTATACTTGAGATTGCCCTCCTTGGCGGAGACTACGGCGCAATAAAGCTCTAACTCTAGCAACCAATTCTCTAGGACTAAAAGGCTTAACTAAATAATCATCAGCCCCTGTAGATAAGCCAATAACTCGATCTATTTCTTCACCTTTAGCCGTCAGCATCAAAATATAAGGATCTTTTGCTCCAGGTTTTTGACGGATTCTGGCACACAATTCTAGTCCATCTAAGCCAGGGAGCATTAAGTCAAGAATTATTAAATCCGGTTGTTGCTCCTGAATTACTCGCAACGCACTCAGACCATCCCGGCTAATATAGCAAGAAAAACCTTCTTTTTCTAAAGATAGTTGGATGAGTCTAGCTATTTCTGGTTCATCTTCAACAATCAAAATATCCATACACGGCAGTTAACTTGATGGTACTACGTTAACAAACTGTTAGATGAGAAGATGATTTGGGTAAGATAAGCGCAGTTTGCGAGACTTAGTTGAAAAAATAGCCTCAATTAGCCAAGGAAATATTTTGCTAACTCAACGTACTCGAATTTGGCTATGGATAGCGGTACTCATAACTGGTTTGATGGGGATCGTCAACCTATTGTCTGCTGTATCTTTAAGCTATTATGACCGCACTCAATTGCTAGATGAGTTTTTCCCTTTCCCCCTCCGCGCTGGGGGGCATATATTTGCGGCAATTACTGGCTTTATGCTGCTAATGCTTTCTACTAATTTGCTTCGACGCAAGCGAGTAGCTTGGTTGCTGACTGTTGGGCTATTAGTTGTGTCTATTCTCAGTCATTTAATCAAGGGGTTGGACTACGAAGAAAGCATACTTGCCGCTATGTTGCTGATGCAATTAATCTTAATGCGCAATGTGTTTACCGCTTCCTCTGATCGCCCTGCTATTGCTCAAGGAATTAAAGTTTTAATTGGTTCGTTACTATTTACGTTAGCTTATGGCATTGCTGGCTTTTATTTACTTGATCGCCAATTTTCGGAAAATTTCAATCTTTCTGCCGCCGCTATTCAAACTTTGGCAATGTTTTTCACCGAAGATAATGCAGGCTTACGGGCTAAAACGCAGTTTGGTGAATTTTTTGCTAATTCAATTTATTTAGTGGGAGCTATTACTCTTAGTTATGCTGTAGTGATGCTGTTGCGCCCAGTTTTAGCCCGTCAGGGTGCTGATAATGCCCAGTGGCGACGGGCAAAAGGAATTGCTACTAAGTACGGAAAAACGTCTTTGACGCGACTAGCATTGCTAGAAGATAAGTCTTATTATTTTAGTCCGACGGGTGAAAGTGCGATCGCCTATGTGGCTAAAGGACGCAGTGCGATCGCTCTTGGAGATCCCATCGGCGCAAACACAGATGTAAAAGAAGCAATTATTGGTTTTCAACACTTTTGCGATCGCAATGATTGGTATCCAGCTTTTTATCAAACTTTGCCTGATAACTTAGACCTATACAAGTCTTTGGGTTTTCGAGTTTTACAAATTGGCGAGGAAGCGATCGTTAATCTTGCTACTTTTAGCCTCACTGGTAAAGCTAACCAAAATTTAAGAACAGCAATTAATCGCCTCACTAAAACCGGACATAAGATTGAATTTTATACTCCTCCTATTGCCGATAGTTTGCTAGTGCAACTAAAAGAAGTTTCCAATGAATGGCTGCAATTAACCAAAGGAGGAGAAAAACACTTTTCTGTTGGTTGGTTTACAGATGAATACGTGCGCGGGTTACATATAGCTGTGGTGCATTCTCATGGCAATATTTGCGCCTTTGCGAGTGTATTTCCTGCCTATCAAGGTAAGCAAGTAAGTGTCGATTTGATGCGACGGCGTTTAGAAGTAGAAAATGGGACAATGGAGTTTTTGTTTGCTTCAATGTTGCAGCACTTTCAACAGTTAGGCTACGACAGTTTCAATTTAGGTTTATCCGCCCTTGCGGGAGTAGGAGACACGAAAGGATCTCCCCATTTAGAACAAGGTTTGCGCTACTTGAGCGCTCATCTTAGCAAGTTTTACAATTTTAAAGGATTGCATTCCTTTAAAGATAAGTTTCAACCCCAATGGCAGCCGCGCTATTTAGTTTATCCTGGTTTAGCGACCTTACCCAACGTAGTATTGGGACTAATTCGGGCTGATTCTGGCGAAGGGTTTTGGAATTATTTTAAACCCGATATTTAACTTATCTCTTTAAGTTAATCGCTCAAATAAAGCCGCCAGTACCACGTTAGAAAATAAAAAGCCTTCTGGATCGGTAAGCCTGGCATATTTCGAGCTTTCTTCCTTGACAAATTCTACCCAGCCTTGCTGTTGGTAAGGTTGCAAACACTGCTCGATTTTGTCTCTTTTAGCTGCACCAAATAACTGACTTAAGCTAGATAAATTTACCCCTTCTCTAAGACGCAATCCCAACATGAGTGTTTCTAACAACCTCTCATCTAAAGGTGTGGGTGGACAATCTAAGACTCCGCCAGCAATAACATATTCTCCCACCCAGTTGTAGTATTCGTTAGTCTTGCGGGGTCTAGTATAGCGCTGTCCAAGGACGTAGCTAGTTGCACCCATACCAAAGCCATAATAAGGGGAATTTTCCCAATACACTCGATTGTGACGGCACTGATAACCTTGGCGAGCGTAGTTAGATATCTCGTAATGTTCGTAACCTGCGGCGGTGAGAATTTCCTGGCCTTGACGATACATTTGAGCCGTAAGTTCATCCGTTGGGAGGGGCGCAACTCCTGGTTTATAATACTTGCCAAAAGCTGTAACTGGCTCAATAGTCAGATCGTAGATAGAAATATGATTGGGGGCAATTTTCACCGCCGTGGCGATTGATTCCTGCCATTGAGCTAAAGTTTGGTGTGGTAAGCCAGAAATTAAGTCTAAGCTAAAACTGGGTACATTTACTTGACCAATTATCTCTACAGATTTCCAAATATCATCGACGCTGTGCGATCGCCCACACACCTCTAATAACTCTTGGGTAAATGCCTGTATTCCCATACTGACGCGATTTATCCCCGCCTTTACATAGCCTTGCAACTGCTCTAAATCAAAAGTACCGGGATCTATTTCCATAGAAATTTCTGCGGTGGAAGCTAACCCAAATTGGCGATCGAGACTTTCGATTATCTGGGTAAGTTGATTTGCCGACAGCAAGGAAGGCGTACCACCGCCAAAAAAAACTGTTTGTAAAGGTTTCCCGGTGTTTGGAGTTGCGGCAATTTCTTGCTTTATTACTTGTACATAATCACAGATACTACGAGAATTGTCTCCCCGCGCGCGATCGCCTACTACCTTTACGGGAAAATCGCAGTAAAAACATCGCCTTCTGCAAAAAGGAATATGCACGTAAGCAGAACTAGGACTCTCTAGACTTAGCGGCGCAAAAACTTCTAATAAATCGCTTAACACCTTGATTTAACCAACTGTAATTACCTTAAAAATTAATTAATATTCTAATTATTTGCTCTTAAACACTAAGAGGTTAATTATTTTTCTGAAGAAACTATAATTTCTATGTAAGCTAGTATTAATTTTAACTAGCGCTTAAAAACAGCAAAAATACTATCATAGAACAATATCAAATTGGTTGATTAATCTTCTACTTAGAAATTTCTGCCAAATTATTCAAGTGGCTAAAACCATGCTTGATGCAATTATAATCTTTTCATTTATCATAGCCGGAGCCGGAATCGGCTTCTACAGCCTCGAATTGCTACCTATAGCAGTACAACAGCAAGTTACAAACCAAGATGCGTTGCGCTTGATTGTCGGCATTTTTGGCGGCGTTATTGGCGGCGCCGTCGGCTTGAGTTTTCAAATTACCTATCGTCGTTTGGAAACTCAAGTCAGAGAAATGCCTGTAGATGTGCTTTTAACTCGCACTATCGGCTTAGTAGCGGGCTTATTGGTCGCCAACTTAATGTTAGCGCCGTTATTTTTGCTGCCAATTCCTGAAGACTTTGCTTTTATTAAACCTTTAGTTGCTATCCTTGGTAGTTTCATCTCCGCATTTTCGGGAATTAGCCTCGCCGATACTCACGGGCGGAGTTTTTTACGGATTATTAACCCCAATACCGTCGAATCAATGCTAGTTGCGGAAGGTACACTCAAGCCTTCGATTACTAAAGTTTTAGATACTAGCTGCATTATCGATGGTCGCATCGAAGCTTTACTTGAAACAGGCTTTTTAGAAGGACAAATTTTAGTACCGCAGTTTGTTTTACAAGAATTGCAACAACTGGCGGATGGTGCGAAAGATTTAAAAAGAGTCCGAGGACGGCGCGGACTAGAAATTCTTAACCGGATTAAAGAATCTTACCCAGAACGGATTATTATCAATTCCACAGACTACGAAGATATCCCCACCGTAGACGCTAAGTTAGTAAAATTTGCTCAAGAAATTAACGGTACGCTTCTAACTAACGATTACAACTTATCTAAAGTTGCCAGCGTCCAAAAAGTTCCGGTTTTAAATGTCAACGATTTGGTTAATGCTGTTCGTCCTAGCTATCTTCCCGGCGACAATATAGATATCAAAATTCTCAAAGAAGGCAAAGAACCTAGTCAAGGCATTGGTTACTTAGAAGATGGCACGATGGTAGTAGTAGAAGAAGGTAGCCCTTTTGTAGGTGCAGAGGTGCGAGTGGTGGTAACTAGCGCTTTACAAACTTCTGCGGGGAGAATGATTTTTGCTCGAACTCAAGCTTCAGCTTTGGCTTAGGATGGCGCGTACAAAAAGAATCAAAGCTTGCGACAGGTGTAGTCTGACTGTACCGATTTTATATAGAGTTAAAGATCGAGAAAATGGCGAATGGTTTTTTGTCTGCGATTCCTGTTTGCCAACAATTAAGCAAAGTAATCCTTTTTATACCTATGGAGGTACGTGGAAAGCTCACAAAAAGTCAGCATAAAGACGTTATTGCAATACAGTTTTGGAGACAATTCGCGTTTTTTTGCGATCGCTCTCCGACAATTCCTCTCCCGCCTGCAACCTTGTAGCGCTCGTTTGCAATACCGTAGCCGCATTTTTATCGCCCATTTGCAGCGCTGTTTTCGCCGCCGTTTGCAGCAGCGTCGCCGCCCCGGATCTATCGCCTTGTTGTAATTTTGCTTCCGCCATCTGGGTTTGTCGATACTTTGCCAAAGCCAAAATATTTGTCTGTACTTTGGGATTGACTTGCGGTTGATAATTACTAACAATATTAGCTTCTACAGAAACAATTTCTGAAAGTATCCCCGATTTATTTTGAGCGGGATCGTCATACCTTACCTGCAATTGAGCGATTTCTTGCTTTCCTTGAGGGAGCTTCCCTACATACATATTTGCCAATATTACACGGCTGACATCTTTTGATAAGTCGCCTAGCCTCACCGCCAATCGTCCGTCGGCTTCTTCAATACTTGATAATTCCACGGTATCGGGCGCAACTTGAGCGATGGGTTTTAACTCAGCTAAACGCACATTTGCCGCTAGAGAAAATAATAAATAAGCATTAGTTAAACCAATCGATTGAATGCTACTAAATAGTTGTCCAAATTCCTCCTCTACGCGATTGACTTCTTCAATATAAGACAGCTTGCCGCCAGCTATATCGGCAATCTTTTCTAAAATATCTTGGTTCCAGTGGTCGCCAAAGCCTAACGTATTTAAAGTTAAATTGTATTCGGCTGCTAGTTGGGCAAAATTTAGACAACGCTTGTCGTCTCCGTGTTCGTTTTCCCCATCAGTCAACAAAAATGCTTGAGAAATTGCTTCTTTTTTGCCTTTCCCTAATTCCTCAATCCCTAACTTCATCCCTTCATCAATTGCCGTACCACCATCGGCTTTTAATTTGTTTATTTGTGCCTTAATTGCCTCTGGATCTTCAACTAATTGATTGGGTACTAATACTTTGGCACGGTGATCGAATACTACAATTGATAAGCGATCACCGTAAGATAACTTATCTACTATTCGATTTGCGGCTTGTTTAACCGTTTCCATCGGTCGTCCCTTCATCGAACCGCTACGATCGAGAATTAGACACAAGTTTAGCGGTACAGTCCGATTGCTACTAGGAGAAACAGCGCTAATTGAGATTGCTAACTGACGCTGACTATTGAGTTGATTTGCATCTAAGTTAACATCATTTAAAACTGGCTGGAGTAAAACCTTCATGGCGATTCCTAACTACAACTATCTAACGATACAAGAGATTGTGAATTAATATCTTTTGCCCATCTAGATAAAAACATAATATTAATTACTTACTTTTGTTTGTATATTTTGCCTATGACATCCAAACTTTTTGATATCTTTAAATAGTCTAATTCAATTCTTTATCAAACTGTTATCAGTTCAACGACATAATATAAAAAAATGCAATTAAAAATTATTATTTTGCATTTATCTCTAATTTTCTAAACATTAACGTTACCTAAAAATTGTTAGCTTTTGAGCCATCATGCTAATCGCAACTTTAAGCATAATGTATAGACTTTTACCTAAAGTAGCTCATTTTCTTGTAGGAGCGGACTGAAAAAACCCTCAGTAAAGTCGATTGCTTTCTTTTAAGGATGGCAGACAAACTTTAAACTGCGATCGCGGCAGAGAAATCGTTTTTTAACCTTGTGAATCCAAACATTTTGACGATTCGACCATTAGGTACATTCTAGGACAGTTCACAATTGCCTATTATTGCACAGTAGCAACTATCGTGAATTTTGCAATTTTAGCAGTGTCATTAATTATACAAAATCTCAAAATTTTAAATAATGTATCCCTCTACAGAAAGATATAATGTAGTTTTCTAAAAAACCAAAATAAGATCGTTACATAACATCACAGCCTTGGAGCAAAAAGGATGAATGTACCAAAGAAAAACCGCATTTATTGGATTGATTATGCTAAAGGTATTGGCATTTTTTTAGTAGTCCTTGGACACGTATGCCGGGGGTTAGAAGAAAGTTCAATTCTCGCTCCATCTATAGCTAAGTCAATTAACCAGTGGATTTATGCTTTCCATATGCCAATTTTCTTTTTTCTTTCTGGATTGCTCATTCAGTATGGAGTATCAAAATCTTTTAGAACCTTTATTGTAGACAAGCTAAAAACCATTGCCTATCCGTATTTTGTCTGGTCAATTATCCAAGGGGTCTTAGTTTACTTAGCATCTCAATATACTAATAGCTCCATATCGCTGACCAGCCTTTGGGAAATTATCTATCAGCCAATCTTTGTATTTTGGTTTTTCTACGTCTTATTTATCATTTTAATCCTTTATAAAATTGCCCATGATTTTAAAATTACTCCCCTTCAGTTCTTAGCTTTTTCTATTGTTTTATATTGTTGGCACGTACTACAACTTAGTTTAATTTCCTGGCAAGTTTTAGACTTAGTGTGTAGCTTCACAATTTATTTTGCTATAGGTGCAACAGTTAGTAACCGACTCATGCCTAGTTTAGATCGAATCAACGTTCCTACTTTGATCTTAATAACTACCAGTGGATTTCTGGCAATAGGAGCAATTGTCTGGCTTAACATGGCAGAGAATCAAGGAATTTTTCCCATCGTTGCTATGATTGGGGTAAGTGCTACGATAGCTTGTGCCGTTTTATTAGATCGGTTTGAAGTCGCTAGTTTTGTGAAACTATGGGGACTATTATCATTGCAAATCTATGTAGTTCATACCCTCTGTACGGCAGGAACGCGGATATGCTTGCAAAAATTATTTGGCATTACAGAACCAGCCGCACACATTATTTTGGGAACTGTAGTAGGTATTTATGCACCTATAGCCATTGATTGGTTGTGCAGACAAGTCAAATTTTCCTACCTATTTACGTTTCGTCCCCAAAAGATCGCCTAAGTTAAAAATAGTCTTCTTCAACGGTTATCCCGATTAAATGCCAATCTGAGGGATGTCTTAATTCAGGGTGCGATCGCCTAGCGGAAAACTTAGTTGGCATTAAAGAAGATTTTTTGACTGGCGGCAAAATTTTAAGTTGGGCAAAAAATTAACCAGGCGATCGCCTATAAGTTGATTATCGGTACTATAGCTAGAAAACCGTACCTCTACTAGCCCTAGCCTCGCGCTAGGATGTATTACATATATTGGTATTATTTCAGGCATTAGTTGCTATGACACAAGTAAAGGCTGTCCAAGCCGCTTATTCTGGCGATTCTTCTTACAGAACCCCACCACCGGATCTACCTTCGTTACTTTTAAAAGAACGAATTGTCTACTTGGGACTACCTTTAGTTACACCAGATGAATATAAACAGCAACTTGGGGTAGATGTAACCGAGCTAATTATTGCTCAATTACTTTACTTGCAATACGACGACCCAGAAAAACCTATTTATATTTACATCAACTCTACGGGTACTTCTTGGTATGGCGGCGATGCGATCGGAGCAGAAACCGAGGCTTTCGCCATTTGCGACACGCTGAACTATATCAAGCCCCCAGTCCATACTATTTGTATTGGGCAAGCAATGGGAACTGCCGCTATGATTCTCTCGGCTGGCACTAAAGGCTTTAGAGCAAGTTTGCCCAACGCTACCATCGTCCTGCATCAAGCTCGCCGCCGCGCTCCTTACAGTCAAGCTACCGATATCCAAATCCACGCCAAAGAAGTTTTTGTCAATAAAGAGATTATCTTAGATATTCTCACTGCTAATACAGGTCAGGAAAAAACAAAAATTGCCAAAGACATGGATCGGATGTACTACATGACTCCTCACCAAGCCAAAGAATACGGCTTGATTGACAAAGTTTTGGAAAGTTCTAAAGACCTTCCTCAACCTCTGGCTGTTGCTCGATAATTTTTATAACCCCCTCCTGGAGAATTTATTATGCCTATTGGTATTCCTAGAGTCCCCCATCGCTTTCCAGGTGAGCCTTACACCCAATGGATAAATATTTACGAACGCCTTTCCCTAGAACGAATCATCTTTTTAAGTGGAGAAGTCACTGATGGAATGGCAAATTCGATCATTGCCAGACTTTTGTATCTAGATTCTGAAGATCAAAGCAAAGATATTTATATCTACATCAACTCTCCTGGTGGTTCTGTTACCGCCGGATTGGCAATCTACGACACCATGCAGCACATCAAATCAAATATAGTGACGATTTGTGTGGGTATGGCGGCTTCTATGGGTTCGTTTTTGCTAGCGGCGGGTACTAAGGGCAAGCGTTTGGCATTGCCTCACGCCCGAATTATGATTCACCAACCCGCCGGGGGCGCTCAAGGTCAAGCAACCGATATCGAAATTGAAGCGCGAGAAATTCTCCGCCTGCGTCATCAACTCAATCAAATGCTGGCAGATAGAACCAGCCAGCCATTGGCAAAAATTGAGAAAGATACAGACCGAGACTATTTTATGTCGGCGGCGGAAGCTAAAGACTACGGCTTAATTGACCGGGTAATTGAAGAACGCAATTAATGCTATTAGCCTTTAGATTAAACCCTAAAGGCTATTCAATATTTAACTTTATGGACATTGCCGCCTGTTACCGCTTGTTAGAATTGTCGCCTTTAGCGACCTTAGCAGAAATAAAAGCTTCCTACCGACGATTAGCGCGGCAATACCACCCTGATATTAATCCCGGCGACCATATCGCGGCCAAGGAAAAATTCATTGCTTTAGCGGCAGCCTACCAAGTTCTGGTAGCATCAACCCAGCAATCGCCGCCTATAGAAATCGCTCCCACCAAGCCAAAAATTAAAGTAACGCGCCCCACATCGCCACCATTATCTGTTGCCGAACAAAAGCTAAAAAATGACTATTATCAACAGTTACAAGAGTTATGGAAGTATCAAAAATTCCCTAGAGCGATCGCTTTAGCAGAAGGTTTGGCGCGACGTTTACCTTATGACAAAGAAATCAAATCTTGGAGTGCAATATCTTACTGGCGTTGGGGAAGTTATTTAATTGGTCAAAAGCAGCCAGACAAAGCCCGAATTTTTCTCAAAAAAGCCTTAAAAACCGATCCTCAAAATCGTCAGCTATGGTCGCAAGTAGAGCAAGAATTTCGGCGACTAGAAAAAATATGGTAATAGGTAATAGTTTTAATATAACCAATTCCCAATTATGATGTCTCAAGCAATTACTGTTACTGTCAAGTTGTTTGCAGCCTATCAAGAGGCTTACCAACAATCAGAATTAGTGTTAGAGTTTCCGCCCCAAACTCCGGCTTTCGCTGTTTTAGAACGCCTAATTTCTCAACATCCCGAACTAAAAAAATGGCAAGAAATTACTCGCTTTGGGGTCAACTTGCAATTTGTTTCTCCTGATACACCTTTAGTAGATGGTGATGAAGTAGTCTTAATTCCACCCGTGAGCGGTGGTTAAATTAAAAATTTTGCATAATTGAATAAATGTAAAGAAAAAGTTACAATAAATTTTGGTTTACAAAAAAAACTATGGACTGTAGCCACCTACGATTTTGCGATCGCAAATCCGTTATCGATCTAACTCAATTGCAAGCGCTATTGAAGTTAGGAGCTTTTTGGGCAACCGAGCGTAAAATTGAAGACTTGAATATTGCCATTGAAAACAGCGAACCAGTAATTAGCGTTTGGGATAATCAAAAGCTAATTGGTTTTGCTCGTGCGACTTCTGACGGTATCTACCGCGCGACTATTTGGGATGTGGTAATTGATCTAGAATACCGGGGTGCAGGATTGGGACGCAAGTTAGTAGAAACGGTTTTGAGTCATCCCCGTATGAATAAAGTTGAGAGGATTTACCTAACTACAACTCATCAACAAAGCTTTTATGAAAGAATCGGCTTTGAAGCTAATTCTAGCACCACAATGGTACTGTACAATCAACCCATAGCTAAGGTTCAAGCTCTAGAAGCGCATTATCAAGAGTTAATCGGGGGATAGAAATTTGCATTCGCGTTGTGGGCGATAGTTCACTATTTGTAGGCGCAGGAAAAATTTCTAATTTGCCTTGCATAACTTCCAACAAAGTTTGAGCAAGTAACAATCCTAATCCGGGGGAAGTTTTGTTTAGGCTATACTCAGCAACAAAACGTGCTTTGCAACCAATAGTGTCACAACTAGCACCCGTCGATTGCATTAAATTGATAGGCTCATTCCAATTACTAGCAGCTAAGGGCGCATCTATCCAAATATAAACAAATTCAGTTTCTGGCACTAAAGAAACCGATAGATACAAAATTGTGCCATCTTCAACGCCGAGAATCACTGTATCGATTAGATTGAGAATTATTTGCCGCAACCAGCGAGGATCGGCTAAAACATAAATTTCTGGAGGCGGCGGCGATAGATTTATCTGATGGCGGCGATTTGCCGCTACCATGCGTAAAATATTACAAACTTCCTCTAAAACAAAACTTAATTGTAGTGGTTGAATTTCTAGTTTATTAGTCCCCTGCTCGATTCTGGAAACATTGAGGATTTCGTCGATCAGCTTGACTAACTCCAAGGCTGCTTCATGAGCTTGGGCAACAAATTGACGTTCTTCGGTTTTGTCGTCGCATAAATCGGACAAAATTAATTGATGTAAACCAATAATATTACTCAAAGGCGATCGCAATTCATGAGAAGTACGCGCCAAAAAACCCCCTTTAAATTGGCTCATTTGTTGCGCCATCAAGTAAGCAAGTTGGGTTTGTTGCCAAATATCTGATTGTTGTAGGGGAATAACTGGTGCAGAAGTAGAAACTCTTGGCGGCTTTAACCAACGACTCCCTAATCCCACTCCTAATCCCGTTGCGAAATATACCCAGTTAGCCAAATCCATAATTAATTGCGTAAATCAAGTCTTTAACGTAACCGCTCCCAAACGTAAAATCTGCCAATTGTTACCAATCCACTTAATAACTGTAGAAGGCATAGCACTGGCTAAAGGTTCTCCACCTAATGTAGGTAGTAAAGTTAGAACATGGGGAAACTCAGCAGCAATTTCCTCAAGGGTTTGTAATGGTGGTTTACCCGACTTATTAGCGCTAGTAGTAGCCAGCGCCCCAGTACGAGCCAAAATAGCTTGAGCAACGGCATGATTTGGCACGCGCAAGCCAACAGTATCAGGACTTGCTAAGTTGATGTCTTTAGGCACGCGATCGCTAGCTGGTAGCACCATAGTTACTGCACCAGGCCAATAAGTTGCCGCCATTTGTTGCCAAATTAATAATTCCTCTCTACTCCCCGCCACAAAATCCCAAAGCTCGGTAGCATCGGCCGCCATCAAAATTAGCGGTTTATCTTGACTGCGCTGCTTGGCGGCAAAAATTAATGGTGCTTTTTGCGGTAAAGCTGCCAAAGCTGGAACTGTATCGGTGGGAAAACTAATTAAATTGCCAGCAAGAACTCCCTCTATCAATTCTTGCCGCGTTGCTTGCGTCATTGTTAGTTTTTTTGAAAATTTAATTACTTTATTAAAGCTAAAACAAAACGTTCAATGCCTGCTAAATCGGCATGAATTGAAATATTAGTATAACTTTGGCGATCGCCTAGCAACTTTGCAACAATTTCTGCTTGTCCCGCCATAGTTTCTACCAACCAAACCCCCCCACTCTGCAAATAATCTGGCGCAGTGTCAACTAAATAGCGCAAGCAGTCTAAGCCGTCTTCGCCGCCATCTAGAGCCAGCTTTGGTTCGTGCTGGGCAACTTCCGGTTGTAGCTGCGATACTAAAGCGCTGGGAATATAAGGAGGATTGGACACCATACCGCTAAATTTACCCTTGAGCCTTGCTAGAGGCTGCCACCAAGAACCCTGGTAGAAGTTAATGCGATTTCCATAACCCAAGGATTGAGCATTAGTCAGCGCGATTTCTATAGCTTGTTGGCTGGAATCAACAGCATGGATCTTTGCTTGCGGAAATACCTCCGCAAGTCCTACACTAATTGCTCCACTACCCGTCCCTAAGTCTGCCCAGTGTCCTTGTAGGAGTGGGGGGCTACTTTTTGTCGCCATTACCGCCAGATCGATTAGTTGCTCTGTTTCTGGGCGGGGAATCAGTACTGCTGGAGAAACCGCTAATTTAAAGTTTCGCCAAAACACAACTCCAGCAATATACTGAACTGGCAAGCACTCCTCTAGCCGTCTTTGCCATAACCTGTCTAAGTCTTCAAGCTTTAGCTGTAGGGGAATTTGGGGCAAATCTTGAAAAGACTCTAGGCGTAGAGTTAATTTTTCAAGTCCTGCTACTTCTTGCAGCAGCCAGTCTAATTCGCTTGGTAAAACTTTAGCTGCGATCGCCGCTTTTTGGGCGGCTTTACGCCACTGCCAAAGTTCGTCTCCCGAAACCACCCACAGCTTTTGAGTCACTAACCAACCTATTTTTTACGTGGTTGCGCTGCTGGTTGCAGACTGCGAACAAAGTCTATTGATTCTTTGGGTGGAACCAACATGATTTGGTCTAGCTGGTTATCGTTGCGACTTTTCATCGTTTCAATTACCCCTTCTAAGTTCACTACTTGAATTTCCACAGTAGAAGCTAAGTCTGGTTGTTGTTTTTTGAAGCGCTCTAGCATTGTTTGCAATTCTTCTTGGTTGAAAAAGAAAGGAATTACTTGTTGATTTGCTTGTTTTACCGTTAAGTAGCCTTTTTCTTTGCCAGCTTTAGCGACAAACAACGGCGTTCCTTGAAACTTTTTCTCATCTTGACCTGCTTTTTTAAGTATTGCCATTGCTGCATCTACTTGTTGCTTGGCTGGTACGTAAGCAAAGTCTAAGGCGTTAGGTTTGTTGGCGGTAGATTGATCTAGCTTATATACTTCACCCAAAGAGACGGGAACTACCCGGACGCTTTTAGCTAGTTCCGGGTTTTTGGTTTTAAGCTGATTGACGAACGCTTCTGCATCCCGTTGATTGATAAATACCCCCGCAACTCCTCCTTGCTTATCGTTGTCGCTATTAGAAGCTACTAGCGGCGCTCCTTTGGCATCAGTGATGGTAAATACAGGTACTGGCCCTAGCTTTTGGACAATTTTCTCTTGAGGCATGGCGATCGCGCTGAGGGTGCCGACAATTGCCGAGCCGATGATGGCACTGCTAACTATCCCTAACTTTGCACCCAAATTAAACATTGATTTCATGAATACTCCTGGCATGAGTTGCCAATTATTATCAGTCAAACGGTTATATCTTACTTACTATTGATTCGATGTGTGATGAGGAGGAACAATTTATGTGAGCTATTCTATCGTTCATTCCTTTTTTTGCCCGCTCAATATAATTCTACTTAGTTTTAGCTGTTGAAAATTTGGCACAATTTGTTCCTGGCGTTCTCAGGGAAACAAAGGTTTTTGGACAAAATCTCTAATCGCTGACAATCTACACTTGTTTATGGTTGACGCTGGGCAAAGAAAAATCGTTCCTACTTCACCGGATCTAAGTAAGCTGCTTGGACAAGATTTTGTTACCAATTTGAAAATTGGCACTGTTTTTTATCTTAGTTGCAGCATAAATTGTAACTAATTGCAATTATTTTAGATATTTTTTCTCAATCGGGATGACAGGATTTGAACCTGCGACATCCTGCTCCCAAAGCAGGCGCGCTACCAAGCTGCGCTACATCCCGGATTTAATCTCGTCCACTAACTTAACACAAGAAGTAAGACTATAACAAATAACCATTTAATTGTCTAGTAGGAACGGCTTCAACTTGGATACCAAAACATCCCTTTAATTCCTTCTGGATCAGCAGTAAAGCCTAAACCGCGATAAAAGTCCACTACTTGAGGATCGGCAAATAAAGTTACATTGCTAATATCTTCGCTCCTAAGTTTTTTAATCATATATTTCATCATTGCTTTGCCCAAGCCCTTGCCTTGAAAATCGGGATGAACGACTACATCCCAAATAGTGGCATTAAAGGCATGGTCGGAAGTAGCACGGGCAAAGCCTATAAGACGTTTTCCCGTCCCGCGTACTTCCCACATTGAGGCGACAAGAAAACTAAACTCAATGGCTTTTTTAACTTTACGTAAAGGACGACGCGACCAACCAACAGCATCGCAAAGTTCTTCCAGTTCATAAAGATCGATATGACGATCGCTACTAAACACAATTGTGCGATCGCCACTAGCAGAAAAACCGCTAACGGCTTCTAGGGCTGTGTAATCATCGCCCGACGTTATTTTGGTTTCCGTGGTAGTTTCAGCACCGTTAAACCAGCTTTTCCAAAAACCCATGCCAACGTGGTTCGATAGTAAAATTATCTGACTGTATTGGTTAATAAAGATAAAGTCATAAGCAAGAAGCAAAACTTTATCCTTGGTATAAAAGCAAATAAGTAGAAAAATTTAGTTTTCTGCTTTGTATAGACTCCTAGAAGCCAATGATGCTTTTACCTAACCATTTTCAACTTTAACACTTTGTTTACAATCCGATATACGACAGGGATCAATTTCTTGCTGGCAAAAAACTAAAAGTATATTTTTTCAAGCTCCAAATCTTTAAATAGCTTGTCAAGCTGCTTTATTTGGTACTAAGTCAGTTTCTTGCGCATTTTAGTTTCAAAGCGGAGGGGTGTTAGGGATAGGATATTATTATGGCAACTATTGAAATTTTGGGAATTGAACATAGCTACGAACTGACGGGCTTTGCGTCAAGTTCTCCGACCTTAGTTTTTATTCACGGTTGGCTATTAAGTCGTAAATACTGGCAACCTTTAATCGAAGGATTTGCCCCCGATTACCAGTGTTTGGCTTACGATTTACGTGGCTTTGGTGAATCGATTGGCGGTTTAGCGCCCAACACAGCAAAAACTAAGTTAACAAATAATTCTTTCTCCATTACCCCATTTCAGACCAATTCCTTAGAGGCGACGGCGGAAAATATATTTTCTAATTGCTACACGGCGGCGGCTTATGCCCAGGATTTAGTAATTTTGTTAGAAAAGTTAAATATTAACAACGCCTGGTTAATTGGTCACTCTCTAGGCGCTACGGTGGCGCTATGGGCTGCCGACCGTAGTACCCAAATTAAAGGAGTAATTTGTATTAATGCGGGTGGAGGAGTTTATCTCAAAGAGGCTTTTGAGCAGTTTCGCGCCGCCGGTCAGCAGTTAGTAAAAATCCGTCCGCGTTGGCTTTGTTATTTGCCTTTAGTTGACTTAATATTTACCCGCGCTAACGTAGTTAATCCGATCGCCCAAAAGTGGGGTCGGCAAAGAGTAATTGATTTTGTAATGGCTGACCCCGAAGCTGCTTTAGGCACGCTTTTAGACTCGACCACCGAGGCAGAAGTTAACCGATTACCTTCGTTAGTATCTCAATTGTCTCAGCCTGTGTATTTCTTTGCCGGACAGCAAGACCAGATTATGGAACCAAAATATGTACGTCATCTGGCAAGCTTTCACCCGTTGTTTCAAAGCAACCAAGGCAATGTATTAGAAATTTCCAATTGCGGACACTTGGCAATGCTAGAACAAACAGATGCTGTGGCTAGGGAAATTCGTTCTATTTTGGTTAGATAGGGGTAATGGCAATTCCCTAATGCTGATAGAGTTGCATAACTTCTGTTAGTGGTAAACGCGATCGCACTCCCAAAGTTAATGGTGAAGTGTGTCCGCGCTCAAAGTGTGCCGCCGCCGCACAGCCAATCATTGCCGCATTGTCGGTACAAAACTTCATCGGTGGAAATAGTACGCGTAAATTGCGATCGGTAGCAGCTTTTTGTAAATGCTGTCTCAGTCCGCTATTTGCCGCTACGCCACCACCTACAGCAATAGTGTCTAGACCGAAATCGATAGCACAAGCAATGGCTCTTTTGGTGAGACTTTGGGCTACAGTTTCTTGAAAACTAGCAGCGATATCTGCCACGGGAACAACCACGTTTTCAACCTTTAGCTGCTGTACTAGCCGCAACACCGCCGTTTTTAAGCCGCTAAAACTAGAATCGTAAGGATGATAACCACCCTTGGGCAGAGAAATTTTGCCTTCGGGAAGGGCAAAAGCTTGGGGATTGCCGATTTGAGCTAACTTATCAATGGCTGGGCCGCCCGGATATCCTAAGTCTAATAATCGGGCTACTTTGTCAAAAGCTTCTCCCGCCGCATCGTCGCGGGTTTGCCCCAGGGTTTCGTATCCGCCGCAATCTTTGACATAAATCAAGCTGGTATGACCGCCAGAAACTAACAAACTTAAAAACGGCGGCTCTAAACTAGGTTCGCTCAAACAATTGGCGTAAATATGCCCTTCGAGGTGATGTACTCCGATTAATGGCAGGTTGTACAAAATTGCTAAAGTTTTGGCGGCAGATAAGCCTACCATTAGCGCCCCTACAAGCCCTGGCGCACAAGTTACGGCGATCGCATCAATTTGGTTTATTGATATTTGCGCCTGTTCTAGGGCGGCGGAAGTCGCGCTATTGATGGTTTCTAAGTGCTGGCGCGATGCTACTTCTGGTACTACCCCGCCGTACTTTTTATGAATGGGAATTTGAGAAGCTACGATACTACTGCAAACGGTACGATTGTTTACTACTGCCACGGCAGTTTCATCGCAGCTAGTTTCTATTGCTAAGATAGTTGCCATTTTTTGAAATCAACGCTTAATTTACTATATTTCTGGCAGTTGCCTGCTTGTATTGTTTGAGAAACTTAAACTTTTATTTACTTAAACCCTTCTCGGATCGCCGACAAGAGTATGATAACTTCCAAGCTCAGAGCGCGAGTTTGATAGGTATCGTTATGCTTCCGGTCAAACTCGCCTCCCCAAAAAAACTTGTACAAGCATTTTCGCTCTTGGGGAAAATCGGCAGTATAACTATTGCTACCGCCAAGATCCGCTCTCTGGGAAAACTCTGTAGAGGGAAACCCTCAAGAGCAGATTTTTCGCTCGTACAACAAACTTTATTTGTTTTGTAACAAAGGGAAACAATTTCATGCAACGATTGTTTGCTTTGGTTCTAGTCATTGGTTTCTGGTTTAACTTTGCTCCTCCAGCCTCAGCTTCACCGGGAGCTAACCTAGTACCTTGTAGTGAATCACCAGCGTTTCTTCAACGGGCAAAAGATGCCCGCAACACAACTTCCGACCCTCAATCCGGCGCAAAACGTTTTGAGCGTTATGCTCAAGCCCAGTGCGGTCCTGAAGGTTTGCCCCATTTAATTGTTGATGGTCGCCTCGACCGTGCTGGAGATTTTATTATTCCTAGCATTCTCTTTCTTTATATTGCTGGTTGGATTGGCTGGGCAGGTCGCTCTTATATCCGAGCCATCAAGAAATTAGACGGTTCTCCCGAAAGCAAGGAAATTATCATTGACGTGCCTTTGGCGCTGCAATGTACCGTCGGAGGTGCTACTTGGCCTTTGGCAGCTACTTCGGAATTTTTATCTGGCGAACTTTACGCCAAAGATGAAGAAATACCTGTTTCGCCGCGCTAATTTAGCTTAATTTATCCGTTTATTTTGGATGTCAATTGATGAAAAATAAAGAAGACCAAAAAACCTACTTTCTTCAGTATCTTTCTCTAGCGCCAGTGCTGGCAGTGCTTTCAGTTTCTGTTGCTTTCACTACTTGGGCTTTATTCAATTACAGTTTCCCTGACTTGCTTTTTCATCCTATGCCGTAGCAGTAGCTATTTACTACTTCGATAAAATCTTATTAGCTGTTAGCTCCTATAGATTACTTGTCAACCAGGTAATTTACTTAGCTAATAGCTAATAACTGTAATTTAGTCTTACTTCTAAAGGTAGAAATTTGCAATTTTTCCATAGCATAGATTGCGAGTTTTTTTAGTGATTATTTAGCAAAAGTTAGCTTAATTAATTTTTCTAAAGTTGGCAACGAAAACTGTTATTTAACTACAGCAAATAACCTAAAATGATGCCACTATCTTGTTTAAATACATCAGAGCAAATATGGCGCAAGCAATAGATGCATCAAAAGATCGCCCTAGCGATCCTAGAAATAGAGAAGTTGTGTTTCCTCCCAACCGCGATCCGCAGTGGGGAGACTTGGAAACACCAATCAATAATTCTAGCCTCGTTAAATGGTTCATTAATAACTTGCCAGCTTACCGCCAAGGGATAACTACCCAACGGCGAGGAATAGAAGCTGGTATGGCTCATGGTTATTGGCTGCTTGGCCCCTTTGCCAAACTAGGGCCACTGCGAGATACTGATATTGCTAATTTGGCTGGGTTATTATCAACCTTGGGTATGGTGGCAATTTCAGCTTTTGCGATCGCACTGTACGCTAATAGCAATCCTCCCCAACCAGTTGCTAATGTAACGACAGCAAATAAAGTACCTGATGCTTTCAAGTCCCCCGAAGGTTGGAATACTTACGCTACTAGCTTTCTAATTGGTGGCGTTGGTGGGGCGGTAGTTGCCTACTTCCTGCTTGACAATATAGAAGTAATCCAACGAGTGTTTGGCTAGTTGGGAGAACTCACCGCACGCCTAAAAATTTGCGGGATAAATAGAGTAGGTAAGAAAGGTAAATTGTATTTACTTTAAGTGAAAACTTTTACTTTTTTTGCCTACTCTTTTGGCTTTAACCAAATATAGCAGTCTCCAGTTGATGCAAAGCTGTTTCTAAGTCGTCATTAATAATTTGTAAATCAAACTCGCAAGCGGCATCAATTTCTATTTGGGCCTGTTGAAGACGACGAACAATAGCTGATTCGGAGTCGGTGGCGCGGTTTCGCAAGCGTTGCTCTAAGGCGCTAAAAGACGGCGGTAGAATAAAAATCCGTAAGGCATCGGGCATAGAAGTAGAAATTTGTTTAGCTCCTTGTAGCTCAATTTCCAGCAAAACAGTTTTGCTTTGGGCGAGTTTTTGTTCTACAGGTAAACGCAAAGTGCCGTAATAGTTCCCCGCAAACTCTGCCCATTCCAGAAGATTATTGCCCGCAATCATTTTTTCAAAATCATTACGACTAACAAAGTAGTAATGTTGCTCTTGAATTTCCCCCGGACGTGGCGAACGAGTAGTCGCAGAAATTGACAAATAAAGTTCGGGGTGACGTTGCCGGAGAACTTGCACCAAAGTACCCTTGCCAACGCCACTAGGGCCGGTTAAAACAATTAACTTCCCCCAAGATGGGCAATTGTCTTGAGTAGAATTAGAAATTTGCATTCCCTGGCACAAATTCGACATATTCAATTTTTATTTACAGCGCTCTATACTAATTATCTGGTTGTTCGCGGCTAAGGACAAACCGATTGGCTACAGTTTCCGGCTGAATTGCCGACAAAATCACGTGGCTAGAATCAGTAATAATTACCGCCCTAGTACGCCGACCATAAGTAGCATCAATTAGCTGCCCGCGATCGCGCGCATCTGTAATAATACGCTTAATGGGGGCAGATTCGGGACTAACAATCGCAACTACTCGGTTGGCAGAGACGATATTACCAAAACCGATATTTATAAGCTGAATATCCATGCAAAAATGACGCGACGCGCCTTATGACAAGCTTTGAAACCTAACTTCAATGTTATATACAAAAATTTGGACTTACAAGCCTAAAATTAGCTAAAAACCTGATTTTTGGGGTTTTAATCTCGGTTTTTTTAATTTTTCTACCTTTAGATATGCCTCAAAAGGTAGAACAAATACTTAATTCTATTCTCTTAGTTAAAGAAGATTTGCTTTGCAACCTGTTGACTTGACAACTTTAATTGCTTCTACTTGCGAAATTCGGACGTTGTGGCTACCAGCGCGTACCGAGCAAGTATACCAACGAAACCGCTTTACAATTGCGATCGCTTTACGCACATTAAATCAGCGAGGATGGCTAGAAATATGCTGGCATCCCCAAGCGGCGCATTTTTGTATGGGTTCACCGCCGCCGCGAAGTCCTGATACTTTTACCTTTAGTCAACAATTGATTCATCAGTTAAATGGTTTGGCGCTAGTGGCGCTTGAAGAAGTCGCCCCTTGGGAACGGGTGATTGATTTGCAATTTGCCCGTCGTCCCGGAGAAAGCGCTCTGTGGCATTTGTATGTAGAAATTATGGGCAAATACAGCAACGTTATTCTTACCGATGCTAGTAATGTTATCGTCACGGCGGCGCACCAAGTCAGCCAACAGCAGTCAAGTGTTCGTCCAATTCAAACCGGGCAAACTTACGAATTGCCCCCATCATTGAGCGGTACTGTACCATCGGTGAAGGAGGAAAATTCGCGTTGGATTGAACGAGTAAACTTAGTTCCAGGTCCAATAGGACGCTGTTTACTCAAAAGTTACCGGGGTTTGAGTCCAGCTTTGGTACAGTCAATGGTACGAGCAGCAGATTTAGATCCAGAACAATCTACCACCAGTTTAGAACCCGCCGATTGGCAAAGGTTATTTAGCCGTTGGCTGGAATGGTTGCAAAACTTAGAGAAACTACAATTTTTTCCTGGCTGGACTGCTAAAGGTTATACAGTAATGGGTTGGGAAGTAACAAAACCCGTTGCCAATACTCAAGAGTTGCTCGATTTTTACTATACACAGGAGTTAAATCAGCAAGAATTTATTCAGTTACGCAATCAATTGTTGCAAAAACTGAGCAATATTTTGGAAAAATTGCGGCTCAAAGCTCGAACTTTTACGGAGCGCTTGCAGCAGTCCGAAGGGGCGGATGTGTACCGCCAGCAAGCCGACTTGTTGATGGCTAATTTGCCAGCATGGCAACTGGGGATGAAAGAAATTGTTTTGCTTGATTTTGATACAAGTCAACCTGTAACAATTGGTTTAGAGCCGGAAAAAAACGCCGTCCAAAACGCTCAAAAGCTTTATAAACAAGTAGGCAAGCTTAAACGCGCTCGTGGTGCGGTAGAGCCATTACTAAACGACGTACAGGGAGAGATTGACTATTTAGAGCAGGTAGAAAATGCAATTTCTCAAATAGATAAGTATCAATCAATCGCCGATTTAGATGCACTTTATGAAATCCGCGAGGAATTAATTGGGCAAAAGATTCTGGAAGGTTTGCAATACCTGCGTCCTACTTCTAAAACTGACACAACCCCAAATTTTCATAGGTTTCGCACTCCTAGCGGCTTTGAGGTTTTAATCGGGCGTAATAATCAGCAAAACGATCGCTTAACTTTTCGCCTAGCCAATGATTACGATTTGTGGTTTCACGCTCAAGAAATTCCTGGCGCTCACGTACTATTGCGCCTAGAACCCGGTGCTGTAGCAGAAGACCGCGATTTACAATTTACTGCGGATTTAGCTGCTTACTACAGTCGTTCCCGTCAAAGCGATCGCGTTCCGGTAGTTTATACTCAACCCAAGCACGTCTATAAGCCTAAGGGCGCTAAACCTGGTATTGCTATTTATAAGCAAGAACGCATTTTGTGGGGAAAGCCGAGTAACTTCAATCCGGTAATTAGTAATTTGTAATTTTGTCCTCTTGATTTAGACGTAAATTTAAGCTTTACATATCTATTTTGAGAGTAGTATGTCAAGATACTGTGAACTTTTATAAAAAAGTCTGTGTTTCCTGTTACAATAAAAGCACAGATTTCTACTAGCTGAAGCTTTGGGATAGCACAGTTGGGTTTCCTGGAATCAAACGACAATCTAAGAAAAAATTTATAGACTAGCTGTGGTAGGCTGGTCTTTTTTTAATAATGTAAGTCCCCCGTAAAGTTGGCACTGTGGAGTTTTCACCTTACCTAGAAGTTGGTAAGCAAAAATTTAGTTTTAGGGTGAAGCGTATAACCAAACTTTGCCGAAATTCCTCTAGCTGGTAAGACATCTAAAAGTATCAGATTGTTTGGGTTGCAAAGATAGTAGGTTCACACATAGTTATTTAACTAAAAAATCAATTTTTAATTATAAAGTTAAGCTTATAAAGATTTAACAAAAACTAACTGCAATAAGTTCAGGATATCTTATTAACTAGGAATATAATTAGTAATAAGCTTTTATATATATTCCTATGCAATTAATTAAAAGAACAACCTTAATTTATCAACAAGGTAGTTCCGATAAAATCTATGAAATCGATCTATGTCAAATAGGCAACTTATATACAGTTAACTTCCGCTACGGCAAGCGCGGCGCTAGTTTAAAAGAAGGTATAAAAACCGTTCAGCCCATAGCCCAAACCGAGGCGCAGAAAGTATTTGACAAATTAGTTGAAACGCAAATTCAAAAAGGCTATTGCGAACCAAATAATTTACCTGCAAAACAAACTGTAATTCCGGTAATAATCTCACCGCTAACAACGATTGATAACAACCCTCGACACGCCCAAATTCTTAATTGTTTAGCAGGTAGAAACCGCAGTAAATGGAATTTAGATCGGGCAATTTGGCGGGCTGGAGAACTAAAAATTAGAGAAGCTACACCGCTTCTAATTCAACTAATTGGCACGGGCGAACTATTGCGAGATTACTGTATAGCTTGGGCTTTGGGATGGTGTGGCGATAATAGTGCGATCGCACCTTTACAACAGCTTACTCAAAATTCCGCCGAATTTGAATTTGTCCGCCGCATTGCCTGGGAAGCCTTGTATAAGCTATCAGATACCGCAGCGCGGGAGGAAATGAAAGCCCAAAAAATTGCTCAATTACCCCCGCAGTTAAGGGATTTAGCGCTAAATAGTACAGGATTTGCGATCGCACTCAAAGATTATTTAACAACAAACGAATATCAACGTTTTGCCGTTTTAGACACAATTTATCAAATAGATAACGAATTTGTGCGCCCTGCATTGCTAGATGCTATTTGCGAAGCACCTTTAAAACCCAACTATTTCCAACGTCTGCGCCATATCTTTAAAATTGCCGAGTATCGCCACGACGCAGAAGTTTTTGGTATTCTTGCTTATGCTTTTGAAAAAGAACCCAGTACCTTTGACAATAAGCGTACAAATAATTGGCGCTGGGATGCAGTTAATCAAAGATCCATTCTTGTTAGCAAGCCTAGAATCCATGCTACAGAACTTAAAAGTCCTAAGTCAACCAAAGCCTATAGTAAACAAACTCGTGAATATCTGCGGCGGCGGGTATGGCGTACTCTCAAGCAGTTGGGAGAAGAAGGCGATGCTAATTATGTCAATTTAGCTGTTGGTATTCTTTTACAATACGTTGATGCCGATGCTGCACCAGTGCGTCAAATCAGCTATTTTAAGTGGAATCAACAAACTCGTAGACGCGAAGTCATTACTATAAATTGGGATGCCTACGCTAATTACACAACTTTTAACCATATTCTCTACGAACACAGTCAGCGCTACATCCATCATTCCCAATCTTGGCGTTGCAGCCCATCTTACCAACCAGGAGACAAAGAACCGACGATTAGAGAGGAGGCGTTTCCGCAATTATGGCAACAAAAACCTACCGCTTTATTACAGCTAATTCTAGGGAGTGAATGTCGCCCAGTACACCAGTTTGCTGTAAAAGCTTTTCGTAGCTGCCCAGACTACAATAATTTAAACATTGACACCACAATTAAACTACTCGCTAAACCCTACGAAGTTACCGCCGAATTGGGTTTTGAACTTGCCCTTACTCATTACAATCCTACTCAACCAAATTCACAATTAGTATTAGCGGTTGCCAATTGCATCTTACAAAATGCTCGTACCCAATCTTATAGTTGGATTGAAGCGAAAAAAGAATACTTTTTAACTTCTGTAAGTAACTTAATTGCAGGTTTAGTTATTAGCAACCAATCCGAAACTCGCGCCTTTGCCCGGAGGTTGCTAAGTTCAGCCATTTTAAACGATGCTACAGCTAAATTACTAATCGGGCAAATAATCTCGGCGCTACTAGCATTACAACCAACTCAAACTCAAATAGCGCATGACATTAGCCAAACCTTACTACTTAGCTTTACTCCTCAACTGCGCAGCCTAGGTTTTGGGATCATTTTGGATTTATTACAACACCCAATGTCAGAAATTCAAGAGTTGGGGGCGCGAATTTTGCTCAATCATGACACTAAAGCGGCAGATTTACCCTCAGACTTAATAGAGTTTCTTTTAGCTTCCCCTCACGCATCAGTTAGGGGTATAGGAGTGAGGATTTTTGGACAATTACCCGATGAAAAACTCTTAAATAATCGCACTTTACTTGTGGCAATGGCAATCAACGCCGTACCAGAGATTCGCCACGCCATTCGCCCAGTAATTAAACGTTTAGCCAATAATAATACAGAATTTGCTAGTGCGATCGCTCTTGAATTAATCCTTTTTCTCCTTACCCCAGAAAACCATGATGGAGTTCACAAAGATTTAGTGCAGTTAATGCGCGAAGACTTGTTAAGTGGAATGTCTAGCATTAGCAAAGATACAACTATGCTATTAATTCGGAATAAATCTGCTTTAGCGCAAGAATTGGGAGGAATTGTATTGCAAGCCAACAGCAGCAACTTTTTACCAGAATTTTCCATTAGCGAAATAGTAAAACTTGCAAGTCACGAAATACTAGCAATTCGGGAAGCAGCTAGACAAATGTTTCAGCTTGTTTTGCCGCAAATACGCCATAACTCGGAACAAATGCGATCGGCTGTACGTTTATTAGAATCAAAATGGAATGATTCTAGAGAGTTTGCCACCACAATTTTTACCACTGAAAAAGATTGGACACCGGAAGTAATGGTAAGTATTTGTGACAGCGTGAGAGAAGATGTGCGTCAATTTGGGAGAGATTTAGTAACTCGCAACTTTCAAGAAAGTTTTGGACAAGAATATCTATTAAAACTTAGCGAACATCCCTCCGCAGATATGCAGCTATTTGTGACTAATTATTTAGAAAACTATGGCGCAAATAATCCCGAACGTTTGCAAGAATTAACCCCGTATTTCATGAGAATTTTATGCAGCGTCAATCGCGGGAGAGTAGCAAAACAGAGAATTTTTAGTTTTTTGGAAACTGAAGCTCAAAAAAGCGAAGTAGCAGCCCAAATAGTTGCAGAAATTCTTACCCAGCAATCTGCAACAGTCGCAATTGGCGATAAAGCCTCCGCCTTGCAAATAATGCTAAAAATTCATATAAAATACCCGCAAATACCTTTACCAATAGCAATTAAACCAACTGTAGAAGTTAGGTAATAGGTGACTGATAAAACCGTTCAGAACAAATAAATCTTATGGAATTTAACTACAATTACAAAGGCAGCACCGTAATAAACGAAAACAGCGCAAATACTCAAATGTCATTTTCTCCTGACACCTTGCGCCAGCCCACTTATTTTGTCGGAGAATTGCGGCAAAATGTGGCATTTAGAGAAGCAATCAGCGCCTTACATAACGTTGTTGTTTCCGATATGCGCTTCAAACCAAAAGATAAAACAGCTTACAAAGAATGGGCAGCAAATCAGCAAAACTTAGATTTAGAATTACTTGCCGCCCAAAGCGCTGAAGTAAAAAACCGCCTCAATCAATTACAGCAAGAATTTCAAGAATTAAACCGCCGAAATTACGACCGACGCGCCCCTTTTTACAACGCTCAAAGCCGTTACTTTGAATATCTTTATCAAAAAGATCGAGATGCTTGGTTTGTTTTAGATCCAGTAATTACCGTTCATCCTGACGAGGTATTTTTTGAATGTTTTAGTCAAGATGAATCAAGTTATGGGAGACTTAGTGCTAGTTACGAAATATTTAAAAACATCAGCGAATTTGCTTGCGGAACTACAAATATTGACTACTCCGCCGCTTTGTACGATGAGTTTCAAAAAATCCGCAGTTATAAAAATACTCGCTTTGAAATTGACCCCTCCGGCTTTGACGTTAAAACAACCAACGAAGCCGATTATAAAGAAGTCAAAATTGATTTACCTGATAGTTGGGTAAGAGGCTTTTTACAAGTTAGTTCGGCGATGTCTTTACCCGCAACTCACTTTGATTTGCACCCAATGGATATTTATAATATCTGCTTTATTCTCCGCCGCCACAAAGAGAAAAAAGGCCCTCGTAGTATGCGCTATATTCTTAAACCAGGTCAACCAGTGAAGGTAAAATTTGAACCTTGGGGAATAGAATTAGTTTGTACGCGATCGCCTTACACTGGCTTGCATGAGCAAGAAATCCGCATTTGGGGTCGTCGCCGCCTTAATATCTTAGAACGCCTAATTCCCATTGCCAAAAAGTTTTCGGTTTACTTACTAGGTACGGGGATGCCTTCATTCTACGTCGCTGACTTAGGCGATATGTCTTTTACCCTCGGTTTATCAGGATGGACAGCAAACGATTGGGCGCAATCTGGTAACTTCGATCTTATGGCTCCTCGTGCCGATATAGACAAGTGGACGCAGCAACATATTTACAACGAACTTAAGAAAAACTGGGTAGAAAGCGTCGATAGTCTCGCCGAACGATTAAACCTCAATCGAGTAGTTATTCTCGGCGCTTTAGGCGCGTACACCCAAGCAGGACGGGCTATTTACGACTTAAACAAGCAAGTCTACCGTATCCGAGAACTTAGCCGCGAACCTTTACCAATGGAAAGGCTGCGATTTGCCAATGATCGGGAAGAAAAAGCCACCCGTTTTTTAATTGATAACAACGTTCAAGTTACAAATATTACTGGCGGTGCTACAGGCTCATTCACCTTACAAGGAAATGTTACAGAACGCGAGAAAAACTACCACCCATCCTTGACAGTAGACACCGATGAGCGGATAATTAACGCAGAATGTACTTGCAATTGGCATCAGCAAAACAAGCTGTATAAAGGCCCTTGCGAACACATTTTAGCGTTGCGAATGCAACACGCCCGACAATATTAAATTGAGTAATTTTAGTTGGTAACAGCCTTGCAATCCGGATGGTGGATCGCCATCCTTGCGTTTAGTTCAAGCACGCATCACTAGCTCGATCTTGACTGTACGGTCATTCGCCCTAGTACGCCCTACCCGGTGGGACTTCCATGAAGTGTAAAAGGCGTACTAGGGCGAGACCGCTTGAGTTGATCGATCTAGTCCTGAGAGGTTTACGAAGGGGCAAACAACTGATAATTACTAGGCTACAGACGTTATATTTAGCGTCTGTTATTTTTTTTAACTTAATTGCGTTCTTGTTCACTAGGATGGCTTTCTTCTCCTTGTCTAATTTCCTGTTCTAAAAAGTAATTAAGTAAAGTTCTTAACAGTACGATCGCCCCCAAGTTTAAAATATCTTGGCGCGTGGGTGCGACAGCAGTGCGGAGAATGTCACTAGCAACAGTAAATTCCAATCCCAAAGTCAACAATCGTCCTAATTTTAGGCGGATAGATTCGGTAGCATCTTGATGTTGCCTAGAACGAGAAAATAACTGGCGCAAATAGGTAGCGATCGCCCGTACAACCGCGCTACCAATAACTAAAGCGGCGGCAATTTCTGCCCCTACTGCTAAATAATCAACTATGACTTTAAGCCCAGACTCTAAAGGGCTGCTTTCTTCGGGGATACTCGACTCTCCGGTATTTAGACTCAAAAGTAAAACTAAACCAAAAATTAATGATATTGGCAGCAGAATCGTAATTAAAGAATCGCGCGATCGCTCTTGTTTCATTTTTTCACTATAAATTGTTGCTTCTAACTAACCACCAATCTGTACGCATTAGAGCTACAACTTGGCATTAAGTTTTATTAAATAGATAGGTTGTAAGTAATTCATCCAACGCCGGAGAAAATACAACCAATTTAGTAGTAATTGGGCATACTGGAGTAAATATATTTATTACTCTTAGTTTTTTTCATGACACCCAAAAAATTATCGCCAAGACAAGCATTAAATAAAGCATTCCTTAAAGTTAAGCCAATCAGGGAGAATATTGAAACTTTCAAAACTAATCTAATTAAACTAATCGACCAAATCAATGAGACTGAATCTGAGGAATTTCATAAAAATCTTGTTGCTGATTTTTTAAAGCACACCTATTATAGTCCAAGTCATTTTATCAATACCAAAGGTCGCAACGATCTTGTTATTCATAATGGCAAAGATGCTAAAAGCAATGTTGGTGTAATTGTGGAAGCTAAGAAGCCAACCAATAAAGGCGAGATGCTGGCGGTTGACAATCTAAATACTAAGGCTTTTCAGGAATTAGTTTTATACTTTTTGCGAGAAAGAATAAAAGGCAATAATCTTGAAATTAGATACTTAGTTGCAACTAATATTTACGAGTGGTTTATTTTTGATGCAACGACTTTTGAACAGCTATTTGTCCAAAACAAAGCACTGGTAAAGCAATTTACTGATTTTGAAGCCGGGAGACTAAGTAGTACAAAAACTGAATTTTTCTATACACAAATTGCTAAAAAAGCGATCGCACTCGCACTCGTTGAAAATGAAATTGAGTTTACCCATTTTGATATCCGCGACTATGACGGGTTTTTGAGGAATAGTAACGAAGAAGGCGATCACGAACTGATTGCATTATTTAAGCTGTTTTCCCCAGAACATTTATTAAAATTGCCCTTTGCTAACGATAGCAACAGACTAGATAAGGCTTTTTATAACGAGTTGTTGTATATTATCGGCTTGACGGAAACAAAGGAAGGTAGCAAAAAGCTAATCGGACGCAAAAAAGAAGGCGATCGCGTTGCAGGTTCTTTGCTTGAAAATGCCATCAATCAGCTTGATAGTTTAGACAAAATCTCTCGAATAGAAAAGCCGGAACAGTTTGGAGATTCTGAAGGAGAAAGACTTTTTAATGTTGGTTTAGAGTTAGTAATCACTTGGATAAATCGTGTTCTTTTCCTTAAGTTACTAGAAGCTCAATTAATCAAATATCATAAAGGCGATCAATCTTTTGCTTTTTTGAGCTTGACAAAAGTACAAAGTTATGGTGATGTTAATAGACTTTTCTTTGACGTACTAGCTCGTAAGCAATGCGATCGCAATGCAAGTATAAAAGCCATTTTTGCTAATATTCCTTATCTTAACAGTTCGTTGTTTGAGCCAACGGATATCGAGCAGTTAACCATTTTTATTAGCAATCTCAGAGATGAAAAGCTGCCTATTTTTTCATCTAGTGTTTTAAAAAATAGTAATGGTAAAAGGCGATTGGGTAATCTCAATGCTTTGGAATATTTATTTGAATTTCTCAATGCTTATGATTTTAGTAGTGAAGGTTCGGAGGAGATTCAAGAAGAAAATAAAACACTAATTAATGCTTCGGTGCTTGGTCTAATTTTTGAGAAAATTAACGGCTATAAAGATGGTTCTTTCTTTACACCAGGCTTTATTACGATGTATATGTGTCGTGAAACAATTCGTAGAGCGGTGGTACAGAAATTTAATGAATTTAATGGTTTAAATTGTCAAAATATTGGTAGTGCGTCAATTCAATGTGGGATGATATAGTGACAGGGTGGTTTTAAACTCGAAGCATCTCTATGGATTGTCCTCTGTGTGGTCACATTAAAGCCCATAAACATGGCAAGATGCCGAACGGACATCAACGTTACCTGTGTCCCGCTTGCCATCAAACGTTCTCGGAATCCTTCGACAGTTTGTACTATCGTCGACATATTAGTCCTGAACAAATTCGCCAAGTGTTGCAAGCACATAGTGAGGGCAGTAGTTTACGAGGGATTAGTAGAACAACTGGGCTTGCCTACAACACAGTTGTGAGTATTGTTCGCGCTGCCAGTCAAAAAGCCCAATTGGTTCACAATGCCGAAGTCCAAGCTGTACAAACAGAGGAGGTAAGTGCCGATGAGATGTGGTCATTTGTCTCAAAAAACAGAAACAGTGTTGCGCTCAAGAACTAGAAGTCGGGGATTGTTGGATCGGTCTGAGTCTTGCCGATTCAAGTGGCTTAATTCTGGCGGCGCGAGTTGGCAAACACACTGATGAACTGATTGGTCAGTTAGTCCTCAACACCGAGGGAAAAACAAATTGCAAGCAATTTAACAGTGATGCTTGGGGCGGGTATGAGCGAGTTCTACCTCCTGAAATTCACCACTACATTGGCAAAGACAAAACGCAGCGATTAGAACGTACTAATGGTACTGTGCGACAACAAACCGGAAGATGGCATCGACGACAGAACAAGTTTGGTAAGGTGTGGGAACAGACAAAAGTGACAACTCGATTAGTGGTGAGTTACTTCAACTGGATTTGGCAGCATAGCCGATTCAAAACAACTGCTGCACAACGAGCCGGATTAGCAACGAGAGCGTGGAGTTGGCATGATATTGCTACCTATCCCACATTAATTTGATGCATCACCAAAATATTGATGATTTGAATGAAAAAATTACAGACAAAAAAGCCGCTAACAACATTATTAATAGTTTAAAGATTTGCGATCCGGCGGTAGGTTCGGGACATTTTTTAGTTTCGGCTCTTAATGAAATAATTGCAATCAAAAGTGAATTAAAAATTCTCCTTGATAGAAGTGGGAAAACCTTAAGAGATTATCAGGTTGAAGTTGTAAATGATGAACTGATTGTCATTGATGATGATGGAAAGTTATTTGAGTACAATCCAAAAAGCAAAGAAAGTCAGCGCATACAAGAAACGCTTTTTCACGAGAAGCAGACAATTATTGAAAACTGTCTATTTGGTGTCGACATTAATCCAAACTCAGTAAAAATTTGTCGTTTGCGGCTATGGATTGAGCTTTTAAAAAATGCTTATTATCGGGTAGAAAGTAATGGGACAGAATTAGAGACTCTACCAAACATTGATATTAATATCAAGTGCGGTAATTCTTTAATTAGTCGGTTTGCGTTGGATGCTGATTTGAAACAAGCTTTAAATAAAAATAAACACAGTATAGATACTTATAAAAATGCTGTGCAAACTTATCGCAATGCTGAAAGTAAAGAGCAAAAGCGAGAAATGGAAAGATTAATTAAAGATATCAAAGGCAGTTTTAAGACGACGTTGCAAGGAATTGATCCAAATAAAACTAAGTTGAGAAATTTAGAGGGTGAGGTTTATGGTTTAGAACAACCTTTGTTATTTGAGGAGACAAAAGCAGCTAAAAAAGCACGAGATCAAAAGATCGCTAAGTTAAATAATGAAATTGATAAATTAAGGGTTGAGATTGAGGATATAGAAAGCGGTAGGCTTTATGAAAATGCGCTAGAGTGGCGGTTTGAATTTCCTGAAGTTTTGAATAATGAAGGTGATTTTATTGGCTTTGATGTAGTAGTTGGGAATCCACCTTATATCAGACAGGAAGATATCAAGGAATTAAAGCCAATTTTGCTGCAAAATTATCAATGCTATACAGGTGTTGCTGATTTGTTTGTATATTTTTATGAATTAAGCTTGCATTTATTAAAAGCAAGCGGTCATTTAACTTATATATCTTCTAACAAATATTTTAGAGCGGGTTATGGTAAGAAATTACGCCAACTTTTAACAGATTCAACAACGATTCACTATTTAATCGATTTCGGTGATTTTCCAGTTTTTGAAGAAGCGATCGCCTATCCTAGCATTATCATTTTAAGTAAAATTCAATCTAATGCAAATCAAGTACAAACTTTGTCATGGGATGAAGCGAAAAAACAAAATATTGCACATTTTGCGACGGAATTAGAGCAAGATAGTTTAACAATTTCGCAGGGAAACTTGAAATCTGACGGTTGGCGGCTAGAGTCTTTTCAAACCTTAAACTTATTAGCAAAACTGCAAACTTCTGGTACGCCGTTAGGGGAGTATATAAACGGCAGATTTTATTACGGAATTAAGACAGGTTTTAATGAGGCATTCGTTGTAAATAAAGCTACACGCGACAGATTGATTACTGAAGACACTTCTTCTGCTGAAGTGTTAAAGCCTTTTTTGCGTGGTCGAGATATTAAGCGATGGCATATTGATTTTACTGATCAATATATCATCAAAATTGAATCTTCTGAAAATAAAAAACATCCCTGGTCTGATCGACCAGAAAAAGAGGCAGAGGAAATTTTTTCAGAAACTTATCCGGCAATTTATCAATATTTTTTTCAATTTAAAGAATCATTAATCAAGCGCTGCGACCAAGGTAAATATTTTTGGGAATTACGCTCTTGTATTTACTGGCAAGAATTTGAGCAACCTAAAATTATCTATCCTGATATTTATGAGCATCAAAGTTTTTCAATTGATCGATTAGGTTTTTATGCAGGTAATACTTGCTACTTTATTCCAACTAATGAAGTGTGGCTTTGTGGGCTTTTAAACTCTCAATTAGTTGAATGGTTCTATTCGATGATTTCTAACTCTATTCGAGGTGGTTATCTGAGATCATTTAGCGACTATATGAAACAAATTCCTATCTTTATTGCTACCAAAACAGAGCAAAAAAAGATAGAGACTCTTGTAAAAAAATGTCTTGACGCTAAAGGGAAAGACATTAAGGACATTGAAACCGAAATAGATCGACTGGTTTATCAACTTTACGAATTGACAGAAGCAGAAATTAAGATTGTGGAAGGAGAGATAAATTAAGAGTGATTTTGAGAGAGTTTGTGGTGAGATTCAACGGTTGATCCCCCCCAACCCCCCTTAATAAGGGGGGAGAATGTAGAGAATGTGGAGAATGTGGAGAATAGGGGAAATAGGTAGGGAGAATGCTAAAAATATTGTGGAATTGCGCGATCGCTCCCTACATTAGAGATAATCGTGCTAAAAAAACTCAGGCGATCGCACAAAAGAGGATAAATTGAACAAACAAACAACCACAACCATTCCTAATTATTTATTCTCCCCCCTTATCAAGGGGGGTTGGGGGGGATCAACTGTTAAACGTCAAAGATAGCGAGTTTTATCTTCCCTACAATCCCGCTTTAATTCCTCAAGCGAAAGAACTGCGAAAAAACATGACAAGCGCAGAAAAAAGGCTTTGGTACGGATATTTAAGAACTTTCAAGTTTACAGTTTTACGACAAAGACCAATTGATTATTTTATTGTTGACTTCTACTGTCCTACTCTCAAGCTAGTAATTGAAGTCGATGGAGAAAGCCACTGTACCAATGATGGCAAAGATTATGATTGCGAAAGAACTCAAAGGTTAGAAGGTTACGGGATCGAGGTAATCCGATTTACAAATCAGCAAATTTTAGGTGATTTTGAGCGGGTTTGTGGTGAGATTCAACGGTTGATCCCCCCCAGCCCCCCTTGATAAGGGGGGAGAATGTAGAGAATGTGGAGAATAGGGGAAATAGGTAAGGAGAATGCTAAAAATATTGTGGAATTGCGCGATCGCTCAAAATAGTATCTTTTCTAGGATATCTCTCCTTTACTCCCCAATTTTTGCTTGAGTATCTCTGCCATTTCTCTAAAATCGTCTTCCGTCTTGGGAAAAGGATATTTAAGGCTGTGAGAATTTCCTTTATTGATTAAAGCCTCGATTGCATCATCATCTTCTCGGTGCGCTAATACATAATTTCTCAATTCTTGACGAGTCATTTTGCTAAAATCAGGCTTCATCATCATTAAATCTCCATTGACCATCAGGAAAAATCAAAACTTCTAAGCTTTCAGTTATCCCAGCAAGAATAAATACTGTTTTGGTTTTCTGGTTGTACCTGAACACATGAATAGGCTGATAACCATTTGAGAGCATTTGACACACTCTGACACAAGCAATAGCCTGGTCGTTAGTAGGCATACACTATTGTTTTTATGATAGCGATTATAACCATACTGTAAAAGACCTCCGCAGCTAAAAAGTTGCTGCTAACTAGCCGCCAATTTGCGACATGGTACGGTTGTAAGCGCCTGTAGTCCCCGAAACTCTGGCTTTGTAGTTAATTTCGGGTTTAAGCGCCAATAAGTCGCTGACAAGACTTCGCAATTTATCTAACTCTACGCCACTCCTCAAAGCTGTTTTTAAGTCTATTTGGTTACTTTCATTCAACAGACACGGACGCAGCCAACCATCCGCCGATAAGCGCATCCGGTTACAGCGATCGCAAAAACACTCTGACATCTGACTAATAAAGCCTAAAGTTCCCTGAGCATCAGGAATTTTAAATACATCGGCGGGCCCATTACCGCTTACAAACGCTGTGGTTAAACCGTACTTATTGCTAATCTGGGTGCGTAATTGCTCTGAAGATATCCAGCCTTGCTCGTTAAATAGGCGATCATTACCAATGGGCATAAATTCAATAAACCGGACGTGCCATTGTTTGTCAATAGTTAAAGCAGCCAATTCTAATACTTCGCTGTCATTTACACCGGGAATTACAACTACATTTAGTTTTAAAGGGTCAAAACCTACTTTGTAAGCTACTTGTATTCCATCCCATACTTTCCCCCATTGCGATCGCCCGCGATTGCCAATAATTGCATCAAAGGTTTCAGCGTTTAACGAGTCTAAACTAATATTTACCCGGCGCAACCCCGCATCGTGCAATTGCTGCGCCATTCCAGCTAAAAGAAAACCGTTAGTAGTCATAGAAAGGTCTTGAGTTTGGGGAAGTGCGGCAATTTTGCTTACTAAATCTACTACCCCAGGACGCAATAAAGGTTCGCCCCCGGTTAAACGAAAACGAGTAAAACCTACAGGAATAAAAACTTCTTTGATGAGAATTACTAACTCCTCATCCGTCAATCTCTCTTGTTGCAGAATATAGTTTAGCTCGGCTTCTTCCGGCATACAGTATTGACAGCGAAAATTACAACGGTCAATTAAACTAATGCGGAGATAATCAACAGTATTCATGCGGTTTTTACTTTAGAGCAAGTCCTCTATGTTCTATTTTGGGGTATTTGTCACAGTTATGTTTTGAGCGGGCGATCGCCTTTTTGAATTTAGCCAATTACTCACAAGGTGCGTAACTCTCACACTGCGAGGTTCTGTGACATATACTAAGGGCAATAAAGCAAACAATCGTACCCCCGCCGAAAGCGCGAACAAGCCTGGTAAACCACCAATAAAGGGTATCTGACTCAAAAAGCCGCCAACGGTCGTTCCCAAAGCTCCGCAAAGCCCCGCTACGGCCGCCGCTACGGCGAAATAACTAGAAGGATGCTCTCTGGGTGCAACTTCCATTTGGATATTACTACTACACAATTCAATTGCTGCCCAAGTACCACCACTAAATATATGTATTAATGGTAGCCATACCCATAAGGAAATATTATTCGTTCCAGCTATTAGCCAAAATAACGGCGTTACCCCAGCTAAAACTCCTACCAATAATAACAACGGACGATTGCCGACTTTATCAGCGATTTTCCCCCACAAAATTAGCATTACTAAGTTTGCCCCCGCCGTCAAACTGCCGTACAGCGTTGCCCAATACAAATCTAAATGCAAGTTGTCTAACAAGTAAAGATTAAAAAATGGCGAACTAAGGTTAACGGCAAACGTCCACAAACCAAAGTAAAACAAAAATATCAAAAAGTTAGGCGAAAAATTACCTAAAAGTGAAAATTTTTCTGGTTTTTGGACTGGCTGTTTCGCTGTTAGCTGGGGATTGACATCAGTCATAAAAAACTGACATCCCAGGCTAATTATGCCTGCAACTACGGCTAGAAATAACACTAATGCGTAGCCATCAATTGTGCCAGTTGGCCAAGCCGATACCGCAAATCCGAGTAGCGGTACACCTACTAGATTAGTCAAACTAGCCGCACTATTGCGAAACCCAAAATAACGCCCCCGCAAACGATGGGGAACGAGTACCGCCATCCAACTGAGCCAAGCAGAGCCACCCAAAGATTCTAATATGTGGGTAGCTAAAACCATTCCTAGAGTCCAACTGACTAGCTGATGCAGATTACTTCCTGACCAACTAATCCAGCCAATCCCCACCACCAAAATCAACCACAATAACCGAGCGATGCCAAAAATCCACAAACAATAGTAGTGACGGCTATTTGTGCGATCGCCTATATAAGCCCCCAAGGGCTGTAATAAGTTTAATAGCATAGGAATCGATGACAGCATTCCAATCTCTATGGGGCTTGCGCCTACTTGAAGCAAGAAATTGGTCAGTAATACGCCGCCAGTAATACTTGTAAAAATAGCCGCAAATACACCATCAATAGTAGAAGCTTGAAGAGTGGTGCGAATTGCTTGTTTGCTATAAATCTGGTTTTGGCTATCGGGTAAAAGCACCGATGATGAGGTCACATTTTCTTGTGGCTCTAAAACTGGTTGAGTGATGGTTTCCACCAAAGCTTAATCCAATAAGTGTTGTGTTTAATATAGAGAGTCTCTATTGACCCATCTTTAGGCAAATCAGGTTTGCTTATATAATTACTGGAGGATAGGATAAAAATGCTGCCCTAAACAACAGTCAGCAGAAAGAGAATCCCTAAATCGATCTACTCCTTACTGGTGCAATGTGTCTTTAAGTTTGCCGCGTTCTGGTTATACTTTACCTGTTTTTGCTTGCGCCAGTGCGATCGCTGCTTTGCAATGGTTACAAAATCGCACTTGTTGCCAAACGGTAGCTGTGGATTTAATTTGCCCCGATCAAACGGTAGAAATTGCGATCGAACAAGTAGCCGGAATATCGCCCCAAATGGCTCTAGCAATCACTCGTAGCGATCCTGGTGATAACTTGGATCTAACGCGCCATACACCCATTTGGGCTTTAGTAGAATGGCTAGAATCATCACCGCAGCAAATTACAATTGTTGGTGGTGAAGGTCTGGGACACAAGTTAAACGGCGATCCGGCGGTCTATAGTTACGCCCAGCAATTATTACAAGTTAATTTATTGCGGCTTTTACAACCCCAGGAAAATATTAAACTCACAATTATTCTCCCTGAAGGTAGAGCCTTAGCTGAACGGACTTCTAACGCAGCTTTTGGAGTAGTTGAAGGGCTTTCTTTACTCGGTACAACCGGGATTTCTCAACCATTGAGCGCCCCCGGACAATTGGAGGCTTGTTTAGAACAAGTGCGCCTAAAAGCAAAATCTAACAAGCTATTGGTGTTTTGTATTGGCGAAAATGGGTTGGATTTAGCGCAAAATTTGGGGATTAATCCTCAACAATTAGTTAAAACTGCCAATTGGTTAGGATCGTTATTAGTTGAAGCAGCTAGTCAAGAAGTTAAGGATATTTTATTGTTTGGTTATCATGGAAAACTCGTAAAACTGGCTGGGGGAATTTTTCATACTCACCACCATTTAGCCGATGGACGCTTAGAAATTTTGACGGCTCATGCTGCTCAATTAGGTATATCAACCTCCAGATTACAAAATATTTTTAACAGTTCTACTACCGAATCGGCTTTGCAATACCTCCGAGACTTGGACGAGCAAACGGGGAGCAACTGGGTACAAGAGCTTTATAACTCGGTTGCTGCTGCTATCGACTTGCGCTCTACGCAATACATATTCAAGCTTACAAGTCGCCATGTTGATGTTGGTTCAGTCTTGTTTGACCGCGATCGCACTATAGTTGCTACCAGTCAAACTGCTAAGACGTTGCTGTCTCAGTTGTGTTAATTTAATAAGAATAATTGAAATACTAACAAATAAGTTTTTATCTACGGGTTAGCGATCGTTTATTCCCTTTACCCAAAAATTTATCTATTTCTAACCTCCACTACTTGCAATTAATAGGAATAAATTAGGTGGTACAGACAGAAGCGTTGCCGCAAAATGAAGAATTGAACCAACTAAATCGCCAAATGATTGCGATTTTAGACTTCGGTTCGCAGTATTCAGAACTAATCGCCAGGAGAATTAGGGAAACTCAAGTATATTCCGAAGTTCTCTCCTACCGCACCACCGCCGAACAGTTGCGCCAACTAAATCCTAAAGGAATTATTCTCTCTGGTGGGCCAAGTTCTGTCTATACTCCTAACGCTCCAGAGTGCGATCCCCAAATCTGGCATTTAGGGATTCCAATTTTAGGGGTATGTTACGGAATGCAACTTATGGTTAAGCAACTAGGGGGAGACGTACAACCCGCCGAGCGTAAAGAGTACGGCAAAGCCTCCTTATTAATTGACGACCCTACCGACTTACTAACAAACGTCGAAGAAGGGACAACTATGTGGATGAGTCACGGCGACTCTTGCGCTCAATTACCTGTAGGCTTTGAAGTGCTGGCGCATACCGAAAATACACCTTGTGCGGCGATCGCCAATTACGATCAAAAACTCTACGGCGTACAATTTCACCCCGAAGTAGTGCATTCTGTTGGCGGACTTGCTTTAATTCGCAACTTTGTTTACCACATTTGCGAGTGCGAACCCACTTGGACAACCGCCGCTTTTGTGGAAGAAGCAATTAGAGAAATTCGCGCTCAAGTAGGCGAAAAGCGGGTGCTACTTGCCCTTTCTGGGGGTGTAGATTCGTCAACGTTAGCATTTTTACTTCATCAGGCAATTGGAAGTCGCTTAACTTGCGTCTTTATCGATCAAGGCTTTATGCGCAAATTAGAGCCAGAGCGGTTAGTGAAGCTATTTCAAGAGCAGTTCCATATTCCTGTGGAGTATGTAGACGCGCGCGATCGCTTTTTGGCTTTAGTAGCAGGTGTCACCGATCCTGAAGAAAAACGCCGCCGGATTGGCCACGAATTTATCCAAGTATTTGAAGAAGCCTCCAAAAACCTCGGACCCTTTGATTACTTAGCTCAAGGTACGCTTTACCCCGATGTAATTGAATCAGCCGATACCAATATTGACCCCAAAACGGGCGAACGAGTAGCGGTGAAAATCAAAAGCCATCACAATGTTGGCGGTTTACCTAAAGACTTACGGTTTAAGCTCGTCGAACCCCTGCGCAAGCTATTTAAAGATGAAGTCCGCAAAGTTGGGCGACAGATTGGTTTACCCGAAGAAATTGTTTTGCGACAGCCGTTTCCTGGCCCTGGTTTAGCAATTCGGATTTTGGGAGAAATTACTTCTGAGCGCTTAGAAATCTTGCGAGAAGCCGATCTAATTGTCCGTCAAGAAATCAACCGTCGGGGAATTTATCACGACTTTTGGCAAGCTTTTGCTGTGCTGTTGCCGGTTCGGACTGTAGGAGTAATGGGGGATCAACGTACCTACGCTTACCCGATAGTTTTACGCTTAGTAGCCAGTGAAGATGGCATGACCGCAGATTGGGCGCGAGTTCCTTACGATGTATTAGAAGCAATATCTAACCGGATTGTCAACGAAGTTGCCGGGGTAAATCGGGTTGTTTACGATATTACCTCCAAGCCACCGGGAACTATTGAATGGGAGTAAGGAGTAAGTGGGGAAAGTGCTACCTAGCAAGCTTTTTCAATAACAAAGGAGCGATATCTTGGATTGGCAAAACCTGTTGTACAACTCCAAGAGCGATCGCTTCGGAGGGCATCCCAAAGACTACACAAGTTTTTTCATCTTGAGCAATGGTAATTCCCCCAGCAGTAGAAATAGCTTGCATTCCTAGCGCCCCATCTTTACCCATTCCTGTTAACAAAATACCCATAGTTGCCTTACCATAAAACTTCGCAACTGACTTAAAGGTAACTGTCACTGAAGGACAATGACCATCTACGGGTATTGATGAACCGTAAATAAAGTTGCCTTGAGTATCTAATTCTAAATGATTCTGGTCTGGGGCAAAATATACCGTTCCAGGGACAGGCATTTCGCCAACTTGGGCAATTTTCACTTTTACTTTACACTCCGAATCTAACCAATCTACCAATCCCTGCAAAAATCCTTGGCTGATATGTTGAGTACAAATTACAGGTACAGGTAAGTTGGCTGGTAATTGAGCAATAATTTTATGCACAGCTTGCGGCCCACCAGTGGAAGTGCCAATAGTAATTACTTTAATTGCTCTAGTAATATCCGCCGAAAAAGCAAAATTATTAGTTGAATTAAAATTACTTAGAGGGAGAGCTTGCCGCCTAGTAAAAACTGTTACCCCAGAGAGAATTTTAATTTTATTAATCAAGTCTCGCTTCACTTGTTCGTAATCGGAAGCTAACCCTGTATTTGGCTTCGGAAAAACATCAACCGCTCCAGCTTGCAAAAGTTCAAAAATAGTATTAGTGTCTTCTTTTTGGACGGAAGTACTAATCACTAAAATTGGACGGGGATAATTTTCCATTACTTGTTTAGTAAGTTCTAAACCGTCCATTTCTTTCATATGTAAATCTGTGCAAATTACCTTGGGTTGCAGTTTGGCAATTAAATTTAGTGCTTCCTTGCCATTACGAGCTTTGCCTACAACTTTAATGTCTGGCGACGATGTGAGCAACCTATCGATAATCTCTAAAGCAACCGGGGAATCTTCTACTAATAAAACAGAAATTGGTTCTGGCATTTAGATTAATCTTTTTAAAGTATCTAAGAGTAATTGTTGCTCAAAGTTGCCTTTAGTCAAGTAAGCATTTGCGCCAGCCTCAGCGCCTCTTTTTTTATCTTCATCGTCAGCTAGAGTAGTGACTAAAATAATTGGCAGTTCGCTATATTGTTTTTGTTGACGAATTTTTGCCGTCAGCGCTAAACCGTCAACATTGGGCATTTGGATATCTGAAACCACCGCATCAAAATTTTTAGACTTTAATTTATTAAAACCATCTAATCCATCCACGGCGGCGGTTACATCATAGCCTGCACCTTCTAAAATGCGTTTAACTTGAGTCCGAATTGTAATAGAGTCTTCTACCAGTAAGATTGCGGGTTTCTTGACTTCTTGGAGAAATGGCTGTGAAACAGTAATCGTTGCCCCTGTACTTTTTTGCACGGACTTAAGCAAATCTTGGGGATTAAGAATCATACACACTTCCCCCGTACCTAAAATAGTTGCGCCAGAAACATTACGAACGCGCTGAAGTAACTTACTTTGCGGCTTTAAAACTACATTTTGTTGGTCAAGTAAAGCATCTACCAATAGTCCCAATCGCTCTGTTCCGACTTGCAACACGATACAAGGGAGCATTGTTGCGGTGGAATCTACCGCTTTAGGCGAAGTAGGAATATTTAAGGGTAATTGCAACAAATCGGTCAGCCAAACCACTGATACAGGTTGACTATCTAACATAATTGTTTGAGAGCCACCCGTCGCAAAAATCTCCTGACGAGCCACAAGTAGCGTAGTCTGTACCGAGTCTACAGGAATTGCATAGGAAACGTTATTAACTTCCACAATTAAGACGTGAGCGGTCGTGAGCGTGGTATTAAGCTGTAATTTGAAGGTACATCCCAACCCTTGATTTGACTCAACAGCGATCGCACCTTTGAGTTGTTCGACTTTGGCGCGTACCACATCTAAGCCGATACCTCTACCCGAAAGCTCAGTAACTTCTGTGCGCGTCGAAAATCCGGGCGCAAAAATCAACGACTGAATTTGATGAGGAGACATTTTTGTAAGTTCATCAGAAGAACAAACCCCCCGCCGCAAAGCAGTACGTTTAATGCTTTCTGTATCCAATCCGCGCCCATCGTCAATTATTTCAATCCCGATACTATTAGCTGATTGATAACCTCGCAGGCGAATTGTAGCTGTTGGCGGCTTACCTACTTTTTCCCTCTCTTGGGGTGTTTCGATCCCGTGATCGATGGAATTACGAATCATGTGCAGGAGGGGATCTTTGATTTCCTCCAAGATGCGCTTATCGGCGGTAGTGTCTCCCCCTTCAATCACTAGGTTTATTTGTTTTGATTGTTGACTTGCTAGATCCCGCACCATGCGCCCAAACAGATTAAATACTGTAGACAAAGGCAATAGTCGTAACGTGCGAATGCCCGATTCTAATTCATTAGCGACAAGTTCGAGTCTAGCGGTATCTTCGTAAGCTTGATTTTTCAATCGGTTAATTAAAATTCCCAAACGGTCTAGATGTTGTTCTACTTGATGATGAAAAGGTAACTGCTCGTTAGCACTAGAATTATGTGCCATCTTCTCTAAGTTATCTAGCGCCAAACGCTGTACAAAAGCCTCGCGACTCCATTCGTCGTATAGGGTAGCTATTTCCTCGATTTCGGTGAGATGGTAAGCAATGCGTTGTTTAGTAACCGCTAGTTCCCCAGCTTGAGTTATCAAAGTATCGAGTTTTTGGGGTTCGACGCGGATTGTCTCAATTTGATAGTTATTTTCGCTTGTAGCTATGTCTTGACTAGGAATATCTTGCGCCAATGGTTCGCTAGCAGATAAATTGGGAAATAGATCGACTTCTAGCTGTTCGGGAGTATTGGCAAATAAATCGACTTCGCTAGTGGTTGGCGCAAAAAGTGCGTCCTCATCTTCTAAGCAAGTATTGGTACTTGCTCCCATCAATTGAGCTAAGACATAAAAGACATTCACCCCCGAAGCTACTCCGGTAACTGCTTCGCCGACTATTTTTCGCATCGCGTCTAATCCTTGATACAAGGACTCGCATAATGTTGGAGTCAGAACTTGCTCTTGTTTTTTGACAGCAACGAAAATATCTTCGATTTGGTGAATCAAAGTTTCAATATCATCTACGCCCAACATTCGCGCATCACCCTTGAGGGTGTGTGCTTCGCGCAAAACTTCTTCTAATATTGCTCGATCTTGGGAATTTTTTTCAAGCTGCATTAACCCATTTTCGAGGTTATGCAAATGTTCTTCACTGGAGGTTTTAAAGAGATTTCGTAATTCAACGTCTTCAATCATCATGGCGTTGGGGGGTAGGTAAGTTTTTTAAACAACAGCTTGGAGTTTTTGCGCCGCGACTTTGAGTTGCTGGGCGCTGGACTTGACTTGAGTGATACCAGTGGCGCTTTCTTTAGCTCCTAAATTAATGGAGTTCATCGCCGTTACTACTTGCTGGACGGCGATCGCTTGTTGTTTGGCGCTCAAAGAAATTTGTTGACTGTTTAGAAATACGTGATTAACCGAATCTGCTACCCCAGTAAAAATCTTCGCCGTACCTTGAGTTAGTTCTAAACTGCGATCGACTTTTTTTGTCCCTTCATCTGTCACCATCACGGTTTTATTAATCGCCGATTGAATATCGCCAACTAAAGTATTGATTTTTTCAGAGGATTTTTTACTTTGATCGGCAAGTTTGCGAATTTCGGTTGCTACTACCCCAAACCCCTTACCATGTTCTCCCGCACGAGCGGCTTCTACCGCCGCGTTGAGCGCCAACATATTAGTCTGATTAGCTAAATCTCCAACTAGAGATGAAACCGAGCCAATTTGTCCTGTTTGTTCGCTGAGGCGAATGATGGCGTTAGCTATTTCATTGACTTGCTCTTTAAGCGTTGACATTCCTTTGAGGGTTTGCTGTACAGCTTTTGTGCCATCTTCAGCGAGGGTTAAAGCTTGACTTGCGCCGGAAGCGGAGGCTTCCGCTTGTTCTGCTGATTGGCGCGAAGATGCCCCCAGTTCGTCCATTGTGGTAGTAGTTTGATTGACTGAACTTGCTTGCCCAGATATGGTGCGTTCTTGCTCCTCTACGGTGGCGGCGATTTCTGTAGAACTTGAGGCGATCGCACTAGCGGCTTGATTAACGGTTTTAATCGTCCGCCCAATATTTGCAGAAAGCCATATTCCCACAGCTAAAGCAAATAGTGTTGTAAGTAATGTTCCTAGGGTACTCAATAGAACTAGCAGATTATTAGTTGCTTGAGCTTGCGAGGATGCTGCTTTAAGAAAATTTTGTTCTTGGGCGATCGCTGCTGTTTTAGCTTTATCTATATTAGACATTCGCAAAGTCTTGGTAAGCTGAGTTGCCTGGGCAATTTTTCCTTGAGATAGCAAGCCAAAGGTCTGTTCTGCAACTTGATTGAGCCGGTTTCCATCTGCGATAATGGTATTTAAACGCTCTAGTTGCTTGGGGTCTTTAACTTGTAGCTTTAACTGGGTTGATGCTTGCTGAAATGCGTCTAGCCCTTCTTGATAGGATTTTAAGTAACTCGCATCTTGGGGAAATAGCACGCGACCCCGGACGTTGCGTACCATTCTTGATAAGCCATAGACGGACTCATCAACATTTATAGTTGTCTCTTGGGCAAGTTTTATCTTTTCTTCCAAAGCATTTTTCTTCGTAATGCTGGAATAGGTAATCCCTCCTAAGACAATAAATAAGACAATAGGGACGCAATAGCCAAGTAGCATTTTGTTTCTGAGGCTGAAATTGTCAAACATTTTCTTTTGTTCCGATAATTTTGGATTGAACTGTGGCAGTTTTTAAACTACAGCTTGGAGTTTTTGCGCCGCCTCTTTGAGTTGCTGGGCGCTGGATTTAACTTGAGTAATGCCACTAGCGCTTTCTTTTGCCCCTAAGTTAATAGAGTTCATTGCCGTTACTACTTGCTGAACAGCGATCGCTTGTTGTTTGGCACTAAGAGAAATTTGTTGGCTGTTTAAAAATACGTTATTAACTGAATCTGCTACCCCTGTGAAGGTTTCGGCGGTTTTTTCGGCTAATTCCAATCCTTGCTCGACTTTTTTTGTCCCTTCATCTGTCACCATCACGGTTTTATTAATCGCTGACTGAATATCACCAACTAAAGTGTTGATTTTTTCAGAGGATTTTTTACTTTGATCGGCAAGCTTGCGAATTTCGGTGGCTACTACCCCAAACCCCTTACCATGTTCTCCCGCACGAGCGGCTTCTACTGCTGCGTTGAGCGCCAACATATTAGTTTGATTAGCTAAATCCCCTACCAGAGACGAAACCAAGCCAATTTGACTTGTTTGTTCGCTGAGGCGAATAATTGCGTTAGCTATTTCATTGACTTGCTCTTTGAGAGTTGTCATGCCTTTGAGGGTTTGTTGTACTGCTTGAGTTCCCCCTTCAGCGAGGTTTAGAGCCTGACTTGCTCCGGCGGCGGAAGCCTCCGCTTGCTCTGCTGATTGGCGCGAAGATGCTCCCAATTCGTCCATTGTGGTAGTTGTTTGATTTACAGAACTTGCTTGTCCAGAAACGGTACGCTCCTGTTGCTCTACGGTGGCGGCGATTTCTGTAGAACTTGAGGCGATCGCACTAGCAATTCCCTGAATTAATTTAGTAGTCCGGTTAGCAAAAAGTACCGCAAGTCCACTGGCAATTAGCGCGGTTAATCCCGTACCCAAAATGAGGTTTAGCAGTAGTTGACCTTCCCCGGCATAAACCTTTGCCGTATCTTCTGCTAATACTACACTCCAATTGAGATTGGGCATTCCCGCAATTTGAGTTACCGGAGCATAAGATACGAGTTGTTCGTTTTTATCAAGTTGATCGATATTTACGGCACTTGCAACTTTTTTATCTCCCTGTAACTGGGCAAAACTTGCAAAATCTTTTTTTGCATCTCGTCCTATTTGGTCTTTTTCGGCGGCGGCAAAGAATTTACCATTCGCATCCGTTAGATGGTATTCTGCGGCGGTTTGACTGCTTCCATCTACCGTAGAGTTGCTAACTTTAACAATTGGATCTAAATTATCTACCGGAATCCGGGTTCGCACTACACCAGTTATTTTGTTGGTGTTGGCGTTAACTATTGGTGAAGCAAGAAAAACATAATATTTGCCGTTTAATTTAGACTTTGTTGGCGGCGCAATTACCGATTGCTTAGTTTCCAGCGCTGCTTTAAAGTAGTCTTGCTCTCCCAATCCACTAATGGCTTCTCCGCTAGTTTGCAAAATAGTTTTGCCCGTTAGATCGGCTACAGCAATACTGTCATAAACTGCATACAGTTTCATGTATTTATCTAATACAGCTTGCTTTTGCTGGGGTGTAATTCCTGAAGTTTTTTCGGGGTTGGAAAGAATTGGCAAGTTAGCAAGTACCTGAATATCGCCATGGCGCTCAAACATAAACTGCCCAACTTTATCCGCTAGCGCAGTAGTTAGGTTTTCTTGGGCTTGTTCAGCAGCTTGGCGGCTTTTTTGTATGGAGGAAATGTAGTTAGTTGTACCGACTAAAAGTACCGGAATTGTGCCTAAGGCGATCGCTAAGGCGATCGCTTTTGTCCGCAATGGTAAATTGTTTAAATTTCTCAACATTTTTCGGCTCTTATTTATCAAAAAATTAGTGGGTTTTAGACGGTTTCATTTACTACTAACAATTCATTCATTAATAGTTTAGGTAAGTCAAGAATAGTTAGCATATTTCCCAAATAAGCAACAGTTCCTCGCAAATATTTTTCATCTTTTGAGTTGACAGCTACAGGCAAAGAAGTTACTGCGGATGGATGTAAATACATCACATCAAAAACTTCATCTACTGAAAAACCTGCAATTAAATCTTCATTGCCAACGACAAGAGCTTTATTCCCATTGCTTGTTTTTGCTAAAGGCATATTTAGAAGGCTACGAATATCAACTAATGTCAAAATTTCGCCTCTTAAATTCATGTTGCCAACTATATGAGATGGGCAGCATGGTATTGGAGTAACTTTAGGAATGTTAGTAAATTCTTGAACAAACTCTAGCTCAATGCCAAAGTATTCATTATTTAATCCAATCACGGCCAAGGGAATTAATTCTATAGAACTATTATCATTAGCTAACTGTTTTAAATTATCTGCTCGTTCCTTAAAAATCGTTTTTTCTTTAGTGGTAGCATTAGGGCAGCAAGTTGTATAAAAATTGTTGACTAAGCTCGATTGCTCTAAATTTTGGCTATCTTCCTCAAGGAGGGCTTCTACCTTTTCAGGTTCGCGAAGCAAATTATGATGATTTAGCAATAAAATTGTGGTAGAATCGACCTTTGCTATTCCCGCTAAAAACCTATAATTAATATCTTTTATCCGTCCATAATCTATAGCGTTTTCTATTAATTTTGGACTAATGTTTTTAACCTCATGGACGTTACTTACAATGATTCCCACCTGCAATCCATCATAATCTAAAACAATGATACTATCGGTCAAATAACACTGTTCTAGCTGATTTCCTAACCGCAAACTTAAGTGCATAACTGGCACAATTTTGCCGCGCAAATTTAACAATCCTACAATGTCGTTTGGGGCTTCAACAATCGGGATAAGTTCAGGAAGATAAAAAATTTCTTGCACCAATAAAGCGTCTATTCCATATTTTAAATTATCTAAACTGAAGACTAGATAAGACTTATTTTCCATTTTTATTAGCAATTTTGGTAGATTTTGCAGAGATAATATTAAGCTATAAAACTTACAAAAATTTAGATTTAGATTGTACTTAAAGAATCAGAATTGTTAGTGCTGTTAATATATTTGCTAACTAGCTGGCGTAATTGTTCTGGATTAAAAGGTTTAGTTACATAGTCAGTAGACCCGGCAAATTTACCTTTAACTTTGTCAAAGAAACCATCTTTTGCTGTCACCATAATTATTGGCAAGTCACGGAACTTGGCAATACTTCGCACTGTGCGACAGACTTCTAAGCCATCAATTTCCGGCATTGTCACATCAAGTAATAACAGTTCAACATCAGTACGATGTAATAACATCAACGCATCTTTGGCGTTGCTTGCTATTAGTACCTGATATTGCTCTGATAGCGCCCGTTTAAGCGTTACTTGCATAATAGGACTATCGTCTACAGCTAAAATAATTGGTAGCTCTTTTTTAGGAATAGGTAAGTTATTATTATTATTAATTAATACCCAGCCAGCTTTGACCCAAGGTAAATAAGATTGCATTACTTGCATAACATCTTTATTTAGACCTTCGGCAATATCAATTAAACTTCGCTTCCCATTTACCCATTGTTCTAAATGCTTGCGAACTGCGGGGTTAGTAATTTTATCAGCAGCGCTAGGATTAAAATAGGGAATTGCTTCTATGGAGGGTATAGCGGGCGCAAAAGCAGACAATTGTTGTTGACGGTAATTGACATCGGCAATTAACTTAGCCAAATCTAAGCCGTGACAATCCTTTCCATGACAAAGGTCAAACTCAAGACTATTATCAAGTCGATAATATCCGGCGTGAGGTAACAGTTGTTCTAAAGTTAGGACTACTTGCTTATGTACAAAAGTTTCTACTTGTTCCCAGGTAAATAGTCGCATTTTTATCAATAAGTCTAAAAGCGCCCTAGTAGAAGTTTTATTTGTAGCTTTTTGAGTTGCTAAGGCAATCGCACTTTCTGACCATTCCCGATTTAATTGTTTGCCTAAGATTTTGGCAAATTCTCTATTGGTAGGTAAAATTATATCTCCATAAACAATCTTTCCATTGTGCAAAACCAAAACGCGCGATCTTTTTGTAGCTTGGAGATTTATCTCAGCATCTAAATATAAAACCCCATAATTTTGCTTGGCTTGGAATGCTTCTAAAACAGTAGCTAATTGCTGCTTTTGATAAAAAGTTGAACTCATAATTTTTGCCAAGAATTTATTTTATTAAAATATCCATACTCATTTTGTTTATAATTACAATCACTAAGCTCATTAATATATTGAAACGAGTTTATAAGTCTATCTGTAAACTTACTGAAATTAATAATTAATTAGCGGTTAATCAGTAATATCACTTAGCACCTATTTTAGGTGTTATCTGTTTAACCCTCAGATATTTGTAAAATCTCCAAAGCAACTACGTTAATACCTTGCTAAGGTTAAGAAATAGCTGCAAAAGCGATCGCATAACCTTTACTTACCGATGATTTTGCAATAATTTATTAACTTGAGCCGTTAATTCACTTACCGTATTCTTACTTGGTTCTACCAAAAAATGCCCTGGCAACTGGTTAAGTAACTCGAACGCAGTAGTTCTCATTTTTTTTGCTTTATTCATGTCGCCTTCTCGTTGATAAATATCCCCCATTTCTAAGTAGGCATCAACGGAAGTAGGAGTAATATAAATAATTTTTCTTAGTAATTTTTTAGCTTTACTAGCATCTCCCTTTTCTTCGGCAATATGAGCTAATAAATAGTAAGGAAATGTGGAAAGTGAATTTATCTCTATTGCTCGTTCGCAGTAAAAAGCAGCTTTTTCAATTTCACCCAAATTTGCCCAAGCTTGAGCGAGAAGATAATAAGCATCAAAATCAACTGGGTGCTGTTTGATTATTTGCTCTGCTTCTTGAATAGCGAGAGGATAATCCCCTTGATGAAATAGGTTTTCTGCTGTAGTTAAATTTGCAGCAGTTTTAGTAGTTTCTGGTTTAATTTGTTTTTTTGTTGGTGATACTAAGGGCTTTATTTCTCGTTGATTAATTAAACTATTTTGTTGTTTATTTCTATTGCTGAAATTAGACAATAACTGTACAGGCATTGTAGGAGTTTCTATCACTGCTAAATCTTTTCTTTGATATACCAAAGATTCCGAAAAAGCTTTTGTCTGTAATTTGTCAAGATTTTGACCGTGTAATTCTGCGTGACCAGTCATTAAATATCCGGCGGTGTTAAGAGTATGGTAAAACTTGTTTAACACTATTGAAATTGAAGTAGTATCAAAATAAATAAAAACATTACGACAAATAATGATATCCATACTGTAAATATCAATTAGGGGTTGGGGAAAGTGGTCTTTAATTAAATTACCAGATTGAAACTTTACCATCGAGCAAATTGTTTTTTCAACTTTCCAACTTTGCTGATAGGGCTTAAAGTAACGTTGAATAATTTGCGGTTCTACCATGCGAAAAGACCAAGAATCGTAAATTCCTTGTTTGGCTTTAGCAACGGATTCTAAGTTAATATCTGTACCTAAAATTAAAATATGCCAATTGTGCAAGTCAGGAATCAATTCTTTAACAAGAATAGCAATAGAATAAACTTCTTCCCCCGTAGAACAACCCGCGCTCCAAATTCTTAGCGATAATTTTGAGGAGTTTTGCTGATAATGCGATCGCTTTTTTTGTTCGATTATTTGTGGTAGTAGGGAATCTTTTAGTAAAGCTATTTGTCCTTTATCCCGAAAAAAGTAACTTTCTCCAGTAGTTAGTAGGAGAGTAAGCGCTTTCCATTCACGATCGCACTGGGTTTCATTAGTTGAGCCGTTGTGGATATTTGTATCTAACAGTTGATAGTATTGCTCTGGTGTAGAAAGTTTGAGCGCAAGCATCCGGGCATTTACTTTATTGGTTAGAGCTTGTTTATCCTGTTCGCGGATATGTAACCCTGTATGGCTACCGATCAATTGAATTAAATTTTGCAATAGTACATTATTCATGGAACACATCGCGCTATAAAGCCTTGCTGATAGTATTCCCAAACAATCAAGCAAACTAACAGTAATTACCCCAAAAAATTAAACTTTTAGCGATCGCTCGCATTTTAACTAGCGCCAGAGGGATAAATAGCAAATTCTAGCTGAATGTCGGCTAGTAGCTCAAAAACACTTAAAAAGGTAGATTTTTAAGATTCTATTGTGACGTAGCATGGAGTTTGGGCAGCAGGATTGATTATTTAATTAGGCTGTTATTGTCAAAGGCGATCGCCCTAACTACCAATTTTTTTATGACACTAAATCGACGCAAACTACTATTTTTACTCGGAGCAACAGGCGGAGCCGTAGCTTTAAGTTCTTGGCGCTCGTCGGGGTTGATGGATACAGCAATAGCTCAACCTACTCCTGCAAGTAACACCATTTCTTTACCGCCTTTACCCTACGACTACAACGCTCTAGAGCCACACATTGACGCTCAAACCATGCGGTTTCATCACGATAACCACCATGCAACTTATGTAAAAAACTTAAACGCGGCTTTAGAAAAGTATCCTAACCTCAAATCGCAAAGTGTCGAGCAGTTGCTAACCAATCTTGAAAGCGTACCAGAGGCTATTCGCACCACCGTCCGCAATAATGGCGGCGGTCATGTAAATCATAGTATGTTTTGGCAAATCATGAAGCCTAACGGCGGCGGAGAGCCAACTGGAGCAATTAGTAAAGCGATCGCCGCAGACTTTGGCGATTTTGCTACTTTCAAAAAACAGTTTAACGAAGCAGGTACTAAACGTTTTGGTAGTGGCTGGGTGTGGCTAGTACGTGATGATGGCAAACTAAAAATTACCACTACCCCCAATCAAGATAGCCCGCTAATTGATGGCAATTACCCAATTATGGGCAATGATGTTTGGGAACACGCTTACTATCTCAAATACCAATACCGCCGCGCCGACTATTTGACAGCTTGGTGGAATGTCATTAATTGGGATGAAGTTAATAATCGTTTAGCCCAAGCAAGCAAAGCTTAGTTGTAAATATTCTTTCAACTACCTTCATACCTAAATTTACCTGCTTTAATAAGGGAACTGCCAGACTGCGTTATTGTGGGACATAATCAAGGTTGTTTGCAGTAGCGCATCCTATGGCAACATATTTAGTTACAGTAGCCAATCGCGGCATCGGCTATGAGTATTGTCGTCAACTTCAGGCATGGGGAGACAAGGCGATCGCCGTCTGCCCTGAAGCGTCTAAGGAGTTGAAGGCGCTAGGAATCCGAGTCGAAGAAAACATTGATATAGCTGATGATTTTGTTGCGTCCTTGCACGAGCGGCTAGGAGCAACCCAGATTGAGGTGTTAATTAACAACGCAGCGATGTTTGCAAAGCGAACCGCCGAAGGCATCACCAAGCGCATAACACAGGACAACATCTCGACTTTGACAGTATTCGAGAACAGTTTGAAGTCAATGCTTTAGGTTATACAGACTAGAACCTTACTTGGTAAGTAAATTTAAGTTAGTTAATTAAATAATTGAGAGTAATTGTATATGTCAACAGATGAAATCACAGGAGAAAAACTAAAAAATAATAGTTTAGCTCAACCAGTTACAGACCTAGCAGAGAGCCTTTTAAAGGCACAAGATCGGAAGAAACCTAAGAAATCAAAAAAGATTTTTGATGGTAGTACCGAAATCTTTGCGAAGAAAATTCCCAAAAAAACTTACGAAACTCAACTACGAGAACTCCAGATTGAGTTAGTCAAAATGCAATACTGGCTCAAGCACGTTGGTTATCGAGTTGTGGTAATTTTTGAAGGTCGCGATGCGGCGGGCAAAGGTGGCGTGATTAAACGCATTGCTGAACCACTTAACCCCCGTGGTTGTAGGATTGTAGCTTTGGGTACTCCCTCCGATCGCGAAAAAACACAGTGGTATTTTCAGCGTTACGTGGCACACCTGCCTGCCGCCGGGGAAATTGTATTATTTGATCGCAGTTGGTACAACCGAGCCGGGGTTGAGCGGATTATGGGTTTTTGTAGTGATGCTGAGTATGCAGAATTTATGCAATCTTGCCCGGAATTTGAACGAATGTTAGTCGCTTCGGGGATTGTTTTACTCAAATACTGGTTTTCCGTCAGCGATGACGAGCAAGAGCGGCGCTTTTTATCCCGCAGTCACGATCCAGCAAGACGTTGGAAACTCAGTCCAATGGATTTGGAATCGCGCGATCGCTGGATGGATTACTCCAAAGCCAAAGATGCTATGTTTGCGCGGACAAATATTCCCGAAGCTCCCTGGTTTACGATTGAGGCGGATGATAAAAAACGCTCTAGGCTAAATTGCCTTCATCATCTACTAAGCAAAATTCCCTACGAAGATATGACCCCTCCGCCTCTAGAACTTCCGCCCAGACCTCCCTTTGAAGATTATGTTCGCGCCCCTCGCAATGAGCAGTTTTTTGTTCCTCAAGTATACTGAGTGATATTTTGGGAGTGCGGCGCTTTATTGACACGTAGAGCATAGGAAAGTCTAAGCTAATAAAGCAGTTGTGGGAAAAGTTAGCAATGGTTCTTGACTTCTCCTCGCCCTAAAGGGAACGAGGATTCTTAAGACCAAATTCTTAGTCTTAAAGGCGTAGACAATGCGCCTCTACTAACTCCACTCAAGTCTAAACCAAGTGTTGTTGCTACTTTTCGGATGATATTTGATGCCCCGTTGCAATCAGCGTTAATATGCCAATCTGCAAAGGTGCGGAACAATCCTCGCTTTGTCCGTTTGCCTGAAGACTTCCACCCTTCGGGTTTTTCACCGAAAATAGGCAGAAAATCACCATCAACAAACGAAGCTTTTGAAGTATAGGATTCCTCAGTTTCTACAAACTTAATTCCATACTGTTCACATAACTGAGCAATCCTATCTTTCAGTTTGGCAGTCGGGACTGATACAAACTTTTGGTTATTAACTCTTCCCATATTTGAACTGTCTTTTTGCCCTTTGTTCCAGCCAAATACAAGAGTCCCAATCTTGTTATTTAAACAATGAGTTAAAACTTTTCGAGCGGCTTTATTAACAGCGTCCCGCATTTGCCGATTGCGCTTTTCTGTGATAGAGGCAAGCTTATTAGACCAGAAACCTTGTGGTTTGTTTTCTTTAATAGTTGAGATTTGTTTGTTGTAGAATTGGTTAAGCGACTTGAGGTGTTTTCCATCAACTATAAAACTTGTTCCTACGTTAGAAACGCAAGTTAGCCAGTTGTTTAAACCTGGGTCAATTCCTAAAGCAAAATCAGGATTTACATCGCTTGAAACCGATTCTAGTTTATAAACAAATTCTACATAAAAGCAGCCACCCCTAGGCAGTATTCTAAACTCTCTAACGCTTTTATAATCTAGGTTTGATGGCATCGGCAGATAAAAAGCATCTAGCCCAAACCAAGTTTTAACTTTACTTCCTAGCGGAAACCTTAATTGATGGTCAATTAACTTGACTGCTTGGCTTGGATAAGTAACAAGTGTTAATCCTTTCTTGCGGTAGTTAGGCAGTTTAGGACAATCTGCTATAGTTCCGTTTCTATAAGCTTTTAACAGTCCTAAAAATGACTTAAACGACTCTGCAATAGTGGTTAGTGCTTGCTGTGCCGTTTGCGATTGCAATGCCCCAAAATGTGGGTTTTTATTAAGTTGCTTATGCAAGTCAAACTTATTAACTATTTTTCCCGCCTTAAAATACATTTGACGGGCGTAGTATAGCCCACAATTAGACAGTTTGTTAGCTTCGGCACAGACATATTTAAGTATTGCTTTAAGTTCATTGTTGTGACTAATTAATGTTTGCTGACATCCGTACATTCTCGTTACCTCCTAACATTTATTATACAATGATACGGATAACTAATATAATTAATATAAAGCCGTCCTAGAACGGCGGGGCTTTAGACCCATTTTTCCGGTAAACGATTCATCATTGAAATGGGGATGGGCATTGACCAACACGGGCAAGAACCCACTGTTGCAGCAGCAAGGGCGGTAAGAAATGCGATCGCCAATAATGCTTTGCTGGGCGTTTGGGAAGTTGCGGGTTTAAGCGATCCAGACCAAATGATTGTTGAGGTCAAAGTAGCTGTACCTTACCCAGAACAAGTACGGGAATCTGAAGTTCTAGCTGTACTACCTTTTGGACAAAAGTCTTTAACTGTAGAGTCCGGTGGGATGGTGGTTCAAGGTCGGGCGATCGCTTCTCTCAAGGATAAAAACGACGAAATGCTAATTGCGGTTGCGGCGGTTACGGTTTTAATAGATACAGAATAATTTTTTGGAACTGGTTTAATGGCGATCGCGCTTGCCCTACTCTACAGTTCTAGCTTGACCAACATCTAGAATGCGATCGCATTTTTAGCCAACATCCCGTTTTTTACAATCAAACAGATGCAACCCAAAACGTTGCGATAGTTCTTCAGAAACTTTGACTCCTCGAACGCTATTACCACGCTCATCTAAAAGCGGTGAAAAAATCCCAATGCCCATCTGACCAGGTACAACTATAAGTAGCCCACCACTTACACCACTTTTTGCAGGTAAGCCAACTTTGTAAGCCCACTCTCCAGCAAAGTTGTACATTCCGCAGGTATAAATAACACTAAGAATATCTCTGATATAGCAGGAGGGAACAGCTTGGACGTGAGTTAATGGGTTTCTACCTTGATTAGATAATGTTGCAGCCATTACAGCCAAATCTAAACAGTTAATCGCCAAAGAACATTGCTGAAAGTAAAGATCAAGAGCTTCATCGATTTTTTCATCAATCATGCCAAAATTAAGCATCAGGTGAGCCATGGCGCGGTTACGGTGTCCGGTGGTGCGCTCTGACATGAAGGTGAGCATATCGACAGTAGTTTCATGTCCAATGTAGCCCTCAAACATTGATAACATCCGACTTAACCGCTCTGTTGGTTCATTGCCTTTAATTAGACTGGTAATAGCGATCGCTCCAGCATTGACCATTGGGTTATAAGGACGCTTGGATTTCTCGTCAAGAATAATCGCATTAAAAGCATCTCCCGTTGGTTCTACACCTACTTTAGCTAACACTTGTTCTCGTCCATGTTCTGCCAGCGCCAGTCCATAAACAAACACTTTAGAGATAGACTGAATAGTAAATAATTGCTGAAAATCTCCGACTTTAAAACATTGACCGTCTACAGTGATGATGCAGATACTAAACAATTCTGGATTCACTTTTGCTAGTTCTGGAATGTAAGTTGCCAACTGACCTATTTGCAAAAGCCGATACTTATTGTATAACTCGTCCAAAGTTTCTTGAATTTCTACAGGCTGAATCGTTGCAGGAGAATTATTTGCAGCAACTTCGTTACTCATAATTGTTTGGTAGTAAGCTCTAGAGAAACGTTTATATAGCTACTTTAAATACTACCTTCGCCACAGAAAGACTAGAATCTAGTTAATTGTTGCTACCACCTGACCCTAAACTATGCCCCTATCGCGCCTATTGACGCTGATTATTGGTTTAATCCTGATTTTGGGGTTAATGCTGTGGCTAGTTAATTCTTTGTCCTGGTTGTATAGCTATACTGCTTTTACCTCACCTTTTTTAGCTAATTTGCTACTGCTATTAATTGTTGCTTTGCTGGCAGGATTAATTGGCTTATTTGTCTACTATGTTTTGCTATTTAATAAGGGTGCTAAGTCTTCACCAAAGCAGCGCCGTCAACCACAAATTCCCGTTATTAAAACCGAAGCGGCGGAAGAAACTCTCCGCGCAATTCGTCAACAAGTAGCCCAAATTGAGGATGAAGTTGCCAGACGAGTTTTATTAGGTCGTTCCCAAGAAATTGAAGCTACGTTGTCGGGCGGTGAATTGCAAGTAGTAGTATTTGGTACGGGTTCGGCGGGGAAAACTTCGCTTGTAAATGCTTTAATTGGGCGCATTGTGGAAAGTTCGGGGGAACACTCTTCAAAGCTTGCCAACCAAATTGGTAAAGTCGATGCACCGATGGGAACAACAGAAATTGGGGAGACTTACAGCTTAAAATTAAAAGGCATGAGTCGGGAAATTTTGATTACTGATACTCCAGGTATTTTAGAAGCGGGTATAGCGGGAACTGAGCGCGAAAAACTAGCGCGTTCCTTAGCAACTGGCGCAGATTTACTCTTATTTGTAGTAGATAATGACCTAAGAAGCTCGGAATATCAGCCATTACAGACCTTAGCGGCAATGGGCAAGCGATCGCTAATTGTCCTCAATAAAATCGATCTTTACACCGAAGCCGATACCGAAATAATTATTGCCCGTTTGCGCGAACGAGTCCACAGTTTTATTAAACCCGTGGACATTGTGGCAATTTCTGCCAATCCCCAAAGCTTCAAAAGCGAAAATGGCGAAATTTTCCATCCCGAACCCGAAATTCTCCCCTTACTCCGGCGTATGGCGGCGGTGCTAAGAGCGGAAGGAGAGGATTTAGTTGCTGATAACATTTTGCTGCAATCCCAACGCCTAGGAGATGACGCTCGAAAACTTATTGACTCCCAACGTCGCCGCCAAGCCGAAAAAGTTGTAGATCGTTTTGCTTGGATTGGGGCGGGGGTAGTTTCGGTAACTCCAATACCTGTGGTGGATTTATTGGCAACCGCCGCAGTAAACGCCCAAATGGTAGTAGAAATCGGCAAAATTTACGGCTGCGAGTTAAATTTAGAGCGGGGGCGAGAATTAGCGCTGTCTTTAGCCAAAACTTTAGCCAGTTTGGGCATTGTCAAAGGAGCAATTCAACTTTTATCCACAGCTTTGCAATTTAATCTCACTACAATTGTTGTTGGTAAAGCAATTCAAGGAGTCACGGCGGCTTATTTGACGCGGATTGCTGGGAGAAGTTTTATTGAGTATTTTCGCCACAATCAAGATTGGGGAGATGGTGGGATGACTGAAGTAGTCCAAAGACAGTTTGAGCTTAATCGCCGTGATGAATTTATGCAGGAATTTATCCAGCAAGCAATTGCCAAAGTAATCAAACCAACAAATAACTCAAAAGCCGAAGCAGATTCCCAAAATGGTAAAGTCTAACATCAGACTTATGGCAAAATAGTTGATGAGTAAATTGTTTGCTCATCAACTTGCCTTCAGCCTCAAAGTGTAAGACAAAAAGTTATCTCCATTCCCCTTGCAACCCAAATGCTGCCCAGTAATAAGGCGATTTCCATTTGTCTTGCTTCCACACCTCTATCTGCGCCAAGCGCAAGGCTGCGGCAGGCTTTAACCCTTTTTTCAGCATTTCTGTATAAAATTTGCCCATTAACTCGGCAGTAGCAAGATCGTCTACACTCCACAAACTTACTACCACTCGCGGCGCACCAGCATACATAAAGCCCCTTGTCAAGCTAATAATTCCTTCACCTCGGACTTGTTCTCCTAAACCTGTTTGACAGGCACTAAGTACAACTAATTCGGCAGGTAAATTGAGATTGAATATTTCATTTAGGCGCAAAAAGCCATTTTGCGGCGCACCTTTTTCGTCTACCAGCGATAGCACCACCCCCGAAAGCTCAGGATTAAGGCTGTTGAGGATGCCATGAGTAGCAAAATGAATAATTCGATACTGGCTTAGATTTGAGCTAGTCACCGCCGCGCGATCGCTTTGAAAATCAAAAGTTTGCGATCGCTCACTTGCGGGTACAAGCGCTAAAATTTGCTCGGCTTCCTTTCTCGTACCAGGTAAACGGGCAAAATTTACGCCCGATTGTGTAGCGGATCTCTGCAACAAAGAGTTGGGATTGCTAGAGGGAGTAGATGAAGTTGCAGTTTTTACTCTTTCGTCATTAGTGGTAAATACTGGATCTGCTATTACTGCTACGGTTTTAGGTGCAGGTTTACGTCCAATTAATTCGCGTCGCAATACATCAATTGTAGAAGCTGATGGCAAACTAACAATTTCATGCTCAACTAATAACGGCGTAGCATTGTTATTTGGTGAAGGTAAGGCAGTAAATGGCACGTATTGCAGCGCACCATCGCTAACTACTACTAAACGTTTTTTGGCAATTTGTCCAGCTACGGGTTTTAAAAGAATGTCGCTTAAATTAGTAGCTACTTGAGCTAAGTTTTGCCGTTTCAAACCAAAACGTTTATCGGTAACTAATTGGTAATATTGCTTGGCAAGAGTTTCTATTTCTTGTTGGGGTGGCAATTCGTAGCTAGTTAAAGAATTAGCCGTTACCGTCCATAAATAGCTGCGTTTTTTACCTAGAGAGTATTCCAGCAATACAGTATCGGGATCTAAGAGTTTTTGGATTTGGGCGAGTTTCAGCGCTTGGGGTTGAGTTAAGGCGGCATACTGGGGGCTTGTAGTCCGAATTTGGGCTTGCAAGGCTTGGTATTGGTTTAATAGTTCAGAAACTTGTTTATCTACGGCGGTGGCTTGGGCGGGAGTATGGTTAGCGCTAAGGATTCTTACCCGCCGAGTTTCGGCTACATCTAACGCCGTTTGCAAATTCCGTTCTTTTGCTAGCAGTTGCGGATCTACCCCCTTACGGATGTCTGCGTTAGCTTCGGTGAGAATTTCTAACAAACTACGGGCGCGGGCGCGATCGCTTACTTGCAGAGCCTCCACGTTAAACCCCGCTCTTGGCTCTTTTTTGTGCCACTGCATCAATAAGTCTGTATAAAACTCATAGTATCTCTGCACTGAAGCAAAATAAGTAGCTCTTAAGTCTTTACTTGCGATTTTGGTACGCAATGTTTCAACAACGGCGATCGCGGCTTTAATTTGAGTTTGAGCTTGAGGGAAATTGTTTCGCCCTTGTTCGCTAATGGCAATATTGTATAAACTCTCAGCTTCGCCTGCTTTATCGCCCAAACTTTGCCATACAGCTAAAGCTTCCTTGTGAGAGGCGATCGCGTTAGGATAATTTCCTTGAGCATGATAAGTTTTACCAATATTATCCAGCGTTGGGGCGGCGGCGGCGCGAATACCCAATTGCTGCCAAGTTTTTAACGCCGCCTTTGAAGATTCTAAAGCTTGAGGGTTATTTCCCGAAGCTAAATATACTCTCCCTGTTAAAGCTAAGGCGGAAGCTTCAGCAAAGGGACTTTTTTGGGCGCGAGCAATGCTTAGAGCGCTATTTGCTGATTCTAAAGCTTTGGGATAATCTTTCAACGATTCATAGGCTCTAATTACACCTGTTAGCGTTGCAAATTCTCGAAAGCGATCGCCCGTAGCCCGTCGTACAGCCAAGGCTTGATTGTAGTAATCTAAGGCTTGGTGATAATTTTTCGATAAGCGGTATACGCCGCCAATATTATCGAGAGTTTGCCCTTCTTGGGCGCGATCGCCTATGGAGCGAAAGATCGCCAAAGCGGCGTTATGAGAGTCAACACTTTGCTGATAGTCGCCTAAAGAACTATAAACTTGGGCAATATCATTAAGCGAAACAGCTTCACCGGGGCGATCTTGAACAGCTTTTTGGAGTGTTAAAGCCTTATTATGGGCATCGAGGGCTTGTTGATAATCTCCCAAAGAATTATAAATTCCGGCGATATTACCCAAAGTAAAAGCTTCCCGTGCGCGATCGCCTGCGGCTTTTTGTAAGTTTAAGGCTGTATTCAAAACTTCCAAGGCTTTTTGCTTTTCCCCAGTTTGATCGTAAGCAAAGCTTAGTTGATTGAGGATTTCGGCTTCTGCTAAACGATTACCCACCGCTTGTTGTAAGGCTATAGCCTGATTGTAGTTTTCGATAGCTTGAGGATAATCGCTTAATCCCTGATAGCTACCAGCAATACCGATTAGTGTTAAAGCGCGATCGATGGAATTACCCACCCCCGATTTTTGGATTTCTAAAGCTTGGTTGTAAATCTCTAAAGCTTTTTGACTTTCGTTAAATGAAGTATGAAGTGCGCCCAACCCTTGCAAAACCTCTACAATTCCAGGTTTGTTTCCTTCCGCTTTTTGGATCTCCAGTGCTTGGTTATAAGTATTTAACGCTTGCTGATTTTCGCCTAAAGAAGTATAAATTCTGCCTAAATTGCTCAAAGTGCTGGCAACTCCAAGGCGATCGTTTGCCAAGCGTTGGATTTCTAAAGCTTGGTTGTAATACGCAATTACTTTAGCTGTATCGCCGACTGAAGCATAAACTCCCCCTAAGCTGATTAATGTTGATGCTAATTCGGCTGATTTTTTTTCGGCTCTAAACAGAGTTACAGCTTGGTTGTAGGATTGAATAGCTTGTTGCTTGTCGCCCAAAGCAGCATAAACCCCACCAATAGAATTAAGCATAATTGCTTCACCATAGCGATCGCCTAAAGCCCGTCGAAGCTCTAAAGCTTGGGTATAATTTGCTAAAGCTTTGGGATTATCGTTTTGCAAATAGTAAGTTAAACCGATACTTTGGAGTGTTAAAGCCACAAATGCGCGATCGCCTAGTTTTTGCCAAATTGCCAAAGCTTGCTGGTATTTAGCTAAAGCCTGTATCCGCGACTGATTAGTTCCTTGTTTTAAAAGTTGCTGTGCTTCGTTTAATAGTTGTTGTCCTTGGCTGTTAAGACTAGGAGAAGTAGCGGCGGGCGGTTGTTGGGCTATTATACTTCTGTGAGTACCAACGGCTACGGCTTCAGATAATAACAAAATGCTGAGACTAATAGTAAAAGCACGATAGAAAAAGTGCCAATTTTCTTTACTCTGTTTAATTTTCTGAATCATCATTGCACCCAAAAAAGCAAATTACTAATAATTAGTATCGATGGCTCAAGGGTGATTTCCGGCAAAACCTTGATGATTTTTGACTAAAGACGATCTTCAAGTTTTTAGCCAATCTATAAGCTTTGTGGCATTTTGTACCAATAGTACAAAATTTATAAAAGCGATCGCACTTCTGGTTTCCAACTAAAATAAACATCGATTAGCAGCTTAGTAGGATACTTTATTTGTGCAAGGTTTTATCAATCTATTCAAGCCAACTGACTTTACATCTCATGACTGTGTAGCTAAGTTGCGGGGGTTGTTGCGTCTCAAACGTATAGGACACGGAGGCACGTTAGATCCAGCCGCCACGGGGGTTTTGCCGATCGCCTTGGGTAAAGCAACGCGGCTATTACAATACTTGCAACCAGACAAAGCTTATCAAGCAACAATTCGCTTGGGGGTAGTAACGGCGACAGACGATCTAGAAGGAGAAATTATTAGTCAAACGCCTGGAACAAACGTAACGTTAGAACAAGTTACCTGGACTTTAAAGCAATTTATAGGCAAATTATCCCAAATTCCGCCAAAATATAGTGCCATACAAGTGCAGGGAAAGCGCTTATACGATCTAGCGCGGCGTGGTGAAACTATAGAAGTTCCAGCTAGGAATGTAGAAGTATATCAGTTAGAAATATTAGAGTGGCGTGATGGTGAGTATCCTGAAATTGATGTAGCAATTAGTTGTAGTGCAGGAACTTATATCAGAGCGATCGCCCGCGATCTGGGTACAGCTTTAGCTACTGGCGGAACTCTAGCGGCTCTAATTCGCACTCAAAGCGCTGGTTTTAGCCTCTCAAACAGCTTGACTTTCGACGAACTAACGGCGCAGCTACAACAAGGAACTTTTAGCCCTATTGCCCCTCCAGCCGCCTTACAGCATCTACCCTTAGTAACTTTATCTGCGCCTGTGGCTCAAAAATGGTGTCAAGGACAAAAAGTTGCAGGCGATGAGCAAATTTTAATTAATTCTCCGGTGCAAATTTATCGCGAAGATGACAAATTTTTAGGCATTGGTCATCAAGAGGAATTAGAAAAAGTGTTGAGTCTGATTCCCGATCTTGTCTACGAGCCAATGTAGAGCCTTACCGTTGCAACAACTCCTCTAGTTGTTCTTGGCTCAAAGTCGTGAGAATAAATACTTCTTGCACCGTCTTACCAAGTCTGGCAATAATTTTAAAGCCGCCGCGAATTGGTACAGATACTCTTAACTGCATTTGGGGGATGTGACCTTTTGTTCTACTAATAACGCCGGGGGTAATCGTGTGGATACCTTCAAGCTTAGTCAAAGCTTCCAAAATGCGAATCAGTCCAGGAATATGGGTAGAGTGATTGAGTACAAGTCTACCGCTAGTGGGTTTGCCCATGATGGTTTAGGCTGCCTCTAGAGGAGCCATAGTCAAACCCGCACGTCTAAGTTGTTGATGATAAAGCTCTGCTTGTTCTTGAGGGCCAACCCAGACAATAGCTTGTCCTTCAAAGTGGATTTGATTAGTTAGTTCCCAAGCATTTTCGCTACTCATCCCCGGAATATAAGTTAGCAAGCATTTTGCTACGTGTTCAAAGGTATTGAAATCGTCATTTAAGACAATAATTTTGTAGTTGGGATAAATCTTACGAGTAACTTCGCTGTTACGAGTGGGAGCAATAGTTGGTGCAGAATTTACCATAGCGCGGACAATTGTTGAATGTAACCTAGTCATAATCTATATAAAAAAGCTTAATTAAACTACATTCCAAGATACCAGAGGATAAAAAAATCGGGATGAGAGAACTGTAAATAAATCCCCTCATCCCCTAACTTTTTAGCGCCAATCGTCCCAATCTTCATTGAAAATTGAAGTGTCAGGGAAAGCCGTAGGATTGCCTTGGGTTTTCAATCGACGTTTAAGCGCCTCTAGCTGCGGCTCTTGTTGGGGTAAATTATCGACTAATTGGTAAGGTGCGATCGCATTATCCAAACTAAAAGCTGCGGTATTTCCCGCCGCCGCTCCCGACGACCACTCAAAAGAATGTACTCGGTAAGCTGCGGCTGCAATATGGCTTGTCGCAATACTTTTCCCTGCTACCAGCATATTATCGATCTTTTGCGGAATCATCGCCCTTAAAGGAATTTGAAACGGGTAAGCTTGTCCAGCGCCCAATCGTTCGCCGGGACGCTCGATATTTCCTGGTGCTTCGGGGGGACTTTTGACCATGCAGGGATGAAAGTCTATAGCATAGTGAGCAATACCCACAGAGTCAGTATAAATTGTCGAACGCGATCGCCTCATGGTTGAATTTGCTTCTCTAGTACCACCAATTACAGCCGTTGCTTCTAATCCCGATAGCGCCGCTTTTAAACTGCGATAAGTCTCTGGTGATAAGGTGTCTGTGTAGTATTTATCTGTATAATCCCGGCGAGAAATATCAATTTCCCATACTGTAAAGCCTTGGGGTTGTCCCCAACTAGGTCTGCCAATTATCCGCCTTCCTTCTCGCATATAAGGATACTTAGATAAGCCGTTAACAGTTCCCATCGGCGAATCTAATCCTGATAAATAGCGATAATTTGGTTGCGGTTGCTTAACTCCTTCCCCTAGTTGAGAGTCCGTTGTTCCAGCTACTAGCCAGTAATAATAGCCAATGGCAATTTCTTCAGCTTTACGCAGACTTTCTACTCGCAAGCCTCCCATCCATTGTCCCGGATCTAGTTGTTTGGTTGCCTGCAACTGGTTACGAGCGTACACCAAATTATCGCTGCTCGTACCTGGGCGGTAGTCATTGCCCCACGTCCAGTTTTGCATAGAAATATCCCCCGGTGTGGGGTTTGTAAATTCAATCCCGCCAAACTTAGCTGTTTCTCCTTCTCCCGGACTCCAAATGCGGCGATAAGTAAAAACTAAAGGAAAACTTGCTAGACGTTGCAACTCATAACTATAGTAGGGTGAATATTGAAGATAAAAAGGTGGCATTGTTTGAACTTGGGGTTCTTTTGTTGCCTCCATGGCGTAGGTATAAGTAAAGCCTTGAGTGCAATAAGCATCGTTACTCGCACTAGAAGCGGAGGGTTCTAAGTAAGAACGCGCATCAATACCCAGCCGATAAGGGACATCTGCCAGCGCCACCAATTCCCCCGTTTCGGTCGCATCAATTACGTACCAGTTAGGGGCATTACTTTTAACTAAAGGGCTATTTTTCTTGGGTTTGGCGGGGACAAAACGAATAATACTTTTGTCAAAATTAGCGGAATTAGCGTAAGTATAGGCTTGGGTAATGGTTTGCGATAGAGGCTGAGTATTAAGAGGTGGTGCGCCTTTGGCGGGGCGGTGTTGAATAGCGATCGCCCCATTGATTATATTTGGTGTCTTTTGTAATTCCTTGACTACCGTCGAAGGGAAAAACTTAAACTTGCCCTTGCCTTTTTTTGCCGCATCTGTTAGTACCTTAGCTAAAATCTCATTGCCATCCCTCGGCAAAAAACAAGAATCGCTTACCCAACAGTCTCCAGGATTTAGTTCTTTATATTTGCGCTCAATGCGCGATCGCAATTCCAAATAACCACGGGGGTATAATAACTTTGCTCTTTGGGTTGGTCGCTCGTCTAAAGCCGATGTTCCCTGAGCCGAAATTTGTCCTCCTACCCAGTCAGTAATCTCTGTCAGACAAACGGTTTTGCCACTCAGCAAGCCTTCATAGGCGGTAGCAACCCCGCTCAATCCACCACCCACTACTAATATTTCACATTCGATAGTTTGGTCAGCACTTCTAGGAGGAGCAGCCATAGCAACGGGGGTAAACAAAGTTGCAACCAATGTCAAACCAATAAGCGGAGACTTCATATACTGGAGTTTCTTTAACGTAAGATGTCTAGATAGCCTTAGACGTTACCATTTCAAAAATGTTTATGGCAAGCCTCCATTACTCAGTATTTATCTTTACAAACTGCAATGTTACGTTATGTTGAAGTTAGTATAAAAATTTAATAATAATTTGCGATCGCCTTTTCCCAACTTACTGTATTAATACAGTAATAAATTTATTGATACTGGTTAGTTGCAGTATCAAATTACTACAAAAAAACTATATTTGTTCATAGCGCATCCGCAAAATTACATAGTTTGTAAAAATCCGTCTAAAATATTCCGTAGAACCCACCAAGCAAATTGAATATTAATTATGGCAATCTGGAAAAGTAAACAAAGATTGTATTTTTCCAGCAATCAATCAAACCGTCGCTCCGTAAATTTGTACTATGAATATACTAAATAGCTCGAATAATTTTCCAGTATGGCAATTTTTAAGCCAACCCGTCTTTAGTGCCGAAACTAAATGTATATTAAATCCGCGCCAATTTGGGTATTTATATAAAATTAAACTACTAGAACGTTGTTTTATCCAAGAATGTAGCTTTAAAAAACCTAATGTAACTGAATAAGTTAAAAATTATTTAATGTACAACTTTAAAAATGCCTAAATTCCTCACAAATTGGGCATTTTTGCTATAAATATTTCTACTACTATTAATTAGGGTGCTGACGGTTTTCTTAAAATATTAATTTCCTTGCCATCAAACAGTAACAATTGAGCAGTTACAAAGCCTATAAACTCTATACTGACGAAAACACAGTAGGTACAGTAGTTTATGGAAAACCTGGAAGCAGATTCACTAAAGCGAGTGTTTGGACTGCCAACGCTAGTTATTTATGGCGTAGGTGATATTCTCGGCGCGGGAATTTATGCACTGGTGGGCAAAGTTGCCGGATTTTCTGGAACTTTGGTATGGGTTTCGTTTTTGAGCGCGATGGTGGTGGCAGCGCTTACAGCCTTAAGTTACGCCGAACTTGGCAGCCGATTTCCCCAAAGTGGAGGCGTTGCTTACTTCGTCCACAAGACATTTCACAACCATTTGCTCTCAACTTTAGTCGGTTGGGTAATGTTTTGTACCTGCCTCGTTTCAATGGCGACGGGAGCAAACGCCTTTGCTGGCTACTTCAACAAATTTGCTCCATCGGTTCCTGTTTGGTTAATTATCCTCACGCTGTTTTCGGCTCTAGCCTTTGTCAATTTTAGAGGCATGGAGGAGTCTTCAGCCCTAAATATTGTTTGCACAACAGTTGAAGCTTCGGGGCTAGTTATTGTGATTTTAGTTGCCAGCTTGTTTTTATTCGGGGGAGGTGAAGCAACTCCTATAAGTTCTACTTCCCCAACGCCAGCCATTGGGTGGATACCAATTTTACAAGGAGCATCTCTGGCTTTTTATGCCTTTATTGGATTTGAGGATATTGTCAATGTTGCTGAAGAAGTAAAAAATCCTGAGCGCAATGTTCCTAGAGCCATCCTGCTATCATTGGGCATTGCGGGAACTTTTTACATTCTAATTTCCTGGCTTGCTATTCAGGTAGTCAATCCAGTGGAGCTTAACAACTCTAGCGCTCCTTTACTTGATGTAGTCAGCCAGGCGCAACCCAATTTTCCGCCCATATTCTTTACAATCATTCCTCTATTTGCGATTCTCAATACGGGGTTGCTAAATTTTGTCACTTCATCGCGGCTGCTTTATGGAATGTCGCGGGAAGGGCTATTACCATCTTGGCTGGGAAAGTTACACGTTAGGCGGGCTACTCCCCATCGAACGATGGTGGTTATTTTACCGATTGCAATTTTTCTGGCGCTTTCTGGGACTTTAGAATTTTTAGCTGGAACTACCGCGACTTTGCTGCTATCAATGTTTTGTTTGGTAAATATTTCCCTTCTAATTACCAAACGCCGAGAACCCCGCGCCAGTGGGTTTCAAGTTCCCTCCGCAGTCCCAGTTGTAGCGTTGCTATCTAATGTGGCTCTTGTTTATTTTGCTACCCGTGAAAGCCATATTTTGGCATTGGTGTTTACAGGCATAGGAATAGTTTTAATTGCAATTCGTCAAGTCTTAACCAAAAAAAGCTTACTAAGTTCTTAGTACGCTTGTAGATAGCGACCTAAAGCAATTATCCAAAAAGGCTGTATGGTTTGCGCCCAAAGTTAAAGCTATACCCAAGTTAGGTATAGCTTTACAAAAAATTTATTAACTAAAATATATTTGCCCCTAAATTTACCTAAGGTTTATATTTTCTTAATCTAATCTTAGTTAAACTAATCTTAATCAAGCTCAATATTACGTATATCTACTTACTGAGCGCGGTAAAAGTAAGTAGAACTTTACTAATTCAACGAGCATAGATCAAGAATAAGGTTAAAGTAGTGATTAGTAAAATTGAAGCACAAAGCGAGAGCGTTAAGCCGTTAGGAGCGTACCTAATTGAAGCTGGGATGATTACACCAGAACAATTAGAAGTTGCCCTCAAAAAGCAAAGCTATTGCAAAAAGCGCTTAGGAACAATTCTCGTAGATTGCGGCTGGGTAAAACAGCAAACTATTGAGTATTTAATGGAAAAAATAGTATTGCCCCACAGAACTGCAAATAGATGGGCTAAGGAGTCCCAAAAGGGTGATACTAATCTAACTGCCGTCGAACAGATAAACAACTATCCTTACATCACCAGATCGTCAACCAAAAAACTAATATTTTCTTTGTCTCCTGAAAAAACTACCCGTTTTTTAGTTTTCTTAGTATCTGGTTTGGTTGTATGCAGTTTGTTTTTCCAGTTCTGTATATACTATTTACCGGATTTCCCCTTAAGAGATACTTTGGCATCCATATCTAATGTCGATGTAGAACAAAATATTCCTACCCTCTACTCTTGGTCAGCTTTACTATTTTGTGCAATGTTACTGGCGATCGTTGCTAAGATCAAACAGGTAGCGGGCGATCGCCATGTCAATTACTGGAAAGCATTAGCAATTATTTTTGTATATTTAGCCCTTGATGAAGCAATTGCGATTCACGAAAAATTTATAGAACCCTTGAGAAGTTCTCTTAATACCAGTGGCTTTTTATATTACGCTTGGGTGATTCCTGGAGCAATTTTTGCTTTCGCGGTATTTTTGGGATTTCTAAAATTTATTAATGCTCTCCCTCCTAAAACAAAACGCTTATTTTTAACGGCGGGGGCAGTTTTTATCGGCGGGGCAATGGGAATGGAATTATTGTCTGGAGCTTATACCGAGCTTTATACCAACAATAACTTTATTACATCTATTCTTACCTCCATTGAGGAATTTATGGAAATGATGGGGATAGTTATTTTTATCTATGCTTTGCTGTCCTACATTAGTTCGGATTTAAAAGGACTAAATCTAAACATTAAAATTCTAAGCAGCAAAACCTACCCCTCTAGCTAATTTAGGTCAAAACAAGGTTATCGCGGTGGACTACGGTTTCCGCCCCCGTGTAGCCCAAAATCGTTGATATTTCGCTCGAATGTCGTCCTAAAATCTGTTGCAGTTCGCTGCTATTGTAGTTGACAATGCCTCTGGCGATCGCTTTACCACTGCGATCGCACAATTCCACCGCTTCTTGGCTTTCAAATTCTCCCGCTACAGCATTAATTCCCGCCGCTAGTAAAGATTTTCTTTCTTGAGCAATGGCTTTAACTGCACCAATATCTAAAGTTAATTTTCCCATAGGGACTAAACCGTAAGCAATCCAACGTTTACGCGCCTTATTTGGCTCTTTTTGCGGTTCAAACTCTGTACCTAAAGCTTCTCCTTGTAAGATTTTTTGAATATTGCCAGGATTGCCTTGAGTAATTACTGTCCGCACCCCGGCGGCGGTAGCAATACGGGCGGCGGCGATTTTTGTAATCATTCCCCCCGTACCCCATTTAGAGGCGCGATCGCCTATTTGGACTTGCTCGGTTAAGTCATTAATATTTTTAACTAAAGAAATGGGTTGAGCATCGGGAAACGATCGCGGATCGGCAGAATAAAGGCGATCGACATCGGTTAACAAAAATAGCCAATCGGCTTCTACCAAACTTGCCACTAAAGCAGATAAAGTATCGTTATCGCCAAACTTTAATTCATCAACAGCTACAGTATCATTTTCATTGACTACCGGAATTACTCCTAGTTTGAGTAGTTCAGCAAAGGTACGATAGACATTGATATAACGGCTACGCGATACCAAATCACCACGAGTTAAAAGCACTTGAGCAATAGGCTGACCGAGGGTATTAAACAAGTCATCATACACCCGCATCAATCGCCCTTGACCTACGGCGGCTACAGCTTGTTTGAGGGCGACTTCTTTGGGTCTTTCGGTCAATCCCAACCTGGCGCAACCTACCCCTACCGCTCCCGAAGATACCAAAATTACTTGATGACCTTGCTGCCGCAACTGACTTAAAACTTCTACCAATGTGGCAATAGTAGACAAAGCCAGTTGTCCGGTTTGGGGCTGAGTCAGGCTAGAAGTGCCAATTTTGATAACTATAGTTTGGGTCATTAGATATATGCCTGTGCTACAGACAAATAGTCAAGCGCCAGTTCCCCTATAAGTGAGGCTGACGCTTGACAAAATTATTTATTATTTATAGATAGAGTCTTTATAGCGCTGACTCTATTTGAACTGTATATATCATTACAGACATTTTTGGAAAATCACAAGTTTATAATATTTTCTTTATATTTCCTAACTTTTATTCTGTGTTAGTTTTTGTTTCGGCAATATTGAAGCGCCTACAAGCTGCGATATAAGTACCTCAAAATTGCGGATTGGATAAGAGCGCACCGCTTCCCCTGGATTAAGAAAGGGATCTACTAAAATTGTGAACATTCCCAGCCGATTGCCAGCAATCACATCTGTAAATAAGCGATCGCCTACCATAGCAATTTGTTCTACAGGTAAATTCATGGCTGCAACCGCTTGTCGTAGCTTACGCACCGATGGTTTTACTGCGCCTAAAATATAAGGCAAGTCTAAAGAACGGGCAATACCACCAATCCGCACATCGCTAAGGTTATTACTTACTAGCCACAGCTTAGTAGTGGGTCGAATACCCTCAACCCAGTCTTGTAGTTCTGGGGAGGCGGTAGTTGCTTTTACTGGGACAAGAGTTTCATCTACATCTAAAACTAGCCCTTTAAGTTGATACTGAGCGATAATATCGGGGGTCAAACTTAAAACTGAGCTTTGCAAGTTTAAGTCTGGCTGTAAATATTTGTTCCATGTCATATTTTCATTGGGGTTTAATTTGCCGAAACTTGTTTGCGAATAGCTACTTGCGCCGCCGTATGTTCGCTTAAAGTTTTGCTAAATACATGAGTCCCATCGTAACGAGCGACAAAGTAAAGATAAGCAGTCTTTTCGGGGTTCAAGGCGGCTTTTAAACTAGCAATGCCGGGACTTGCTATGGGAGTAGGGGGTAAGCCAGGAAAAACATAGGTATTGTAAGGACTAGCAACTTTGATTTGAGCAAAAGTTAAAGGTTGTTCTTTAGTTTGGCGAATATTAAGAGCGTATTCTACTGTCGGATCGGTTTGTAATAGCATCCCTTGACGCAACCTTGAAGCAAATACTCCCGCAATGCGCGATCGCTCTTGGGGAATTACGGCTTCTTTTTCCACAATACTGCCCAAAGTTACCCACTCTAACAAGTCTAAATCTGTTTTACTTTTACCTGCTTGGTATACAGGCAAAGCTACAACTTGAAATTGGTTGAGCATTTGCCTAACAACAATTGCCGGAGTAACGCTATCACCATTGAGTTTGTAGGTGTCGGGATACAAAAAACCTTCCAAATGAGGTAAGTTGACAGGCAACCACGAATACTCGTTTCTAGGAATTTTCCGTGCCGCCGCTAAAAATTCTTGAGCCGAGAAGAAACCTTGTTTTTCAAAGTATTCGCCCATTTGTCGCAATGACCAACCTTCAGGAATCGTAAAACTTAGTTCTACAACTTTGCCATTCCAGATTTGTTCGGCAACCACCGATAGCGGTTGATTTGGAGCTATGAGATAGTTTCCGGCTTTAAAGCCTCCTTTGGGTTCTTGTTTTTGCAAGTATCGCGCCCATAAACTCCAAGCTTGGCTAGAACGAATTACCCCCGCCGCTTCCAACTGTTGACCTATTTGTTGCGCGGGCGTTCCTGGTTTGACTTGAATAGATGTTACGCGATTATTTGGGGTAGGAGAAGTTGCTCCATTCCACCAATTCCAACCCAACCAAGTACCTACTCCCAAGGCTGGCAAGAGTAATAGGAGCGACCACTTGAAAGCTTTTTGCATTACTTTCATCTTATTTAACTACCCTAAATAACTACCTATTAATCCATCTCGTCAAATAGCTGCTCCTCTAGTAGCGGCTGGATTTTACCAAATTCTTCTTGAGAAAGTAGCTCTGGCTTTCCGGCGGCATTCATCTTAGCAAAAAATAGCAACGGATCTAGGGGCGTATAGATTGAGTATTCTTGCTCTTGATGATAGAAGTTTGATAGTAATTGCAACTGTTCCGGTTCTAATTCCGAGCCTTCTTCTTCAATTTCTAAAGTAAATAACTCCGCATCTTCCACCGGGGGAAGTTCGCCCGCAACCGTAAGCGCGAAAGCCGTGCGCCGGAGAACCAAGTTTTGCTCGGCGAGGACAGCTTCGGCGGTAGTAAAGATTTGATCGATGGTTTCATCATCTTCAATCGGTACTGCTTCTTCCTCATCGCCATCGCCATGCCATGCGAAAATTTCGATAGCTGAGTCTTCCGGGAGCAGTAAAACATATTCTATATCCCCGACAAATAGCGATCGCTCGATATAACAGGGAAGACTTCGCCCAGATTCATCAGTAAGGGTGATGGAAGCTGTTGGAGATGGATCGTTTTCTTCAGGGGAGGGAAACATAGACGATGGGGGACTGTCAATTTGTTAATAACAAAAGTAACTAAAGAACTTGCGCCTTGATTAGGTACTATTTGTCAGTTTTTAGGATATCACGGGATGCGAGTTTAACGGCAATCAAGTTAGGTGAGGGGAGCATCCAAGGTCTGTAAATAGTTGCTACTGCGTCTTAGGTCTAGCCAGCGCTGTAAAATAATTGCGGCGGCTTTGCGATCGATTAATCCCTTATCAATAAAATGGGTAGTCTTTTTTTCTAAATGAATTAATTGCTCGGCTTCCACCGAAGTTAGGCGCTCGTCTACGTACTCCACAGGTAGGTTTAAAACTTGGGCAAGTTTTGACGCTAATTTTTGTACTTGTTTAGCTTGAAAACCTAGTTCACCACTCATCGTATAAGGCATTCCCACTACTAAGATTTGAGCATGGCGCTCTTGCACCAATTTTTGGAATTGGGCGACATCTAAAGTAAAAGTTTGACGCTCTATCGTAGTTAAACCTGTGGCAATCAATCCTGTACCGTCGCAGCCAGCTACACCAATGCGCTTTTTGCCAATATCTAACCCTAGGGCGGAAATCCTCGGTAACATAGGTGTTTGGTCTACTGGTTGCCTAATTCTGGTGGGAGCGGCGATTCTAAATTAGAGTAAGTATTGGGTTCTGACGACGTTAAATTAGGATCTGTCACCTCTATCGGCGACATTTGTTGTTTTGGTTGTAGCCAAGACATTCCTCCCGCTACAGGCTTGCGGGCTGGCTGGAATCCTTGCAACATTTCTGACCATTGCAATCCCTCTAAAGACACAAATTTAGACTCGCGCAGCTTGTGGTATACCGAGCGCGACATCATCAAGGTGTGTTCTACTCTTTTAGCGCCAATTTGCTCTAAATACTCCTCTCTTTCTTGCTGGTAATCTGCCGATGCTAGTTGCAACGATTGAGGGGGTAAATCTTGAGCAATTCGAGCTAATTGTGATAATAGTTCGGGATACAGCCAAGTGTAGGCTGGGTGAACGGTAAGTGTAGCTACATGAGGTTGCGTACCTTGGCGACACATCCGAATTTGAAAATAGCCAATTGCTGCTTTGCGCTGAGGTTCAAAAACATAGCCACTGACTACTTCCAGCTTATTTAGCCATTGTTGCACGGCTTGAACTATGCCACCTAGCAAGCTAGTTTTAAAATCGTCAGCATTGCGGTCAAATACTTGACGTACCAAAGGCGGCATTGATGCGGTATCTAACTGATAGAGCAATTGAGCATCAGCATTACTTACAGGTAAAAGGTTCGGCAAATCAGGTTCGCGCAATGCTAATTCTTGTAGCAAGCTAGGGGTAATTTCCCAGTAAGTTTGTTGCGCCAAACTTTGAAAGCCATTTTGACGGTAAAGAGCCAGCGACTCTTTGTCATTGACATCAACTTCTAGTAGCCAAGTTCTAGCTTCTCCTACCGCTTCAAAACAGTAGCGCAGTAGTTGAGAGCCAACGCCTTGAGCGCGGGCTTGAGCATCTACTAATAACTTTTCTACTCGCCAAGTGCTGCGTGTGCGGTTGCAAGGCGAAATTTGAATTGTGCCTTGAACTTGCTTGGCTTGCTCGGCGACATAAATATAAAAATGGTATTGTAGGGGATTGGGAAACAAATTTAAAAACTTCAGCAATCCATACCAGCGACGCAGTAATTTTAATTGATTTTGCTCTGTAGCTACCATCGGTTTATCCGATGTAAATGATTCGCTACAAAGACGCTCAATTCCTTCTATATCCCGGCGTTGAACCGTGCGAATAACAACGTTTAGATTTTGCGGAAGTACGGAAGTCATGATTCGTCTGGTTGGAATCCAGCCTAAAGTTAGTTAATATGCTGCACCAATATTTTAACGATTTTCTGAGTTTATGCTGCTAATCTCAAGAGCGATTTTTAATATTTAGACCTAGCAAAATCAACTGACACGGGTTGCCGGGTCTATTTTGAAGTAATTAGCGTGCTTGACGGGATACTAATTTTTCAAAATTTGCTTGGGTTTGATGTAGTAATTGTTCGCGGCTATCGCCCGCAGTTTTGCTAAAGTTGGGGACTAGATTTCGTGCTTGCAAAGCCATGTGCAATTGCAGATGAGCAACATATTCGCTAAAATCTTCACGCTTTAAGTCGTTAGATGGTAGTCCCTGCTGTTGAATTGCCACGAGCGATGTTCTCCTAGATGGTTAATTTCTTACCAGATTAGAAATTATCATGTTGCTTTTGCTTGTTACCTAATTTGCAATCAAGTGTAACAACGATAACTATTACTCTCTGGACTTATGCCATTTTAACTAGGTGAAGTCTTCTGTAAGCACTTCTTTACAACTCGTTAATTTGCGTTCTTAGTCCGATGGCAATTTTACTATGTTTTTCTATTTGTCCCATGACTTCTTTAGCGCGTCCAATAACAACAGAAGGTAAACCCGCTAGTCTTCCGGCTTCAATTCCATAGGACTTATCTGCGCCCCCTGGTTGAACCTGGTGTAAAAATATAATCTGGTCGGGTAACTCCTTGACTGTCACTTGATAATTAGCGACATTGGGCATCATTGAGGCTAATTCGTTCATTTCGTGGTAATGAGTCGCAAAAATTGTTCTTGATTTAATTTCTTGGGCTAAATACTCCGCCACTGCCCAAGCAATCGAAAGTCCGTCAAAGGTTGCCGTACCACGCCCAATTTCATCTAATAATACTAGGGATTTAGACGTAGCATGATTGAGGATATTAGCTGTTTCGTTCATCTCTACCATAAAAGTAGATTGCCCTGTCGCTAAATCGTCTACTGCACCAACACGAGTGAAAATGCGATCGCATATTCCCAGTATTGCCTCTTTTGCTGGCACAAAGCAACCTACTTGAGCCATTAGTTGAATTAATCCTAGTTGCCGTAAATAACAGCTTTTTCCACTAGCATTAGGCCCGGTTAAAATTACTAAATCCGGTTTTTCTAAGGTATCTGGGCTGTTTTCTTCCCACCCTAACATTGTTGAATTTGGCACAAAAAACCCCGATGGCAAAGATTGCTCAACGACAGGATGACGACCATCAATAATTATTATTTCTCGCCCTTCTACCATTTGCGGACGACAGTAGCCTTGATAAACCGCCACTTCCGCAAAACCACACAATACATCCGCCGCCGCCACCGCGCGAGAAGTATTGCGAATAATCTCCGCACTTTCCCCAACTTCTTGACGTAAAAGGGAAAAAACCTCGTATTCTAAACGATTGAGGTCATCTTTTGCCGTCAAAATTCGCGCTTCTTTTTCTTTCAAATCCGGCGTAATATAGCGCTCCTCATTAGTGAGAGTTTGTTTGCGGATATAGTTATCGGGAACTTGGTCAGCGCGAGAGCGAGAAATACTAATGTAATATCCAAAAGTTTTATTAAACCCCACTTTAAGGTTGGGGATTCCCGTTCGAGCTTTTTCCTTAACTTCTAGGTTCGCAATCCATAGTTTGTCTTGTTCAACTGTTATACGCAACTCATCAAGCTGAGAATTAATGCCACTGCGAATCAAGCCGCCTTCAGTGAGGTATAAAGGGGGAGATTCTACTAAATGATTGCGAATTTGATGCCCCAATTGCTCCAAAATCGGCGGTACTTTTTGCAAAGCTTTAAGATAAGGCGATTGAGCATTTTCTACTAACCTAGCTATTTCTGGCAGCCTTAATAAAGAATCGGCTAAAGACACCAAATCTCGCGCGTTAGCACTACCAGAACTCGCCCGTCCAGTTAGCCTTTCTAAATCGTATATTTGCCGCAATAGTTGCCTTAAGTCGTGACGCAGCGACGTGTCTTCGACTAATTCTTGAATAGTGTCTTGACGCGATTTAATACCTTTAATGTCTAACAATGGTTGCAAAAACCAACGCCGCAAAGCTCTACCGCCCATTGCTGTACTGGTTTTATCAATTGCCCACAGCAGCGAACCGTGTAAAATTCCATCGCGGACAGTTTGAGTAATTTCTAAATTGCGGCGGCTTTGGCTATCTACAATTAAAAAGTCTGTAAGGGTGTAAGTTCGTAATAATTGCAAAGCTACAGGGTTTTCTTTTTGGGTAGCTTCTAAGTATTCCAGCAATCCCCCCGCCGCCCGTACAGCAAGGGGTAGGTGTTCTAAGCCAACTCCTTCTAGACTCCGCATTCTAAAGCGCTGCAACAGCCGACTTCGTGCTTCGGCGAGGGTGAAAGGGTTTTGACTACGCAGCGCATAGCAAAACGAGCTAGGAAGGCAGCTAGGTAAGTGGGCAGACTTTTCCCCTGGACGCAATAAACTACCTAAATCGGGGGCATTGGTGGGAAATAATACTTCTGACGGCTGCAAACGCATTAATTCTTGGGTTAAATGCTCTAAACTGCTTGATTGAGTAGTGAGAAATTCCCCTGTAGAGATGTCTGCGTAAGCTAAACCCCAATGTTCTCCCGCAATGACAACGGCGGCGAGAAAGTTGTTGCGACGAGCATTGAGCATTCCTTCGTCTAACAGTGTTCCGGGAGTAATAACCTTTGTAACTTCGCGCTTTACCTGGCGATTTTGCGCTGCTGCTACCGACGCATCTTCTACTTGGTCGCAAAGTGCGATCGCAAATCCTTTTTCAACTAACATGGCACAATAGCGGTCTATGGCATGGTGAGGTACGCCAGACATGGGTACTCGCCCGATTTCTTTCCCGGCTTGAATGCTAGTTAAAACTAATTCTAGTTGCTCGGAAACGGTGCAAGCATCTTGAAAAAATACTTCAAAAAAGTCACCAACTCGGTACAATAGCAGCGCGTGAGGATACTGCTCTTTGACTTCAACATAATGCTGCATCATCGGGCTAAGTTTTTTCCGCTCCAACTCCCGATAATCGGCGTTAGGCATAGTTGATTTGCGTTGATTGGAATCTAGTGATGATGGGTCAGGCGAAACGTTCATGTCTAAAGGTTGCAGGTTGCTCACTATTTGACTTTACCGCATTGACTAAACCTCTGGCCTGAAGGAAAGATTTGCCTTCGCCGCAATTTTAAGGTGTGAGGAGTAAAAATTATTGTAATCGTTGGTTTTAGTTAAAGATAAATCCTAACTTCTCCGGCGAGGAGTTGGAACCGGAGTTATTGGCTGGTATGCTTCCAGTCCCTTATCGGCTGTGAGAATTTTTACCGTTGAACCCATTTTGGCGTAGTATTCAGCTACCGATATGATAGTAGCATCGCCAATAGAAAGTTTCTGTTTGGCTAGTTCAGGCCATTCTGCCGCTAAATTTTTTAGTCCTTGTGTGTCCCAAAGAACTGATTGTTCAGTAAATGCTGCCCAGGGAGTTTCCTGTTTTGCTGTTTTGAGGATAATTTCAGCTAAAGCTTGAGCTATCTCGTAGCGTTTTGTTACAGCTTGGGCGATGTGATTGCCAGTTTCTATAATTGCAGCTAGGGGAAGCACAAATATTGTTGATTCTTGTACTTCTTTTTTTAATAAGTCATCAACGCGTTGTTTATCCCATTGGTCTTTGTTAGACCCACAAGTGTCTTTTCCAGGAACTTCAAGATAAACACAAAGAATAGAAGTATCAATAACTAGCACTTTTTTCATATTCGTGGCTAATTAACACTAGAAAGGCTTTTTTCAAGAGAACCTTGAGACGTAAGTTTACCTAGGGTTCCCGATGCCATCAGTTTAGGTAAATTATTAATATTTTCAAGTAGCGTTAATTTGCTTTCTCCCGTTTCATTGTCCCGGTGCGCTACCACTACAAAAGGGACTATTTCTGAACCTAACGCATCTAGTAAAGCTGGGTTATGAGTAGTAATTAATATATCAATTTGCCTACGTTCTCCTATTTCTCGGAGCATTTTTATTAGCAACTCAGAACGAGATGGGTGAAGCCCGTTGTCTACTTCTTCAATTACTATTTGACTATTTTCTGGTCTTGTTAATAGTGTTGTAATAATTGCTAAAAATCTGAGTGTTCCATCAGACATTCCCCGCGCATCTATAAGGGTAGATTCTTTATTTTCTACCCACATCTCTTGACAATATAGCATTGCATCATACTTAAATCTACCTACTGGTTCTGCCCAGACTTTTTGAATATCTCGTCCTGGTAAATCTGTAACATATTTAGTTATTTCTGCTTCCACTTGACTTTTTTCGGGTTCTGCTAAAGCTGCTAATATACCAGCAATATTAGAAGCATCGCTAAGTATACGATCGGAAAAAGGTGAAAAGGAACGCATTTTGGAAGGAATAGGATCGAGAATAAAAATATTTTTTAAAACTTGGGAAACTATGTTAAGTCCTTCAGTAATATCTTGAGAAATAGAAGCCAATCCTGTTAGCTGACTTAGAATAGAATTAGAACGTCTTACATCTTTGGGCTTACCCTTCTTTGTATTGTAAAGCCGTGCAACTATACTAGGATTATCTGGCGAGTCACTATCTGCTTGAAACAAAGAAATTTTATGAGGATTTTTATCTGTTTTTGGTCTTTTCGTAATTCTTACTAAAGACTCAGCTAGAAGTTGAACGCGAGGTTCAGTTTCCACAGTAATGCTATAAAAGTAGTCTACCCTGTCATTGTTGCCCTGTACTAATACTTCTAATGTAAATTGATTTTCCGGCTTAAATGCTGCCCATTCTACACCACCTCGAATAGAAGAAAGCGTTTCATCACCTATCAAAGCTGCTGGAATATCTTTTCCTAACGCAGTTCTATTTAAAAATTCTAACCCATCAAGGGCGTTTGATTTTCCACTAGCATTTGTACCAATAAGAACGGTTAGAGGGTCAATAAAGAGTTCAGCATAACGATAGCTTTTCCAATTTTTGAGTATGAGTTTCTTAAGCATTACTTATTTTATCTATAAAATCTAACAAAATTTTTTGAGCAGTAGAAACTAATGGATAAATACCCTGAGCTTTTTGTGAATAATATATACCTTGTTCTATATTATCAATTGTCAAAAAATCCATATCCCAACCTTCAAGTAAAACTAACTGATTTAGTTCTACGGTTAGCGGCGCATAATAAATATAACGAATAGCTTTTTCATCTGGATAACAGCCAAATTCAATTAAGTTTGGTGGCGTATAACTAATTTCTTCTAATAGTTCTCGTTTTACGGCAATATCTGGAGTTTCACCGGGTTCTAGGTGTCCGCCAAATAAACCCCAGTGTCCGGGATAGACTATGTTGGGGATGTCGTCGCGCAATTGCATTAAAAATTTGTCGTTTTGGTAGAGAATTGCGATCGCTACTTGTACAATTGAATTACTCATAACTGAACTGCTGGCGTATGTTCGAGCCTTTCTTGTTCCTCTACATAAAAGTCGCCTAATTCTTGAGTTGCTACCGGAATGCTTTGGTAGCGAAGATTGCCTTTAATTACTAACTTATCTTGGATTTTTAAGCCTTTAAGACTGGTTATCGCCCAAATTGTCCCACTAGAGTCTTGCATTTGATAAGCTTGCCAAGGTTCTGATAATGGCACAATATTAGTTATTCGTCCTTGCAAATATACTGTTCCTTGCTTGTTGGGCAACTTGATATTGCGGATTTCAGTTACATTTCTGAAATTGATACCATTAAAGCTAGAGTTTCCTAAACCGTTACAACTAATTAAGCCGCCGACAATAAAAAAGTTACAGCTTACTAGACAAAAACTTCTTATGGATAGCATTTTCATATAAAAATTTATTAAGTTAATTACAGATATACCGTCAATTATTTATTGTCAACACCCAAAATGTAGATAAATATATTTTTACCTACCTAAAAATACGAATACCTTTGCTGCGGTTAAAAAAAATGCTAATTGATTAAATAGTTTTCTTTAAAAATCTAGGTGCAATCTTAATGAATACAACGGCTAAATTATTAGACGGTAAGGCTTTAGCTCAAAAGCTGCAAACGAATCTCTTAGAGCGGATTCAAGCATTGACACCGCAGATAGGACGCAACCCTGGTTTAGCAGTAATTATGGTCGGTGACAACCCCGCCAGCGCTGCCTACGTGCGAAACAAAGAGCGAGATTGTGTAAATGTGGGAATTGCCTCTTTTGGTCAGCATTTCCCCGTCAATACAAGCCAATTGGAGCTAGAAAAAGTAATTCAAACGCTAAATCAAGATGAAAGAGTAGATGGAATTTTAGTACAGTTGCCTTTACCACAACCCTTAGATGCCGTTACCCTGCTACACCAAATAGAGCCTAACAAAGATGTTGATGGACTGCACCCGCTTAATTTAGGACGATTGCTAAGAGGCGAACCCGGTTTACGCAGTTGTACCCCCGCCGGAGTTATGCGATTGTTGCAAGAATACAATATAGAACTTAAGGGCAAAAAAGCCGTTGTTGTCGGGAGAAGTATTTTAGTGGGTAAGCCTTTAGCATTGATGCTATTAGAGGCAGATGCAACGGTTACTGTCGCCCATTCCAAATCTAATGACCTAGAATCTATTACTAAGGAAGCTGACATCCTCATCCCCGCCGTAGGCAAGGCAGGATTAATCACTGCTGCAATGGTGAAGCCGGGAGCGGTAGTTGTTGATGTGGGAATTAATAGTATTACGGATGCGACTACAGGTAAAAGCCGTTTAGTAGGAGATGTAGATTTTGCCTCGGTGCAACAAGTTGCTTCCTACCTTACCCCTGTCCCTGGCGGAATTGGACCCATGACTAGAGCTATATTGTTGCAAAATACTGTACTTAGCTATTGCCATTACCATAAAATTTCTTAAAATATATTCCCCAAAGCCTCGTAAAATTATTACGGATGTAACAGCAGCTTGAGGAATTGACCGATGGTAGCAATGGATAATCTGCAAATGACTTCACAAACAGCCCAGTTTAATTTATCAGCTTACTTACTTGAGCATCAAAGCCTTGTAGAAGCAGCCTTAGACCGGGCGATTTCTGTTGTTTATCCAGAAAAGATATACGAGGCGATGCGCTACTCCTTACTTGCTGGGGGAAAGCGGTTGCGTCCAATTCTTTGCCTTGCTACTTGTCAGATGGCTGGAGGGACGTTAGAAACAGCGATGCCTACGGCGTGTGCTTTAGAGATGATTCATACCATGTCATTGATTCACGATGACTTACCAGCGATGGACAATGACGACTATCGCCGGGGTAAATTGACCAATCATAAAGTTTATGGCGAAGATATTGCGATTTTGGCTGGCGATGGGTTACTCGCTTACGCTTTTGAATTTGTTGCTACTAATACTTTTAATGTACCCGCCGAGCAAGTTTTAAAAGTAATAGCAAAGCTAGGACGCGCGGTAGGTGCGGCAGGATTGGTAGGCGGTCAGGTAGTGGATTTAGAATCGGAAGGCAAAACTGATGTCTCTTTAGAAACTTTGAATTTCATTCACAACCATAAAACGGCGGCATTGCTAGAAGCTAGTGTAGTTTGTGGGGGAATTTTAGCCGGGATGTCAGAAGAAGATTTGCAACGATTGTCTGGTTTTTCTCAAAATATCGGTTTGGCATTTCAAATTATTGATGATGTTTTGGATATCACCTCAACTCAAGAACAATTAGGCAAAACTGCCGGAAAAGATTTACAAGCGCAAAAAGTAACCTATCCTAGCTTGTGGGGGATAGAAGAATCACTCCATCAGGCACGACAGCTAATAGCCGCCGCTATAGCTCAATTAGAGCCATTTGGAGACAAAGCCACGCCCTTAAAAGCGATCGCTCACTATATCACTAGCCGCACTCATTAAATATCCTTATTTAACAAAACCATGCAGGACTTTGGCGACATTCTAGATAACAGCGTTTTATACATTGCTGTCATAACTTGTCTGATTGCTCAAGCTTCAAAACTAATTATTGACTTAGCTAAAAATCGTAAGTTTAATGTCCGCGTTTTAGTCACTACTGGGGGAATGCCTAGCGCTCATTCGGCGCTAGTAACTTCTTTGGCAACCGGGGTCGGACAAACGGCTGGCTGGGGAAGTCCCGAATTTGCGATCGCCACTATTTTTGCTGCTATTGTCATGTATGATGCCGCCGGAGTACGTCAAGCGGCGGGTAAGCAAGCCCGGATTCTTAACCAAATGATTGACGAACTATTTAGCAAAGACCACGAGTTTAATGAAGACCGTTTGAAGGAATTGCTCGGACATACGCCTTTTCAAGTCATTATCGGCTCGATTTTAGGTGTAACTATTTCGGCGTTGGCTGCACCCGCTTATTAAAATTTTATTCAAATCCGCTACAATCCGACCGGAAAACCGGTCTTTTATGGCATGATCGCTAAAGTGAACAACAGGAATTTTTGAGCAGAGGTAACAATTCATGGCGCTAAGATTAGGCGATACAGTTCCTAACTTTAAACAAGCTTCGACCCACGGCGATATTGATTTCTACGAATGGGCAGGAGATAGTTGGGTAGTTTTATTTTCTCACCCGGCGGACTTTACCCCAGTTTGTACGACAGAACTTGGACAAGTCGCCTATCTCAAACCAGAACTTGATAAGCGCAATGTTAAAGCCTTGGCATTAAGCGTTGACAATGTGGAATCGCACAATGGCTGGGTTGGAGATATTGAGGAAACTCAGGGAACTAAACTAAATTTTCCAATTTTAGCCGATCCCGATCGCACAGTTTCCGACTTGTACGATATGATTCACCCCAACGCTAACAACACTTTAACCGTGCGATCGGTATTTATTATCGATCCACAGAAAAAACTGCGTTTGACTCTTACCTATCCCGCTAGTACAGGACGCAACTTTGCGGAGATTTTGCGGGTAATCGATTCATTGCAACTAACAGACAACTACAGCGTAGCAACTCCGGCAAACTGGGAAGATGGCGGCGACTGTGTAATCGTACCATCGTTGAAAGATCCAGCCGTGTTGAAAGAAAAGTTTCCCAAGGGTTACGAAGAAATTAAGCCTTATTTGCGGATGACTCCCCAACCAAATAAATAAATCGTTGCCATTGTAGTAGGGGCGCAATACTTTGCGCCCCTATTTACCACGTTGGATCGCTATAGAGATTAATTGTTAAATGCGATCGTTTCGGTACAGCAGTAATACAAGCACGAATCGCGTTACCGTCATCTATTTCTACCTCGCAAGCATGGCAAGTACCCATCAAGCAGCCTGTGGGAATAGTTATCCCACACCGCGAAGCCACATCTAAGATTAATTCGCCAACTTGTGCCTCAGTGGTAATATTGTCGGGCAAAAAATGTACGCAAACCATTATTACCTCAAAATATCGTTTAAATTCAAATGAGCTTCAATGTTAGTTGCCAAGGTATCTAACATACTTTCTCGTTGCTCTCGATAATTGGGAATGCCTGTAGGTAAAGACTTTAATCCTCGTTGTTGGCGGAGACGATTTAACCAAGCACGTCGCCACGCCCCATTATCAAATAATCCATGCAAATAACTACCCCAAACTAATTGATCTTTATCCACTAATCCGAGGCTAGGGTCGTCAAATAAGGGACTGTAATCCTTTGTACCTGCCTCAAGATCGATTAAACGCGATCGCCCTTGATGAATTTCATACCCAGCTACCGGTAAGCCACTTTGGGGAAAGTTTGAAGTTACTTGCCTTTGTTTGGCAATTTTATAATCGGTAATCATAGTTTTAATTGGCAACAAATCCAACCCATCGCATTTGCTATATTCACTTTCTAGGCGATCGGGATCGGTTAAATATTGCCCCATCATTTGATAACCGCCGCAAATCCCTAAAACTGTACCGCCGGAAGCTGCATAGTTTTTAATTGCTTCTGCCATACCAGTTTTTTGCAGCAATAGTAAGTCAGCTATGGTAGTTTTAGTTCCAGGAATAATTACCGCATCTGGATGTCCTAATTCTTGTTTGGGATGGAGATATTTTAGGGATACTGTAGGTTCAGACTCTAGCGGATCGAAGTCGGTAAAATTGGCAATTCGCGGTAAACGCAGCACCGTAATATTAAGATCGCCTTGAGACGAAGATGTTTTGCGCTCAAATAAATCTAAAGAGTCTTCGGCAGGAAATACCTGTTCTAGCCAGGGAATTACCCCTACTACTGGGATACCTGTATATTGCTCTAGCCATTCAATCCCTGGTTGCAAAATTGAGCGCATTCCCCGGAATTTATTAATAATTATCCCGCGAATTAAAGCCCGCTCGTCCGGGTCTAGTAAAGCTAAAGTTCCGACCACATGAGCAAAAGCACCTCCGCGCTCAATATCTACTACTAGCAGCGTGGGCGCGTTTAGATGTTTTGCCACCCGCATATTGGTTAAATCGCGATGTTTGAGGTTAATTTCGGCTGGACTTCCCGCACCTTCACAAACAATCAAATCAAATTCTGTACTTAACTGCTGTAAAGAATCCTGAATTGCTTGCCAACCTATATCAAAATATTGCTGGTAATAATCGGCGGCTCCTACCTTGCCAACGGCTTTACCTTTAAGGATGACTTGAGATGTCATATCACCTTGGGGTTTAAGCAAAATTGGATTCATTTCTATAGTCGGCTGCGTTCCGGCGGCCCAAGCTTGCACCGCTTGAGCATAACCAATTTCTCCACCACTAGCGGTTACATAAGCATTCAAAGCCATGTTTTGCCCCTTAAAAGGTGCTACCCGCCAGCCACGACGAGACATAATCCGACATATAGCGGTAGTTATTAGGGATTTTCCAGCGTGGGAAGTTGTTCCCACTACCATTAAGGATTTCATAAGCGGCTATTGATGGCGGCGGGTGAAGATTGAAAAAGATGCACCGTCTGTTTTATTCTTCCCTGTTCCGGCTTGTTTATAACTATTAACTACGACTGATTTTAAAAAGGCCATCTCAACCACTGATTTAAACCGTTATAAAAGACTTCGCCTATGGATGGCTGCCAATCACTATTAGCATATTGTTCTACTAGCTGGCTACCTAGGGGTGTAAGGCGAAAACTATCAGTAATTCCCTGCCCATCTACTTCGCGGCGCAAGACACCTACTTGAATTAGCCATCCTAGGGCATTGTCGGCGGCGAGTTCTGATACAGCGTGGCGAGTATAGCCATTTTCTACCCCCAAATTGGAAGCGATCGCATTTATGGGTACGCTCTGGTGGCGCATCTTTGCCAATAAATGTATCTTGAAAGGTGAACAAAATAAACCCCGCTTGGCTCTGGCAATAGTTTTGGGAGAATAAGTTAAGGAGTTATAACTTTTAGCTTCAATAGTTGACATTTTGTATTTGTAAATACATTTCAATTTAGGAAATCTTGATATTACTATCAATTAGCACTGGCTATAGTAATAGTTTAGATGACTAGCTAAAACAAAAACTTAATTAGCTTCTAGGGTTCCGGTTTAAATTTTTACGCCTTGCAGGAAATTTAAGCGGCAGGTCCAAGAGAAGCAACTAATACTTGATAAGTATTAGTTACACGGTGGGGGAAAAGCCCAGGAGAAACATTAACAGTTACGCAACTGTTGTTGACTCCTGGGTTTTTTGTTGCCAGAATGCAAGTTTATACTAGGGAGCAGTTAAAATGACCGAACGCGATCGCCCATTAGAAGAAAGTTTAGAATCTCATCCCCAGCAACCCCCTAGCGAGGCAGAAAGGGCTTTAGAGAGTGAAAGAAAGTTACCGTTAACAGGTTGGCAACAAGAAGTATCTAAGGGTTTAGAATTTGGGTTAGAAGGAGCAGATAGTATAGGCGATCGCTCTATTCCTACTTTTTCTCGTGGTGAACTACCTCACTATGCGGGAATCAATACTTTTTTAAAAGCGCCTTATATTGAGGATGTCCGCAGAGTTGGCGAATTTGATGTAGCAATTGTTGGTGTACCTCATGATTCTGGCACAACTTATCGCCCCGGTACTCGTTTCGGACCTCAAGGTATCCGCCGCATTTCAGCGCTTTATACGCCCTATAGTTTTGAATTAGGAGTAGATTTGCGCGAACAGATTACTTTGTGCGATGTAGGCGATATTTTTACAATTCCCGCTAATAATGAAAAGTCTTTTGACCAAATTTCTAAAGGAATTGCTCACATTTTTAGCTCTGGCGCATTCCCAATTATTTTAGGGGGAGATCATTCTATTGGCTACCCTACAGTACGCGGTATTTGTCGGCATTTAGGCGACAAAAAAGTTGGGATTATTCACTTCGATCGCCACGTAGACACTCAAGAGAAAGATTTAGACGAAAGGATGCACACTTGTCCTTGGTTTCACGCCACAAATATTAAAAATGCCCCACCTAAAAACTTAGTTCAATTAGGAATAGGTGGTTGGCAAGTTCCCCGCGAAGGCGTAAAGTTTCATCGAGAGAAAGCCTGCAATATCTTAACAGTTACAGACATTGTTGAAAAAGGTTTAGATTACGCCGTAGACTTTGCTTTAGAAAGAGCTTTAGACGGCACAGATTGCGTTTATATCAGTTTTGATATTGACTGTATTGATGCGGGTTTTGTTCCTGGTACTGGCTGGCCCGAACCCGGCGGTTTATTACCCCGTGAAGCTTTATATATGTTAGGTAAAATTGTCCAACGCGCTCCTATTTGTGGCTTGGAAGTGGTTGAAGTTTCTCCACCGTATGATGTTAGCGACATGACAGCATTATTAGCCGCCAGGGTAATTTGTGACACAATGGGACATTTGGTAGTATCGGGACAATTACCAAGAAAACAAAAACCTGACTATATTCATCCTTACGCTCAACCAGAATTAGTTAAGGAGTGGACTAATTAATGCACGAAACGGACATGACTAAGGCGCTAATTTTGACCGTCAAAGATTGGCAAGAAAGTCAGAAAGAAAATCCGCAAATATCCTGTATCCATTTAATTGTTGGTAAGTTTACTTGTGTAGAGCCTGTAGGCTTGCAATTTGCCTTTGAAGTGCAAACTAAAAATACATTTTTAAATGGTGTAAAGCTAGTTATACAAGAAACGCCATTAGTAGCTTTTTGTCATCAATGCCAAGCAGAATATCACCCAGAAATCGGCATTCAATATGCTTGTCCTCAGTGCAAGTCGCCGATGGATGATATTAGATCGGGAAGAGAATTAAAAATTGATCGAGTTGAGTATGTAGAAAATTATGCACCAAACTTTTGACGCAGCTTTAGGGATTAATTTGCTTCACGCTAACCAAACCGGAGCAGACAGCAATCGCGATCGCTTTGATGAGTGGGGAATTACTTGCTTAAATATTATGAGTAGTCCCGGCGCTGGTAAAACAGTGCTATTAGAACAAACTCTAGAAGCTTTGAGCAGCGAAATCAAAATTGCTGTTATTGAAGGGGATATGACGACAGAGTTAGACGCGGAACGTTTGCGGAAATATAATGTTCCAGTTATTGCGATTAATACCGGGCGTTCTTGTCACTTAGATTCAAGAATGGTGGCGGGGGGGATTCATCAATTAGAACATCAATACAACCCCACAGATTTTGATTTGGTGTTAGTAGAAAATGTGGGTAATTTAGTTTGTCCTGCCGAATTTGAAGTAGGGGAACACTTAAAAGTTGCGCTTTTAAGTATTACTGAAGGAGAAGATAAACCGCTCAAGTATCCAATTATGTTTCAACAAGCAGATTGCTTACTAATTACAAAAATTGATCTAGCGCCTTATTTAGACGTAGATATTAACCGCATTGAGGAAAATGTTAGACAAATGAATCCTCACGTCAAAATAATTGCTATTTCTGCCAAAACTGGAGCAGGTTTAGAAGCTTGGTTAGATTGGGTGAAGTCGCAAATCATCATAAAACCTACCTTAGTTGGAAAACCTTGCTAACAAAAAATTGTGTAGCAATAGTAGCAGACAAAGTAATCTGCTATTTCCTATGAAATTAGACTAAGCCTTAAAAAATACTGACAAAAAATGAAATGAAACTGCGATCGCTATTTACATACATTGCTCTATTTGTAGCAGGCTTGACTTTAACAGTTAGTTGTACAAATCCAGCAGCCAACATTAAAACTGATGCCGATACTACTTCATCTTCTCAAGGTAGTGTAGCAGCTACGGCAAGTTTAGGATTTAGCGCATGGCCCGGTTGGATTCCTTGGCAAGTAACCCAGGATAGAGGTATATTTGATACACATAAAGCCTCCGTAGACTTGAAATGGTTTGACGGGTATTTAGAATCTATCAGTACCTTAGCCGCGCAACAAATTACCGCCAATAGTCAAACTTTAAACGATACGATTAGCTCTGTTTCTGGAGGTGCAGACCAAGTAGTTGTGTTAGTAAACGACAACTCTACAGGCAACGATAAAATCATTGTGCGCGAGGGCATTAACTCGATTGCTGACCTCAAAGGCAAAAAAGTAGCCGCCGAAGAAGGAACTGTAGATCACTTTTTATTGTTATTGGGACTGGAAAAAGCAGGTTTAAGTTCTCAAGATATTCAATTTGTACCTTTAGAAACAGGTAAAGCTTCCGCCGCCTTCGTAGGAGGACAAGTAGATGCAGTGGGAGTATTTGCACCCTTTACAACTCAAGCTCTTAAGCGTCCTGGGAGCAAAGAATTATTTAGTTCTAAAGAGTTTCCGGGGGCGATTCCCGATCATTTGGTAGTAACGCGCAAATTTCTTACCGAGCATCCAGAGCAAGTACAGGCGCTAGTCGATTCGTGGTTTGCAACCTTAGATTATATAGCTGCAAATTCTGATAGTGCGATCGCAATTATGGCAAAACGAGCCGGGGTGAGCGTCGCCCAATACAAAGAATACGCCGAAGGAACTCACATTTTTAGCATTGAAGAAAACCTCAAAGCCTTTCTTCCCGGCAAAGATAGAACATCTCTGGCTTTTGCGGCGGCAGAAATGAGCGAGTTTTTAACCAAAGTTGGACTAGCAAAGCAAAAGCCAGACCTTAGTAAGCTATTTGACGATCGCTTTATTAAAGCCTACGCCGCAAAAGCTAAGAAATAAATCCACTTATCACCTCAAAGCCATGAGTCCTACCGAATCAATGCGGAGAAATGCCAAACAATCTAAAAGCCTCCAATCTACGGTTTTCTGGGGACTTGCTGAAGATATCCCCAAGCCTTTAAATACAGGCTTAATTACTACTTCTATTGCTTTACCGCTTTTGCTGTGGTGGTTAGTAACTACTTTTGGCAATGTAAACCCGCAGTTTTTGCCCTCCCCAGGAAAAGTTTTAGAAGCATTCGGGCGTTTGTGGGGTACGGGAGATTTATTAAAAGACACTGTGGCGAGTTTGTGGCGAGTGGGGGTAGGGTTTTCGCTGGCGGTAATTTTTTCAATTCCTGTAGGGGTATTGATGGGCAGTTTTGCCAGTATTAGAGCTTTACTAGAGCCTCTATTTGGCTTAATTCGCTATATGCCTGCTCCGGCTTTTATTCCATTACTAATTTTATATTTGGGGATTGGCGAAGAACCAAAAATCACTTTGATCTTTATTGGCGTATTTTTCTTCAACTCTTTAATGGTCATGGATACAGTCAAATTTGTACCCAAAGACTTAATTGAGGCAACCTATACTTTGGGTGGAAGTCGTATACAGACATTGTTACAGGTAATTTTCCCCCACGTTATCCCAGGAATTATTGATGCTTGTCGGATTAACTTAGCCGCCGCTTGGCAATTGGTAATTGTATCAGAATTAATCGCCGCCAACGAAGGATTAGGGCGGCGAATCAGCGTAGCAGGGAGGTTTTTGAGAACCGATGAAATTTTTGTGGGGTTAATTGTAATTGGTGTAATCGGGCTAACTTTCGACTTGCTATTTCAATATTTATTAAGAGTTTCCTGTAGCTGGACAAGTCAAAAAAGATAAATCAACTTTCGAGCATTTACTACATAACCAGGGGCATATCATGTATCTACAAGTCAATGAATTAAACAAAAACTTTGAAACTAAGCAAGGATCTTTAGTCGTATTAAAAGATATTAATATGACGATCGCCCAAGGTGAATTCATCTGTGCTGTAGGCGCATCAGGATCGGGTAAATCTACCTTGTTGCGCCAAATTGCCGGATTAGATAGCCCCACCACTGGAGAAGTTAAAATTGATGGCGTACAGGTTACAGGGCCAGGACCCGATCGCGGGATGGTATTTCAACACTACACGCTTTATCCTTGGATGAACGTTCAAAAAAATACAGAGTTTGGACTGAAGTTGCAAGGATTGTCCAAAAAAGAGCGCCGCGAGAAAGCCAGCTATTATCTGAAAGTTGTAGGGTTAGAAAACTTTGCCAAATCCTTACCCAAAGAGCTATCGGGTGGGATGAAACAACGCTGTGCGATCGCTCGTGCTTTGGCTTCTGAACCCAAAGTAATGTTAATGGATGAGCCTTTTGGGGCGTTAGATGTCCATACAAAAGAATCTATGCACCAATTCATGTTAGAGCTTTGGGAAAAAAACAACTTAACAATTTTTATGATTACTCACGATGTAGAGGAAGCGGTGTTTCTCTCCAATCGAATTTATGCTTTAACAACTCGTCCGGGTACAATACAAAAGGAAATGTCGATTAAATTACCCGATCGCAACGTTACAGTCAAGCGCCACTCTATATTCCATGATTACCGAGATGAATTAATGGAATTGCTGCGAGGAAACCCCACCAGAGCGATCGCCGCTTAGATTAGTGTATTTGCACCAAAGAAAACTGTTATAAATATCGAGGACTAGAAAACTTGATATTAAGGGCATATTATGGCTTTAGCAGTTGGCACAAATGCACCAGCATTTACCGTCAAAGACACCAATGGCAACACTGTTTCGCTATCTGATTATGCTGGTAAAACAGTAGTTTTGTATTTCTACCCCAAAGATGACACCCCAGGCTGCACTAAGCAAGCTTGTAGTTTCCGTGATGCAAGTACCCAGTATCAGGGCAAAGATGTAGTCATTCTAGGTGTGAGCGCCGATGACGAAGGATCTCATCAAAAGTTTACCGAAAAATACAATCTCAATTTTCCCTTACTAGCAGATACTGAGAAAACTTTGATTAAAGCTTACGATGTCGATGGTGGTGGTTATGCTAAACGAGTTACCTATGTAATTGATGGCAGTGGCAAAATTACTCACGTAGATTCAAGCGTGAATACTTCTACTCATGCTAATGATGTTTTAGCGGCATTAGGATTGTAGAAATATTATAAAGATGTTCCGGTAGAACGTCTTTATAAGTATAGAGACGTTCCGGTGGAACGTCTCTACAAGGTGATTCAACTAATTAATAATTAGCCCTAATGCGTTCTTATTCTTTAACGTCTCCAGCCAAAATTAATTTATATTTAGAAATAATTGGCGATCGCCCTGATGGTTATCATGAGCTTGCTATGGTACTGCAAAGCATCGATTTAGCCGATCGCATTGATTTGCGATCGATAAGCACCGATACTATTTCTGTTCGTTGCGCTCATCCCCAAGTACCAAGCGATTGCACTAATTTAGCCTACCAAGCGGCGGCATTAATAGCAGCAGAATTTCCCGATGCTTTTGCCCAGTTTGGCGGCGTAGAAATTACTATTGACAAGCATATTCCCATCGCTGCGGGTTTGGCTGGAGGTTCTAGCAATGCGGCGGCGGTGTTAGTCGGGTTAGATTTACTTTGGCAACTAGGACTAACTCAATCGGAATTAGAAGAATTAGGCAGTCAATTAGGCTCGGATGTACCTTTTTGTATTGCTGGCGGTAGTGCGATCGCAACCGGACGAGGGGAAAAGCTCTCACCCTTGCCCAGTATAGATAATTTGTATGTAGTCCTAGGTAAATATCGTAATTTAGATGTAGCTACCGCTTGGGCTTACCAAACTTACCGCGCTCAATACGGCAATTCTTACGTTGCGGGCAAGCAAGACCTCAAAGCACGGGCGGCGGCGGTTCATTCTAGCTCAATGGTACAAGCAATTATTCACGAAGATCCAATTGCCATTGGTCAAAGGTTGCATAACGATCTAGAGCGCGTAGTTATTCCCGCCTATCCGCAAATATTGCTTTTAAAAGAGACTTTTCAAACTGCTGGCTGTTTGGGTGCAATGATGTCAGGTTCTGGATCTACAGTGTTTGCACTATGCGATAGCGAACAGCAAGCCCAAAAAGTGCAGCAGCAAGGACGAAACTTAGCCCAACCAAAAGATTTAGACCTTTTTATAGCGCGTCTCACTTCTACAGGCATTCAAGTATTGTCTAGTGATAAAGATTAAACTTCAAATTTCTATTATGAATAATCTTCCGCCCACCGAACCCCCCACCGATTTAAAACCTCTCCCTACCCCCCTACGCTCGTCTCTAGGAGCGGTAATTGCGTCAGGACTTGCGATCGCCCTCTACCGCGTCACTAGCGCTATTTCTCTTAGTTTTGCTCAAAAACCCTTACATTCTGATAATGCCTTAGTGGTCAAAATTACTATTGCTGTTCGTACCTTAGTTGTAGGTTTAAGTACCCTGGCAACTTTTATTTTTGCCATTGTAGCTTTCGCCTTATTCGCTTTGGCAATTCAAGCCACTATCCAAAAGTTAAAACAAAGTCCTTCAAGTTAAATAGTAAAGATTTCCCTGCTTTGTAATTCTTATTTTTAACCCCACTTTTCCCCAACTTCTTCCCCAGGTTTTCCACAGATATCTAGGCTTTTTCCCCAACCCGCAACGGTAGCTATAGATAAATACCCTCCCCTGTGGATTACCTATTTCTCTGTTGTAGTGTTGCAAGTACGCAGTTTATATAAAGTTAAGTAACAAAAAACAGGTTACAAGTATGATTATTTCGTAGCTATTTTTTTTGCCTAAAAACTATTGCAACATTTCGTAGCATTGACAACTCTACCCCCTGTTAGCGCACAATAAAGCACTTACCTCTAAAGTTGCTTTAAACTTTCATTTAAGTTTTTTTAACTAAGAGTCAGATTTTGGATTTATTTACGCCTAGGGCAAGGTAATCAATGAGCAATACCCTGAGTATATTGACGGAAATTCCTGAAGAACTACACCAATCTCTCAAAAGCTATTTAGAAAGCCATCCAGATTGGGATCAAGATCGAGTTTTTGCGGCGGCTCTATCATTATTTTTACTGCAAAATAGCGAAGGAGATCGCCGCGCCGCTAGGGTGTACCTAGAAACTTTGTTTGATCGCTGCGCCTAGGCTGGGAAAAAGAGGGAAAAGAATCAACAAATTCTAGCTTTTTCCTCTCATTTCTTACTAGGGCAGGCGATTGGGAGCTTCAAATTTGTATCCCACACCGCGTACAGTTTGAATCAAAATTGGCTGAGTTGCATCAATTTCAATTTTTTTACGAATCTGACCAATGTGAACGTCTACAACTCTTTGATCCCCTACATAGTCGTAATCCCATACTTCTTGCAGCAATTCGGCTCGTCGCCAAACTCTGCCAGGATGACTGGCAAGAAAACGCAACAAATCGAATTCTAAAGCGGTTAAGGGAATCAATTGATTATTTAGTGTTACTTCCCGGCGTTCTGGATCTATTAACAGCTGCTCAAAGCTCAAACGTTGCTTTTCTGGTGCTGTAACTGTGCGTTGACGCTTTAAAATCGCTCCTACTCGCACCTCCAATTCGCCTAAGCCAAAAGGTTTAGTTAAGTAGTCATCCGCTCCAGTGGAAAACCCGCGAATTTTGTCTGCTTCGTCAGCGCGACTTGTGAGCATAAGTACAAAAACCTTAGTGCGTTTTTGCATTTCTTCACAAAGGTTATAGCCGATCGCATCGGGCAAATTTACATCCAAAATTACCAAGTCGGGGTTAAATTGCTCGAAAATTGCTAGAGCCGTTTTCCCATCTTCGGCAGATTCCACTTGGTATTTCTGCTTACTTAAAAAGCGTTGGATTAAATTGCGAATTGCAGGATCGTCATCAACTATCAGAATCTTGGCAAGAGCCATAGCCATTACTTTTTAAAACTTAAAAGAGAGGATCGACAGGCAAAAGGAAATTTAGCTAGTAGCTTGATCAACTTTGTTTAAAATTATTGTACTCTTATTAATTATTAACCTATAACTTAGCAAAGCAAATATTAGTCAAGACACCCTAAAGGCGATCGCGATTTCTATATCTTTGCCCTTTTACCGCCGAAGTTGCTAGAGCGAAAATTATATCCTAAACTCAAACTACTTTTTCCCTGAATTAAAACTATAACTTAATTTGTCAAAGCTACAGCTACACGTGACTGTTGGCATATGCTAAAGTCCAATATAGAAGGCAGGCTGCAATTAGTTGTTGAATAGAGCGATCGCATTTGAGTACCTATAATGTTACCAGTGGCAGCGATTTCAACAAGCAGCACTTCTTGTCTAAATCTGTTTTTTGTTTACTCTATGCTGCGATCGATACTGAGGCGATAAAGTTACATGAGCGAGCCTAATCCCTACGAAAAACTTGGGGTAAAACAAGACGCTACTTTTGACCAAATTCAAGAAGCTCGCAATCGCCTTGTAGAGCAACACAATGGCGACTTGGATCGTCTGAATATGGTGGAAGAAGCTTACGATGCAATATTAATGGAGCGCTTGCGAATGCGCCAAGAAGGCAAAATTAAAGTGCCAGAAGGTATCAAATTTGCCGAGCGTTCCCAAGTACCACCAAAACCAAACCCGACTTCAATCCAGCAATCACCATCGTGGTTGGAAAGGCTACGCGATCGCCCAAGTCCAAAAGATGTATTGCTACCTGGTGGTTTATTTCTAAGCTTGAGCGGTTTGAGCGTTATTTATCCAACTGCTGGCGCTCAATTATTGCAGGTAGTGCTGATGGTAGGAGTATGCCTAAGTATTTATTTTGTGCGGCGCAAAGAACAAAACTTTAGTCGCGCCATCCTGTTGACGGGTGCTGGTTTAATTGTGGGGCTAGTTGTAGGCGGTTTACTAGCTAGTTTACTGATATTGCCCCTAAACCAAATTAACCTCCAAGCCGAGCAATTTTCTACGGTAGTCACGTTTATTGTTTTGTGGCTAGTTAGTAGCTTTTTGCGCTAGTTTTTAGGCTACTTGGGACAAAGATTTAGCAATCAAAAGGTCTACAGCTTCGCTTAAAGTTTCTACAATTAAGTCAGGTTTGTAGAGTTGGAGTTGTTCGCGATCGCGGATACCACATAAAACCGCCATTACTTTGACATTGTGGTTTTTTGCTGCTATAATGTCCGCTTCCGTATCGCCTACCATCCAAGTGTCGTCGGCGGCGGGAAGTTCGGCTAAAGCCCGTTCCATCAGTAAGGGTTTGTCGTCAATATCGCGGGTTTTGACATAATCGTTGGTCAAGCAGTAACAGCGATTTTTTGGGAAAAATCGTTCCAACTGGTAACGGTTAAAAGCATAATCTAATTCTTTGACGCGGCGCATGGTCATTACCGCCAAATCTATTCCCGCCGCTTGGACTTTTTCGAGGGCGGCAATTGCCCCCGGTGCTAGGGAGTCGTAGCCAAAATAAGAGGGAGTATGTACGGTTTGGCGACGCAACCCAGAAAAGTTTTTTGCTTGGGGTTCTTCTAGCCCGGAAATGATGCCAATTTGAAATTCCGGGACGCGCGATCGCTTTAATTGCCAAAACTCGGCTTTACTTAGCGGCTTTACTAACTGTTCGGGATGCTTGCTAGTTTCTAGGCAATACTTGTAAACCTGGTAATAGCGCTCGGAAACATCAATAATTGGCCCGTCAAAGTCCGTAATTAGCCTTAACATTTGGACATAAAATATAAACTTTATTTATACATTATCTCTTTCTAGGCAAAATTAGCAGAAATTTTACTACAGTAAGTTTTAAATTCCTGATGGGATTGATTAAAAATCTTGCAAACTACCTCTTTTAAGTTGTTCGCGTTCCATAGCTTCAAATAAAGCGCGAAAATTGCCTTCCCCGAAGCCCCGCGCTTGCTGACGGCGCTCAATAATTTCTAAGAAAAAAGTAGGCTGACTAAAAATTGGTTGCGTAAAAGTTTGCAATAGTAAAGCTTGGGGAATTCTTTCTTGCCAATCAACTAAAATCTCTTGCTCGGCAATTTCCGCTAGTTCAGCGACACTTAGCGGTAGCCCTGGGCGTTGTTGTAGTTGTGTATAGTAGCTGGAAGGTACGGGGAGAAAATCAACCCCACAGCGCCGAAATTGAGAAATTACACTAATAATATTTGCGGTTTCTAGAGCAATGTGTTGGATTCCCGCGCCTTTATTGGCATCTAAAAATTCTTGAATTTGGGAATTGGGGGAAGCAGGCTGATTGATGGGAAATTGGACTTGGCGATTGGGGGAAACCATTACCTGGCTGTGTAAAGCCGAACGCTCGGTTTGAATTTTAAACGCTTGTTTGGCTTGAAAACCTAAAGTTTCTTGATACCAAGCTACCGCAGGTTCTAAGTCTCCCGCATCAACGTTTAGCACCACATGATCGATGCCCGTAAAACTAGCGCCAGAGAAAAAATTGATTTGTTGTACCTTTTCTACTAGGGTGTGAGTTAGACTACCCCAAGCCGAAATTTTCCCCCATTTTCTGCCGCTTGAGGTATCGATTTGAACGTTTTTTAAGACTTTTGCGCCGCCAAAACTTGCCCGTGCGATCGCATTTTCCACATCGTCAACGCTAAAAGTAATATCCGCAACCCCAGGGGGATGTTGAGCCAAAAATTTAGCTACAGGACTGTTAATAGTTAACGGTGACGACAAAACAAAACAGACAGCGCCATTATTGACTACTTCCGTGCAGGCGTGGAAATTGGACTCGCTAGTTACCGATTGAAACCCCAATTGGTTAATAAACCAGTCGCGGGACGCTTTAGCATCTTCTACATAGAAGTGAACGCGGTCAATTTTCATAAAATCTGCCAAAATCCAGCTTTTAAGCTTACTTTAAGTAAATTTTCCCCGATCTACATCTATTTGCAAGTCAATCTATAGTAATGATTTTGTTTGCTTAGAAAAATAAATGACTTTCTGGCTGAATATTTATTTCCATTGGTACAGCTTGAGGATTGGCAGCAAGAGCATACATAATTGCCTCCGCCGCAGTTTCGGGACTCAGCATTTTTTTCCTGTCTACCTTCAAGCTGACATCATCCCAAAAAGGCGAATCTACGCCACCAAAATAGAATAACGTGAACTTAACCCCAAAACGTTTTAATTCCTCCGCCATGCACTTGCTAAAACCAACTACCGCGTATTTGGAAGCACAGTAAGCTGATGCCATGGGCATTGAATGTTTGCCCAAAATTCCTACTACATTACAGATATGTCCCGATTTGCGCTCCTGCATCAACTCCGCCGCCCCTTGACAAGTGTAGAAGCTGCCCTTTAAATTCACCTCTAGCATGGCATCCAAATCCGCAGGTTCTAGGTTGCTGTAAGGTTTCATAACTCCCGCTCCTGCCGCATTCACTAGCGCATCCACTTGTCCAAACTCAGCGAGTATTTGCTTAAATAGTGCCTCTACTTGCTCTGGTTTTGTAATATCTGTAGGTACAATCGCAACTTCTGCTGACAACTCCTCCGCTAAGGTTGCTAATCTACCTTGATTACGTGCCACTAATACTAAACGCGCTCCCGCCACTGCTAATTTGCGAGTCAATGCTGAACCTATGCCGCCCGTTGCGCCCACAACAACTACAACTTTATTTTTCATAACTCTTTACATTTCTTTATGTATCTTCCCATAATAACTGTAGAGACAGAAAGCGCAAAGCCAGAACAGGAGGTAATCAAACTATTCTTAGCTTGGTACTTTTGCCCAAAGTCTTTTGCAGATGTAAGCGTTAGATGGTAGGAAGGCTTAAAATTAAGTTAAATTTAATTAAGATTCAAAACAAATATCGATTACTTAGCTTACGGCTAAATACTAAAAACTTGTTTAGTTAAAAGCTTAATCTCCCAAGGGTGACACCAGCAAATTGTGGTAAAGGTAATTGGCGAATATACACCAAATAGAGGCAACTAATTGATGAAATTTTCTTGGAAAACACTTGTATTGTGGACTTTGCCACCACTTGTGATCGGATTTTTCTTTTGGCAAGGGGCTTTTGCTACCGCTCCTGTGGATACAACGAAAAATACGGCTAGTACCCGCATGACCTACGGGCGGTTTTTGGAGTACATAGATTCAGGACGAGTCAAAACTGTAGACTTATACGAAGGTGGTAGAACCGCAATAGTTGAAGCTGTAGACCCAGACTTAGACGATCGCATTCAACGCTTGCGGGTAGATTTGCCTTACAACGCGCCGGAATTAATTTCTAAGTTACGGGAAGCCAATATCAACCTTGATGCTCACCCAATGCGGAATGATGGGGCAATTTGGGGACTACTCGGCAATTTAGTTTTCCCTGTATTGTTGATTGGCGGTCTATTTTTCCTATTTAGACGCTCTAGCAACATTCCTGGCGGCCCAGGTCAAGCAATGAACTTTGGCAAATCAAAAGCCCGGTTTCAAAGTGAAGCTAAAACCGGAATCAAGTTTGATGATGTCGCTGGAATTGATGAAGCTAAAGAAGAATTAGAAGAAGTAGTTACTTTCTTAAAACAGCCGGAAAGATTTACCGCCGTAGGGGCAAAAATTCCTAAAGGCGTATTGCTAATTGGGCCCCCCGGAACAGGCAAAACTTTACTAGCTAAAGCGATCGCCGGGGAAGCTGGAGTACCATTTTTTAGTATCTCTGGTTCGGAATTTGTGGAAATGTTCGTAGGCGTTGGTGCTTCCCGCGTCCGCGACTTGTTTAAGAAAGCCAAAGAAAGCGCTCCCTGTCTGATATTCATCGATGAAATTGACGCAGTAGGTAGACAACGGGGTGCAGGAATTGGCGGCGGTAACGATGAAAGGGAACAAACTCTAAACCAGTTACTTACAGAAATGGACGGTTTTGAGGGGAATACAGGGATTATTATTATTGCTGCTACCAACCGCCCAGACGTGCTAGATTCGGCTTTATTGCGTCCGGGACGTTTTGATCGCCAAGTAACGGTAGATGCGCCGGATCTTAAAGGCAGAGTCGAAATACTAAACGTTCACTCGCGCAACAAAAAACTCGCGTCTTCTGTCTCGTTGGAAGCGATCGCGCGGCGGACTCCAGGCTTTACGGGAGCAGATTTAGCTAACTTGCTCAACGAAGCGGCAATTTTGACCGCTAGACGGCGCAAAGATGCGATTACCCTCGCAGAAATTGATGATGCGGTAGATCGGGTAGTCGCCGGAATGGAAGGTACGCCTTTAGTTGATAGCAAGAGCAAGCGTTTGATTGCTTATCACGAAATTGGACACGCCTTGATTGGTACTTTGGTTAAAGACCACGATCCCGTCCAAAAAGTTACGCTTATTCCACGCGGACAAGCTCAAGGACTAACTTGGTTTACTCCCGATGAGGAACAAGGATTGATTTCTAGAGGGCAACTGAAGGCTAGAATTACTGGAGCTTTAGGCGGTAGAGCGGCAGAATACGAAGTATTTGGGGCTTCGGAAATTACAACTGGCGCTGGCGGTGACTTGCAACAGTTAAGCGGGATGGCAAGACAAATGGTAACTAAGTTTGGAATGTCAAACTTAGGACCGTTATCGTTGGACAGCCAGAGCAGCGAGGTATTTTTAGGGCGCGATTTGATGTCTCGCTCGGAATGCTCGGAAGCTATATCTTCTCGCGTAGACGAGCAAGTACGGCTTATCGTTGGTGAGTGCTACGAAGTAGCCAAACAGATAATTAGAGAAAATCGCACTGTATGCGATCGCTTAGTTGATTTATTGATTGAAAAAGAAACCATTGACGGCGAAGAATTACGGCAAATTGTAGCCGAGTACACAGATGTACCCGAAAAGCAGAAGTTTGTACCAACTCTGTAATTAAGGCTGATTAAATAGAGAAGGGATGACATTTTGTCATCCCTTTTTTTGTAATTAGCAACAATTGGGCGATCGCAGCAGTCTACAAAAAAAAGATTACTAAAATATGAAAATAAAATTTTTAACTTATTTAATTAGTCCCTTAGTAATTTCAGTTGTAGCAATTGGTGCAACTAGCGCCCAAACAAAAATTACAAATCAGTCAAGACTTGCGATTAATGGCATTGGCTCAATTAGAGTCGGGATGACAGTAACCGAAGCGAGTCGAGCATCGGGAACTAAGCTAGTTTCTAGCGGCGATTATATAGAGAAAAGTTGCTATTACGTCCAGCCTCAAGGCGCACCTAAAGGGCTAGGTTTTATGGTGACAGAGGGGCGCATTGCTAGAGTTGATGTATACAATAAAAGTTCTGTTACTACTTTAAGTGGCGCAAAAATTGGCGATAGCGAAGCCCGGATCAAGGCACTTTATCCCGGACAAATAAAAGTCAGCGCTCATAAATATACGGGAGACAGTGGGGGACACTATTTGACGTTTGTACCTAAAGATAAAAGCGATCGCAATTATCGAGTAGTATTTGAAACCGATGGCAAACGAGTAACTAATTTTAGATCCGGCAAACTGCCAGAAGTTGAATACGTAGAAGGCTGTTCTTAGTTTCTTTGTTGGCTATGTAAAAACTTTTCCATGGCGTAGTTTGTAAAAGTTTCTCCTCGACAACTAACTTGCTGCTCGGTGATAATTACAAATCCTAAGTGCTGAAAAAAGGGCTTTGCTGTAATACTTGATGCGGTAAACAAGCGCTGCAAGCCTAATTCTACTGCCTTTTTTTCTATCGCTCGATAGATTTGACTGCCTACACCACAGCGCTGATAGTCTTTGTGGGTGTAAAAGCAATCAATATGACCATTGGCTTCTAATTCGCCAAAACCAACGATCGCATCTCCAATTTCCGCAACAAAAGTATAGCGACTGGCACAAATATTCGCCCAATCTCGAAAATAAATATTTTCTGGCGACCAAGCTAAACATTGATTGTGAGAATAATCCTGGCGGTTGATTTGGTGGACGGTTTGATGAAATAACTGGGCTATTTGTGCTGTGTCTTGGGGGTGAAACAACCGAATTTGCATAAATGCGATCGCTTTTATCCTCTTGTCTAAGTTAGTCATACCAAATGGCTTTACCAGTATCAGGATCAAAGAAATGCAGCTTATCTGGGGTAAAAGATAGCCATAACGCCTCTTGATACGATACTTGGCGATCGGGGGGAATTCTCACTTGCATAGAAGCGGCATTAGTTGAATTAGTGGGACTGACGGAAAGATAGGTTTCGTTACCGAGGGCTTCTATAAGGTCTACTTGGACTGGAAGATTTGTCGGTGCAGCCTTACCAAGACTAAAATGCTCTGGTCGGATGCCAAGAATTAATGGTTGGCGATCGTATTTACTTAAAGCGAGTTCCCATACTTGGGGAAGTGTAAAGCGAAATAAAGGATGCGAAATTACTAAAGGCGATTGAAATTCCACCTCTAAAAAATTCATCGGTGGCGAACCAATAAACTCGGCTACAAACTTCGTAGCTGGACGATTATAGAGTTCTAGAGGTTGAGCAACTTGTTGTAATTGACCTAAATTCATTACTGCAATGCGAGTTCCCATAGTCATTGCTTCGGTCTGATCGTGAGTAACGTAAATTGTTGTCGTTCCTAATTGGCGTTGCAACTTAACTATTTGGGCGCGAGTTTCGGCGCGGAGTTTGGCATCTAAGTTAGAAAGCGGTTCATCCATTAAAAAAACTTGTGGATTGCGAGAAATTGCCCGACCTAATGCCACGCGCTGCTTTTGACCGCCAGAGAGTTGTTTGGGTAGTCGGTTTAATAACGCCTCAATTTGTAATAAAGATGCAACATTTTTTACTCGCTTATCTACCTCTATTTCGCGATCGCTCTTGTAACTTAGAGGTGCAGGAAGCAGCCGTGTCATGCCAAACAGCGTATTTTCTGCCCAAGTTGATAAATCTTTTTTTTGCCCGTCTCTTGCCCCACGACGCAGCCCAAAAGCAATGTTGTCATAAACAGTCATATGCGGATAAAGAGCATAGTTTTGAAACACCATGGCAATATCTCGCGCTTTGGGAGGCAAATCGTTGACTAAGGCATCCCCCACCCAAATATTGCCTCCAGTCATTTCTTCTAAGCCTGCAATTAGCCGTAACAGGGTACTTTTGCCACACCCAGAAGGGCCCACCAGTACCATAAATTCCCCATCCGCCACCGCCAGATTGATCCGCCGCAAGACATGAATGCTATTTAATTCTTGCTTGGTTTCCTCTACCGAGGTAATTAATGGTTGAGCGACTACTGGAGCGATCGCTTTTTCTGTCTTAGCAACGCTGGGAAAGCTTTTATAAATATTTTCTAAAACAACCTGTGCCACAATCTTTTTTGATAGCTAAATTATCTAATCGAGGATCATTGCCTGATCGAAAACTGAGATGCTGCCACATAAACGAATACTTGCATAAGCATTGTACCCGAATAATTTTATACTTTGCGCATATTATTTTTAACCGGATCAAATCCTCTAGAAAAGCGGGTAGTGTTATCGTAATAAGCGCCGCTCAAGTTTGCACCAAAAAGCTTCGTATTTACTAATTTGGCTTGTCTGAGATTAGCTTCTGTTAGTTTCACTCCACTAAGGTTTGCTCTAGTTAAGTTAGCTTTGGCGAGATTAGCACCACTAAGGTTTGCTCCCCAAAGTTTTGCTCTAGCTAAGTTAGCGCCGCTTAAATCTGCTCCCCAGAGGTTGATTCCTACTAAATTTACTCCAATTAGCTTAACTTCAGCTAAATTAGCTCCGGTAAAGTCTCTCTCTCCGGCGGTGTAACGTTGTTTTAGTTCTTCAGCATTCATAAAATTGGGTTTCGCGTAGGCGCGATCGTTCTTTATTCAATTTTGTCATTAAAATCGCTAAATAGATAACCTGTGGCTTTTTAGAGTAGGTAAGATAAGAGTTTTTAACAGCTTTAAGCGAGTTGCAATCTTTGGCGGTTTTGAAAGTTTAACTTTTAGCTTACTCATCGGTAGCAAGAATTAAATTTAATACATTCAATTCATTAGAACTTATTAGATAATTATTTGTAAAAATCTTATTTCTCATTTCATTTAAGCTATAGCTTGTAAAAACAATGAAAGGAAAATCTGAATACTTATTACCAATGGGTAAAATATTACCTATTGGGTAAAGAGTTTGGAGGTATTGAGTTAGAATCTTTTTAAAACCTTTGTCTTCTGTTTCTTCAGCATTAGCCAAGTATTTCTTAATTTCTTCGCTACTGAGAAAAGTAAATAAAGGTAGAGCATAATATCGATCCAAACGTTGGCTGTACTGTTCAAGTCTCTGGGTTTTATCGGATTGATCTCGCAATAATTTAACTAATTCTATTGCTTCATCTATCGCATATTTGAGACTTTCTGTAGAGCTAGGAGCGCGTTTAATATCGTACATTTTTTTGAGGAAATCATTGTTTGCATATTTAAGTATTTCTTGTTCCATTCGCATTTCATATTTTTCTTCAATCAATCTACCCGCTAGAGGAATTACTAATAGGCTTCCACTAACATAACCTACTTCAATTGCTTTAAAGTCTAGTAACTCTGCAAAATTTTTGTTGATAGATTTAATAAATTTATTAGCTAGAGATTCTCGCAAAGAAAGGTAAGAAACTTGCTCGTCTGTGAAACTTTCTGGATTTTTTAATACAATCTCTGACCTATTTAATAAATTTTTTAAGGTTGAGTACACTTCTTTTAATTGCTGGTTAAATTGCTGTTTTGACGATTCTTTTTTTAATTTATTTATTAGCGAACTCATGGTACTACTAAAAGTTTGTCCCGCAGCCGTTACGGACTTTCCGCCTATAGGAATCATGATAAAATTGTTTTTACCTATCTGACCAAATCCAGTAATACGAGTCATTATTGAAGTTTTTAAGACTAGCAAAATATTTAAAACACTTAGTACGCTTTCTTGCAAAGATAGTTGGCGTTGCGTGGCGAAATCTTCCGTAGATAATTTGGGATCTTCGTAATATACCGAGCGTTCAGAAAAGTAGAAAATCAATTCTTTATCAGTATTATCTAAAGTTTGCTTCACACCATTTTCTAAATAACTTCCTCTCCCTCTATAAATAACCTGAATAATCTCCATCAAGTTTTTTTCAACTTCAAATCTCGGTGCATCAACTAATATGTATTTGGTTTTAGGAAAAGATAAACCCCGACTAGCTGAAGCTGTCATAAACACTATTTTTACTGAGTTTTGATATTGTTTTATCTCTTGTTTTTTTTGCTCAGAAAGGTCAGCATGAATCTCTATATAGTCTTGCTGATATTGAAAAATTCCTTTATCTTTTCTAATCTTTTCAATTAACTCAGCTAGTCTCTGTTTGTCTTGAATATATACAATTATTTGCTCAAAGTCAGGACTTGCTAAAAGCTTATAAATGTCATCGATAAGTTGTTGTTGCAATCGGCTTCTTAACCCGTTTCCCTTGTCTATTTCAGCCGTTTGTACGTATTTGCACGATTCAATTATTACTTTGTAAGTGATGGTTAAGCTTTTAGCAGGGTAAGAATTTGTATTGATAACCGAGGCGGGAAAATTATTAAAATTAAAACTATCTTTAGCTATAGGGGGACAATTTTCTATCCCTTGTCTAAAAAATATCTTATTTGGTTCTACCGATGACGATTTAAGATGTTGTTCAATAATTGAACTGTTAACTATAGAAGCATCAGCAACGATTACTTTGACATTAAAGCCATGTTGAGGATCGGTTAATTTGTACTTATTTATAAGTTCACCAATTCGACTTAAAAACTCAACACCGCTATCGTCTCCGGTAATTTCATCTATCATGATAAATAAATGTTTAATCTGGCGAGATATTCCCTGCATTTTTGCTGGAATAACCTTACCTTCTCTTTCGTTATAGGCACTTTTAAAGATTTTCTCAAAATGCTCAAGAGTATCTTTACCACCTCTCGTCTTTTTTAATGACTGAATTGAAACCGTAGCTAAAATGTTAGTGGATATATTGCTCTCAATAACTGTATAAATTGCTTCGCAAATACTATCTAAAACTCCTCGGTTTTTTTGTTCTCTACATTGGATTGTATCTTCGCTAGTAATTGCTAATTTTTTCTTAGGGTTTGTATCCTCTTGGGTAGGGTTATTTTGATTAATAAAATGGACAGTTTTTTCGATAAAATCTGTATCGCGTGTATCTGATAAGTAATTTACAGTACAGCGTCCGCCATGCTTCTTAATTAAATCGGAGTTAGTAGTAATTGTCAGGAATTTGTCGTTAAATAAAGTTTGGGTATCTTCATCAGTAAATTTTTCAATAATATCTAAATTAACTTGCGTCCTGGGACTGGCGTAGAAAAACAAAAACCCCTCATCGCTATAAGTTGGAGTTTTTAGCACATTTGCGATCGCGGTAGTCTTGCCAATTCCAGGATTACCTGTTAAAAATATGTAAACATCTTCAGACATTAATGCCTGTTTAATTAGTTCGGCGTGAGCATCTCTGAGCGTCAATTCTGGGCTAATGTGCAGTTGTTCGGCGTGTTTTTGGGGAATTTTACCCTGAGAGTTGAGAAAGCCCTCTATTCGTTCTGTATGGGTTACTGTTGTAATTCCCGCAGGAACGTTGAGAAGTTTCGCAATAAATTCTTTACCCTCATTAAAGCTTTTAGCCGTATTGCGTTGAATTAGCTTTAATACTTTTTTACGCGCATCGTTGATTTGTATATCGCTTAACTTTTGCTTATAGATAGTTGAACAAGTTTCTAACACGCGCAAGTTATCCAGATTTAGAGACATTGCATTGATAGCGCGATCGCTGTATCCTACTACATTAAAGGTCAGTGTGTTATCGTCGGTAGTAAGATTGTGCGATCGCATAAATTCATAAAAGCTATGGGTATAACTAGCTGCTTGAATTAGTTTGACACTTTCTTTATCCTCGCGTTTAAAGGCGCTAAAATAGTGCGCTAAATCTGGGGATAAATTCAAGCCTATTTTAGTATCTAAACCCAAATTAGCAAAAATACTTTTTGATTTTAGATAGTTAATTTCCCTGGATAATATATCTTTTATTACTTCCACACTATCTACATCTAATAAATCTCTAATTGACTTAATAAAAAACACCGATAAATCTACACATAAAACTCTCTGTTCTTTATCGCATTGCAATAATATCAGTGTATCTGCATTTAAAAACTCTCCTTTCTTGCTATATTTTCCAATGTCAATTTTTTTCCGCTAAGTTGAGTTAATACTTCTTGAAAAGCTTGATTTCTCCCCTTGGGATAAGTACCAATACTGTTGTCATCCCTAAAACAGCATTGGTAATATAACTTCTAGTCGCCTAAGTTTTCTTTGATTCCATCCGGTAGATTTAAGGTACTCGCCAAAAAAGTTTAAGCCAGTTAAAAAGCCCTTTTGCAAGAAAAATTTACACCATTTTTCTACAATATATGTAAAGCGATCGCCCATAATTATTCTGTCGTCTATTGTGCGATCACGTCGCACTGGAATTAATTCCTCAACTGATATCTTTAGTAACATTTATTACAATAGGCAAGGTCAGGTTAAAACGGACTTATTATGTAAGACAAAGACCTTATTTCCTATGTGGCAAGAGGGTTATGATTCAATCTTCTCTTAAGCGTGATGCCAAGTTTTGTAGCTGGATGCTATTTTGTGGAGTGACATTAGTGACACTACTGCAAACCTTCACCCAGGCCCAGGCAATCGTCACTCGTGATTCTCACCCGCAGAACCTAACAAATTTCAATGGCACACTGTACTTTAGTGCCACAACCTCAGCAAAGGGAAAAGAGCTATGGAAGAGTAATGGCACCGCTGTTGGCACTGTTCTGGTTAAGGATATCAATCCTGGTGCTGCTGATTCTTATCCATCTTACCTGACAAATGTCAATGGACTTCTGTACTTTAGTGCCAATACCTCCGCTACTGGAAGGGAGCTATGGAAGACCAATGGCACGGCTGTTGGCACTGTTGTAGTTAAAGATATCATTCCTGGTTTTAGTGATTCTGACCCAGAGTACCTGACAAATGTCAATGGCACGCTATACTTTGTTGCCTATCATCCAGATAGAGGAAGGGAGCTATGGAAGACCAATGGCACGGCTGTTGGTACTGTTCTCGTCAAGGATATCAATCCTGGTTACTATGGTTCAGTCCCGCAGAACCTGACAAATGTCAATGGCCTTCTGTACTTTGAGGCTTATAATCCAGCTACTGGAAGGGAGCTATGGAAGAGCAATGGGACTGCTGCTGGCACTGTTCTGGTCAAGGATATCTTTCTTGGTGCGCCTTATGCTAACCCATATAGCCTGACCAATATCAATGGGATTCTGTACTTTGGTGCTAGTAGCCTAGCTTATAGAAACGAGCTATGGAAGAGCAATGGGACTGCTGCGGGCACTGTTCTGGTCAAGGATATCAATCCTGGCTCCGAGCATTCTAACCCGTCTAGACTGATTAATATCAATGGCACACTGTACTTTCGTGCCAATCATCCAGATACAGGAAACGAGCTATGGAAGAGTAATGGCACGACTCGTGGCACTGTTCTGGTCAAGGATATCTATCCTGGTTTTCCTAGTTTTAGTAATTCTGACCCGGAACACCTGACAAATGTCAATGGCACGCTATATTTTCGTGCTAAAACTTCAGCTACTGGAGAGGAGTTATGGAAGAGCAATGGCACGGCTGCTGGCACTGTTCTGGTCAAGGATATTTATCCTGGCGGTAGTTATTCTTACCCGTCTTCTCTAAGCAATGTTAATGGCAAATTGTACTTTGTTGCCTTTAACCCAACTTATGGAAACGAGCTATGGAAGAGTAATGGCACGACTCTTGGCACTGTTCTGGTCAAGGATATCAATCCTGGTGGTGTTGGTTATTCCCCAGATAATCTGACCAATGTCAATGGCACACTGTATTTTACTGTCTATAAACCAATTGTTGGAAACGAGCTATGGAAGAGTAATGGTACGACTGCTGGCACTGTTCTCGTCAAAGATATCTATCCCTAAAGGGCTGGTTATCTTTTGTCTGAAGGCTTGAAGACGTTAAACTAGGTATATTGTGCTATATGCGTTGAATTGAAATTAATAAACTTCTTGCATGAATCTGATTTTGGTACGAGCTTCCAATAATTTGAACTGCCTAATTTACCACTCACGCAGAAGGTATGATACTCCAACTATAGCTTTAGTAATATTTGCTACAGTGCTGCAAACTGGAAGTTACAACGTCTTACATTGGCAGAAGGGAAGGCTTATCAAGTTAATTTTTGAATATTTTAGGTAAAAAGGGAGTTTATTAATGGGTTTTCCAAATCTTAAGCGTGATGCCAAGTTTTGTAGCGGGATGCTAATTTGTGGAGTCATCCTAGGCACATTAGTGCAAACATCTACTCAAGTACAGGCAGTCCCTAACAGTTCTAACCCTAATAACCTCACTAATGTCAATGGTACAGTTTACTTTAGTTCCTATACTCCTGCGAGTGGAAACGAGCTATGGAAGAGTAATGGTACGGCTGCTGGCACTGTTCTCGTCAAGGATATTACTCCTGGAGCTACTGGTTCTAACCCTAATAACCTGACCAATGTCAACGGCATACTGTATTTTACTGCCTATAACCCAGTGACTGGAACTGAGCTATGGAAGAGCAATGGTACGGTTGCTGGCACTGTTCTCGTTAAGGATATTGCTCCTGGTGTTGCTTTTTCTGCCCCATCTAACCTGACCAATATAAATAACCTTTTATACTTTGTTGCCTATAAACCAGGAACTGGAAGGGAGCTATGGAAGAGTAATGGCACGGCTATTGGTACTGTTCTCGTCAAGGATATCGTTCCCGGTGGTGGTTACTCTTACTCAAATAAACTGACTAACGTTAATGGCACGCTGTATTTTGAGTCCTATACCCCAGCTACGGGATGGGAGCTATGGAAAAGTAATGGCACGGCTGCTGGTACTTTTCTCGTCAAGGATATCGTTCCTGGTACTGCTTATTCTTACCCGGATAACCTGACTAACGTCAATGGCACACTATACTTTAGTGCCGAGAGCCTAACTAATGGAATCGATTTATGGAAGAGTAATGGCACGGCTGTGGGTACTGTTCGAGTCAAGGGTATCGTTCCTGGTATTAATTATTCTAACCCGCATAACCTAACCAATATCAATGGAATGCTGTACTTTGTTGACCATAACCTAGCCAATGGATACGAGCTATGGAAAAGTAATGGCACGGCTGCTGGTACTGTGATCGTCAAGGATATCGTTCCTGGTGGCAATCATTCTCAACCAGATAATTTGACTAATGTCAACGGCATACTGTACTTTATTGCCTTAACCCCAGCTGATGGCAGGGAGCTATGGAAGAGTAATGGCACGGCTGCTGGCACTGTTCTTGTCAAAAATATCTATCCTAGCGAACCTTATTCTCTCTCAGATAATCTGACTAATATCAACGGCATACTGTACTTTACTGTTTTTACCCCAACTTATAGATGGGAGCTATGGAAGAGTAATGGCACGGCTGCTGGCACTGTTCTTGTCAAAAATATCAATTCTGGTAATGATGATTCTTCTTTCTCAGATAACCTAACCAATGTCAATGGCATACTGTACTTTACTGCCTATACCCCAGCTTATGGAAGGGAGCTATGGAAGAGTAATGGCACGGCTCGTGGCACTGTTCTCGTCAAAGATATCTATCCTTAAAGGGCTGGCTATCTTTTAGCTGAAGGTGAGTGGTGTGGCGTTGCATAATGGAGATATGAAGTAAGGTAACATCCGATACAATGCCACTTTTTCATGTTTAAAGCTACGCCTAGTAATAGTAAACAGCATGACTATACTTTTGTCTTAAACTTGGCGCATATTGTTTTTAGTCGGATCGAAGCCTCTAGAAAAGCGAGTAGTATTGTCGTAATAAGCACCGCTCAAGTTTGCACCAAAAAGCTTTGTATTGACTAACTTAGCTTGTCTGAGATTGGCTTCTGTTAGTTTCACTCCACTAAGATTTGCTCTAGTTAGGTTAGCTTTAGCAAGATTTGCACCGCTCAAGTTTGCACCCCAAAGCTTTGCTCTAGCAAGGTTAGCTCCGCTCAAGTCTGCTCCCCAAAGGTTTATCCCTACTAAATTAACTCCAATTAGCTTAACTTCAGCTAAATTAGCTCCAGTAAAGTCTCTTTCTCCGGCGGCGTAACGCTGTTTTAGTTCGTCAGCATTCATAATATATTTTTTGCATGGGTGCGATCGCTCTTTACTCAATTTTGTCATTAATAATCTAAGAAAGTAGCTAGATTAGGAAGTATGCCTTTGCTGAGATAAATCGATGGATGCAGCAACAGTTAGTTTACCTCCAACATTGCAATTAAGTCTCAACTTGACTGACGAGCAGTTTTTTCAGCTATGTATTGACAACCGCGACTTGCAATTTGAGCGCACCGCATCGGGAGAAATAATAATTATGCCACCCACTGGGGGCGAAACTAGCAACCGCAATAGCGAACTAACTTATCAACTCCAAGCTTGGAGTCGTCAAAATAAACTAGGTAAAGCTTTTGACTCTAATGGAGGCTTTACGTTGCCTAATGGTGCAGTCCGCGCCCCTGATGCGTCCTGGCTGAAATTAGAGCGCTGGGAAGCTCTTACACCCCAACAGAGAGAGAAATTTCTACCCCTATGTCCCGATTTTATGGTTGAGTTACTTTCTCCCACAGATTCCCTTAAACAAACTCAGCTAAAAATGCAGGAATATATAGAGAATGGGGCGCGTTTGGGTTGGTTAATTGATGTAAAAAACCGACGAGTGGAAATCTATCGCCCTAGTCAAGATGTAGAATTACTCTCTAAACCAGTAACTTTGAGAGGCGAAGATGTATTACCAGGATTTGTATTAGATATGACTCAAATTCTGTCGCCTGATTGAGCGATCGCCAAAAGTAGCTAGATTGGAATATACCCTTGCTGAAATAAAGCTATGGATGCAGCAACCGTTTCTTTACCCCCAACATTGCAATTAAGTCTCAACTTGACTGACGAGCAGTTTTTTCAGCTATGTCAAAATAACCGCGAGTTGCAATTTGAGCGTACTGCTTCAGGAGAACCAATAATTATGCCACCTACTGGAGGAGAAACAGGAAACCGAAACTTTGAAATTACTGTTGGGATTGGTATCTGGAATAAAAAATATAATCTAGGCAAAGGTTTTGACTCCTCTACTGGCTTTAAGTTACCTAATGGGGCAAATCGCTCTTCTGATGCTTCTTGGGTAAAACAAGAGCGATGGGAAGCTCTTACACCCCAGCAAAAACAAAAATTTATCCCCTTGTGTCCCGATTTTGTTGTTGAGTTACCTTCTCCTAACGATTCCCTCAAACAAACTCAGTTAAAAATGCAGGAATATATCGATAATGGTGCGCGTCTGGGTTGGTTAATTGATGCAAAGACGCGACGAGTAGAAATATATCGCCCTGATCGTACTGTAGAATTACTAGAAAATCCAGTAAATCTGTCAGGAGAGGAAGTATTACCAGGATTTGTATTAGATATTAGTGCCGTCTTAAGCTAAAGCTGCAACTTTTGCTAACAAGCCTTGAAACAGCTTTAAACCATCTGTACCGCCAAGCATAGGATCGGAAGCTCTTTCAGGGTGGGGCATCATTCCTAATACATTACCAGCATTGTTACAGATGCCAGCAATATTATTTACCGAACCGTTGGGGTTATCGCCCTCGTAACGAAATAAAACTTGTCCGTTGTCTTCTAGCCGTGCTAATACTTCGCTATCGGCGTAAAACTGCCCTTCTCCGTGAGCAATGGGTAAAGTAATAACTTGATTTTGCTCGTAGGCTTGCGTCCAAGGTAGGTTATTTCGTTCTACTTTAATGGAAGCGCGATCGCACACAAACAACATATCTCGATTACGCATCAACGCCCCCGGTAATAATCCCGCTTCTGTGAGTACCTGAAAACCATTGCAAATCCCTAACACAAACTTACCCTGTTGGGCGTGGGAGACGACTTGCTGCATGACTGGCGAAAAACGCGCGATCGCTCCACAACGCAAATAATCGCCGTAACTAAAGCCCCCAGGGACTACTACCACATCTATATCGCTGATATCTGTTTCCTCATGCCATACCATGCGGGTAGGTTGCTTGAGTAAATCGCGGGTGACATATTCTACATCGCGATCGCAATTTGAGCCAGGAAAAACTATAACGCCAAACTTCATGTATTTATGCTCCAATTTCTACTAAGTCAAAGCGATAATTTTCGATTACTAAGTTGGCTAATAGCTGTTCACACATTTTATCTAATTGTTGCCGTGCGGCGTTTTCATCGGTTGACGAAAGCTTAAGCTCTATATACTTACCAATTCTTACTTGTTCTACTTGTTCGTAACCCATATGCTTTAATCCCGATTGTACGGCAGTTCCCGCCGGATCGAGAACAGAGGGGCGCAGAGTAACATAGATATTAGCTTGATACTTTCGATTCATAGGTAGAGGTTAGAAAAGCAACAAACGCTATCCTACCGCCAAAAGGTAGTTTTAGTAGGGAGAAGAAAAACCAAGAGCGACCAAACTAACTTTAATATATTCACTTAAACAATTATTTTATGAGAACCGAACGCACCCGCAGCCAGGAGCGAATTCTTAAACTCCTCAAAACCCTCAATCGAGGGATTTCTGCTCAGGATATTTATATAGAATTGCGTACTAGCCAAAATATCGGTTTAGCAACAATTTATCGCGCCTTAGAAGCTCTAAAACTTGAAGGTGTCGTACAGGTGCGAACTCTAGCTTCTGGAGAATCCCTTTATAGCTCGATCCAGCAAGATAAACATCATCTTACTTGCTTGCAGTGCGGTCAGTCTATCCTAATTGATGAATGTCCCGTACATGAATTGGAAACTCAGTTACACAACGCCCATGAATTCAAGATTTTTTATCATACTTTAGAATTTTTTGGTTTGTGCCACCAATGCCAACTTATTCAAACCGATCATAAAGGTGCATAGGATATTTTAATCATTACTATAGATGGAAGCCGATATTTATAAATATATCCGTTATATTTATCAACTTACTTTGCTAATTGCTGGCTTATAAACGTCACATTGTAGTTTTTTACATTTAGATTTTAGAGGCAAAAGGCGCTTATTTCCTTTCATATAACGGCTTGTAATAATTTGGCTTTAATTATCGGTGTCTTTTTTGGACGATAACATTTCTATAAAATCCATCAATGGTAATCATTGATTTAATTAATAACTAGCTTGTTTACATAAGTAAAGTTAATTATTTTTATTGATTATTCAGCTATATTAATAATTTACTTATGCAACTATTATAAGGTAAGCTTTAACTTAACTTAAATCTTAAAAAAGAGCATGAATTTGTTTGGATTTAAGATTTTTAAAGTTACATGGAACAAGCACAAATTTGTTCTAGAAAGTTAATTTGTTTTAAAACAATATAAAGTTGATACCGATGGCGCAATTTTTTCTTCAAACCATCTGGGCTGTACCTTTGTATGCCTTAATTGGTGCGGTTTTGACGATACCTTGGTCGCCGGGAATTATTCGGAACACGGGGCCAAGACCTGCGGGTTACATCAATTTATTAATGACATTTATTGCTTTTGTGCATAGCTTAGTTGCTATCCCAGCAACTTGGCATCAACCAGCAAAACAAATAATTATCCCTTGGCTGCAAGTTGCAAATTTAGATATTTCCTTACCGCTAGAAATTTCGACTATCACTGTCGGCGCAATGTTACTCGTAACTGGGATGAATTTACTTGCCCAGATTTATGCAGTAGGGTACATGGAAATGGACTGGGGGTGGGCGCGATTTTATGCGCTTTTGGCACTGTTTGAATGTGGGATGTGTGCTTTAGCTTTATGTAACTCTTTGTTTTTTAGCTATGTAATTCTAGAAATACTAACTTTGGGAACTTACCTTTTAGTTGGGCTATGGTTTAGTCAGCCTTTGGTAGTTACGGGGGCTAGAGATGCCTTTTTAACTAAGCGGGTGGGTGATTTGGTATTGCTAATGGGAGTAATTGCCTTATTATCCTTAACCGGGACTTGGAACTATTGGGAATTAGGCGATTGGGCGGCGACAGCGCACCCAGACCCGAAAGTAATTACTTTGATTAGTTTGGCATTAATTGCCGGGCCAATGGGTAAATGCGCTCAGTTTCCTTTGCATCTGTGGCTAGATGAAGCAATGGAAGGCCCGCTTCCTAGTACGATATTACGCAATTCTGTAGTCGTAGCAACGGGGGCTTGGGTACTAATAAAGCTCGAACCTATCTTAAGCTTGTCGCCGATAACGATGTCTGCGTTGGTGTTAATTGGGTCAGTAACGGCGGTGGGTGCTTCTTGTATTGCAGCGTCTCAAATTGATATCAAACGCGCTCTATCTTACTCTGTTAGCGCTTACATGGGTTTAGTATTTATTGCCGTTGGTACGGGACAAAATGATGCAGCGTTGTTATTAGTTCTAACTCATGCCGTTGCAATGGGTTTATTAATTATGAGCGCCGGGGGCATTATTTGGAATAATATTACCCAAGATTTGACGCAAATGGGCGGGTTGTGGTCGCGTCGTCCTATATCGGCTTTGGCATTTTTAGGGGGTACGGCGGCTTTAATTGGCTGTCCTCCTTTTGGTAGTTTTTGGGCGCTGTTGAATTTAGCAGATACTTTGTGGATAACTCAGCCTTGGTTAGTGGGAATAGTTTTGCTTGTCAATGCTTTGACGGCTTTTAGTTTAGTCAGGATATTTTCGTTAATTTTTGGTGGTAAGCCAAAACAGATGACAGTGCGATCGCCGGAAGCAATGTGGCTGTTAGTATTACCCATGATGCTATTACTAGGCTTTACTCTACATTTGCCTTTAGTTTTAGAAAGCGTATCTTTGCTACCTAACTGGGGAAACTTGAACAAAGATGTCGCCATACTGCTGTTTTTGTCAAGCGTCTTTGGCTGCACTATAGCTGGCGTAATTTATCTAGGTAATGCTTTACCCAAACCCGTACAACTACCGTCGAAAGCGCTGCAAAACTTGTTTGCTTACGACTTTTACACTCCCGATATTTACCGCTTTACTATTGTGTTTGCAGTGGATAGAGTTTCTAAAATTGTCGCTTGGGTTGACCGTTTTATCGTCGATGGCGCGGTGAATTTGGTGGGATTAGCTTCGCTTTTGGGTGGAGAAAGCTTGAAGTACAGCACTTCCGGTCAATCTCAGTTTTACGCGCTAACTATTTTAATTGGAATTGGGATCATTGGCGCTTTCTTAAGTTTTCCTCACTGGTCAGCTTACAACAACGTTTTTAATTTGGGACTTTAGAAAAAGGTTTTATGCTCAGTACCTTGATTTGGATACCTATATTAGGTGCAGCAATTATCGGATTTTTGCCAGGAAACTTTACTGCAACTAGGCTTAGAACGATTGCGCTGGCTATTTCTTTTGCTGTATTTTTATGGACGCTTTATTTAGCAACTTCTTTTAGTACCACAACTATAGGCTATCAATTTCAGGAGTTTTTACCTTGGATTGAAACTTTAGGATTGGACTACAAGTTAGGTGTTGATGGCTTATCTTTTCCGCTTATCGCTCTCAACGCCTTGCTAAGTTGGATTGCTATTTACAGTAGCAGTAAAACTGTAGAACGTCCGCGCCTGTATTATGCTTTGATTTTGCTTGTCAATTCGGGAATAGCTGGGGCTTTTGTCGCTCAAAACTTGCTGTTATTTTTCTTATTCTACGAATTTGAACTTATCCCTTTATATTTACTAATTAACATCTGGGGTGGTTCTAAGCGCGGTTACGCTGCAACTAAGTTTCTTATCTACACAGCATTTTCCGGCATTTTAATTCTGGCAGGCTTTTTAGGTATTACTTGGTTAAGTGGTTCAACTTCGTTTAATTACGACGCGCTGCATACTCAAAACTTATCTTTGCAGAGTCAGCTAATTTTACTGACAGTGCTGTTAATTGGTTTTGGCATCAAGATTCCTTTAGTTCCTCTACATACATGGCTACCTGATGCCTATGTTGAAGCTTCGCCGCCTGTGGCTATTTTATTAGGAGGAATACTAGCAAAATTAGGCACTTATGGCTTATTACGGTTTGGTTTGGGTTTATTTCCTCAAACTTGGACAATTGTTGCACCGGGATTAGCGATTTTAGGGACTATAGGTGTGTTGTATGGGTCGTTTAGTGCGATCGCGCAAAAAGACATAAAGCGGATGGTTGCGTACAGTTCCATCGGTCATATGGGCTACGTTCTATTAGGCGCTGCTGCCGCTAATGCTCTAAGTTTAGTGGGGGTAGTTTCTCAAATGGTTGCTCACGGCTTAATTTTGGCGCTATTGTTTCATTTAGTCGGAGTTGTCGAAAACAAAGTCGGGACAAGGGATTTAGATGTTCTTAATGGCTTAATGAATCCTCTGCGCGGTTTACCTGGAGTCAGCTTCTTATTAGTTTATGCAGGGATGGCTAGTGCGGGTATCCCTGGAATGGTAGGTTTTATCTCGGAATTTATGGTATTTCAGGGTAGCTACCCAGTTTTCCCTTTACTAACGCTACTTGCTGTAGTAGGTACGGGTTTAACAGCCGTGTACTTTGTAATTTTGCTCAACCGCACCTGTTTCGGCAAACTAGACAACTACAAATCTTACTACCCAGTAGTATCCTGGTCTGAGCGCGTCCCAGCTTTGGTATTAGCTGCGATCGTTTTGGTGCTAGGAGTACAACCTAATTGGCTAGTACGTTGGAGCGAAACGACTGCAACTATGATGGTTGCAACTCCTGTAAAAACTGAATTGCAAGTTATAAAAACTCCCGCAACTGCAATCCTTGGAACTTACACACAACAAATCCCCAAACCCTAAAAAAGAAATCTTTATTTTCCCCCCTTTTTAAGGGGGGTTAGGGGGGATCGAAGTTATAAAAACTCCCGCAACTGTAATCCTTTCCGAAATTCCTAACTAAAACTATGACGATCGCAACTTCTACTAAACTTCCACCTTCAACTCACGAATTTGCCCATGTCATTCACCGCTTAGAAGCAGGTGGTGCAATGCTTCCAGATACGCCAGAGAATTTAATGCAGATTATTGGCTTATACAAAGCCTATGCTGTACCGATGGATTTTTACTGGCGCGATTTACTTTACATCGCCGAGCGCGTATTTTTAAACCCCTTACCTGCTTTCAAATACTTCTTACCTCAAGAGTATTTAGACTTGCACAATCACTATGCGGGAGAAGATGCTGATTTAAGAATCTGGCAAAAAGGCGCAGCTACTGCCCATCCTGAACTATTGGCATTTATGGAAAAAGGCGAAACCATAAAAATGCCCAAGTTATTGCATCATTTATGGCACGATCGCATTAACATGGAATTTGCCGAAGCTTGTATGCAGGCAATGTTGTGGCATCGCGGGATGGGGGGAAAGTTTGACCCTTATTTAGATACACCAGAATATATTGCAGCGTGCGATCGCGCAATTAAAGCTTATTTCCAAGGCAATCCAGCTATGCTAGGAATGTATAAGCTATTTCCCCAAATGTTTATCGAGCAAGTGCGCCAACTGTCTTATTACAGCAATTTGGGCTTGTTTTGGGAAGTAATGGCTCCAGTTTTCTTTGAAATGAGCGATTTATACGACGAAGGTAAAATTACCAGCGTCCCGGAAGCAATGAATTTTCTTGTAAATGGGATATTTGCGGTTGCTGGTCGTCCAATATATCATCATGTTTATATTCGCGGGGAAGTGTACGAAATTATCCCCAAATCTTGCGGCTTTACATGGCTGTACGAAGCAGCATTACCCTATGTGGAGGCGGTTTTTTATCGGACTGCACCCTTTCGCGGTACAAAGTCTTACAACGCCCAAGCTAAACAAGTACCCGCAGAGCAAAAAGATTTTCACTACGGCATTTTATACGCCGATGTATTCCCTGTGGGGACGGCAGGGATTCCCCCAACGTTGCTAATGCAAGATATGCTGCATTTTTTGCCCCCTTATTTAGTGGAGTATTACAAAAATTACTGTCGCGGCGAACAAGATATGTTGATTCAATTAGGGGTTAGTTTCCAGCGCTCTATGTACTGCGTAACTTCGGCGGTAATTCAAGCATTGCGAACGGCGTTGCTTTATCCTTTAGATGACACAAATCCTAAACATTTGCAGGCAAATCGAGCCTTTTTTGAAGGTCAAATCGATAGATTTAAGCGCCCAGAAGCTCGGTTAAGAGATATTCAAAGTCAGGATTATCGGTGAGTTGGCAAGAGATTTCCCCAAATTTCCTTTTTAAGGGAATCTCCGCAACTCTGGATCTTTTTTAAACTATCGTTTGGTGAATTCAATGCCCGATATTGTCGATATTGCTGTTGGTGCTGGCTCTTTTACAACTCTAGTAACGGCGGTACAACTAGCTAACTTAGTCGAAACTCTCAAAAGTCCTGGCCCGTTTACAGTTTTTGCCCCTAATGACGATGCTTTTGCCAAACTCCCGCCAGGAACAATACATACTTTAATTCAAAATATTCCCCAACTCTCCAGAATTCTAACTTTTCATGTCGTACCCGGTAAATTGATGCAAGCAGACCTCGCAAAACTTGGTTCTGTAACCTCCGTTGAAGGTTCGCCAATTCCTATAGATTGCTCTGATGGCTTTGAAGTCAAAAACGCTACGGTACTCGCCGCCGATATTGAAGCAGATAACGGCGTAATTCACGTTATAGATACAGTAATTTTGATGGGCTAAGTTGGGCGATTTTCTGGCTTGACTCCGTCCGAAACAATACTTTTCATTCCCTCTAAAGCTGCGGGAATACTGCGCGGATCGATAAACATAACTTTGCTACTGTCGCTGCTACCGATTTTCATGCCCATTTCTAGATATTGCTGTGCAAGTAAAAATTGTAAGGCTTCACGAGCGCTAGGCTCGGTTTTCAAGGTTTGGGAGATAATCTGCAAAGCTTCAGAAGTAGCTTGAGCTTTCAATACTTGCTGTTGGCGCTCCGCTTGAGCTTGGAGAACAATAGTTTTTTGTTGAGCCTCCGCTTGCAAAATTGTCGATTTTTGTCTAGCTTCCGCGTCTAATAGTTGCGCTTCAGCTTTACCTCTGGCACTATTAACAGCAGATTCGCGATCGCCTTCGGATGTCAAAATCGAAGAACGTTTGCGTCTTTCGGCGGACATTTGCAATTCCATCGATTCTTGAACGGCTTTAGACGGAATCAAATCGCGCAATTCTACCCGCGTCACCTTTACGCCCCAAGGTTCAGTCGATATATCTAATTCTTGCAGCAAAAGCTCGCTTATTTGACTTCGGGCGGTAAAAGTTTGGTCTAATTCTAGTTGTCCCATCTCGGCGCGGATTTGAGTTAATACCAAATTCACCATCGCCGATTTTAGATTTTCTACTTTGTAATAGGATCTTTCCATATCGACAATGCGCCAATAAACCACCGCATCAACGGTAATTGAGACGTTATCGCGGGTAATACATTGCTGGGGGGGAATATCTAAAACTTTTTCTCTAATGGTTTCTCGATAAACAATCTTATCGATAAAAGGCGCGACAAAATTTAGTCCTGGGGAAAGTTTTTTGTTGTAACTACCCAATCGTTCCACCAAAGCCTCATTACTTTGATTAATTACTTTTACTGTACCCGCCAAAGCCGAGCCACCCAAGGCTAAAAATATTAATAAAAAAAACTGTTCCATGATTTTGTCCCTATTTTAGGAATCTAATACATTTTCGGGAATGACAATTAAAAGCGTTCCTTCGCGTCTAACTACATACACTTTTTCGTAAGGCGCGATCGCATTATCTCTATCTTCACACCGCGCGCGCCAAGAATTGCCTTCGTATATTACCCTTCCCTCTTTCCCCGGAGCAATGGCTGTCAAAGTTTCTGCAAAAACCGCATCTTGAAACTTGCGGCTTTGCTTGGCTTTGGGCATAAACCGCCGCGATAGCAACACAAAACTTGTAGAAAGCCCCAACCACAGGATAATTTGCAAACTTAATTGCGGAATCAGCACCGATACTAACCCTACGATTAAAGCACTAATTCCCATCATGAAGGCAACAAAAGCTGTCGGTAAAAACAGTTCTAGCAAACACAAAACTGCTCCAGCTATCAGCCATACCAATGTATAAGTTATGAACATTTTGGCATTGGTTTAAAAAATACTTGCGCCTAGGCTAAGTCTGAGTCCATTTTAGCCAAGAAACTTTTAATCGCCAGATTTGCTTACAAAAATAGACTGAGGACATTATTATGCAAAAATAGAAAGATTGTTCAATCGCAATTATTACGGAAAACTGGCTGTCATAGCAGGTTTCTGGAGAACTATTAGGTTACAGGTTTATGAAAGTTGGCGATAAAGTTCGGATTACTGAATCAATCATTGTTTACCATCACCCAGAGCATCGCAGTCAAGCTTTTGACCTTAAAGGCTCAGAAGGGGAAGTTATCGCTATTGTAACCGAATGGCATGGTAGACCTGTAAGTGCTAATCTGCCTGTCTACGTCCAGTTTACTAAAAAATTCAAGGCGCATTTACGGGAAGATGAATTAGAAGTAGTATCCTAGCGCCGTCTAAAACGAAACCAACTTAGTATATTTAGCTCGCCGCGCATTTGCTCTAGTTCTTGACGATGCTTTTGGGCTGTGGTATAGTACCAGGCGCAATAAACATTCATGGCATCGCGAGACTGGACTTCGCGGTAAAATTCGCGCGTAGTGGCGATCGCGGCGAAGGTTTCTGGAATAATCGGCGATGGTGGGGTGGGGATAATCTGCTGGAGTTCTTCAGACATAGTTGCATAAGTTTTATTATTGCAATTATAGAACTTGGTCAAAATAAGCTTGTAGCTGCCGCAGCAAATTTATCTAAGCGGTAGTATATATTTGAAACAAGTAGGTTTGTAGAAAGCAAGTTTTTAAGCAATGGCATCAGAACAAGAAGTTAAACAGTATCTTGCTTACTGGTTTCAACTAGGCAAGAAAGTAGTAATCGCTGATAGTGGTAAAGCTCTATTACCGCAACCGATAATGCAGGGCGAAGATTTTAGTCAAGCCTTTGAAGAATGTTGGCAGCAAATTACATCTTGTGATGCGATCGATAGTTATTTAGCAGGCACGCAAGAAACAATTAGAGAACTACTAACCGACACTTGGCAGGTAATGCCCTGCGCTCGTTGTACGATGCCTGTACCCTTTGTTGATGCGGGAATGTTGCCCTTAGAGTGTCCTTGCAAAGATTTGGATAATTGGCCCAATTGGGAATTACCCACGCCGCGATTGCCTGTCAATAGTCAAGCAAAATTATCAGATATATGCGATCGCCTAGAAAATCAAACTTGGGGAAGTTAGCATTTAGACTGAAACTAGCTCCGGTTCTCTCCGGCGCGGTACTTCATAGCTAAAAAAGTCGTAAGCCATTTTTGTATTGGGGAAAATAGCACGAGCTTCTTCTAATAAATCCTTAAATTCAATCGGATTACCAGGAGCATAACGCGGGCTAAAGTGGGTCATAATCAATTGCTTTACTCCCGCAGCTAAAGCCGTCTGCGCTGCCATGGTTGACGTAGAATGCAATCGCTGAAAAGCAAGATCGGCATCTACATGAGAAAAAGTTGCTTCGTGAATGAGTACGTCCGCATCCATTGCCAAAGACACAGCATTATCGCAAAAAACCGTATCCGTACAGTAAGCAATTTTCCGTCCGATCTCCGTTTCACCGCACAAATCTTTACCGTTAATAATTCTGCCATCAAGCAAAGTCACCATTTCCCCGCGCTTAAGTTGTCCGTAAACTCTCCCTGGGGGAATCTCTAGAGCTTTAGCTTTATCAATATCAAAGCGTCCGGGGCGGTCTTTTTCGATTATACGATAGCCAAAAGTAGTAACGCGATGATGGAGATAGTCGCAAATTACTGTAAATTCATCATCTTCATAAACTATCCCTGGTTGAACGGTATGGACTTGCACAGGGTAGGAAAAATGAGTACCAGAATAACGGCGACAAGCAATGAGATATTCGTTAAGATTGGGTGGCCCATAGATATCAACGTGGCTAGTATTACCCGCCAAACCGCAGGTAGCCAAAAGTCCCATTAAACCAAAAATGTGATCGCCGTGTAAATGAGTAATAAAAATGCGCGTTAGTTGACTAATTTTTAAGTCACTACGCATAACTTGATGCTGAGTTCCTTCACCACAATCAAACAACCACAACTCCCCTCGTTGGGGTAAACGCAAAGCCACACTCGAAACATTACGCGAACGAGTTGGTACGCCGGAACTTGTTCCTAAAAATGTAATCTGCACTAGATGTTAGTCAACCTTATTTGCGATCGCTGTTTCTATGGTGGCACGGGAAGTATAGTGAAGAGCAGGACAAAACTTTATTATTTGCTGATTTTAACGAAAAATATCTAATTTATTAGCTTATATTAGTTTATTTGAAATTGACTACTACCGACCCCCTAATTTGGAGCAAGACCTACATGAATTTACGCCTATTATTAGCTCAACTTACAAAACACCATTGGTTGCTGACTATGCTGCTGTGGATTGCTTTAGCTGTCCCGGCTCAAGCGGCAGTACAATTAAGAGTTGCCGTAGAAAAAGGTATTGATCGGCTCAAAGTTGGTAGTTCAACCAATGCTGTAGTTAAGGATGTTTCTGGGCGAAAACTAGGGGACATTGCAGCAATGAATGCCTTTTATGCGACCCCCAGCGAGGGAGGAGTAGCCTTAGACACCATGCGCTCTGGCGCGGTGTGGATTGAACCATTGGCGGGGGGTTACGTATATATAGGCGACTCTTGGTATCGGGGCGAAGTTTTAGTAATTCCTTCAGAAAAAGGATTAACGGCAATTAATTATGTCGATCTCGAACAATATCTTTACAGCGTCCTAGGTAGTGAAATGAGTGCCAGTTGGCCCTTAGAAGCTCTCAAAGCTCAAGCGGTGGCGGCGCGTACCTATGCTGTCTATAAGCGTCAAAATCAACGCAATGCCTCTTACGATGTCAGCAATACTCAATCATCCCAAGTTTATAGAGGTGTCGCTAAGGAATTCAGTAGCACCCAAGCAGCAGTAAATACGACGGCGGGACAGGTACTAACTTACAATAATCAGTTAATTTTGTCAGTTTTTCATGCTTGTTCGGGTGGACATACAGAAAATGTAGAAGATGTGTGGTCTGAAGCCTTGCCTTATCTGCGTGGCGTACCAGATTACGATCAAGATGTAACTCAATGCCAGTGGGTGAAAAGCTTTTCACCAGAGGAGCTAAATAAGCGGATTTCCGGGGTAGGCAATGTAGTTTCAATTACCCCTACTCTTACTCCCTATGGCAGCCTTAGATCGATGAAAATTGTAGGGACAAGTGGTACAAAAGAGTTAAAAGGGGAAGCAGTACGCAACGCTTTGGGGTTAAAGAGTACGCGCTTTAAGATTACTCAAGAACCCACAGGGTTGCGTTTTGATGGGCGCGGTTGGGGTCATGGGCTAGGGCTGAGTCAGTGGGGCGCTTACAAGTTAGCAGCGCGAGGTATCACTTACAAACAGATTTTGGGGCATTATTACAACGGGACTAAACTTACTACGATTAAAGCTAGGTAATTGGTCATTGGTCATTGAAAATTATTACCCATTACCCATTACCCATTACCCAGATTCTCTTAATCGGCGCTGCCACTCCGCGTCAATAGAGTCTGAGTTTTCAGCTTCTTGGTCTAGCAAATCGGTTTCGGTAGTGTAGGCTAAATCCTCGTTAGCAATGACGTTTTGGGCGGCAAATTGACGGGCGTAGGCAATTTTTTGCTTAACGGTGGAGTCGGCTAATTGTAAACTGCGCTCTTGGCGTTGAGCATTGCGATCGCTTATTTTAGTATTGCGCCACTTTAACCAGAAATATCTGACCAAAGGCACGCCCAAAAAAGCCGCTCCGTACCCTAGTAGTAGCCAATAGATAGCCTGGACAAAGCCCACAAGCCCCCCGGCGGTGGCTATGTCTGATAGCAAACTACCTAAAAATAATGCTCCGCCTAAATTCAGCACTCCTAGCCCAATACTTAACCCTAGTTGTCCCGAACTTGCAGCGCTAAATTGCTGAGGCAATTCTTGTAAGTAAGGTGGAATAGCTAAAAGCTGCTGTTGCCTTGAAGCGTAAGATTGCAACTCAGGAAACACATATACAATATGTCCTTCGGGGCTAACGGTTGGTTGCCCATTAAACCTAGTTAGCACAGGCAACATATAGTCTTCGTACTCTTGAACGTAGCCGGAGCCAATATTGTCTAAATAAGGCGCTATTTGCTCTCCTACCACTGCTCCGCGATTAGTGCGAATGACGGCGGCAATTTCTTTCTGGCGGCGTTCTTCTAAATCCACGTTTGGGTTGCCATCGCCAAATAGAAACGAAAAAATTGCTTCAAAAAAGTTTAACTGACTTTCTTCTTCTCGCCGCTCTTGGTAGTGCCTATCGTAGTCTGGAGAGAATACCCCAAACCAATTAGGGCCAATCCAGTAGTAAGGCATAAAAAATGAACTACCGCCGCCGTAACTGCGATCGCTATTGCTATTATCGTCATCGTTATTTTGATTAGCGGCAGTCAAAATTACAAAAATGGTGACAATAATTAGAGCAATGGAAGCAATTAATAAAACTCCAAAAGATATACGAATCAAGTAAAACAAGACTCGCCAAACTTTTTTCCACCACTCTTGCAGGCGCAAGCGCAAAAACTTGTTTCGCAAAACCGCCCGTAGGTTTTTGGGAAATAGATAAACAATTTCCCCAGTTTCGGCTACTTGCAGGTGTCCGCCGACATCGGTGGCTAGAGCGAGTAGTCCTTGCTCGGCTAAATTTACATTAAATCCTGCCTGGGTTGCTACGTCGCCAACAGTGACGCGATAACCCAGTTGTTCCACAGCCTCCATGATGGCGGGATTTGGAGCCATGCCCTTCCCTCAAGTGAAATTATTTGGTCTACTTCTAGTATAAAGTTCTATTTCTTGGGCGTTAGCTAATGGCTTGGGTGAAAATCCGTACTTTTGTTCAAAGTAACGATTATTTTTGACTTAAATTCTCACATCTTGATTGCTAAAGTTTTCCTTTGTCAATATCAGATGGAGGTTCAATCTCTAAAAATTCCCTATATATCTTCTCTTTGTATTCTTTACCTATCTCATTCACAGCATCAATAAATGATTGATAAGTGCCTGTACCACCTATTTTTTCCCAAAACTCATTCCCTATAAGCACGACCTCATCTTCTCTCATGTTGAACCATCGGGCAGGGAAACTCCAAGCATAATCTTCCTTACGCCCATAAGGATTATACAGTAGTGCATAATAGGCTCCATCAATTTTTAATGGTTCCATGCTACGGAGTTTCAGAATTTTTTCCTTACTAACTTTAGTTTGGTCGCTGTTAGGAAGTGGCGCTTTAAGCTCGAAAGCATACCTTTTATTATTTACTCTATCCTCTGCGTAAACATCACACACTATAGTTACGGGTATATCTTCTCCACCACCTTCTAAAATAAAGGCTAATTCTTCATTCCAATCCGGTTTTATTCTCTTTCGTCCTTTTTCTGGATGCTCTAGCTTATTTAACACTTGTGTAATTCTTCTAAGCCTTTCTTCTTTAACTGTTCCACTGATACTATGACCCACAACTCCATAACCTAAGCCTTCTTTTGCAGCTACTACAGCTAATGTTTCCCACGCCTTCCCAAATGAAGTAACAAATCTTCTTTCAAAATGCGAACCCTTAAATATTTCATCAGGAATTAATGCTGCATAGAGAGGTTTATCAGCTTGATATTTTTCCTTTATAAAAGGATCTGTATTAAGCACTCTATTCATCACCTTATCCATCATTATTTTGATAACAGATTGGATAGCAAGTTTCATTTCCTGCGAGTCAGCCATTTATGTAAAATCCTCTCATGAAAATTTCGATTTTATCTATTTAACGCTTTCGCCAAATGAACACAGATTCATAAAATTCACCAGATCGCCTTCCTGTTCTACGGTTAACATGGCGCTGAATAATAGCTTCTACTTCTACACCTAAAATATCTGCTATCCCACTGTACAAATTAGCTTTGTCACCTGCTATTACAATCAGAGGGCTTCCAGCTTGCATAGAACCCATTACATTTTGAAAAACTGCCGCAATATCTTCTTGATATTGTTTTTGAGCTTTTTTACTTGAACCATTAACTGCTGCTCCTATTTCCCAATCTCTTTTATCTTCTAATCCAAATAAATGATAAGCATAAGCGTGTTGCTCATGGTAGTCAATTAAACCAACATAAGGAGGACTTGTAATTGCTCCATGTATCAAAGGAGGAGGTGTATTACGACTATCTGCATGACAGCTAATTGTTGTAGCATTCGTGCGTATGTGCGAAAATTCTTCAATTCTTTTAATGGTGTCAAGGCTATATCTTTTTAAAAACTTTAATGCTCCTCCCGTAGGTTGGCATACTCTAGAATGTTTGTAACACCAGTAAGGCTCATTTTGAGGTTTTTTAGGAAAATCTAAATCGAAGTGTGTAGTCAGACGAGCAGAACGCGCTGAACGTGAAAGTATAATTTTAAGTAAATTTTGATATTCATATTCTTCATTTTCAATCAATTGGAGATATGTTAACAACTCGCTTAAAGCTTGCGGTGCAAACCATTGGGTAAGATAACTATCTTCTGTTTTTGGTGAGAGTACATTATTATTACAACTTGTTTCTAATAAATAGAGTTGTTGAGACCCTCTTTGAGTCATACTATAAGTTTTATTAAAAATATCCATAATTTCTTTGTGAACTTTTAACAAATCGTACTTAGTAGTTTTGGCTCTGCTTAGAAGTATGTTAAATGCGGAAACATCATAACCAATTGAGTTAATCCCAAGTTCATTAGCTTGAACTAAAGTGGTGCCAGATCCACAAAAAGGATCTATAACAGTTTGACCAGCTATAAAGTATTTTCGTAGGAAAATTTCAACTAATTGAGGAATGAACTTACCTAAATATGGATGGAGTCTATGAACGTGCTTTGTCCGCTCTTTTTCCGGTAATTCTTTCTCACCCCAGTTCAAATTTAGGCTGTTTAAAGTAGTATTTCTAGTAACATCATAGGGTATAGTATTAGGTTCGGTACTTAAATACATTGGTACTTATTTTATTTGTCTTTATTTATTAATATACAACGAATTTATTATTAAAATAAAACAGTTATCGCTACCTGTTTGGTGTCTAGATATAAATTTATATGTATGAATACAACTCTAATATTGAAATTGACGACACTAACAAACTATTTTAGGCTTTTTAAAGTAAATAAACTATTATGAGTCTAGGTTGTGAATATTTTGCTCCCAGTTTGCACCATCAAAAGGGACTATTTCAAAGCGAGATAGGGTGTTTTCGCCATCCAGACAGCGCAGATTGACACTGAAACCGTCGGGATGCGATCGCGGTGTATAAAAGCTATGGATGCCACAAATTCGGCAAAATGTATGTTTGGCAACGCCTGTATTAAACGTATAAGTGGTTAAGGCTTCCACACCTTGCAATAAAGTAAAGCTTTCAGAGGGGACAATTAAATGCAAAAACCCTTTTTTTAAACAAATTGAACAGTTGCATTCATCTACTTTATATTTGTCTACAACTACTCGAAACCTTACTGCGCCGCAATGACAACCGCCTTCAAAAGTATCTGAGTTAGTCATAACTAATTCTTAAGGAGTTTTTCTAGCTTAGAAACACGAGCTTGCAATTTATTTACTTGATCTTTGGTTTCAATTGCTAAAGTCGCCAGATTGTCAAACATTTGTTCGCGGCTCAATTGTGGCTGTTTGCGCCCGGAATTTGATGGAGATGGAGATACGGGGGTTTGTCCTCTACTTATTTGGCTAATTTGAGCTTCTAGACGATTTAGCCGCGATTCTATCCTAGAGATGTCTGCTTGGACGTTAAACTGTGATGATTGGGAAAAAGCCGCACTATTTAACCCATACCAGCTAATTATTACCAAAATTGTTGTGAGACAAAGTATTAAAACTTTCTTGTACATTGTTAGTCTGGTTGTAAAGATGCAAATAATTGTTGCCAATTGTTCGATGGATTGGTACTTTCGATAGCTTTGACTTCAAAAGTTACATTGCTTGCTTGAGGTTGGGATAATGCTTCAATACAAAGGAGTGCGATCGCATCTCTGCTAACTTTCCCTCTAATATTGTCTCCTTGCTCAAATATTAATTCTTGAACGCCAGTTTCCTCCGTCAACGCGCAAGGTCTGATAATTGTATAAGGAATTTTACTTTCTCTTAAACTATCTTCCCCGCACAATTTCCAAGTTAGAATACCTCCCAATTGCTCATTCATTCTCACTGCGGGGGGTTCTTCTGCAAGGTTGATACCGGGACGATTGGGACGAGTTACACCCGCCGAACTAATTAAGACAAATTGTGGCAAGGTTTCACCACCATAAGCTTTAATCGATTCTACTTGCAAAGCAAAATGACCCGGCGTAAAGTTGGGGTTTAATTCGCCGTCGTACTCAAACTTACTGAGCATTAATTGCAAAGAGCAAATATTTTGAGCGTTGATTAATTCGTTAGTATCTAAGGTTTTAGCCCGAAACACTGGCACTAATTGGTTAAAAGGAATCCGTACATCTATCCAACTATTATTTACGGTATCGAAAGAGTAGGAATAGCCGACACCATCCCACTTTGACTCTGTACGCGCTAGAAATTTGTAACGTTGACCATCGCCTTTAACGCGCAGTTCTATACCTTCATAGTTAGATAAATTAAATGGCTGCGCAATATTTTTAGTTCTTACAGAGGCAAAACCCCCGGAGTTTTGAGTAGATACATTGCCTGTAAATACTGCCATATTATCAACAAATTTGATCTCGCTTTCACTCACGCCACCCATTACCACATCATCCACTGCGCCCCAAATCTCTTTTAAATCCGTCGAGGGATTAGCAAAGTCAAATATAAGTTTGTCTGTAGATTTATTGAGATACTTCGCCGCCGCTTGAACGAGATTTTTTACGCCCAAATATTCCACATTTTCCGGTGTATCGCCGACAATTTCTGGCTGATAGAATTTAATCCCTTGATTGTACTTAGCCCTATCTGGCGAGTCTCCTTCCACTGGCTGAACTTTTACCGATGTACAACAAATTACTGCTTGTACGTTTGCCATGAGTTCCGGTGTTAAGGTTTCTGGCTTTGTAATATCACCCTCGATTAATTCTACATTTTGGGGAAGAATTGATTTAGCGCGATCGCAATTTCTGACCAAACACCGCACTTGATAACCGAGATCGACTAATTTCTGTACTACGCGCTTACCTACGCCACCTGTCGCCCCAGCTACTAAAACAATTCCCATACTTTTACCAATAAACCTATTTTTATTATCGTTACCTGAGAGCAACCGTTGCAGGCAGCCAATAAACGGAATAATGTCAAAGTAAGCCAGAGTTTTTACAAATCTACCGATATCCCACGAGGGCTTTTTTTGATTCATACTACTTTGTAAAATTCATCAATTAACGCCTCAGCCTCAATTTCTACTAACATCTCAGGGGAAATTAAGCGCTTTACTTCTACCATTGTTGTAGCTGGTCGAATTTCACTAAAAAATTCGCCGTGTGCTTTACCGATTTTTTCCCATTCATCAATATTCGTGACGTAAATTCGCGTGCGAACAATACTATTCAAGCTTGCGCCTGCCGATTGTAATGCAGATTCAATATTTCGCAGAATTTGGATAGTTTGCTTATAAGCATCGCCCACACCGACAATTGCGCCACTATTATCCGTTGCGGTTGTACCAGAAACATAAACAAAGTTAGCGATCCGAACTGCCCGCGAATAGCCTACAATTGGCTCCCAATGGCTTCCAGTTGAAATGTTTTGTCTGTCCATTATAAATTATTACCTTAATAACCTTCTTATTTTCTAGTTTAAAATTAAGCGATGGAACAGGAAGATATAAAAACTATTAATACTGGAAACCTTTTGATTGTCGATATGGATGGAACAGTGCGATCGCCTCGTTCTGATAATAAGTTTATCCAACGTCCGGGAGATCAAAAAGTTATCCCAGGGGCGGATGGTGCGATCGCCTATTTTGTAAGCGAAGGCTGGAAAGTAATCGGCGTAACCAATCAAGCGGGTGTAGAAGCGGGTAAAAAATCCTTAACTAGCTGCGTCAAAGAACAACAGCAAACAATGATTCTACTCCCAGAAATTGAAGAAGTTTACTTTTGCCCAGATTTTGCCGGAAAAAAATGCTTTTGCGTCACTCCAAAAGAAGTAAAAGACTATAGCAAACATCCACTATCGGGAACTTTTCGCAAACCAAACCCCGGAATGCTATTGCTAGTGATGGACTTGCACAAAGCCGACAAAATTATGTTTGTAGGCGATCGCATTGAAGATAAACAAGCCGCCCAGTCTGTAAAGCTCTGCGCGGGGAGTATCCCCGGCGCAAGACTTTACGCCAAAATCAAGTTTCAACAAGCTGACAACTGGCGGAGAACCTATGGCGATTTCTGAAATTGCCATAGTAGCGATTTCTAAGATGTTTAACTCAAATATTCCTATAACTATGCTGCAATTTCAACCGCCTGGCTTTATTCAACAAGCTGTAAATACTTCTTTAGGAAAAATGGTCTACTACAGCGCTGTAAATGCCTTAGAACAGCAATTACCGCCGTTAATATTTCTACATAGTTTTGGCGGTGGTGCTTCAGCTTACGAATGGTCTAAGGTTTATCCAGCATTTACTAACAACTACCGCGTTATTGCGCCAGATTTAATTGGTTGGGGTGCATCTGCTCATCCTGTACGCAACTATGTAGTTGACGATTACCTAACAACTATTGCCGAATTTATCTCCCTTGTTTGTCCTTCTGGGGCGATCGTTGTCGCGTCTTCTCTAACAGCAGCTATAACTATTCGCCTAGCAATCCAACAGCCACATTTATTTAAGGCTTTAATCTTAGTTTCGCCATCAGGGTTTGATGATTTTGGACAAGGTGCGGGGCGCAGAATACCATTACAAGTTATCAATACACCATTTCTTGATCGCTTAATTTACACTTTGGGCGCTGAAAATGAAATTGCCGTGCGTAGTTTTCTAGAACGATTTTTGTTTGCCAATCCTAGCCGCCTCTCTCCAGAAATAGTCCAAGCTTATCTGGCTTGCGCCCAACAGCCTAATGCTATTTATGCCGCTCTTGCTTTTTTACGGGGCGATCTTTATTTTGATTTGTCTTTATATATTCAACGCTTAACTACTCCTACAGTTATGTTGTGGGGGAAATCTGCACAGTTTACAGATATAAAACTAGGGCAACGTTTAGCACAACTAAATCCTGCCACAATTGAGATTCAAGAGATTTCTGGAGTAGGTGTATTGCCTCATTTAGAAATGCCAGAAATAATAATTGGCTTATTGCAACATTACTTAGTTAAAAATATTGTTAGCAGCGAAGGAAACTTACAATTTTAAAGTTCGTCTTGCTATTTAGAACCTCTTTATGCTTAAATTTGCACTTAAATAGGTAGATTTGCAATTTTTTTAAAAATTAAATAAATGTGTCTAGAGAGAGAGAAAAAAAAGGAACAATTTACATTTTTTAAAATCTAAGCTATTAAGAGAACAATGAATAAATCTTTTACGAGGAATCTTTACTAATGGCTATTTTTATCAATCGCTTACAAGCAGGAACCGCCGGACTAATGGCGATCGCCCTCAGTGCGGGTAGTGTCGCACCTCTATTTATCTCTGCCCCGGTTTTTGCTCAAAATACAAGTTTTAATGATGTATCTAGCAATTATTGGGCAAGTCCTTTTATTGCCGAACTTGCTAGACGCGATATTATTGCTGGATTTCCTGATAATACTTTCCGCCCCGATCAACCCGTAACCCGCGCCCAATTTGCGGCGATTGTCCGTAAAGCTTTTGCAAAAAGCCCCGAACGCAATGCCATTAATTTTACTGACGTATCAGCAAATTATTGGGCATCTAGTGCCATTCAAGAAGCTTATAGAACAGGTTTTCTTTCCGGCTACCCAGGAAATCGCTTTCAACCAGAACAAAATATTCCCCGCGAACAAGTTTTAGTATCTTTGTCTAGTGGTTTAGATTACAACTCCAACAATTCAACGGTTCTCAGCCAATACTATAGCGACGATAACAGTATCACTAGCTACGCTCGTAACCCTATTGCCGCCGCAACAGAAAAAGGAATCGTAGTCAATTACCCCAATGTTAGATTCCTCAACCCAACTCGTACAGCAACCCGCGCTGATGTATCAGCTTTTATCTACCAAGCTTTGGTAGATGCGGGGCAAGTATCGGCGATTAATTCTGCTTACGTTGTCGGTCAGCAACCCCAGCCCACTACTCCCACTACACCCCAAGCGATAACAATTCCGTCAGGAACTACTATCCCGGTTAAATACGACCAAGCAGAACGAATCTTAGTCACAAGGGAAGAAACTGCTCCTTTAACTTTGACAGTGGCACAAAACGTTGTTACCAGTAACGGCACAGTTTTAATCCCTGCACGCAGTAAAGTAGTCGGAGAGTTGCGCCCAGCAAATAATGGCTCTCAATTTGGCTCGCAATTTTATGCTCAAGAATTAGTATTTCCTGATGGTCAGAAATATAACATTAGCGCTACTTCAAACGTAATTACCAAAACTGAGCGCATCCGCAAAGGTATTAATGTGGGGAATGTAGTTAAAAATGCGGCTTTAGGGGCTGCTGCTGCTGCCGCAATTTCAGCCGTAACCGGCGATCGCGCGTTGGCAACGGAAGAAATTTTAGGCGGTGCGGGTATTGGCACTTTGGTCGGCTTGTTTCTAGGCAGAAAAGTTGTCGATTTAATCGCCATCGACCCTGATACGGACTTGCAACTAACCCTAACTTCTAATTTGGTGCTAAATCGCTAAGATAGGGGCAACCAAACTATAAACTTTGTTCCTAACCCATTAGATGCAGGGCTGAAAACTTCAATTTCACCCTGCATTTGTGTTACTAATTCTTTAGCGATCGCAAGTCCCAATCCTGTACCCGGAATTGCTGAATTTTCCTGTACTCCTCGGTAATGCCGCTCGAAAACTTTTCCCAAATCAGCAGGGGGAATTCCTAACCCAGTATCGCTAATGGCTATACCTTGTAAACTGTCTCCCCAAATGCCAGATTGAATATTAATTTGTCCGCCTTTGGGAGTGTATTTCAAAGCATTATCAATCACATTGCTCAATAGTTCCCTTAAAGCTCCTTCGTCAGCTTTGACGGCGGGTGCATTCATCGGAATGTCTGCTTCTAAACGTAAATTTCGCTCAAGAGCGATCGCCCGTGCTGATTCTACAAGCGGCGCTAATACATTGGCAACTACACATAATTGGCTATTTGCCGCCGTCAGTAATGGCAAAGATTTTACCTTAGTTAAAGCCGGAGCTAAAGCTTTTTGGGCTTCTAAGTCATCCACCGTCAAATCTATTGCCCGATCGAATTGTTTAAGCAATTCTTGCAGGCGATCGCTTTCTCTGACAATATTATCCGCTACGGCTCTATTCGCATCGTCGGGGGCAAAGCGTTTGAGCAATAGCTTACCAAAGGTTCGCAGCGCCGTTAAAGGGTTGCGGAATTGATGTAATAAGTTATCTAGTAAATCTCTTTGCTGTTGCTGTAAATGCTGCTGCTTTGACAATTGCTGCTCTACCCAAACTCTACGCCGATCTAACGAACAAGCGATCGCTAAAGTTTGAGCAATGGTCTCAATTTCTTGACGCTCGGCTTCATTCCAGGCTCTGTCTTCTCTCCCAGTTACGAGCAATCCCATCAACATCCCTTCATAAATTAATGGCAATACAATTTGTCTAGTAGGGCTTAATGACGGCGTTGGCGCTTGCCAAAATTCTCTGGCTGGCAATGGTACAGAGGTAGGGGCAATATTTGGTAGTAACTTCGGTGAAGTATTTTCCCTTACTTCGTGTAGCATCCCTCCTGAAACCTTTGCTTTTTGCCAAGCAGCTAAATCGGGATAAGCAAATACGGGAATTAACTTAGCTTGGCTGCTTTCTTTTTCTACCAATTCCTCTGTCAAATAAACCATGCTCCATACCGCTCCCAACCTCTGGGTGAGCGCGGCAACTTGGATTTGGCATAGAGCAACAAAATCAGAACTGGTCAGCATTCTTTATGTACTAAAACTTATTCAGCTTGCCTACACTACCGGGACTTTTGCCTCATATTAACAAGGTAATTGGGCTATGAGATGTTTTCAGCCTTTGAGCGAGAGATTTTTATATCAAGCGTAGTTCTTTAACAATTATTAACTTTATTAAACAACTTCTTAACCTTTGCGGCACTTTTAAACCATATCTTGATAACTTTGTATCAAATACTTAACATAAGTTGATTTTAAAAATTCAGAACGATATACTGGCGACGGAAATTGTAACCATAACTACAATATTTCATTGTTTAGAGAGGAGGACAAAAAGTTGGCAAGGAGACGCAAGCGGAAAAGTCGTCGTCGTCAAGAGGGTCGCCGAATCCTGGAAAACGTGCCTCAATTTAGTATCGAAAGTGGAGAAGATAAGCCTGTGACCGCCGCCAGAAAATATATTCAAGCGGAGGGCATCTTACCACCAGCGTTGCTACTTGTGAAACGGAATGAACACACAACGGATCGTTACTTCTGGGCAGAAAAAGGATTATTTGGGGCGCAGTACGTTGAGGAGAATCATTTTTTGTTTCCTAGTCTGCGGTTTTTAGAAAATCCCACAGAGAAGGAATTGGTGACGATACGCAAGTAGGCGTGACAGGAGTTTAGTTAAATGGTATTGATCGGCTATAAATCCTTTAAACAATTATTTATGAGGTTTTTTAACAGAAATACCAGGGTGTGAATCGTTAGTTTTAGTCAAATTTTAACCCTACTCAAGCCTCTAGTTTGGGTGGGGTAATTTTTTGGACAATAAATATTTATTCGCGATCGCCTACCTCGGTCAAAGGAATAGCCTGTCGAAGTTCAAGAATTTCATCGCGGTGAGCTTTGATCCAAATAGTCACATTCTGACTGCTTGTAGGTTGCAATTTTAGAGATACTTGTTCGATGCGACCAGCTTTTTTCCAATAAAAAATACCCGCCGCCGGGGACGCAAGCACCAATAACAAAAAAACTTTACCTAAGTTGGGAAACAGGAGCGACAAAGCTAAGACTAAGCTGAGAATACCCGCACTGGCGAGGATGGTTAGAAGCATTGCTAGAAAAATACTAGGTCTAACCATACCCGTAAAAGTAACAGAGTTATTTTCTTTATCTATACTGGCAACGCGGTAGGCTCGAATGTCAAAATACTGTTGTAATTGAGCCATGAGAGTTGCTTCCGGTTGCTGAGAAATTAATTCTATTTGCTCAGTACGATCTTTAGCAGAGGCTCGGATAAAGAAAAACAAGCCCGTTGCTAACACCAAAGTCAAGACAAAAAGTGAGGGAATAGTAGCAGTATTCACGGCTATTGGGGTTAAAACTCATACCAACTTCTTTATTATTGGCTACCCTGGGTTAGTAATGATATATTCTCGCCAAAGACGAGCCAAGTCTTGAGATTGGGTTTGCCACTGGGGACTAATTTGATACATTCTCCTGGGGCGACCTCGCCCAAGGACTTTTTTCCAGTAACCAGTAATGGCTTTTTCGTCTTCTAGAAACTTAATGGCGCTATACAAAACTGTGTCAGACAGGCGATAGCGTGGATGCTCGGTTTCAAGCATGGTAATAAGCTCTGTACCGTAAGATTCTTTTTCAACTAAAACGGAAAGAACATAACATACTGCAAGTTCTTGACCTAAATAAGTTGGAGGACGATGGCGAAAAAACTCATAGATATGCTCAAGTTTCATTTGTCGCTCTCCTAGTAAAGTTTTCATAGACATAGGATGTGAATTAATTTTCGCGGCGGCTTGAGACAGGGTGCTAAAAGAAGTTATAAAAAAATCCAGTAAACTTTATTTTTCTCGGATTGTCAATTAACCTCGCAGCTACTTATATATTTGTGAATTTTTATAGAGATTATGGGCGGAAAAACTAAAAAAAACAACGCCAGTCAAAATGTTTAAAGCTTCAATTTACTATTGTTACAGCCATAATTTTGAGGGCCGTTAACTCGATTTACAAAACTTTTGAGATAATTTGAGACACAGGCTGTCCTAAAGTAGATTTGAGGCAATTTTAAACGGTTTATCTCGGTTTGTCTGCCAAGATCGCACTTAGTACCTTTTTTAGCTATGATGCGATAGCGCCAGCGCGCTCGCAGAGCTTCGCCTTTTAAACTTGCTAAATCAATAATTGTAGTGAATTGCTCAAATATATTTAATTAGGTATAGATTCATAGCACCGATACCGGAAATTATTTATTGTGGACAAATCTGTTTCTAAATCCGCTCCCGCCGCCCTTGGGCAAATAGCTGTTGCTTTTCGTTTAGCAGGTTGGGCTAGTTTCTGGGTTCAGTTAGTGTTGGGGGTAGTGTCTACCTTAGTTTTAATTTTTGCAAGTCTTGGGCGCGATATAGCTACTCAAGGGCAAAGAAATACCGGAACTGGCATCGGCATAGTTTTTGCTGTCAGTGGAATTATTACTTTAGGAATTGGGGGCTATATAGCTTTTCGTTATACCCGCATTGGTAGGCGTTTGCAATCGCCTAATCCCAATAACCGTCCGCGTAAAGCCGATACAATTCAAATTTTGCGATTGGGGCTAATTGTGAATTTGGTAGGCACTTTATTAACTATTTTAGGGGCGCAGGCGATCGCCGGAATTTTGCTATTGCGTTCTTTATCTTTACCTCAAGGTTTTGGGGCGGCTATTTATAATCCTCAACAACTTATCCGCCCAGTAGATATTTTTGTAGTCCAAGCAAATACTAATACCGTTGCGGCTCATTTTGCTGGACTAATAGCAACGCTATTTTTACTCAATCGCGTTACCAAATGAACCAGAGGAGCTATTATAAGCTGAATTATGGGCAGAAAAGTTAGGTAATAATCCGTGCTGGATATTAAACAAATTAGAGAAAATCCTCAAAAGGTACAAGAATTACTAAGTCGTCGTGGCGAGTACGATTTAGAGCCAATTTTGCAGTTAGATAAACAGATGCGAGAACTTGAGGCTAAAAAATCGCATCTCCAAGCCCGGAGTAATGAAATTGGTAGATTAGTCGGGCAAAAAATGAAAGCTAATCCTCAAGAGGGGGAAATTGCCGCTTTAAGAACAGAAGGAAACGAAGTTAAAGCTCAAGTAAGCGAATTAGAACCCCAAGAAACGGAATTAATAGAGGAGTTGAGGACGTTACTTTTAGCTTTGCCAAACTTGCCTAGTGACGCTACACCAGTAGGGAAAAGCGAAGATGAAAATATTGAAGTTCGCCGATGGGGGGATGAATTTATCCCGCAAAACTCTGATATTTTGCCTCATTGGGAAATTGGCGAACAACTAGGAATTTTTAATTTTAAGCGATCAGCAAAAGTTGCCCAAAGTCGCTTTGTGACTCTGTTAGGGGCGGGGGCAGCTTTGGAGCGGGCATTAATTCAATTTATGCTAGAGCGCCATATTGAGGCGGGGTATATTGAGGCAATGCCGCCAGTATTAATTAATACTCAATCATTAACCGCTACAGGACAGTTGCCCAAGTTTGCCGAAGAAAGCTTTAAATGCGCCGAAGATGATTTATGGCTAAGTCCAACGGCGGAAGTACCGATTACAAACCTGTACAGAGAGGAGATTTTAGCGGCGGAAAACTTACCAATTTATCATTGTGCCTATACGCCCTGTTTTCGGCGAGAAGCTGGCTCTTACGGGCGCGATACGCGGGGTTTAATTCGCCTGCATCAGTTTAATAAAGTTGAATTAGTCAAGTTTGTTCATCCAAGTAATTCCGAAGACGAGCATCAAAAATTAGTCCAAGATGCGGAGGCTATTTTACAAGCCTTAAAGTTGCCTTATCGAGTTTTAGAGCTATGTAGTGGCGATATGGGGTTTTCGGCGGCGAGGTGCTACGACTTAGAAGTATGGCTACCATCGGCAGGGAAATATCGAGAGATTTCTAGCTGTTCCAACTGTACCGATTTTCAAGCACGTAGAGGGCAAATCCGCTTTAAGGAAGCTGGGAAAAAAGGCACGCAGTTCATTCATACCCTAAATGGTTCGGGATTAGCGGTAGGTCGCACAATGGCAGCAATTTTAGAAAATTACCAACAGCCTGATGGGACGGTGAGAATACCTGGCGTATTACAAACTTATTTGAAACGCGAAGTCTTATAACTTACTAGCTTTGAAGCTTGCTGTCATTTTTTATAATACAAGTCTTCTTGAACCCAAACCTTGCTTTTTACCTGCTGTATAGATTCCCTGACCAGATAAGTACACCAACTAACTATTCCCAGCAACTTGCAGCCATCTTCAATTAAATCTGCCAAATTAGGTTTTAGTAAGTGAAAAGTCTGCTGGAACAAGTCGATGAAAATTGACAACCCAAAAAAGTTAAGAGCTAAAAGCAAAAACAGAAATTCTGTTTTAAAAATTGTCTTTCTAAATCTCGCCAGGTAAGCTAGCAGTGCTGATACATAACCAACGTAAAAAAAATTTTCAGAGATATTCAAGTAGTCAGGAAAGACGCTTTCGTGGATCAAGAAAAAATCGTCGAATAGCAGAATAATCGTTAAAACGCTTGAGAATAAAAAAAATGAGGTAATCTCGGTGTTTTTGACACCTCCTCGGAAGACTACAAAGCTAAATAAGCAAATAGCGGCAGAAGAACACCATAGCAAAATACCAAGATTTGAGAGTAAGCCAATATAAAATGGTTCTCCCATTATCGCTGACGGATCGCGAGTGAAATATGATACTGATATTCCAGCTACTTGACTTGCCAGCGTTAGGGCTAGTAATGCCAGCAGTAATGGTACATAAATACAAATCAACACTGGGAGCAGGGCTTTTACTTGGTAAATCCAGATCGATTTCACGGACATAATGACCTGCCTATGCCTACTGCAACTCACATCTCTAACCCAATTCGGTATTCATTATGGTTAGATTAGGTAAATATTAACACAAGGTTAATGCTTATAAGTCAGGCTTTGGATCGCTATAGATGCGATAAGATAACCTCCCTCTCCCGCTTCTCACCTGTAGTTATGTCTAAGGCTAGTGGGTGCGATCGCATTATTTAGTCTTAAACCTACATCTTTGTAATTCCTCCGTGCTTCACCCCGTCCAAGGCGACATCAGCGTAGAATTAAAGAAATGTTGCGTTTAATTAAAATTTGCTATGTCAGTATTGGCAGCGATCGCCGTTTTAGCGGTGCTTATAGTAGTACACGAACTTGGACACTTTGTAGCCGCCCGTTCTCAGGGTATTCATGTCAACCGTTTTTCTTTAGGTTTTGGCCCGGTTTTATTTAAGTACCAGGGTCCAGAAACAGAATATGCTGTTAGAGCTTTTCCCCTCGGTGGCTTCGTTGGTTTTCCCGATGATGACCCCGATAGCAAGATTCCCGCCAATGACCCCGATTTGCTCCGCAATCGTCCGGTAATCGATCGCGCGATCGTAATTAGCGCTGGAGTTATTGCAAATTTAATTTTTGCTTACTTACTTCTAGTTACACATATTGGTTTTGTAGGTATTCCCCAAGCTAGTTTACCGGGCGTTTTAGTTCCAGAATTAGCCGCCAATGTCAGCCGAGTTGCAACCGATGCGGGAATTAAACCCGGCGATGTAATTTTGGCAGCAGGCGATCGCACTTTTGGTAATTCCCTTCAAGAAATGGAGGCGTTAAGCCAAATTATCAAAACTAGCGCAGGTCAACCACTCCAGTTAAAAATTGAGCGTAAAAGCGAGCAATTAACCGTCAATGTGACCCCAGAAGCTAAAAGCGGCGATCGCGGTAGTATTGGCATTGCCTTAGCTCCTAATGGCAGCGTAGAACGTACAAAAGTGGGTGTATTGGATGCTTTTGGCGCGGCGGCGACAGAATTTCAACGAATTGTCGTGTTAACAATTAGTGGTTTTGGGCAACTAATCGGCAATTTTAGCGAAACGGCGGGTCAAATTTCTGGGCCGGTGGCGATCGTTAATTTTGGTGCAAAAATTGCTAGTTCTGATGCGGCTAATTTGCTTCAATTTGCGGCGTTAATTAGCATTAACTTAGCTGTAATTAACATTATGCCCTTACCTGCTTTAGATGGCGGTCAATTGGCATTTTTGTTATTTGAAGCAGTGCGCGGTAAACCTTTACCATCAAAAATTCAAGATGGGGTAATGCAAACCGGGCTAATGTTATTGTTAGGTTTGGGCATTTTCTTAATTGTGCGCGACACGGCAAACTTGGAGTGGGTACAAAAACTGTTTCAGTGAGCATAACTCGCAAATGGGCAGCTAAAAAGCAACGGGCGTTAGAAATTTTGGTGCGTTTGAAAACTCTTTATCCAAACGCACCTTGTACGCTCGACTATGCAACCCCCGTACAACTTCTGGTAGCAACTATTTTATCGGCGCAATGCACCGACGAGCGAGTTAATTTAGTTACGCCAGAGTTGTTTCGCCGTTTTTCTGATGCGGCGGCTTTGGCGAAGGCTGATATTGAAGAATTAGAAGTTTTAATTCGTTCTACAGGCTTTTATCGCAATAAATCTAAAAACATCAAAGCGGCTTGTGCTTTGTTAGTGCAGGAATTTAACGGACAAGTACCTGCAAGTATGGAGCAGTTATTAAAGCTTCCAGGAGTAGCGCGAAAAACTGCCAATGTTGTGTTGGCGCATGGTTACAACATCAATGCTGGGGTAACGGTAGATACTCATGTTAAACGTTTGTGCGATCGCCTGGGCTTAACGGAATATTCCGATCCCATCCGTATTGAGCGCGATTTGATGCGCTTGTTGCCTCAGCCAGACTGGGAAAATTGGTCAATTAGATTGGTATATTACGGGAGAGCAGTTTGTAAAGCGAGAAGTCCGCAATGCAGTGTTTGCATCCTTGCAGATTTGTGTCCGTCGGCGGTTTTACCAGATTGACGAGGGAATCTACAAAGCTACCGTTTGACCAGTTTGAGCAGAGCGCCTAGCTGCATCAGCAACTTTGAGAGCGTACAGGCTGGCGGCAGAACTTACATATACTTGCGTACCATTAATTAAATGCTCTAATACCATAGCTGTATCTTTGGCAAATAAACCCCGGCGCGTCCCTATTTCAATAGGTTTTGTCCCTTCAGAGTTGATTAATTTGCCGTCTTCTTTGTCAAAACTTAAGCCGCCTTTTTCGCCATCAACGGTAAATTTGCGCTCTTCTAGCCAAATAGTTTCGCCTTTACCATAAACAACTTCGGCTATAAGTCCGCTAGTAAATTGCAACTGCGTTGTACACAAACAAGCTTTGAAAAACTCTCCATCCATTCCCCAATAGCGGTTTTGACAGCTAATAGTTGCAACAGTACCAAATAAATCAGTTAGGCGGTGAAGCCGCGATACTGCGCCACTTAGGGGAAAGCCGAATAATGTTTTGTTGTAAGTCCAACGTTGGGGTGCGGGGGATTGGTGATTTAGGGTACTGTAACGGGCGTAAAATGGATTGCCAATTGCTGCTAAATTTTCTTTTAAGGCTTGGTGCAATCCGCCGAGTAATTCGATGTGTTCTACGTGCAGTAGTTTATTTTGCCTGGAAGCTAGGTTAATTAGTTCTTCCGCTTCGTATACGTCTAAAGATAAAGGATACTCAACTACAACGTGTTTGCCTTGTTGCAAAGCTTGACGACAAACTGCGCCATGTTCGCTATTGATAGTTGCCACAATTACTAAATCTATATCTAAGTTTAGTAAGTCTTTTATAGATGCGATCGCCTCCACATCGTATTTTTGCGCAAATTCGGCGGTTTTCTCTGGCGTACTACCAACTACTGCTACTAATTTAGCGCGATCGTCTTGCTGTAATATTTCGGCTCTAAGCTTTGCTACATAACCTGTGCCAACTAAACCTACTCTAATCGGGGTATTTGTTTCTAATGAATTAACCATAATTTCCTTTACTTTTATTTGTTGCGTTTAATGCGTCTAATTTGCTCGGACTCTTCTAATATTTCTTCCATTCCTCCGCCGGCAATGTTTTGAACATAGTTAATTTTAATTTCTTCTAATAAGTCTACGAGCAAAGTTTGAATTTCTTTACGGTTATGTTCTTTCTGTAATTCTCCTTCTAAATTTTTACTAAAATTATTAGTTAGCTGCTGCCAAATTTTTGCGCTTTGCGGATCGTCTACAACACTTACAATTGCACTATAAGCAGATTTGGCTATTTCACTTGCTAATTGCTTGGGTAAATTACTTACTCCTGGCAGGTTTTGAAGTTGCTTGTATACAGGAGATTGGTTAAGAATGGTTTGTAGATTGTAATGGATTAGTGCTTCTACATCTGGCTGGATTTTTGGCATAACTTGATGAACGCTTAATTTTACTATGCGAGAAGCAATCGCGCTAATTTCATTAGTGTTGTTAATGTCTATATAACCACTACTTTTAGAACGTAGTAATCGGCGACTAATGCTACCATTAGTAATTGCTTCTTGAAGCTGATCTATAACTCTAATTCCCACAACTTCGGTAATTTCTTCGGCAAAGTTGGCAACAAAATCGTGGTTAATTTGCGATCGCACAGGTTCAAGGTTTAGTAGCTGAGATTGGTACAGGCGAATCGTTACCGGAATTACTCGCAACCACTGAAAAACAGGTAATAGTAAAAAAACATCGTACCATCGCCGCAATATTGCTTCTAATAAACTTAAACGATTGCGGAGACTAATAAAAAACGCCCTAATTAAAAAATCCATGCCAAAAATAGCTATAAATGGTAAATCTATCAACCAAAACTTATCTATAAATTGTCCTGTTTCTCCTATATCTCGATAATAATTAGTTGCAATTAAAGGGCGTAACTGGGTATTGAAAAAGTTAATTTCTTTTTCCCAACCTACTTGAGACAGATACAATTGACTCCAAAATAATGTAAAGGCTTCGTGGGCGGAGGCTTCTATAGTGCGATTATTAAAACTAGCGACATGAAGACGCATTAATCGTTTGATTTTGGCTAAACTGCCAGTTTTTCCGGCAACATCAAAAGGATTGTCTTCAATCATTTCATTGCTAAGTTGGCGCAACTGTTGTAGCACGCTTTCAACTTCCGACGATTGCAACCCAGCTTGCTCAATTTGGGTTTCTAATTGCTCAACTTTATCAAGATATCTTTGAGTTTCACGGTGAGGTTGTATACCCTTAACTTCATCATAGTATCTAACTATTGTTGGTGCTTCAGTAAAGTAAAAATCTCGCCAAGGTATGTAACTAAAATCGAAACCTACTAACACTAAATTTGCAACGGCAATAATTGCTAGTAATTTTTCTAACCAAAGATTGCGGCGAGAAGATTTTTTTTTAGCTTTGACTTGTTGAACAGATAACATAGCTCAAATACAAGGCGAATTAGGTAGATATTTAGGCGTTTGGGTAAAAAATGGGCATGAAATACGAAGCTCTGCGATCGCACTCTAAAATAGCATTATCTGTTCTGCCTACCCTCAACAATGGTTAAGATAAAGACATATTGGCAGATTCTGTAGTGATAATGACTTCAACTGTTGTAAAATTGCCTCGCTTAAATTCTCCTACCCTCCATCAGCTACCCAACGGTTTGACAATTGTCGCCGAGCAAATGCCCGTAGAAGCCGTCAACTTGAGTTTGTGGGTTAATGTAGGTTCTGCTAATGAACCTGATGAAATTAATGGGATGGCTCACTTTCTCGAACACATGGTTTTTAAAGGTACTAAGCGCATTGTAAGCGGAGAATTTGAGCGCCGCATCGAAGAACGAGGAGCGGTTACAAATGCTGCAACTAGCCAAGATTACACTCATTACTACATCACCACTTCCCCAAAAGATTTTGCCAGCCTAGCACCTCTGCAAATTGATGTTGTGCTTAATTCTTTGATTCCCGACGATGCTTTTAGTCGAGAAAAGTTAGTTGTATTAGAAGAAATCCGCCGCTCTGATGATAACCCGCGTCGGCGCACCTTTGCCCAAGCAATGCAAACCGCCTTTAATCGTTTACCTTATCGTCGCCCGGTACTAGGAGAATTTGAGGTAATTTCTCAGCTACAACCGCAACAAATGCGCGATTTTCACTCATCTTGGTATCAACCAAAGTCTATTACCGCCGTAGCTGTGGGGAATTTACCTGTAGACGAATTAATTAAAATTGTCTCTAATAGTTTTACTGAAGCTACTAACCCTTTACCAGTTGTTAATCATCAACCCTTAGCAAATACCCTCACGGAAGAACCTGCTTTTACAGAAATTGTCCGCCACGAGTTAAAAGATGATAGCCTGCAACAAGCTCGATTAGTTATGATTTGGCGCGTTCCAGGATTGAGTAATCTTCAAGAAACCTATGCTTTAGATGTTTTGGCAGCAATTTTAGGTTCGGGGCGGACTTCAAGGCTAGTGCGAGATTTGCGAGAAGAAAAAGGACTGGTTTCAAGTATATCTGTAAGCAATATCACTCAACGCTTGCAAGGTACTTTTTATATTTCTGCAATCCTTCCAGTAGAAAATATAGCTCAAGTAGAAGCAGCCATCGCCCAGCACATTTATACTATTCAAACTCAGCCTGTAGCAGAATGGGAAATTGCCCGGATTCGGACTCAAGTAGCCAACCGATTTATTTTTGCTAACGAAACTCCGAGCGATCGCGCGGGTTTATACGGTTACTATCAATCTATGGTGGGAAACCTAGAACCAGCCTTTGATTACCCGTCACGGATTCAAGCCCTAAAGGCAGAAGTAATGCAAACCGCCGCCCAAAAGTATCTCAGCGCTAATGCTTACGGTGCGGTTATTCTCAAGCCTTAAATTAACTATGTGGACGCAAATAGCCGCGCATATCTCCCAAGTTCAACCACAGTTTAAAATTAACAGTCATCGCCCGGTAAGTGGTGGCTGTATAAATCAAGGCTACGCAGTTAGCGATGGAGAGCGCACTTATTTTGTAAAATTAAACGAAGCTTCTAAAGTTAAGATGTTTGTCGCCGAAGCATTAGGATTGCAGGAAATGGCGCAAACAAATACTATCCGCGTCCCAAAACCGATTTGTTGGGGAATCGCTGAAAATTCTGCTTACATCGTCTTAGAGTGGCTAAATTTAGCTGTAACGGCTACCTTTTGGCAACAAATGGGGCGCAATTTAGCCGCAATGCACCGCACAACTAGCGCTAACGGTTTTGGGTGGGAACAAAATAATACTATTGGTTCTACACCGCAGATTAACAACTGGACAACTGATTGGGTAGAATTTTACGCTACTCGTCGTTTAGGCTATCAATTTCAATTAGCTAAACGCAAGGGGGGAAGTTTCCCGCAGCAGGAACAATTGTTAGCATCTCTCCCCCAATTGCTATCGCACCAAGTGCAACCATCTTTAGTACATGGCGACTTATGGGGAGGTAACGCCGCTTGTACGGAACAAGGAGAACCCGTAATTTTTGACCCTGCAACCTATTATGGCGATCGCGAAACCGATATTGCAATGACAGAATTATTTGGCGGGTTTCCGGCGGCTTTTTACTGCTCTTACAACGAGGCTTTCCCCTTAGAATCAGGTTACGAGCAACGCAAAACTTTGTATAACTTGTACCACATTCTCAATCACTTCAATTTATTTGGTGGTGGTTACGAATCCCAGGCTAATCGCATGATTTCTCAGATTATAGGTTGACATTGTGGATAAGTCGCTTGTAAAAAATATTAGCGCGATCGCATTGATAAACTTATCCGCTTTAAATTCTCTTTAACTTCCATTACCCTTACCTTTACAACTTGTCCAACCTTGACAAATTTATTAGGATCGTCTACAAATTTATCTGCCATTTGCGATATATGCACTAACCCATCTTGATGCACACCAATATCTACAAATGCACCGAAATTAGCTACATTTGTAACCACTCCCTCTAACTCCATTCCCACAGTTAAATCTCTAATCTCTTTCACTCCTGCTGCAAAGGTTGCATACTTAAATTCTGCTCTTGGATCTCTGCCAGGTTTTTCTAATTCGTTGATGATATCGCGCAATGTAGGCTCGCCAACGGTAACGGTGACATACTTTTGCAAATTTATTGATTTAAGCTGCTTGGATGCTTGGGAAATCTCCGCTAATGGCACATTTAAGTCACTGAATATCGCTTTTACAACAGCGTAACTCTCTGGATGTACAGCAGTATTGTCTAAGGGGTTTTTTCCGCCACTAATCCGCAGAAATCCCGCCGATTGTTCAAAGGTTTTTGCGCCGAGTTTGGGTACAGATAATAATTGAAAGCGCTCGCTAAATGCGCCGTGTTTATCTCTATAAGTAATAATATTTTTAGCGATCGTGGCATTAATTCCCGAAACAAATCCTAGAAGCTCTCCTGAAGCGGTGTTGAGATTCACACCTACATAGTTAACGCAGCTTTCTACCGTCTCATCTAGCTTTTGTTTGAGTAACTTTTGATCGACATCGTGCTGATATTGTCCCACACCAATAGATTTAGGATCGATTTTTACAAGCTCTGCTAAAGGATCTTGCAAACGCCTACCAATACTAATCGCACCGCGTACTGTAATATCTAAATCGGGAAACTCAGCGATCGCAATTTCACTAGCAGAATAAATTGATGCTCCCGATTCGTTTACCATAACTTTAACGGGCTTAGTTGCTAATTTTTCTATAACTTCAGCAACAAATTCATCGGTTTCTCTCCCTGCTGTACCATTACCAATTGCTATTAGTTGAATATTGTATTTATTAATTAATCTTTCAATTGTTTGACTTGCTTGCTGGCGTTGTGATGCAGCAGAGTGAGGAAATATCGCTTGATATTCCAAAAACTTGCCTGTGTTATCAATAACTGCTACTTTACAACCAGTTCTAAACCCTGGATCAATTGCTATAGTTGGTTTCATCCCGGCGGGACTGGATAGCAATAATTCTCTTAAATTACTTTCAAATGTTTTAATAGATTCAATGTCTGCGTAAGTTTTTCTATTAGCAATTACTTCGCTAATTAAAGATGGCTTCATTAAGCGATTGAAAGCATCTTTGAGCATAACTCGATAAAACTCTCGAATTTCCTTGTTTTTAGTTTTAATTTCCCGATCTTCTAAATAACTTAATACTACAGATTCATCAAAATCAAGGTCTAAATTAATAATTTTCTCCGCTTCACCGCGCAAAAGAGCTAACATATTGTGCGAAGCAATATTTTTGACGTTAATTTGGTAGTCGCGGTACATTTCGTACTTGGTACTACCTTCGGGATGATCTTTTTTGATTTTTGCTCTAAATACGCCCGATTTTAGGAAATATTCGCGCACGTAAGCACGTAAATTAGCCTTTTCTGCTACTTCTTCCGCCAAAATATCCGCCGCACCTTTTAGCGCTTCAACGGTGGTATTTACGCCTTTATCTACAGAAATATATTTTGCGGCTTCTTCTTCCAAAGAACTATCAACAAAGTTTGCTTTAATAAATTCTGCTAAGGGTTGTAAACCTTTATCTTTAGCAATAGTGGCTTTCGTGCGCCTTTTGGGTTTGTAAGGTAAATAAAGATCCTCAAGTTCGGTTTTTTGCAAACAAGAGTCAATTTTGAGCTTTAGTTCCTCTGTAAGTTTACCAAGGTCGGCGATCGCATTTATAACCGTCGTCTTTCGTTCTTCAAGTTCGCTGAGGTAAGTAAATCTATCCGACAATTCCCGCAACTGAATTTCGTTCATTTCTCCCGTGCGTTCTTTGCGGTAACGAGCAATAAAGGGAATTGACGCAGATTCTGCAAATAATTCTAAGGCGTTCTTAACTTGAGAAGGTTTTAGGGAAAGCTCTTTAGTTAAAAACTGAGCAATATCTACCATAAGTAAATCTAAAATAATTGAATATATAAGCTAACGGATAAAGCCAAAAATCAGTAGGGGCGCAATGCATTGCGCCCCTACTCCTTGGGAAATATTGACTATCAAAAAAATCTAGGCTATATTTTGAGAAATTTGAGTAAAGTAGCCAAATCTATCTTTTTAAACAACACAAGGATAGAACGGAGGAACCACAGTTTGGGGCGTATCTGTATTTAAGCAGATGGACATCTCTCAGTCCTAGCCCGTCAGCTAACTTCGTCGGCATTGGGGGAAAATTAGACATTCAAGGCATTTTTATAAAATGATTTGAACTCGTCAGTATTCCTAGTTGGTATTACTCACGTCCGTTGTACCTACTCTCTATTTCTGAGGAGTATCAAATGCTAATACAGTTTAATCTTGCAGCCCTTGCGGTTGCTGGACAACTTGCCTGGAAACGGACTAAACCTGCAATTATCAAAGAAGCAATTTTACTACCTCTGGCGGGTTTTTTGGGGGTAATTATCCTCTGGTGGTTTGTGGCAACTTTTTTAACAGACTTAATGCCCACTCCTGCCCAAGCCTTTGTAGAAAACTTAGACTATATTTTAAATCCTTTCTATCGTCGCGGTCCCGGAAACTTGGGCTTAGGTTGGTTATTACTAGCCAGTTTGCGGCGAGTATTAATTGGTTTTGCCTTGGGTGCTTTAGTCGCTATTCCTGTAGGATTTTTAATTGGAATGTCCAAGCAAGCACTACTTGCCCTTAATCCGATTATTCAAATATTTAAACCTGTATCTCCTTTAGCTTGGTTGCCTATTTCTCTAGCAATTTTCAACTTAGCCGATCCTTCAGCGATTTTTGTAATTTTCATTACCTCCTTGTGGCCGACAATTATCAACACGGCTTTGGGCGTTTCTAGCGTCAACAAAGATTATTTAGATGTGGCGCGAGTGTTGGAAATGCCGCGATGGAGACAAATTACTAAAATAATTTTACCTGCAAGCCTACCTTACATTTTCACAGGATTGCGAATTAGTCTAGGGATTGCTTGGCTAGTAATTGTTGCCGTTGAGATGCTGACTGGTGGTGTAGGAATTGGCTTTTTTGTGTGGGATGAATGGAGTCGTTTAAACTTAAGTTCGGTATTTTTGGCAGTATTAGTAATTGGCATCACTGGGTTAGTGCTTGATTATGCTGTAGGCAAAATAGAAACTTTCGTTACTCATCGCCCAAAAACTTCTTAAAAATGTGGAGATGTTGCACTGCAACGTCTCTACATAAAATACTATTCAGCAACTAAATATGAACGATAATTACCAAAACAGTTGGAGTCGCCGGAGTGTCATTAAAGGCATCGGGGCGACGGCGGCGAGTATGGCGGTTTCCTCCTGTGCTATCAATGCCAATCGCGCTCCTCAAGGGCTGTCAGAAGCTGCTTTAGCTATAGAACCCGTTGTAGATTCAAAAACTCTAGAAAAACCAAATATCACTGTTGGCTATGTACCTGTAAACGATTGCGCCCCCTTTGCGGTTGCTTGGGAAAAAGGCTTTTTTCGTAAGTATGGCTTGAATGTAACTTTGAGTCGAGAAGCAAGTTGGGGAACATCGCGCGATGGGATAATTTTCGGACGCTTGGATGCTGCCCCGGTAGTGTGTGGAGCGGTAACTAATGCTAGAGACGGTGCTGAAGGCGCAAGACAAGCCCCTTTGTGTGCGGCGATGACAATTCACCGTCACGGTAACGCCTTAACCATGAATAGGGCAATGTGGGAATCGGGGTTGCGTCCTTGGCGGGAGTATAACGGCAATTTAGAGGAATTTGGACGAGATTTTCGCCGCTATTTTGATAACATTCCCCCCGAAAAAAGAGTTTGGGCGGTGGTATTGAGTTCGGCTATTTATGAGTATTTTGTCCGCTACCTATCCGCCGCCGCCGGGGTAGATCCTTTTGCGGAATTTAGGGTAATTATTGTCCCACCGCCACAAATGCTTGTAAATATGCGAATTGGGGCGATGCAAGCTTATATGGTAGCCGAACCTTGGAATACACGGGCAATTAGCGGTAATGAAGGCATTGGGTTTACTTTTGCCCAAGGTAGAGAGATTTGGGAAGGACATCCAGATAGGTTACTAGCGGTAATGGAGTCTTTTATCGATGAAAACCCAAAAACTTATCGTTCGCTAGTTAAGGCAATGATTGAAGCTTGTCAGTATTGCAGCAAAGCCGAAAATCGCCCGGAAATCGCCAAAATTATCGCTCAAAAGTCTTATACAGGCGCTAAACCAACCTTAACTAGCGCGGCGATTGTAGGAAATTATAACTACGGCGGTTTTGATGGCAAAGCTCGGACAGTGCGATCGCCTAATACAACTATTTTCTTCGACTTGCCGGATAATTTAGCTAAAATCCCCGGCGATCATTCTACTTTTTTATGGCAGTCCGAAAGTATTTGGTTAATGACTCAAGCAGCGCGGTGGGGTCAAATACCCACCGTTCCCAAGGATGCTGAAACTGTAGCCCGTAAAGCTTGGCGAACCGATCTTTACCGCGAAATTGCCGGGGAAATGGGTATCGAATGCCCCAAAGATAACTACAAAATTGAAAGGGCTGAGTTATTTATTGATAACAAAGCCTTCGATCCTAGCGATCCCGTTGGTTATCTCAACAGTTTTGAAATTCGTGCTAATCGCCCCAAATCTTTCTACTTTTCGTAAATTAGAGGTAAATATGAGCCAATTATCATCGACAAAAAATAGCGATCGCTCGATCTTCGATAGGGGAGAATTTTTAGTAGTAGAAAATCTGATCAAATCTTACCCCGCTCCCGATGGCAAAGAAACCGTAGTTTTAAACGGTATCAATTTAACTATCAAAGAAAATGAATTTATCTCAGTAATTGGTCATTCTGGCTGTGGCAAATCTACCTTACTAAAAATTGTCGCGGGACTGGAAAAAGCAACGTCTGGCTTAGTAACTTTAGAAGGGAAAGCCATTCGCAAACCCGGCGCAGAGAGGATGATGGTATTTCAACAATACTCGCTGTTGCCTTGGTTAACTGTGCGAGAAAATATCAGACTAGCGGTAGATGAAGTATTAAAAAAAGCCACTCGACCTGAAAAAATTAGCATCGTTAACGAACATATTGCGATGGTGAATTTAAACGCGGCGGCGGATAAATACCCCGATGAAATCTCCGGTGGCATGAAGCAAAGAGTAGGCATTGCTAGAGCTTTAGCAACTCGCCCAAAAATGCTATTGATGGACGAACCTTTTGGGGCATTAGACGCTTTAACTCGTGGCAAATTGCAAAGACAAGTATTAGATATTTGGGAAAACCAGCGCCAAGCGGTGATGATGATTACCCACGATGTTGATGAAGCAATTTATATGAGCGATCGCATTGTCCTTATGACTAATGGACCCGAAGCAACTATTGGGGAGATATTAGATGTACCTTTCGATCATCCGCGCGATCGCGCCTCAATGAGAAACTCAAAAGAATATTACGAACTTCGCAACCATGCTCTTAATTTCTTAGATCGCTATTTTACCCAAGATGAGTAGTTAGTCGTCCTTATCTTGGCGTTCTGCCTTTTCTTCCTTGTCTGGTTTTTGCCGCCCAGAATTATCCTCTGATTCGTCCGTTATTTCTGGCGTAGGAAAGGGGGACATTTCTTCTGTAGGTACAACTACATCAGGATTTTCATTAATAGGAGTGGGAGAAACAGTAGGAGTTGGAGAAATAGTAGGAGTTGGAGATTCTAAAGGAGTTGGAGAAAGCGATCGCCTACGGCGGATTTCCCGCCACTTTTGTCGCACCGCAGGGGAAACCGTATCGCTAGGAATGGGTGAATCGGTAACGTCAGGAGAAGGACTAACATCTGGCGTAGGCGAATTTTGAGTTGTTGGCTTTGTATCCGGTGTTGGTTCTAAAACTGGTGTCGGACTAGCTTCTACTGGCGGCGGTGTCGTCTCGCGAACTTCTGGCGAAGGTATGACAACAGGTACAGAGTTGGGTTGCTGCAAGTAGTTGGATAAAACCTGACTTAAAGCTACTCCCGCTATTGATGCCAAGGCAACACCACCGCCAATTAATAACCAAGGAAAAGGGCGTTTTTTGACCGCCGGAATCGTTCTAGGTGGCGGTACTAGGCGATCGGGTTTTTTGTAGTGCTGGGGAATTAAAGCTACCGTTGCTAGTGTCTGTACAGGAGTCACAGGAATAGCCTTAGTAACGGCGGGAAGCAGTGCCAACCATTCGGAGATAGTGGCAGGACGAAACTTTGCTTCTACCGCCATACCACGCATTACAGCTTGACTTAAGGACTTGCTTAATTGAGGTTGCAAGTCAACGGGAGCAGGTAGCGGCAGGCGATCGCGCAAAGAAGCCGCCACCGGAACTCGCGCAGTAAGTAAGGCATACATTGTTGCTGCCAACCCGTAGACATCGGTGGCAGGCGTGCGGGGGGCTTGGTAGAGATACTGTTCAATGGGCGCGTAACCTTCCGACACCATCCCTGTATGAGTTTGAGTTGAACCAGGGGTAAATTCACGAGCAATGCCAAAATCAATTAAAACAACTTCCTCTGTACCTTGGCGCAGAATTATATTTTGCGGCTTGATATCCCGATGCAGCAAATTATTTTGATGTACTACCTGCAACGCTGCGCCAATTTGCTGAATATAGTGAATCGCCTTGGTTTCAAGAAGTGGTTGATCGGGAAATACTACCAAGTCTAAAGTTGCCCCTGGTATGTAATCCATGACCATGTAGGGCAAACCATCTTCAATAAAAAAGTCACTGACGCGCACAATATTTGGATGTACACAAGTAGCGAGTCTTCTTGCTTCATCTTGAAACTGACTTTGAAACTTGGCAAATTGCGCCTCGCGCCGCAAAGACTCATTCAGGGTTTTAATTACCACGACTTGATTTAGATAACGATGAGTAGCTTTGAACGTAATGCCAAAACCACCGCGCCCTAGTTCTTGCTCTAAGGTATATTTTCCGCCCTGTAATGTTTTGCCAGCTATCATGTTTTCAATTTTATGCTCTCTGCATTTTAGCTTCATCGCCTTCGGTGCCGCTAAAATCTTTGTCCAATTCCAAACTGTACCTGACTTTCGCCTCTGTCATTAATGCCAAAATCTGCTCGCAATAAACCTATAGGCGATTCTACCCGCAAGCCCGCACCATAGGAAAAGCCCGTACCTGGTTTACCTCGAACTACCGCAGGTTCTCCTAACACCGTGTCGCCCGAACCCAAATCTGTGGCAAAATCTGCAAATAGTACGCCGCCTACGGGTTGAAAAATCAAAAAGCGGTACTCCGCCGAGGCTAAAACATAAGAGCGTCCGCTACCAACTTCCGAACCTCCATAAGCTCTAACTGAATCAAGTCCACCTAAGTTGAAAGCTTCATAGGGTGGCAAATCGCCGATAATAGTGCCACCTTGGAGATTAAAGGCTAAAACCTCTATATTTCTTTGTCCAAGTATCTGTACCGGAAAGTATTGAATGTAGTTTGCTTGTAGGCGATTCATTGTAATATCACCTCTCCCAATCGGGATTGATTGCTCGGTACTTAGGCTAACAATTGATCCTTGCGTCGGATTACTGCGATCGTTGCGATCGTCTTTGATGGCGCTAACTGATACTATTGTCAGATCGTCAATTCCTTTACCACTAAAAGAAAGCTGATTGCCTAATTCATCAATGGGGGAAATATTACCATCGCGATCGCGGATACTAATACGGGTATAATTTAACCCCAAAGATGTTTGCCACTCATCAATAGGTTTATTGAGGATAAAACCGCCGCCATAGCGTCCTTCACGGGGATTACTACCATTAGCTAAATCAATATCGCTATCAAAAGTCGGCGAAGTTCCCCGGCGACGAAATACAGTCACTTCATAACCTGGAAGATCGGGTTCGCTAGCGCGGTAAGGACTTGTAAAAGTAGTAGCAAATTGTAAGTCGCGGCGGCTAAATTGCAAATCTACATCTATAGAATTATTAATGCCGCTCAGATTAAAGTCTTGATATTCGATTGTGCCGTAAATCCCTGTATCGTCATCATAACCACCCCCAGGGCTGACGCTGCGAGCAGGTTTCTCTGTCAAGTCATAAATGACTTCAACTTGCTCACCTGCGCCTACTAAAGCCACATTAACGGTTCTAAATAATCCTAGTTGATACAACTGCCGCAAATCTTGTTCGATCGTGCGACTTTTGACTACATCCCCCGGTTTTACTCTAACTTCGCGGCGCAAAAATTCTGTAGTTGTCCGGCTTTTAATCAAGTTTCCTTTTGAGTCTGTAGGATCGCCATCGCGATTCAAAAAGCGGAATTTAACATTGCTGACAATTCCTTCTGCTACGTCTATAGTTAGCACTCCATCGGGACTTGGATTTATTGCTAATACTTTTGCTGCTACATAGCCATTTTCGGTATACCACTTGTCAATTTCTGCTCGGCTTTGATTGATAGCCTCTAAGCTAATCTCCTTGCCAAACTGGGTTTGAAATAGTTTTAAGGTGATATTTGCTGGTAGAACGTTAGCATTGGGGCTGGCAATAGCTGTGACAATTATTGGCTCTACAGTAATTACTACATCTATTCCCGTGGCGTTGCTAGTAGTATTTGCTTGGGCGCTCACAAATAAACCCGTAGCTAAAATTGCTTTAATGTCTGCTTGCAACTGGCGGTTGCTTGTATCGCTCCCCTGACGCGTAGAAATCACATTGCGGACAATTTCTGTTAATTCTGCCTTTGCGCCTATTATCTGGACATCAGTAGCCAAAATAAATAAATCGCTTTCTGGGGCCTTACTATCTCTTTGCTGCCTCAGCATTTCTGGTAACGTTGTCGCACCTACACAGTATACATTTAAGTTAAAAATAACTGCCAAGACAACAAGTTTAAGATAAAAAACACACATAAAATTAATGTAAAAATATCATTGCTTAAGGAGAAATTTTTGCTCAATTAAACGTATGATGCGATCGCCATCGGTCTAATCGCTCTAAAAGCGTAGATTAAATTTAGTATTCAACCCAAACCTTTTTTATTGGTTTTCATGTCCAACAAGTCTGAATTTCGATTACTTTGCCTCAGTAATGGTCATGGAGAGGATATAGTTGCTGTGCGTATTTTACAGGAACTAAGCCAAATCTCGAAGAAACTCAATATTTCGGCCCTGCCCCTAGTTGGTGAAGGGAGAGCATACTTTGCGGCAGATATTCCGGTGATTGGCTCTGTGCAAGCTATGCCTTCGGGTGGTTTTCTTTACATGGATGGGCGGCAATTGGTACGGGACTTACAAGGAGGTTTATTGCAACTAACTTATACTCAGCTCAAAGCTATGCGTACTTGGGTAAAAGATGGCGGTGGCAAGATTTTAGCTGTGGGAGATGTCGTACCATTATTGTTTGCTTGGTGGAGCAGTGCTAACTATGCTTTTGTGGGGACAGCCAAATCGGAATACTACGTGCGCGATGGGTTGGGAAATCTACGCCAAAATAATCGCATGGCAAATTTTTTAGGGTTGAATAGTTCTATTTATTTACCTTGGGAACGCTGGCTAATGAGCAATCCTCGTTCTTTAGCAGTTTTTCCTAGAGATCAAATGACTGCAAAAATGTTGCAAAAATGGCGTATCCCAGTGTTTGACTTAGGCAACCCGATGATGGATGGATTAATCCCCGTCCACCCTCTACAAATATCTGCCCTAGCACAATTGAGTATTGTTTTGCTTCCTGGTTCTAGAGTGCCGGAAGTTTACACCAATTGGCAACAAATTTTAGTAGCAATTTTTAGCTTACTAGAAGTTTTTAGCGATCGCTCTTTGTTATTTTTGGGGGCAATTTCCGCTCAAGTCAATCTAGAAATTCTGGCTCAAATGCTCGTCAAAGCAGGTTTTTGTTCATTAAATAACCAAACCTTCACTTATAAAAATGCCTCAATTGTTTTAAGTCAAACAGCTTATAACGAGTGTTTGGCAAGAGCAGACATTGCGATCGCCATGGCGGGGACAGCAACAGAACAATTTGTTGGACTTGGCAAACCGGCGATCGCCTTTCCTGGTAATGGCCCGCAATTTACCTATAGTTTTGCCGAAGCCCAAAGCCGTCATTTAGGGTCATCGCTCATTTTATTAGAGCATCCAAACCAAACGGGGGAAGCGGTACAGACTTTATTAACTGATACTGAGCAGTTAGCGCAAATTGCCGAAAATGGTTATAAACGCATGGGAAAACCTGGCGCAGCGCGGCGAATTGCCGAGTGTTTGATCGAGCAATTTGAGCAAAATAATTAACTTTTAGCGAGTAAAGTTTGTAACGGCATTATCCTAAATTGGCACAATTTGAAGTAGCTCTACGTCACATTCTAAGAAATTGCTAGTTGCCCTGACGGTTTGTCTGACTGCAAAAATGAAAATCGCTAGTTTTATTTACCAACCAACTACCATAAAAATTGACTCTTAGGTTGCCTTTTTTGCGCTAATTGTGGTTAATTTATTGTCATATGCGCGATCGCCGTTGTTGGTTACAAGTTTGACTAAACAGGGTCGTCAAAACAAGTCCTAACTTTGACTTGGGTTGAATAATTCATATTTTTAGGTAAACTTGCTCTTGACTAACAGCTAGTCGTCACTATAAGGTAACTCGATTGTATGCCCAGAACTCCTAACGAATACGTCGTACACCTAATGATTGCAGGTGGACACCGGGAAGAAATACGTTTTAGTAACATTCAGGAATTTCAAAAATGGTACAGTGGCGAACTTGTGCCTAAGTCAGCTTCAACTGAATTTATTAGTGTACCGATCAAAAACGTTCAGGGAGAGTACATGGTAGTGCGTCCAGCCAGCATTTTGGCTATTCGTGTCGAACCAATATTTAGTTCTAGTGTAGAAAGATATTAGTAAATGATGAAAAAGATATTTGGTTTACTGACCTCTATAGGAGTGGCGATCGCGCTTTGTCCTACCCCTTCCATCGCCCGCGTACCTCTGCAAGTAAATAAACAGGCTCAAGATCCCAACTTGGGGCTAGACGCGCAAATATGGGGTGAAAATGGTCAAAGTGGCGATTGGCGAGAGGTACTAAAGTCTATTGATAGCAGTTTGCGCTATGTAAATTCGCCTAGTGCGTTGAAAGCTTACCGAAAATATAGCTCTAGTGGTATTACCCGCGATCGCGTCCGTCGCAGTTTAGTTCATTTCCGCAAACTGGTAGTTGCCGCCAAAACTCCCGCCGATCTCCAGCAGGCGGTCAAACGAGATTTTGTTTTTTATCGTTCGACGGGCAGAGATGGTAAGGGAGAAGTTTTATTTACCGCCTATTACGAGCCAATGTACGAGGCTAGTCCCGTCAAAACCGAAAAATACCGTTACCCTTTGTATCAACTGCCTAACAACTTTAAAAGATGGTCTAAACCTCATCCTACTCGCGCCCAATTAGAAGGCAAAGATGGTTTGTTAGGGGCAAAAAGCAAGCTGAAGGGATTAGAATTAGTTTGGTTAAGCGATCGCTTAGACGCTTTTTTAGCTCAAATTCAAGGCTCGGCTAGGTTTGCTCTTACTGATGGTACTCAAATGAGTATAGGTTACGCGGCTAAAACCGATTATCCTTACACCAGTATTGGCAAGGAGTTAGCCAAAGATGGCAAACTGCCGCTTCCAGGCTTAACTTTACCTGTAATGATTAATTACTTTACCCAAAAACCTTGGGAACTCAATAGTTATTTACCCCGCAACCGCAGTTTTGTGTTTTTCCGCAAAACCTATGGAGCGCCAGCTACGGGGAGTTTAGGCGTACCTGTAACTGCCGAGCGCTCGATTGCTACCGATAAGTCTTTAATGCCTCCAGGGGCTTTAGCACTGATTCATACTAGCCTGCCTTTTCAAGGTAATTCCAAGGGGCTATTTAAAAATGATCCTAAAACGCAAATGGAGTATCGCAGTGTTAGCCGCTATGTTTTGGATCAAGACGCGGGGAGTGCGATTAAAGGTGCGGGACGAGTAGATTATTTTATGGGTACAGGAAAATTGGCAGGCGATCGCGCGGGAGTTACGGGTAGTAGAGGTCAATTGTATTATTTGCTACTTAAGTAAAAATTACTATTTTTGACCAAACAGCCTGGAATTAGCTTTAATTCTAGGCTGTTCATGTTATTGACAATTAATAATTACCCGCTCTTGAAGTTTTTTAATAGGGTGGATAATCAAATTCATCATCATCGGTATAAGCAGAACTAGAAGTTGCTGCCACTTTAGAAGTTTCAACAAATTTAATGTTTTCTTTACCAAACTCTTTATGTTCTTCAAAAGCTTGAACAATTATTGTCGATTCTTCAGCATCAGAGGCAATTAAGTACTTACTTAAAGTATCTACGGTAGGATGTTCGTAATCTGTAGTCGCCGCAATTAAGGCTGTATTTTCGCCGCTTCCTCTTTCTTCAGATTCAATTATTGGGCAAAAAATACCGTGAGCGTAGAATAAACCACCTTTTGATGACACTGGTTGTTGGCGATATTGCGCGTAAGCTTTTTCTAATTCGCCCAAAAATCCAGTTAATTCTCTACTTTGCTTGTTGTAATCGTAGTAAGCTTTGCTAAAACTTGCCCCTGCTGCGCCATTTAATGTTAATTGTAGAGGCAATTTATGCAAAAACTTTTTGTTATTATCTACTAAGTAAATTAAGTGACGAGTATAGGTTTTGAATTTAAGTTTATCTGTTAAAAAAGCGTCGTAATGGTCTTTAAGCGTCCCAATCTTTTCGCCAGTTTCGCGATTTTTTAGCGATAATGGCCCTCGGCGAACAACAACTAACTGCGGTGTATTACTAATAAACAGTGGTTGAATTTCTCCAGTGCTAAAAGCGTAATCTATCTGTTGCCAGTTAGCATCAGGAGTAAAACCTACGGCTTTAGCATTGTCTACTCTAATAGCTAATCCATAGGGCTGCATTTCGCCATTGTCATACCTAGGATTAATCATTTGACACCAAGGAATAGTTAGCGATGGTGGAGCGTTAAATTTATCGTCTTCAAAATCGAAATTTGTGGGTGAGTTCATGTTTTAATACTAAAAAATCGTTAGCTAATAGAGTCTATCTATTTTACAAGTAGGATGAATCCGGCAAACTACGGGTAAAAGTCAGATTGACATAATTCTTGATTTACATATTGCGGGCGATCGCAAATTTACAGATTTAACAGCTACAAAAATAACCCATCGTCAGATCGTACAGAAGATAGAGGTGTTAGATCGAACTAATAAGTCATTATTCTTAGCAGTATTATCAAAGCTGTCAAAGAAGGGGGAAATATCAATACTCAATTGTATAGCGCGAAGCTCAACACTACTTGTAACGCCGTTAACCACTTAGCTAGAGCAAAAGAAATTGCTGCTTATTGTGCCACCAACGCCGCCGAGAGCGATCGCTTTGGGGTATTTCCAGTACGAGAATTTGAACTAATCGCTGATAGTGGACTGCTAGAAGCGCCACTACAACCCCATTTAGGCGGCTGGGGTGCGGGAATAGACGCTGTTGCCATTTACGAAACGCTAATGTTGCTTAAGTGCATTGGGAGCGGCAATTTGGCGGTAGGGCGCATCTATGAAGGACACGTTAACGCGCTGCAATTGGTGCAGAGTTTTGGGACAAGAGAACAAATCGAGCAATTGGCAGAAGACGCGCGACTTCACCACAAAATATTTGGCGTTTGGAATGCTGAAGCTGAAGATGGTGTAAAAATTATTCCCCTCGGCGACGGACGCTATAGGCTAGAAGGCTCAAAAACCTTTGCTTCTGGCTGCGGGTACGTTGAGCGTCCTTTTGTCAACGGATCGCTGCCCGACGGCACTTGGCAAATGTGTATTGTACCGATGGAAGAAGTCGCAACGGTGAGCGATCCGGCTTGGTGGCAACCGATGGGAATGCGAGCAACGGCTAGTTATAAAGTAGATTTTACTGGGGTAGAATTAGACGCTAAGTGGTTAATTGGCAAGCCAGGAGATTATTATCGCCAACCTTGGTTAACGGCGGGAGTAATTAGGTTTGCGGCGGTGCAGTTGGGGGGCGCAGAGGCATTATTTGACGCAACGCGGCAGTATTTACACGAGCTAAATAGGACGGAAGATCCGCATCAACAAGCCCGAATTGGAAAAATGGCGATCGCCATTGAAAGCGGAAATCTTTGGCTAAAAGGTGCGGCGGATTTGGTTGCAAGTTATGCGCCGATTTTTGGTGGCTACCCTGATGTTGACCATCCCCAAGCCGAAAAATTAGTTGCTTATACAAATATGGTAAGAACAACAATCGAGTCTATTTGTATGGATGCAATGCAACTAAGCGAACGAATTGTTGGTACTCGCGGCTTATTACCTCCCTATCCGATGGAGCGAATTATCCGCGATTTAAGTTTGTATTTACGCCAACCTGCTTTTGATGCAGCTTTAGGCAGCGCTGGTAAGTACGCATTGGCTGACACTACCTCAATTGATTCTTTATGGTCGAAAACTTACTATTAACGGGTGTAGAATCGCCCTTGTATTCGGTGTCCCAAATTGCTGTTAAACGGGCGCTAATTGTTGCACCACACCCCGACGATGAGACTTTGGGCTGTGGAGGCGCGATCGCACTTTTACGTTCTATTGGCTGTGACGTAAGCGTGCTGGTAGTTAGCGACGGTACTTTGTCTCACCCCAATTCCCGAAAGTATCCACCTTTAGCGCTGCGAGAATTACGGGAAAGCGAGACAATCTCAGCTTTGGACATATTGGGAGTTGATGCAACGGCGATTAACTTTTTGCGTTTACCCGATGGCGGAGTTGCTCATCAAAACCTCGATTTGAGTCAATATTTAGCGCAAATTGCCCCAGAAATTGTATTTTTACCTCTGCGCTGCGATCCTCACTCCGATCACCGTGCTAGTTTTCAGTTAGTTAGTAAAGCTTTAACTAGCTTAAATATGACTCCGCGTTTAATAGAGTATCCAATCTGGGATTGGGACGACTCGCAAAGTACAAACTGGGATAATCACAAGCTTATTAGCTGGCGATTAGATATTAGCTTTGTACTGAAATTAAAACAACAAGCGATCGCATCTTATCGTTCCCAAATCACTAATTTAATTGATGATGACCCCCAAGGGTTTCGGCTAACCTCAGAAATGTTGGTAAACTTTACTCGTCCAGTGGAAGTTTATTTAGAGGAATATTTATGAACGAGTCGCAACCTAACTCTTTACCGCCTAGCTACTTTGACAAGCTTTATACTGAAAGTCCCGATCCTTGGAAGTTTGAAACTAGCGAGTACGAAGCTAATAAATATGCTGCCACAATTGCCGCTTTACCAAAAGAACGTTATCGTTCGGCTTTTGAAATTGGCGGATCTATTGGCGTACTAACTCAAAAACTCGCCCAACGTTGCGATGCTTTGCTTTCTATTGATGTATCAAAGTTAGCGCAAGAGAAAGCGATCGCGCGCTGTAAATCGCTTTCCCACGTTAAATTTGAGATTATGTCTGTACCAGAGCAATATCCTAATGAAACATTTGATTTAACTTTAGTTTCAGAAGTTGGCTATTACTGGTGTTGGGAAGACTTAAAAAAAGCTCAACAGTTAATCCTAGAGCATCTAGAACCCAGCGGACATTTGCTTTTAGTTCACTGGACGCTTTACGCCCGTGATTATCCTTTAAGTGGCGATGAAGTCCACGACTCGTTTTTTGAACTTGCTCCGACTAAATTACGACATTTATTAGGTCAAAAGGAAGAACAATATCGGCTCGATTTATTTGAGCGCGTGTAAAAATGATAGAAACTACTATCTTGAAAAATCTCGAAAAATTGCCGGAATCTGCCAAACAGTCAGTTCTTGACTATATAGAATTTCTAGTAAATCGCTACGCCCCAGAAGCTCCTAAAACGCCAAATACTACCAAGCGAGGCGGACTTGGAATCTGGAAAGGTAAAGTCTGGATGTCTGAGGATTTTGATGAACCACTTGAAGAATTAAAAGATTATATGTAAACATGAATCTTCTCCTGGATACCCATACTTTTCTCTGGTACTTGCAAGACAGCAAAAAATTAAGTTCTAAAGCAGCAGAAATTCTTGAAGATCCAAGTAATACTCTTTGGTTGAGTATTGCCAGTCTATGGGAAATTTCAATTAAGCTTGGTTTAGGAAAACTTAGCTTGCAAAACTCCTTTGCTGAGTTAGAGATAGTGCTACAACAACTAAAAATAGAAGTTTTGCCGATCGCATTCTCTAATACTGAGCGCTATTTTAACTTGCCTCTACATCATAGAGATCCTTTTGATCGCATTTTAGTAGCACAGGCAATGCTATCTAGATGAAGTTGTCCAGGTTTGAATGTGGATGAAATACTCTCAAGAGCAAAAAACTCCAAAGCTACAATCTGACTAACGAATCTAGTTAAATTGGTAGTAGGTAATCAACATACCTAGCACAACTAACAATGTATTAATTATTGCAGGTGTTAATGATGAGTCTATGTTTCGCCATAATATAACTTTGTAGTAGTCCATTTCTTTGAGACTATCTGTTTTTTCGATGTTAGCCAAAATTTTATTACAATCCATTAACAAAAGCATGAAGATAAAAAAGCAAGCTGAGACGAAAGATACATCTAATATGTTGAAAGAGTTAAACATTACATAAAATATCTTGCTGCAAAAATAGCTAGCAATTAACGAAAAAGAGAAGAACATAGTAAACATTGCTGTTAACCATGGAGATTGCAAAATTTGTTTAATCGTCTCGAAACACAATGATCGTAAACTGATATTACCTTGAAACAAAATAACTAATATGACATTTATTATTGTTGTAGATAATACCAACGCTAGAAATAGACATATATCTAGTAAGAATTTCCAAAAAATCTCCATTTTGAACTTCCTATACAGAGTTTAATTAAAATTTAAATTTAGCTTGCGCTTGTGTTCTTAATATTACCTCGCTGAATCATTCCCTTATTTTGATGAATTGCGATCTGGCTCTCGATGCCTATAACCTGCAAAGAGTATAATCATAATCAATCCAAAAATATTCTACTTTTGTAAAACGGCATTTATTAGGACAAAAGGAAGAACAATATCGGCTCGATTTATTTGAGCGAGCAAGCGGAAATGGTAGCAAATACAGCCTAAAAGCTTGACTCTCACTTAAAAAATGATAGAGTTGCTAATATTTTCCTTCGGTGGGTTGGTTGATAAATCCTCAAAACCAATCAGTGTTCACTTGAGAGATATTTCAACAACGGTTAGCGATCGCATTTTTTATAGCCTAGTTCCCACAATCCTTACAATACTGGCTCTGCTTCCCCGCCGAAACCCGCTTCTAGGTAGAATTAGAGCCTACACTTAAAAGGCAATCGGTTAAAGATATTTCAAGGCTGCTGAACTGCACACTCCGTTAATTTCTTAGCTTTATTTACGAACTTAGTATCAAAAGTGTAAAGCGCGGAACAGTTCTGGCTTTGTGCTAAATGGATTGCATCGGCAAAATCCAAGCCGTTTTCATGCCATTGCAGAACTTGCGCCATTAAATTTCCATTCGTAAGCTGAACATTAGGTAAACCGAATAAATTTTTAAATGCTTCGCAAATTTTATTGGGTTTGAAGTTGTAAGCAAAACGTAAAACCCACTCTGTTTCAAGGATTACTATGTCTGGAATAAATACATCATGTTTCTGAAATAGCTTAAAGCTTTTGTTGTATTGCTGTTCGTCATCTTGAGTTAAGAGACGTACAACAATATTTGTATCAACTGCAATCATGCCACTGTTCCATTACTCCTTGGTGAATCGCATCTTCTATATCATCTAAACTTTTCGGCTTTCCTGAATATTCTAAGCATCCTGCAACCTGCGCTAACGTCGTCTCTGGGAAAGGCTTTTTGGGTTTTAAAAGAATACCATCACCAACATCAATCGCAATAAGCTCTTGACCTGCTTCCCAATTATGAGCAGCACGTAAGGTTTTTGGAATAATAACTTGTCCTTTGCTCGACAGCTTGGTTACTTTCATCAGATTCGGGGTCAAAAGAGTAAGAAATATGTAAGAATTTTAACACTAGCGTCTTGAAAGTGCTTGCGGCGAAATGAACTCTCCGGTTTGAGAGTTTCCCAATTGTGGTAGAACCTAACTTGTCTAAGTAAATGAAAAAAATAGCGATCGCATTCTCTACAATATCAATTGCTCAAAAAGTAATCGCACTTAATCAGCATAACCAACAAACTTATGCACTTTTTTAGATTGCTTCTAAAAAGGAATCAGCCGTTCAGCCTGCAAATTAGCAAAATCTTGGGCTGAAAAACTAGGCAATTTAGATAAACTATAGCGATCGCACTTTTTCCGTAATTCATCAAGATATATCCGTAATTCTGTTATAACTTGTCTAATCTCTACCTTTTGCCAACGTTGCGCCCAAATCCCTTCTTTCTCTTGGCGTTGCTCGATTTTCTCAAACAATAAACCAAAAGTATGTGGTTGCGTCAATTCTTTGGCTAACCATTGTACGTTTACCCCCAAATCTGTTGCTATTTGAGCTATATGAGCAATATCTGGCTGATAACCGTCTAAAATGCCCGACCAAAGTATTCGCAATTGGTGACGTACTTGCAAACGCAGCGCGATCGCATTTACTGATTCTACTAAAAAAGGTTGCTCACCCATTCCCATCGCCGCCCATTGATGCAATTGATTTGCCAACCCTAAAGCGGCGCGTCCCGTTTCTCTGGCTGAAGTTACAACTTTTACTAAAGGACTATGGCGAAAACGCGCATTTACCCGCAATAAAGCTTGGTAAAAAGCTACATCTTCCGGGGTGCGGACGGCGGGTAATCCTCCTGCTTGTTGGTACATCTGGGCTGTTACAGCCAGGCTTGCACCATAATGTTGATAGTGGCGGGGAAAGCGATCGTCGGGGTCGGGATCGAGATAATCTTCTAATTCAGCAATGAGAAAACGGTAGCCAACTTCGCGCAAATAGCAAGCTTTGGCGTAAGGATTTAAAGTAGCGCGATCGCTTTTAGTTATATATATTCTCCCACCTACCGCATCCGCACCCGCCGCAACTTCGGCAATATTAGCCGCAATCCAAGTCGGCGTAACTTGAGAATCCCCGTCAGTTGAAGCAATTATTCCTCGTCTGCGTCGCAAGTAAACTAGACGACGATAAGCTTCATCCATCAAAATTTGCCGCACTCTACCGATGTATGCCTCCGCCGGAGGTAGAGTTATTTCCACTACGTGCAAAACTAATTCGGGATGCCGTCTGGCAAAATAACAGGCAATTTCGGCGGAATTATCGCTACAATTATTTGCTAATAAAATAACTTCATAACGCCGCCAATCGAGTTTGTTTCCCTTTAAGTCGATTTGGTAGGCTAGGGCGCTAAGAGTGGTTTCTATAGTTTGGGCTTCATTACGAACGGGGACAATAACGCAGACTTCGCATAGAGCTAAGGGCGGTGTCGGAACTAGAAGCTGTGGCGACTTTTGAGGTAAATTACTTGCTAAATCAGCAAATAATTCTAAGCGCTCATCTCCCATAGCACTTTTTCAATTTCCGATAATTGCAGGACATGAGGTTTTTATGAAGATTTATAAAAACCATTTTGTCGTTTTAGATTTAGCTCTAAATCTATCTGGTGGAAGATTGGTACTAATAGTTACATTAAGCTCTCATCAAACTTAGAGTTTTTTCAATAAGGATGCGTCCCAACTTTTTGAGCTTTTGCTTGCATGGCGTAATCACGGAATCTTTCTAAGTCTGCTTGAATCGTTGATTCTACTGCTTTCCCTAAAAACAGACCATCCATAATTTTGCCCAAGATCCCAGGAATAGCATAGGCAATAGAAAGTTTGACAATACTACTATTGTTTGGGCGATCGTAAAAGCGAATAGCGCCCCGATTGGGTAAACCGTCCACCGATTCCCACTCAATAATTTGGTGGGGGACAATTTTTGTTAGGCGCGATAGCCAGCTAAATTCTAAACTACCCGTTTTTAGTTTCCAGCGCGATAGTTGCGGATCGTTTGGTAGAACTTTCACCGAATCAATCCACTTCATCCACAAAGGCATTTGCTCCAAATCCGCCCATAACTGCCAAACTACATCTATAGGCGCATCTACTTCAACTTGTACGCTATGCTCTAACCAATCAGCCATCTAGGTTTCCTCTATTGTTGTTTGGGCTACGCGACAGTAGATAATTGTTGAGGATTTTCTATTTCCCCTACACTAGCCAAAATTACTTTTGCTGCCTGACGACCAGAAAGCGTTGCGCCTTCCATACTATCGATATAATCTTGCTGAGTGTAACTCCCCGCTAGGAAGAAATTACTTATAGGGGTTTTTTGTGATGGACGATATACGTCCATTCCAGGAGCTTCTCGATACAATGACTGAGCAAGTTTGACAACGCTGAACCAAGTCATGTTTAATTCCCGCGATGAAGGGAATAAAGCGTGGACTTGCTTAAGGACGTGCTGGGCAATTTCTTCGTTACTTTGTTTGATAAATGGATCTCCTGGCGTTAGTACCAGTTGCATTAACGAGCCTTTTCCGGGAATGTAGTAGTCACTGGGGCTAGTTAGAGCCAAATCTGCAAAACAAGAAAAGTCAGCATCTGCTGTATATAGTAAATTATCTATCCCGGCGGCACGGTCTAATTGAGTTCGTTCTGTAGCATTTTGCAACTCTGTTACCCAACCATCAAACCTTAACTGTACGGTAGCCACAGGTACAGTATCTAACTTATAAATTTTGTCAAATTCTGACCATTTGCGCCATTGTGGGGGTAAAACTCGCTGAATTCCTGGGACATCACAAGCAAATAGATAAGCATCGGCTAAAACGGTTTCTTCTGTTTCGCCTTTAGCAATTACAAAGCCAGTAACTTTTGTTTGTTGCCCTTCCCCTGCAAACTGAATTTCTCTAACGCGGCGGCGAGTATGGATTTTTACCCCTCTAGCCTCCAAATATTCCACAATTGGTTTAAGCAAATACTCGTGGGGAGAACCTTCTAGCATTCGCAATACTGACGCTTCGCTTTTGGTAGCAAACATCAGGAAGATTGTGAGCATACAACGAGCCGAAATATTTTCCGTATCGATAAAGCCGAGGGCGTAAGCTATGGGATTCCACATCCGCTTGAGACTGCCATTACTACCCCCTTGACGGCGAAACCAATCAGCAAAGCTGACGCTATCCAAGTTGCGGATAGTTTTCATCGCCCCTTCAAAGTCTACCAAGCCTCGGACTATGGGGCTAGTACCAAGAGCGATCGCATTTTGGGCTTTATCAAGTAATGATAGTTGAGATGTAGTAAAAAATGCCTTTAATCCGTTGAAGGGCGCACCAGTCAGAAAGCGAAAATCTAATTCGCCAATGCGTCCGCCTTCATTAATAAAAGTATGGGTATGTTGCTTTAAGCGCAAGTTATCTAGCGCCCCCACTTTTTTCATCAAGTCAAATAGTTGATAGTAGTTGCCAAAAAAGACGTGCAATCCCATCTCTACATGATTGCCGTCCGTATCTACCCAACTGCCAACTTTACCGCCCACAAACGGACGAGATTCAAAAATTTCTACGTCCCAGCCAGCATCTGCTAATTCTACCGCACTTGCCAGCCCTGCTAGTCCTGCCCCAACGATCGCCACCCGCATCTAGTATTTAATCCTTCGCGTATTCTTTACATATTTTAATCTGTTAGCGGTTTTGTTTACTCAAATTGCGGCATTAGTTGTAGCGTTCCAATCCCTAAATCTTGAGGAGAGAGATTTTGCCCCACAAATAGCGCCATCATATCTTTTAAGTGCGGCTTTCCCCGTGAAGCTCCCATCAATCCCCTAGCAACAATCAAACCGCAATAACCGCCAGTATTTTTACACCGCTCGTCCCATTTTTTGCGCGCTGCAACGTGAACTGGATCTGTGTCTAAAAACTCGCCAAATAAAAACATTTCCTCATTTTCAGTTTTTAAGACTCCTAAATCGTAACGTTCCCCTTCAAAAGGATCAGCGCCAGGATTAAACCCAATTCCTTGAAGTCCCCCCGCTTCTTGAATAGTAGTAATAATCGTCATAGCTTTGGGGCGGGATGTCTGAATCAAAATTACTGGCAATCCATCCCCCGCTTGGGTAGGTTGTCCAACTTGGTGATGAATTGCGCCGGTACGGAGATAACCCACCATTTCCCAAGAGACTACACCCAAACTTAAAAAAGAGTCTTCGGGGATCAAATCATCTCGCAAGGACTGAAACGTTGGCATTTCATCGTCATCCTCATCACCATCAAAAGTCATCGCTTCTAATTCGGCGGTGAGTTCTGGCATTGTTGCAACAGTAACAGCAATGGGCTTTTCTTTAGTTTTTGCCTCTGTTGGCGGAGGAGAAATCTTATATTTATGCTTGAGGGGAATTATTTCATCGTCAGATAAAACCTCGCGTTCGTCCCGGATAAAGCGATTAAGTCCTTCTAACGCCATATACATTGCGATCGCTTCTTCTTCGTACAGTACCGAGCGCAAACCTTCCAAGGGGTGAATATTTCCAAAAGATGGCTGGATCTCTGTTAGGGGCAAATCGGCTAAATCAATAATATCCTCATCCTCCTCATCCTCCTCATCTTCCTCATCAGTATCAAAAGTCAAAAACAAGCAGTCTTGCTGTAAAAAAGCTTCTTCCAAGTTTCCTGGAGACTCGTCTTCTAACAACACCTTTGCCCGAAATTGCTTTAAAGACTCCTCCGAGCGATAGAGCAAAATTCCGTACTCCATCCCCAACATTCCCATAACTGAAGCGTAGAGAGTACCTACATCCCATTGATTTAATTCAATAGAGATAATTTGATGCTCCTCTAATACTTCCCAAGGGGCGCCATGCCAAATTTCAAAAGCTTTTTGATTGAGAGCTTGAGCGTACTGGGGCGGTAATTCGGGAACTTGACTGTCAACTACTTCTTGAAAGCTGCGGTATAGCTCATCAATTAGCGGTAAATCGGGGACATAATCGATCGCAATATCCAACTCTTGGAGAGCGCCACGTAAAAAAAACTGAATTTCCCGACTTCTAACAACAATTTTTTGCGGGCGTGCAGGTTTGGCGGGGCTGTTGGGATGCTCTATGGCTCTCAATAGCGTCCGCACAATTGCCTCTGGGCCAGTATCTTCGGCTACTACATCCATCGCCCGTACCACTCCTTGAGAACCATCTACCCAGAGGATACACTCACCTTTGGATTCTGGATTAGATTCCAACGCGGATGTCGCGGGCGCAAATGGACGGCGATCGCCCTCCCAAACACTAGCAATCTGGTTTAATTTTTGTAACCGACGAAGGGTAGCACTATTCAAAGACATTGTCATAAACCAAACCAATCACCAGAAGTGTAAGAGGGAGAAAGCCATTAGCCGCAAGTTGTTTAGCGATCTTGCTTCTAATTTTTAAGATGAACGCTTACTTGTTGATATTTTCCACAAATTGCGCTCTTCCTAACTAAGATATATAGCCTTTAGCCATTGTAACTACAGGATTGTTGACAATTGCTGAAACCGCCACAATACCAAGCTAGGTTTGTAACTAGCACATCTATTATTGATACTAGCTAACATCTTGAACAGTTAAAAGCTCTACAACTCGCTAAAATAAACTAAAAAGCTGTTATTACTTCACTTTAACTTTAAAGCAGGTTCGTAACTATGACAAATTCTACAGTTCAATCGGCTCAACGCGGGATTCAATTAAGCCAAGCTGCTTTACAACACTTACAGGCATTACAACAGCAACAAGGTAAGGATCTATATTTGCGTGTGGGAGTGCGTCAGGGTGGTTGTTCGGGAATGTCTTACATGATGGATTTTGAAGCCGAAGCTAACATTGGCGAGAAAGATCAAGTTTTTGATTACGATGGTTTTAAAATTGTCAGCGATCCCAAAAGTTTGTTATATCTTTATGGTTTAATGCTTGATTACAGCAATGCTTTAATTGGAGGCGGGTTTCAATTTACTAATCCCAATGCGGCGCAAACCTGCGGCTGTGGTAAGTCTTTCGGGGTTTAAAATGTAAAGACGTTCCACCCCATGGAGAGACGTTGCAGTGCAACGTCTCTACCACAACCCTGATTCCCTTGTTGGGTTTCTACTACCCATATACCTTTGTTGATTGGAAACGATGACCGAAACTGTTGGCTCTTTATTTGAAGAAAGTTTAGAACGTTACAAAGCTGGGGAAGAAGTAGCAACTTTAATTCCAGCTTTTAAGGAAGTATGCGATCGCGCTCCCAAAAGTAGTGCCGCTTGGGCTTGTTTAGCTTGGCTGTATATGTTGGATAACAAGCCAACTTTCGCTTACAAAGCCGCTCAAAAAGCGGTAAAACTAAATCCTCAAGACGCGCAGTCACGAGTTAATTTAGCCTTGGCAATGTTAGAAAATAATACCAAGGGCGTGCGCGAACACATTGATTTAGCGATGCAGCTAATTATGATTGATGAAGAAGTCCGCGCCGAAATCAAACAAAGCATTGCCGATGGGTTTGCTCGAAAGCCTGGCTGGAAAAGCTTAGAAAGAGTTAATAAATGGCTGTTTGAGGTATAAGTTGATTTATGACTAACCAAACTCGCCGCGAAAATATTTTTGTCAAGTGGATTAATTTAGCTTTAGTAGCAGATTTTTTTGTAGTATTGCTTGCCTTTTTTTGGTTAGCGATCGCTGTAGCTGGACACGCTCTTAAACTCCCCCTAGGCTTAGACCTATGGTACAAACTCTGGACACCAGTATTTACCCCAGCGATCGGGATTTTGATGGCAGGGACAATTATTAGCGGTATTGTAGGGAAAATTACCCAACTTCGGACTAAATATTAGCTGTTGCCTAGAATGTCTTTAAGCGCCTCTGGCAGGGTGGGGTATTGATAATCAAAGTTGTACTCCAAAGTCCGCTTAGGGACAACTTGCTGCCCCTCTAAGACAACGATCGCACCATCTCCTAGTAATGCCTCTATTGCTATACCGGGTACGGGCAACCAAGAAGGACGATTCATAACTTGTCCCATAGTTTGGGATAGTTCATTCATTCGCACGGGGTTGGGGGCTGTACCATTGAGTACGCCAGTAATATCAGGGCGTGTCAGCGCTTGAATAATCAAGTTTACCAAGTCGTCGCGGTGAATCCACGAAAACCACTGTTTACCTGTACCAATTGGCCCACCAGCAAAGAGTTTAAAAGGTGTAATCATCTTTTCTAAAGCTCCACCTTTACCCAAAACTATCCCCAAGCGGATAATTACTAACCGAACTCCCGCCGCTACAACTTTTTGGGCTTCGGCTTCCCAGTCAAGGCAAACTTGAGCCAAAAAATCGCTCCCCGCCGCGCTAGTTTCGTCAAACGTGGCGTTTTTGCTCGTCCCGTAATAGCCAATAGCGGAAGCATTTACTAATACTTGGGGTTTGGGGTTTGCTTGGGCAATTGCTTCGACGATTTTTTGCGTTCCCAGTTTGCGACTTTGTAAAATTTCTTGCTTGCGCTCTGCTGTCCATCGTCCTTCCGCAATGGGTTCGCCAGCTAGGTTAACTACGCCGTCACAGCCCGATATGGATTGCTGCCAGCCACTAGAATCGGGGGTATAAGCAACGATGTCAACGTTGGGAAACTTTGAGCTAGAGAAGGTTTTTTGAGCCGTTGTGACGTTACGAGTCAATACCAACAGGTGATGCCCTTGTAAGTGCAATCGCTCTACTAAACGGCTGCCTACAAATCCGGTTGCACCAGTAATTGCTACTTTCATATTTACCTTAATAAAAATTTATTTAACTTGATAATGGAGCAATTTCAGCTTTATCTAATATTTGGGCGATCAAATCTTCGCGCTTTACCGCCATCATGTGGATACCGTGACAAATTTGCTGCGCTAACTTAACTTGCTCGGCAGCGATCGCAATTCCTTCAAGTAATGGGTCAGAAGCCTTTGCCAAACGGTCAATAGTAGCTTGGGGAATATTTACCCCAGGGACGCAACGATTGATAAATTGGGCGTTTTTAGCAGATTTAAGTAAAAAGATCCCTGCCAAAATTGGTTTATCAGAACCTACAGCAATTTGACTCATAAATTTTTCTAAGCGTTCAAAATCTGTAATCAACTGACTTTGAAAAAACTGCGCTCCCGCCTCTAATTTACGCTCAAACCGACGCTGTAAGCTCGACCAACTGGGCAATTGCGGATCTACCGCCGCTCCGACAAATAAATCTGTTGCGCCATCAGTAAGGGGAATATTGTTGTAATCAAAGCCAGTATTGAGCTTGCCAACTAATTGCAACAGCCGCACGGATTCAAGATCGAATACACTTTTAGCTTCTACGTGATCCCCAGCTTTTACCGGATCTCCTGTCAAAGCTAAGATATTGGTGACACCAAGAGCATGAGCGCCCATTAAATCTGCTTGCAAGCCGATGCGGTTGCGATCGCGGCAAGCTACTTGACAAATTGGTTCTATACCTTGCTGTAGCAACAGTACCGAAGCAATTACCGGACACATCCGCAACACCGCTCGGCTACCATCGGTAATATTTACCGCATGGACTCGCCCTTTGAGAGTTTTGGCAATTTGGATCATGTGGCTGGGATCGCCGCCTTTGGGGGGTGCAACCTCGGCGGTAATTAAAAATTCTTTGTTTTTGACGGCGGTGCGAAATATATTACTCATTGGCTCGTTTTTGGTGTTGGCTGTTACCTACATTGCATCTGTTTTAACAGCTAACAGGAGGTATTTGGAATCAGTCAAGAGGCTAGATAACTACACTGGGACAGAATACCCCAAAACCGATTTAACTTTACTTAAGGTATTGCTTGCGACTTCTTCAGCTTTTTGTCTGCCATCACGCAATACTGATTCTAAGTAGCCGCGATCGCTCATTACTGCTTGATATTTTGCTTGAATTGGTTGTAAGGATGCGATCGCAGTTTCGGCAAGTAATGGCTTAAACTGTCCCCAGCCCATAGTTTGACACTCATCGGCTACGGTTTGCTTAGTTTTGCCCGATAGTAGCATATACAACGTTAGTAAATTGTGACACTCCGGGCGCGCTGGATCGTCAAAAACTAGCCCCCGCTCTGGGTCAGTTTTGCAGCGTTTAATTTTTTGTTGTATTTGCTCTGGAGTGTCTAGTAAATTAATCCGACTAGCTTCAGAAGGATCAGACTTAGACATTTTGCGCGTACCATCGGTAAGACTCATTACTCTTGCGCCTTCCTTACGAATTAAAGGATCGGGCAACTTTAAAACCGGATCTTTACGGGCAAATTGGTAGTTAAACCGAGCCGCAATATCGCGGGTAAGCTCTAAATGTTGCTTTTGATCTTCGCCGACAGGCACTTTATCAGCTTGGTAGAGCAAAATATCTGCCGCCATCAGCACCGGATAATCTAGTAAGCCAACATTGACATTTTCGCCTTGCTTGATGGCTTTTTCCTTAAACTGAATCATATCTTCCAGCCAGTTTAGGGGAGTAATACAGTTAAGCAGCCAGGTTAATTCGCTATGAGCCGAAATATGAGACTGAACAAAAATCTTTGAGTAAGTTAGGTCAATACCACAGGCTAAATATAAAGCTGCGATCGTATAAGTATCTGTAGCCAGGGTTGCAGGATTATGAGGCGCTGTAATAGCGTGCAAATCGACGACACAAAAGAAATTCTCGTATTGACTTTGTCCTTCTACCCAGTTACGAATTGCTCCTAAATAGTTACCCAAATGTAAATTTCCGGTGGGTTGGACTCCCGATAAAACGCGCAGGCTTGCCATAAATTTTAATTTTTTCTACCAAAGAGCCGCAAAAATATAGATGTAGTAAGCTTCTTCGTTCATCTAGTCTGACATTTTTGCACAGAGTTTGAGCAATTACGAACCCAGTTTAAAAGCTTCAATAAATAAACTATAAGTCAGCCCAATTTTCAGCGCATTTAAAGACTCTACCCAAAAACTGCGATCTCCAGAGCGACGACGGTAATAAATGCGATCGACGATTTCGCTCAAAGCTACTAATATTCCTGCCGCAATAATATCCCAATCTGCTGCTTGTCCTGCGGTTGTTGAAACTGCTGTCCCCAAAAAGAAGCCAAATAGCAGACTTATAGCTAACAGAGATAGCCGCCGCCAAGGATTAAATAACCATCTGCTCAACTGTCCGCCAATAGCCCCAAATAAGTTATTCAGACGAGTATTTTGCATCGCTAAAATTACCCCCGTGCCAGTGTGACAGATTTCTTTCTGACAATATGCTCTAACCAAAGATATATTACAAGCTTTAGCCTATGGCAGTAGTCAAAAAGACGTTATTTCTAAAAATACCGATAGATAATAGAGTTATAGACTGGCACATGATAAGCATAAATAAACTAGATATCTATAAAACTATGAAGGCTAAGTCGTCGGCATACCCTGCCGTCATGATTGCTTCTTTATTTGGGTTGGTGGTTTTAGTAGTGGGGGCAATGCAATTTAGCATATCAATTGAGCCACCACAACAACCTACAGTAACCCCGGAAAAGGTCGTACCTCGTGCAGTTCCATCGGCTACCCCCAAAGGAAGTCAACAAGTTGCTTCTGCGCCTGCTACTAAAATGGCAGGAGTTCCGGGGGCGTTAATCTTGAGCAATCAAACCGATTTACCTGTAAGAGTAGCATTGCTGGCAAGAGGGAAGAAGGCGGTAGAACCTGCTCATTGGGACTTTGCGCCCTTAGAAGGGAGTAAAGAAGGATTGGTGCTTTCTTTGCCGGAAGGGAATTTTAAGCTGGAAAAAGGAGACGTTTTAGTTGCTTTTGCTCAAGATGGTTCGGGTCAGTATTGGGGTCCTTATGTAGTCGGCGAGAGCGATGCACCTATTTGGGATGCCAAACTCTCTAGGTGGCATTTAACTTTGCAATAGCTCTTAAAAATTTCCATCGACTAAACAAAACTGATAAACTGCCTGCGATCGCTAATTATTTTAATTGCTACATGAAAAAACGTCTAAATCGCCCTCTCATTAGTTGGCTAAACAACACTGCGAATCGTCCTCGCCAAGCTCTAATTTTAGCGATGTTGTGGCTGCTATTGGTGGGTATAGTAGCCTTCTTTTGGCATTTGGGTAGTATTAGCCTCATTGACGAAACCGAGCCGTTATTTGCTGAAGCTGCTAGGCAAATGAAGATAACCGGGGATTGGATTACACCATTTTTTAACGGCGAAACTCGTTTTGATAAGCCACCGTTGATTTATTGGTTAATGGCGCTGTTTTATCACGTTGTCGGGGTAAATGAGTGGGCGGTGCGTCTACCTTCAGCGTTGGCGGCGATGAGTTTAGTAGGTTTGGGTTTTTATACTATTTGGTTATTTGGGTTGCATACCTCCGCCCCAATGGTGCAGTTTGAACATCGCCGCTATTGGCTAAGTGCGTCCCTTGGGGCGGCAATAATTGCCCTAAACCCGGAAACTATAGTTTGGGCGCGAACGGGGGTGTCAGATATGCTCTTAAGCGGGTGTATGGGTTCGGCGCTGCTGTGTTGGTTTTGCGGCTATGCCAATTCTTTGCCAAAGATAAAACTACGTTGGTATGTGGCGTTTTATATTTTAATTGGGTTGGCAATTCTGACTAAAGGGCCTGTAGGCATTGTTTTACCAGGTTTGATTATTGGCTCGTTTTTGTTTTATGTGGGTAAACTGCGAGAAGTCTTACTAGAAATGCACCTAGTCGTAGGTGGATTAATAATTAGCGCGGTTTCCCTACCTTGGTTTATTTTAGTTATTGCCCGTAATGGCAACGATTATATCAATTCATTTTTTGGCTATCACAATCTCGAACGATTTACAGGAGTTGTTAACCGTCACTCTGCGCCTTGGTATTATTACTTTGTGGTGGTTCTCTTAGGTTTTGCTCCTTGGTCGATTTATTTACCCGTAGCCATTACTAAAATAAAGTTACAGGCGCGATCGCACTGGCAAAAACAAGAACGGGGTTATCAATTAAGTTTATTTGCCTTATTTTGGTTTTTGGGTATATTTGGCTTTTTCACGATCGCTGTTACCAAGCTACCCAGCTATGTATTACCGCTAATGCCAGCCTCGGCGCTTTTAGTAGCTTTACCTTGGAGCGAACCAATACCTTATCAACCTAGTTGGAAATACCGCAGGTTTTTTTATATCAGCCGTTGGTTAAATGTAGGATTAGTTTTAATTCTAGCGGTGGCAATGTTTTTAGCGCCGGGATTAGTGGGTGTAGATCCAGCTATCCCCAACTTGCGCCAACTTGTGGAACAATCGGGTTTACCTGTTATCGGTGGGGCAATTTGGGCAGTTTGTGGAATTGGCGGCGCGACTTTACTTCTAAGTCGTCAAGGGCAATGGTTGCTGAAATTAAATATAGTAGCCTTTATTGCCTTTGTAATTTTTGTGATGATGCCTGCGGCTTTTTTAATGGATGAAGCAAGGCAAGTACCCTTAAAAGAATTATCGGCGATCGCTTCTTCAAATCACGTAGCCAATGAAGAATTAGTCATGATTGGCTTCAAAAAGCCGAGTGTAGTATTTTATAGTCAATTGCCCGTAACTTACATCAAAGAAACTAATGCGGGGATAAATTACATAGACAAACTGCTAACAACTAAATCTGCTTCGTTTTCGGCAATGGTTTTAGCTCAACCCAAAAAGCTAGTCAAGTTAGAAACCCCCGCCTTCAATTCCCAGCAATTGGGAGAAGCTGGCGCTTATCGACTTATCCGAGTAACTAAATAAGTCGGCTTTACTCATCCCCAATCAAAGCCCAGTGAATATAGTTTAATAATTCTTTCATTGATAGAGAAGGTGGCAAGATGCGAGTAGCGATCGCCTCGATAATATTTTCCAAATCAACGGATTTGAACGTTTGCTCCGTAGAAAGCTGTTCTGAAACATAGCTATGATTAGATTCTACTGGCTGGTGAAACTGGACAGATTGCGGTTTGATGTTATCTTGATTTAGCTTATCCAATACCAAAATTGGTGGTAGATTTTCCTGTTTACTTAAAGCAATAAATGCTTGAATTGCTTGCGGCGTAAAAGGTCTATTGCCTAAACTAATTAGCATTACATCGACGCTACAAGCAGAAGATTGAACTTGGCGCATCACTTCCGCCCATGACTGACTCATAGTTGCTTGGAATCCAGCCGTTTGTAAATATTGAACTAAAGCTTGAAACCACTCTTTTTTAGGCGCAGATTCAACATCTTCTCCAACTTTTAACGGTATTAAGTCAGGCAAACTAGCAATATCGACGATCAACAAGCTTGGTTGCCAACTAATACCCGCCGCCACCTGCAAAACTGCCAATAAAGAATTTACTGTTACATCTCGATCTGTATTTAAGCAAGGAAACACCATTAGTCCTGGTACTTGGTTTGCCGCCTCTGTTGTAGCAGCATTTAATGTTACTAAAGGTAAACGTTTTAATTTAGAGTGTTTGCTAAGTTGATGAACATAATCTAAAGGTTTCAAAATTGAACCGTCGATCACAACAACATTCGGTTGCCAAATCCGAGCTAATAACTCTGCTTGCTCTAAGTCATCGGCTTCAATCACCCGGTGATGAAGTTGCAGCAAACTTGAAGTTAACAAAGAAGGTTCAAAAGGAGTTACCAACCACAAAACTGTTAATAAATCACATCGAGGGCGATCGCGATCTTCTGGCGCAAAAATCGGCGCTATCGAACAAAACCGATTGAGAATTTGCTGCAAGTTTTGGTTTTGAACCGGGAGGATCATAAATTCATCTGCATGATTCAATAATGCTTGCTCTTTCTGGGCCCCCGTTGCCGTCACAATTACAGGAATTTGGCTAGTAGCAACATCGGCTTTAAGTAGGGTAAGTACATCCCAACCGGAAAGCAGAGGTAACACTGGATTGAGAAATATAGAAACAGGTTGCAATCTCCGTGACTTTTCCAAAGCTTCAGTTCCCGAACGAGCAACAACAACCCGATAGCCCAAAGTGTTTAGCTGTTCGCTAAGATTTTCGACAAATTGAGGTGCAGCCTCGACTACCAATATCAATGGGTTAGGGCGCAATTGCACCGCCGAAGGGAGTGTTGTTTTTAGCCCCACATTTGATAGCGATAAAAAAGCAGGAGCCGTGGGGGTTTGTCCGCGAATCGGATAACTTCTAAGACTTGTTTGCTCGTCCGCGATGCTTTTTTGGGGAGGACTTGGGGGTAGTAGTAAAGTAAAGCAGCTACCAATTCCTTGCTTAGATAAAAAAGTTACATCTCCGCCATGCAAACGCGCCAGCGCTCTTGTCAATACAAGTCCCAAGCCCGCACCTTCAAACTGACGAATTAGGGGATTTTCTAGTTGCTGAAATTTTTGAAAGATTAAGTGTTGTTGCTCTTCAGATATACCAATACCCGTATCCCACACTGTAAAAGCAATCCAGCCTTCCCAGCGATTTATTTGCAAACCAACTTCGCCGCCTGGTTTTGTGAACTTGTAGGCATTACTAAGCATATTTACCAACATCTGACGCAGGCGCAATTCATCAGCAATGAAGATATCTATACCTGGTTCGATTTCTAAGGTAAATCGATGCTCCTCGATAGTTTCGGTCGAATTTGAGTCCTGAGCTTTAAAATTCATGCTTTTGACTTGCTCATGAGCGCGATCGCAAATAGCGAGAACCTTTACAGGTGCTAGGTTCAACTTTATCTGTCCTGTCTCCATCCGCGTTAGGTCTAGAATGTCGCTTACTACCGCCATCAAATGACGACCGCTTTGGTTGATTAAGCCCGCGTAACGTGCTTGGCGATCGTTTAGTTGCCCTAAAGCCGGATCTTTTAATAAAGTTGATAGCCCCATGACGGCGGTAATCGGGGTTTTTAGTTCGTGACTAATACAAGCTAAAAATTCGTCTTTGAGGCGGTTCAACCCAATTAGTTCGGCATTTTTGGCAGAGAGTTCCGAAGCCAATTGCTGTTGATAGCTAATGTCGTTGGCTATTAATAGCGATAAATCTTCAGTGGAGTTAGTCAGCGAAATTTTAATAAATTCCCATACTTTTTCTTTTCCATCTGCTGTTGGGCAAACACAAACGCAAGTATGGGGCTTTGTTCCCAACTGACAGCGACTAAAACTAGGCGGTAGTTCGTCCGTCAGTGGATTTACTTGTGTACTTACGTTTGGCGTTGTGGAATCTAGAATATCTGTTATTTCTTGCCGGATAGCACCCGAATCTTTCCACCAGCCGAAGTGTTCTTGCCAGGATTTTGATTGAGCGATTTGTACTCCTAAACTTGTCTGTAATACAATCGCCCAAGGCAATTTTTTGACGATCTCAATTAAAAAATCTAAAGCCAGTTGGTTGACAAAGCTGTTTTCCGACGCTGATGAGCCTAAATACTGGAACAATAGCGAACTATTTACTAATCCTAAATATTTAGCGTCTGCGTCTACTACTGCCCATTCTCTATTGCTAGAATAGTTTTGCTTTTGTAAGTGCAGGGTAAATTGTTCTAAGCTCCAATCTCCAGGCAATACCTCTAAAGGTTCTACTAAGTTAGGATTGTCTTGAAGTGCGGATTTTAGCAAACGCTGTTTTTTAGCTTTTGACAATTCACTTAGATGGAGATTGAGTCTAGTCGTATAAATTATTCCTATTGGTTGCTGCTGGGCATTAATTATTACTAGGCGATCGCATTCCCTAACTGTCAATACCTCTACTACTGCTGCTATAGCCGTTTTATGCTCACACCAAGGTTCGATCGCTAGGAAATTGCTTAGTTTAATGGTTAGCATTGACATCATCTAGTGCCGCAAATCTTTGATCGAGGTAATACGTAGGTTCTATACTCTCTGGTATAGTAAATGCTACCTCTGACAAGGCAATAACTGCTAAATTTTTGATGACTGGTTTCGTTTTTTGTGATCATATCTTTATTTAGGAGCGATCGCATTTAGCAATTATAGTAAAATACAATGTATTATTGGTTCAATTTTGACAATTTTTGCTAGGGACTTAACATATTTTTGTAACATTATCTAATAAATAACTATTTTGATTTTATTTACAGATATATTCGCAAAAATATTATTTTACATTAATAATTTCTTAAGTTTTTATGTCCTTCAATTTCTATAAAATTTTCAAAGTATAACAACGTAGGCTTAAAATTTGTTAATAAAAATTCATGGAGCGTTTTAGTTATCAAAATGGGCAAAACCAAACATTATTTCAGCAAATGTCTGTAGACAAGCAAAATAAATTTTTGCAAAGTTTAAAACAGGACTATCGGCAAATTATTCTGAGCTACTTTACTAGCCCAAATGTAAAGTTTGAGATTGACGAATTTACAGATAAAGTTTTTTCTAGTAACATTCCCGTGCCGCAAGTTATTCAAATTCATTTGGAGCTAATAGAGGATTTTTCTAAACAATTAAAATTGGAAGGTAGAAGTGAAGAAATACTCCTTGATTATCGGCTAACTTTAATTGAAATTTTGGCGCATTTGTGTGAAATGTATCGTTGCCATCCATCTAATTATGCTGCTATTGGTTAGTTATTTATTCTATTTGTCTGCCCCATGAATACTTTAAAAAAAGCTTACGTTCTCAAGCTTTACGTTGCTGGTAATACACCTAATTCTATTCGGGCTTTAAAAATGCTAAAAAATATTATGGAGCAAGAATTTCCAGGAGTGTATTCGCTCAAAGTTATTGATATAATCAAAAATCCTCACATAGCTGAGGAGGACAAAATTTTAGCAATACCAACGTTATCTAAAGTTTTACCTCTACCAGTACGACGAATTATTGGTGACCTTTCCGATCGAGAAAAGGTATTAGTTGGCTTGAACTTATTTTACGAAGAACTACAAGAAGATCAGGAAGAATGACTAATATTTAGGTGTAACTATTTTTTAAGCGAATCTGATTAATTATATACTTTAATAAAAAATGAACGAGCATAGTCAAACTCAAAATTCTCAAGTATTGCCTAATAAAGGCGTACAGAAACTGCGGACAATGATTGAGGGATTTGATGATATAAGTCAGGGCGGTTTACCCATTGGCAGAACAACGTTAGTTAGCGGCACATCTGGCACAGGTAAAACTTTATTTTCTCTACAATTTCTTTACAATGGCATAATTTTTTTTGATGAACCGGGAGTATTTGTTACTTTTGAAGAAACTCCTCAAGATATTATTAAGAATACTTGGGGTTTGGGCTGGGACTTACAAAAGCCCATTGATGACGGTAAGCTATTTATATTAGATGCTTCTCCCGATCCCGAAGGACAAGAAGTAGTAGGAAGCTTCGATCTTTCAGCATTAATTGAACGTTTGCAATACGCGATTGTTAAATATAAAGCTAAACGAGTTTCTATTGATTCAATTACTGCTTTATTTCAACAATACGAAGCATCCTCTATAGTTCGGCGAGAGATTTTTCGGTTGGTAGCGCGGCTAAAACAAATTGGCGTAACCACAATTATGACTACCGAGCGCACCGAAGAATACGGGCCGGTAGCCAGATTTGGAGTTGAAGAATTTGTATCAGATAATGTAACTATTGTTCGCAATGTTTTAGAAGGAGAGCGTCGCCGCCGCACAATTGAGATTTTGAAGTTGCGCGGTTCTACACATATGAAAGGCGAGTATCCTTTAACAATTAGCAATGAAGGATTTAATATTTTTCCTTTAGGAGCAATGCAATTAACCCAAAGATCATCTAATGTTAGGGTATCTTCGGGAGTAGAAACCTTAGATAAAATGTGCGGCGGCGGTTTTTTTAAAGACTCAATTATTTTAGCAACGGGAGCGACGGGAACGGGTAAAACCTTGTTAGTGAGTAAGTTTTTAGAAAATGCTTGCAAAAATGGCGATCGCGCTTTGGTATTTGCTTACGAAGAGTCCCGCGCTCAATTATCGCGTAACGCCTATTCCTGGGGAATAGATTTTGAGGAATTAGAGCGCAAAGGGTTACTAAAAATTATTTGTGCTTACCCCGAATCAACGGGATTAGAAGATCATTTACAAATTATTAAGTCAGAAATTGCTGAATTTAAGCCATCAAGAATTGCGATAGATTCGCTTTCGGCTTTAGCACGGGGAGTTAGTAACAATGCTTTTCGACAATTTGTAATTGGGGTAACAGGTTACGCCAAACAAGAAGAAATCACTGGATTTTTTACAAATACCTCCGAGCAATTTATGGGGTCAAATTCTATTACTGATTCTCATATTTCTACAATTACCGATACAATTTTGATGCTGCAATACGTAGAAATTCGTGGCGAAATGTCACGGGCAATAAATGTATTTAAGATGCGCGGTTCCTGGCATGACAAAAGCATCCGCGAGTATACAATTAGCGCCACCGGCCCGCAAATTACCGATTCGTTCCGCAACTACGAAGGCATTATTAGCGGTTCGCCTACCCGGATTAGTATTGATGAGAAAAGCGAGCTGTCGCGGATAGTTCAGAGTTTTAAAGATACTGAAGGGTAATTTCTTCGGCTTTATATCTTTAAAGACGCTTAAAAATTTTGCTATTTTAAAATTAAAAGCCTTGAAACAATTGTGTTTCAAGGCTTTTGTTAAAACGAGTATGGAGGGATTTGAACCCCCGACCCTCAGAACCGGAATCTGATGCTCTATCCACTGAGCTACATACCCACGTATTCGACAATTATAGCAGCGATCGCCCGTTTAAGTAAAACTTACTTATAAGGTGGATGCCGAAAACCCCGGAGGAACAGATACGTAGTACCGCATTCCGTACTTCAGACTGGGGATGAAGGCTAGTTAGCAGGATTTATCCTGCCTTCAGGCATTTTCGGTTCTGGCAAAGTGTCAAGCAACTCTTCAATCACCTGCGTCATTGTTTTATCATGCTGACTGGCATATAACTGCAATTTCCAGAATCTTCTATCGGACAATCTAAAACGTAATTGTTTAGTTTTCATTTTGGCTACACAATCGATATACATTCATATTAGTATATGGATAGGTCGAAAACGAATAAGTTTAACAACGAGGTTAAAACAGTGCTAGTCGTGGAATACAAAGTTAAAGGTAAAAAAGCTCAATATACAGCAATCGATGATGCTATCCTCACTAAGCTGTTGTGCATTTAAACTGTGATAAAAGCATTGCCCTTGTTTTTGAGTTTTCGTTACTACTTAATAACCAACTCTCCTTCATTTAAAAGCTGATGTAATAAATGCTCTAGCTCTTCAATTGATTGAAATAGTCGATTAGCTACATATCCTTTTGTTGAATGCCAGACCAACTCTATCAAGTTATAATCTGGACTGTATTCTGGGAGAAATTCTAAGTAAAGATTGGGCATTTCTATGGAAATCTTTTCAAGGCACTTTTTTTGTTTGTGAAAACTCGCATTATCAAGAATGATTACTATCTTCGCTCCCTTTTCTGTGAAGTCTTTTGCTTGATTTCCGGCTTCTACCCATTCATAAATTAGCTTTTGATAAAAAACTTTTAGCACGCTGTAAAAACTACCTGCATTGCTTTTTTCTAGAAATTCTACGAACTTTTTCTTGTCGGAGTACCTTAGACCACCCATTACGTTAATTCTTCCTTTTCTTCTATCTCCTCTGACCTTTTTTCGGGTTCCTTTTTTACACCACGTCTTTCTTCTAATCACTCTTAAACTAAAACCACTTTCATCCCAAAACCATACTTGTAAACGCTCTGAACTTTCTTTTGTTATTTTTAAATATTCTGCTATTTTATTATTAAAAGCTTTTCTTTTTTCCGAATCTCTTTTTAACTCTAAGCTATATTTTGCCCAAAGGTATACATACTTTTTTTGCTTTAATATCCTCCGAACCTGAGAACCACTTAATTTAATACCCGTAATATTTTCTAAATATGTTGCTAATCTTTGCGCTGTCCATCGCCCAAACTCATACCCAAATTCTTCCGGCGGTTTCTCTACGGTTTCTAATAATATTTCTAGGTATTTTTCCGTCGCTTTTCTATGGTTTCCCTTCATCCTTTCATCTACAAAGCTTTCTAGATTTTCCGGGTTTCCATGAACGCACCAGTAAGATACCTTATTTACAGAGCAACCCAAAAACTTGGCAATTTTTGCTTGGGTTTTTCCGTCATTGAGCAATAATAAAATCAGAATTCTTTCTCTAATATCTCTATTGTCTTCTGCTTTTAAGGCTTGCTGTAGTTTTTTTACTTACTCAAAATTGAGATGATTTTTCGCTGGCATATTGCAATAAATTAGCTAAAATATAATTTATACTATACCCTGTTTAAATGCTGAACAGCTTAGTTTCCTGGCGTTAAAAGCTCATTTAATATCCTTCTATTATAAAATACATATATTTCGGAGATGCCTATTGAAACACGAGAAATTGTTGGGTGTCTGTTGGAACTCGTAGCCGTGGGGGCGCAAGGATTGTGGGATGCTTTGCCCGCAGTATATCGACAGTGTGCTGTATCCTCCACGGATTTCTGGTCAGCTTACGACTATATTTTCCGGAGGCAAATGACATCAAAGCGTTAGCAAGGATAGTGGCAAAACTAGCTATATTGAGCGGTTTAACTGTACCTTGCGTCAACGCGAGTCACGATTAGTGAGGAAGACATGATCATTTTCCAAAAAGTTAGATAATCATATTGGTGCAATTTGGTATTTTGTTCACCACTACAACTCATCCTTACATCTTTAGGACTACCGATTGGCGAACGGTTTTAAACCCATCTACCAGCCCCAAGTTCCGGCTGCACCCTTAAATGGCCCAACAATATCGCTTGTAATCCAGCCACCATAAAAATCTCCTGGTTGAGGCTGCACTTTTTCACCATCTACATAACAAGCATCCATTAAGTGCGGATAGAAAGCTACATAATCTTTGATGGCGGCAAATTCCGTTGTGGGAGCGGGATAAAACCAAGCAGCATTTTGTTCTTGCTTTTCACCTACTAATACCGTGTAGTAGGCGGCTCTACCTTTCCACTCGCACCAACTAGAATGAGGCATTAATACTAGATGCTCCGTTAATAAGTCGCACTGTGGAATGTAATAAACAGGTGGATGACTTGTTTCTAATACCCGCTTTGCCTGATGGGTATCGGCGATCGCAACTTGATTGAATATAATTTGAATATGCTTATTTGTATCTTCTAAGCGAGGCGGACGCGGGTAATCCCAGACGGATTCTTGACCGGGCTGTAGTTCAATGCGCTGTTGATTAAACATTTTTTATTGAGCCAGAGTAAGTTTGTTTTCCACCCAAATTTAACTTACTCTGGCAACTTAAATAATGTATTAGCGGAAACTACCTGGATTTAGCTGGCGTTGGCGCTGGTTCTGCTGACGCTGTTTTTTTGTGGGTACGCCGTTGTTGAGCATTGCACCAGTTCCACCATCGGCGCGATCTAAAAACGGTCGCAGATTGATAGCGCTACTTGACTGGCGATTATTTGCGCCACCTAAAATTGCTCTCCCTCTGTTAATTAGTTTGTCTACTTGACTATTACCTCGTCCGGCGCTGTAGGTATAAACTCCTTGAGTTTGTTGTCCGCTATCGGCTACGGTCAAATTTTCAAAAACGCGATCGCGGGTAGTCAAAGGATCTTGTCCGGGAGGTACAGTAAGGACAATCCGACAGCCAGGAACTTTTTCAGTGGTCACACAAACGGTGTTGTAGCCATTTTCCACATCGGTAGTTAGTTCAATTAAACCGTCTGGTCGGTACTGCTCTAGTCGTCTAGCGATTTCGGCGCAGCGTTTTTGCGGATTCCAACCACCACCCAATTGTGATGGAGTTGCCCAAGCAAAAGCTTGATTTGGTTGACTTTCAGGGAAGTACATCACGGTGTATTGACCGTTATTAGTCTGGCATCCAAAACGAGTATTGCGATCGTAAATAGGATTTGAGCCGTTATTAGAGCCACTATTGGAGTCGGTATCGACCACCACATCTGAGGGAGTTTGAGCCGTGGCTATTAGACTGTTTTGACCTAGCATAAAAGCCGCACCGAGAACTAAACTCAAACTTTTTATTGGGAACTTAAACTTGTTTGGTGACATAAAACCCCTGTTAATTTCGTTAAACGACTCTTTTTTTCAGCTTTGCAACCATTCTTCATTCTTGACGTTTTTTTTAGTCAACGTGTTTCTGTTCGACCAAAAGTTTTTTTACTTTTGCTTTAATTTCGGCGTGTTGCCCTACTCCTTCATAAGCATAGCGATTGTACTGGTTACGCACGATTAGCTTTTCTAAGTAGTCTACGCGGTTTTCTGTGGCTGGGTGGGAAGATAACCAACTAGGCGGATTATTTTTTTCTTGTGCTTCTAAAATAATCATCAAGTTGCGCAATCCATCCGCCGCGTAGCCTGTAGAAGACAACAGCCGCGTTCCTAAAGTGTCTGCTTGCTTTTCCATGTCCCGACTGTAGTTGAGGACAAATAGATTAGCAACAGTGTTACCTAAAGGGACGTACTGGGTCACATTGGCAACTAAGTTGCCTTCGGCGACTAATTGAAAGCCGTGAGACAAAACTGCATGAGACAATTCATGGGCGAGTAATCCTGCAAGTTCGGCTTCAGAATTAGTTTTAGCGACAGATCCAGCATTGACAAATACTTTACCCCCAGGTAAAGCAAAGGCATTTAAGTCGTCGTCCATAATCACAAAAAATTCGTATTCAAAATCATTGCGCCCAGCTACTACCGCCAGCTTTTGTCCAATTTCATTGACATAATTTACAACGTCTGGATCTTCTACCATCTCTAACTGCTTACGGGCTTGTTTGGAGACAGATTTACCCACTGATGACTCGCCTTGCAATAGCATCGCGGTAGTTTGGACGGCGGAAATTGGCCCGAAAATACTTCCGGTAAGCGCGTAACCTAATGCGCCTGTAATCACATTTGCGATCGCATTTCCCCGTAATTGCCCTCTTAAATGCGATTTGTAGCGTTTTAAATTTTCTTCCGCTATTAATGTAAATTCTGTTTGCTGGGGTTGGTTATAGTTAAGCAAAGCAAATTGACGCGCGGTTAGCGAGGCTTCCATCCATTTTTTTTCGGCGGCTAAGGCGGCAATTTTAGCTTTGACAATTTCCGGTTGGGTGGGATAGAGGGCGCTGGCTTTTTCTAAAACTGCTAAAGCATCCTCAGATTTGTCGTACTTAGTAAGAATTTCGGCTAAACGCAGATGTCCGGGGATAAATTCAGGATACTGTTCAACTAATAGTCTTAATGGTACAAGCGTCCTTGTTTGCAGATTTTGGGCAACCCCTGCTCGAGTTTCGCGCCAGTATACTTTTCCGGCGGGGGATAAGTAAGCCGGATCTAATACGGGTTCGGGGGTTTTTGGCTCAATGCTTTGAGCGAGGGGTGTTTTGACTTGGCGATAAATTTTTTCGGCGGCGGCAAATTGTCCGCCTAGGTATAGGCTATCTGCTGCAATTAATTGGCGATCGCGTTGGAGTTCTGCTAGTCGTTTTTGTAGCTTTTGGTTTGTTTGATCTTGGGGTGTAACAGAGTTAGTTTCTGTTGCGATCGCACCTGGCAATGGTAGCCACACATTCATTGCTAATAATAGCGAACAAGTGATATTTTTCACGGGGGCAGATATTAAGTAGCGCCAGCACAACTATTTTAACTAGAAGCTAAATTGAGCGCGTAAATTAGCCACATAAATATTTGGATTGCCGCTAAAATTATTGGGGTTGCCAATCCAGTAAAAAGCTGGAACTAAAGCAATATTTTGGCTTAACGGATAAAAATAAGTAGCTTCAAATTCGTACTGCACGCCGCCATCACCGCCACCGGATACTAGAAAGTTTCGCCCATCTACGACAGAAAAGGGAATGAGATAAGAAAGGGTAAATAATGCTCCTTCTTTGCCTAAGTCAGGAAATGCTGCCCCTACTTGAATTGTTTGCGCGTTTACTTCGCCATTTGGTCTACTTGCATTTAAAGGCTCTATATTTGTACTCCCGTAAGCATAGCGTCCAAATAAACCGAAACCAGAAGTAACTAACCAATCAAAGTTGAAAGCATAAGTATCGCCTGTGGCATTGTCAATAGAGCCATCAAAACCATCATCAGCAAAGCCATAAATAGGTTCGCCAATTGCGCCGCCAACTTGTCCGGCGATCGCTCTTACATGAGATCGGTTATACAAAAAGCGCAAATTTAAGCTCTTGATCGGTGAAACTGTCAATTCTGCCGTCAAGGTATTTGTAGGGCTAAACAAGCCTTGGCTAGGGTTGCTAGAGGAGTTAAATAAGTTGCTGGTAAGAAATTCTGTATTTTCGCCTAAGTAAGCTACGTTGAGTTTTAGGCGATCGCTTATTTGCCATAATACCGCCGCCCCTGAACCTCTATCTACAGCGTTTAATAACGTGCTACCACTGGAGTTAAAACTACCAGCGCCAGTTAAATAGAAGGTAAAACGGTTGTTGTCAAAGTAGCGATACCAATTAACTCTTGGGCCAACTACTACCCGCAAAGATTCGCCGATGGGGAAATTATAAAATAATTCTCGCAACACAACTCTCCCCGTTCCTCCCGTTACCCCAGTTTGATCGGTATAAGGTACGCCAAGGGTGTTGTACAAACCCGCCGAAGCAAATCTATTAGCTGGAGAGTCGCCATTTCCAGTTACTAATTGCGTGACTAAGCTATCTTTGCCTGTAAAGGAAGTAGTGAAGTTGAGAAAAACATAATTGCTGAGAGTAATATTTGGATCTTCCGTAACTCGCCGTAAAGCATTGGGGCTTGTTCTCGGTTGAGTTCTAAAAACCGTCTCTCCTTCAGCTAAAATATCTCCCTCCGCAAACGCCCCGGTAACATTAACAAAAATATTTCCTGTTAGCTTGGTTGTAGTGGAAAATTGATTGGCTTCAAGTTCGGCGGTTTGGGCTTCTAAAGCATCGACTCGCCCTCGTAATGAGGCAAGTTCGGCGGCAAATTCTTCTTGTAAGCGTTGTAGAGTAATTAAGTCATTTTTACTAGCTAAATTGCTAGTACCCGTTGCGATTAATTCGTTGACTTTATCTAAACAAGCATTTAAACCCGCCGCAAACTCGTATCTAGTTAAAGCACGGTTTCCTCTATAAGTACCATCGGGATACCCAGCAATGCAACCATACCTTTCTACCAATGATTGCAATGCCTGAAATGCCCAATCTGTAGGCTGTACATCGGATAATTGAGATACAGAGGTAACTTGTGATATTTCTGCTTCAGACATTGGTTGAAGTTCTTGGGCGACTACAGGCGATCGCGCAGACATCCCCAAAACTCCCATCAATAGGCACGTTAAAACTCTGGTTGCAGCAACCAGTTTAAATTGTCGATTATTCATGAATACTCCCCACACCCAAAAATTATTTCAATCAGTGCGATCGCGCTCTAAGGTAGACAAAGCGATTTATTTTATTTCCGCCCTAGCCGTATCTTTCATAACTTCCGCAAAGATTGAATCTTTAAGGGGTGGTTTATCGTTTAGTCCATAAAGCAGCTTTGGGCGATCGCTATCATTCTCACTTACTCCATGAGTGCCAGCATGAGCCATATAAATTTCCTCTATTAAAGTCTTTATTCTGCCCTACTTCTACGGCATTGTATTCTGCATACAGAATAAGCTTATCTCAGGAACTGCGTTTGTATCTAAGTACACAAAAAAGCTTAGTGTTTAGTAAAAAAATTAGCGATCGCATTTTAAGCGAAAAAACTCCAACTACAACCTATTTGTATTCACAAAATATTTTTTGGGAAATCTTTAGCAGCAACTCTTATTTAATAAATACTTTGTCGGTTACACCAATGACAAATAATGGTTTTGTATTTTACAATACTATTTTCATTGATTAGCTTAAGTTAATTTATTATCAGGTAGCAAACTAACAAAAATGAGCTTAAAAGTAGACTGGCGTAAGTTTGTCAATTTCTACTTAATATTTTTTTTACTAAAATAGCCTATGTATTGATATTACAAAATCAAAAAGTATTAAAAGAAATTCTTTTAATACTCTTGAAAAATTGAGGGTAGATACTAGATACTGAATACAGTATACAAAAACAAATAGTTATTTACTACCGCGATGCCCAAGTTGTGTCTAATTCATCAACCTCAAAAGCTTTTGCAATGCCAAAGAGCGATTTTCTTGCTCGTTTAGCTCCCAGCACCGTTCTAGATAATCAGTGCGATGCTCGTAAAAGTGTTCCCACATTAAAGCATTTACAAGACTTCGCCAAGCCGCAGCTAAGGGAAATAACTCAAAACGGCGCTTTGGCGCAGAGATGTTATCGGGAACTAGCTCTAGCTCTTTGTATCGTTGCCATTGAACGTTCATAACGTCCTCCTTCCTTTCATCAAATAGTTATGAATTGAGGCGCGTTCCTTCAGGATTAACCTTACTTCCGTCTTCTCTCCCTAATTCAAGAGGTTTTTTAAATAGAAGATGAACGAAACTTTCTGTATATTTGAGTACATTCTAGCAGGTCTTTGAGTAAATTTTCTCAGCAAAACGGCATAATTTTGAGTTGATTTAAACCAATTAAGGAATTTTTATAAGATGAAAAATTTAAAAGTTGTAATCATCGGGGCAGGAATGGGAGGATTGACGGCAGCGATCGCCCTGCGTCAAGCTGGATACGAAGTAGAAATCTACGAAAAAGTCAACAAAATACGTCCAGCAGGGGCGGCAATTTCGTTATGGTCAAATGGGGTTAAAGTCTTAAATAGCTTGGGTTTAAGCCAAGAAATTGCCAGTATTGGCGGCAAAATGGAACGCACTGCATACTACAGCCATACCGGGGAAAAGCTCACAGATTTTAGTTTGCAGCCGTTAATCGATCGCGTAGGGCAAAAACCGTACCCAGTAGCGCGGACGGATTTACAGGAAATGTTACTCAATACCCTGGGTGCAAATAACGTTCAACTTAATGCTAAATGTGTTGCTGTTGAACAAGATTCTGACAGCGTTACAGCTACTTTTGAGGATGGACGTAAAGCTACCGGAGATGTGTTGATCGGTGCAGATGGAACTCACTCTTTAATTCGCAGTTACGTTTTAGATAAAATTATTGAGCGGCGTTATGTGGGCTATGTAAATTGGAATGGATTAGTGACTGCTAGTGAAGATTTAGCGCCGGGTAATACTTGGGCAGTGTATGTCGGCGAACACAAACGAGCCTCTATGATGCCTGTGGGAGGCGATCGCTATTATTTCTTTTTTGATGTCCCCATGCCTAAAGGTAGTGTAAGCTCGCCAGAAACTTATAGAGAAGAATTGAGTAGCTTTTTTAAAGGTTGGGCAGAACCCGTGCAAAAATTAATTAAGTGCCTCGATCCCATGAAGACTAATCGTGTGGAAATACACGACATTGAGCCATTGCAAACATTGGTGCGCGATCGCATAGCATTATTAGGTGACTCTGCACACGGTACAGCACCAGACTTAGGACAAGGTGGCTGTCAAGCGATGGAAGATGTTTTAGTGTTGACAAATTACTTGCAAACAACCAATATCAGTGTTGCTGACGCTTTAAAACGCTACGAAACCGCCAGAAAAGATCGCGTTGCAGACATCATTACTAGAGCTAGAAAGCGATCGGATATGACTCACGGTAAAGCGCCAGAAGTTACTAAACAGTGGTACGAAGCCCTAAAGTACGAAGATGGAACAGATATTATGGATGCAATTTCTAAAACAATCCTAGCTGGGCCATTAAACTAAACAATGGGAAAACTTACTACGCACGTTTTAGATACTGCGCGCGGATGTCCAGCCAAAGGAATTACCCTAGAATTGTGGCAAATAAGTGAATCGGGGCAAAAAACCCTACTAAAAACTACTGTAACCAATTCTGACGGGCGCACAGATACCCCATTGCTAACTGAAGATTTAACAGTTGGAATATACGAATTAGTCTTTATAGTTGGCGATTACTTTGGATCTTATTTTGAAACACTACCTAACCCGCCCTTTCTTAATCGCGTACCTATTCAATTTGGTATTGCAGACACTACTACTCACTATCACGTACCGCTATTAGTTTCACCTTGGTCATACAGCACTTACCGAGGAAGTTGATATATTTTGGCGCAAAAATAGAAAATATAACGTTTTATTAATTGCGCCCCTACGCTTCCCGTTAATTATTACTTTTGGTTTGCTCTACTTCGCCGTATGCTTTCAATAAAGCCGCCAGCTTTTTACGCATAACTATACCAGGTTTATCTGTAAACATATGCTGCTCTTGACTCACACTCAGAGGCACATCGTAATCGGTTGTTTCTAATATATGCTTGTCTTCCAACGTTACCGCGCGATCAAAAGCAACTACATCACTGCTTTTTGTGTCTGCTTCGGTGTCATTACGGACGCAAAACTGCACCATTTGGGAAGTTGAATCATTTATTGGTGTCATTGTATTGACAATAATGTGAGTCAATCCGTTTGGGTAGGTAATTTGCAGCTTGACAGTAAAAGGCATAAACCAAGTCATGTCTAAGGTGCGGAAGGTTTGTTTTGTGTCCATTTTCAAGTTTTGTTGTTGCAATTGGGGATTTACAACCCCCAAAACACCCTGTACGTGCAATCCCCATTCTGTTTCTGTAAGCTTCATCGATTCAGGAATGGGATGTTCTTCGCTGCCAAAGGTCGTAGTATGTACAAACGTAGGATGAGCTAAGTCAAATTCATTTTCCATTACCCGCAAGGCTGCACATTTCCAAAGTTCATAAAATTCATGCAGCAATCGGTAATCTGGCTTTGTGGCTTCGTCAATCTCTGGAAGATCGATTAGCGGTTCTTCCAAACATACCCAAACATACCCGTAACGCTCCGTACAGCGATAAGACTTTATTTTATAATTAGCAGGAATTGTCTCATCTTTCAATTGTGGTACGCAGACACACGCGCCATCACTATTAAATTGCCAACCATGATAAGCACAGCAAATATTGCCATCTACCACCTTACCAATGCTTAGTTGCGCCGAACGATGACAGCATCTATCTTGAACGGCGGCGGGTTTCCCGGCTTTATCTAACCAAATAACTATTTTTTCACCCAGTAACTCAAAAGGGTTAGGACTATTTGAAAGCTCTGTAGTTGGAATTGCCGGATACCAGAACTTTCGGAGTACAGGTTGTTTTGTAACTAGCATAATAATTAACGCAGCCGGAATTTACAAAAGTTTTGAGTTTATCTTATTACTGCTCACATTAAGCAACATTTTTACTGTTTTCTGTATATTCAACAACAGATTTTGTATACAGTATTCAAATAAAGATAAGATTGTTAGGCGAAAAACCAATGCGAAGTCACCTACTGATTAAAATTTCTATATGTCTAAGTCCATCACTGATTTAAACCAAATGAGCCAGGAGGAATTTGTCAGCGTTTTGGGAACTCTGTTTGAACACACCCCAGAAATTGCTCAAAAAGCTTGGAGCGATCGCCCGTTTGCAGATATAGCTGCCTTATATCAAAAAATGGTTGATATAGTTAGCCTCATGACAATTGATGAGCAACTAGCTTTAATTCGAGCGCATCCTGACTTAGGCAGCAAAGCTTTAATGGCAGAAGCTTCGGTAGTAGAACAATCTGGACTTGGTTTAGATAGGCTAACTCCTCAAGAATACGATTACTTTCAATTGCTCAATCAGACCTACAAAGATAAATTTGGGTTTCCGTTTATAGTTGCCGTCAAAAATCAGACTAAAGACAGCATTTTAAACGAATTTGAGCGCCGTTTAAAAAATACTATAGAAGCAGAAATAGCTAGTGCGATCGCCCAAATAAACAAAATTGCTTGGTTTCGCCTTCTAAACTTGGTAGAAAACTAATGTCAAAGCCCTATCCACGAGACATGATTGGGTACGGACGCAACCCACCCGATCCAAAATGGCCCAATCGCGCCAAAATTGCCGTACAGTTTGTGATTAATTACGAGGAAGGTGGAGAAACTTGTATTCTTCACGGCGATTTAACTTCAGAAACCTTTTTATCAGAAATTGTCGGCGCAGAACCATTAAACGGGTTGCGACATATGAATATGGAATCGGTTTACGAATATGGCAGTAGAGCGGGCTTTTGGCGACTGCATAGATTATTTACCGAGCGCAATATCCCTCTTACCGTTTATGGTATTGCAATGGCATTAGAGCGCAACCCAGAAGCCGTAGAAGCAATGATAGAAGCCGATTGGGAGATTGCAAGTCATGGCTATCGTTGGATTGATTATAAATATTTTGGCGAGGATGTAGAGCGGGAACATTTAGAAAAAGCGATCGCAATTCACACTTCTATCACAGGTAGCCGTCCTCTCGGTTGGTATACTGGGCGCAATAGTCCAAATACTCGACGTTTGGTAGTAGAAGCGGGGGGTTTTCTTTACGACTCCGATAGTTACGCCGATGACTTACCTTACTGGGTAAAGGACTATGGCAAACCTCACTTAGTTATTCCCTACACCCTGGATAATAACGATATGCGTTTTGCTACTACCCAAGGTTTTAATAGTGGCGATCAGTTTTTTGCCTACTTGCGCGATGCTTTTGATGTGTTGTACGAGGAGGGCGAAACCGCCCCCAAGATGATGAGCATAGGATTGCATTGTCGCCTAGCTGGTAGACCAGGAAGGGCGGCTTCTTTGGCTCGTTTTCTTGATTATGTGCAAAGGTGCGATCGCGTATGGATTTGCCGCCGAATAGATATTGCTCGTCACTGGCATCAATATCACAAACTACTTTAATTCAATCGCCTGTTGTAACCTTGTTTTATCTTGTCCAAGCTGATGCAGAATTAACCAAGATTGAATCAAATCAGGCCCGTGCATAGCTTTTGTTAGTGCTGCTCTTAAACTCCGCATTACTAAACCTTTTTTGACATTTTTCTCTTTGACTACTTGTTTAATAATTTCTTGGATGGCTGCTTCATTAAAATCTGCGGTGTTATTTAAAGCGTCAAGGATGCCTTGTAAAACGGTACTTGCTCCCTCTTGCTGCAAGGCACTAGCCGCATCTTCGCTATATTCTAGCGATTTAACAAAAAATAGTTTAGTCATGTCTACCGCATCGGGAAGGCGCGTTAGACTAGCACCAATTAAACTTGTAATTTGTTCTAGCCAAGAGCGATCGCTTGTCTCGTCAAATTCATATCCAGCTTTTTGCCAGTAGGGAATTAATAAATCTGTAAGCTGGCTTGCAGGCATACTATGCAAGTATTGACTATTTAACCAATCTAGCTTGTCCCAGTCAAATTTTGCCCCAGCTTTATTAACGCGCTCAAAACCAAATTGCTGCGCGGCGGTTTCTAGGTTAAATATTTCTTGAGTCGAATCTGGAGGCGACCAACCGAGCAATGTCATGTAGTTTACTAATGCTTCGGGGACAAAACCCATTTCTTTGAAGTCAAAAATCGAAGTTACACCATCGCGTTTAGATAGCTTTTTGCCTTCTATGTTCAAAATCAAAGGAGTATGGGCAAATTCTGGCGCTTTCGTGCCAAAAGCTTCGTACAACAAAATTTGTTTAGCAGTATTAGCAATATGATCCTCTCCCCGGATCACATGACTAATTTGCATATCAATGTCATCAATTACTACGGCAAAATTGTACAAAGCTTGCCCAATCTCATTTTTGGCAGCACGAGCAATTACCATATCGCCGCCCAAATCACTACCACGCCAACTCATTTGTCCGCGTACCATGTCATTCCAAACAATTTCGCGATCGTCTTCTATTTTAAAGCGGATTACCGGACGGCGACCTTCAGCAATAAAAGCGGCTTGTTGTTCAGTGGTTAAATTACGATGGCGATTATCATAACGGGGTGCTTCGTTTCTAGCTTTTTGTTGCTCCCGCATTTCTCCTAGTTCCGCTTCGCTGGTATAGCAATAATAAGCTAGTCCTTTATCTAACAAGGTTTTTACTCCTTGCTTATACATTTCTAGGCGCTTTGACTGGTAAAAAGGCCCTTCATCCCAAGTTAAACCTAACCATTGCAAACCATCAAATATATTTTGGGTGTATTCGTCGCGCGATCGCTCTGTATCTGTATCCTCAATCCTTATAATGAACGTACCGCCATGATGACGGGCGTATAACCAGTTAAATACAGCAGTTCTCGCCGTACCAATATGTAGGTTTCCAGTAGGACTTGGAGCAATGCGGACGCGAACAGTCATAAATTCAGGCGCTGATCTAGAAACTATAATTTTCGCTTTATTTTAACGAGACTGATGCAACTAGAACCCAAGATAATATATTACGTAATACAAGCCTTTCAGCTATTTTTTAGCACTTTTTATCTAGAAATTTACTAGGAATACATTAGCGATCTTATTAGCTTATAACCCTTGTGGTCTATCAATTTCAGCCATCAAACATGGCTTTGTTAAAGTTGGTTGTGTTGCAAAAAATGGTAAGCTAAATAATTTAAACAGAGAAAATTATTTAGCTTACCTCTAATGAATTCATTTTCCCCGTTTAAATGGCGGCGAGATCATTTTGCGATGTGTAAACTGGTATCGTAGTTAAGACCATATAGAAACAAATCCTAGTCCCAGTGCTGATGGCAAATCTTTACAGTTATGATCTACGCCAAAAAGCAATCATTAGTCGGATTCTTAGCGAGTTAGAATTAGGCGATCGCCCTCAAGTGGCTCTTTGGGCGCACGGAAATTTAGCTCGGCATTCAATCTAGACAACCGACTCCAAAGCATAGAAGATTTTTTAAAAGGCTATAGGTTTAGAGTTTATTTTTCTATTTTATTTATGTCCATTGGCGATCGCAGTCAGGTTTTAAGCTTGTTACAGCTAGTTAGTCCCGCTTTACCCGTAGGCGCTTATAGCTATTCGGAAGGATTAGAGACACTGGTAGAATCAAAAACAATTATTAATAACCATACCCTCCAGCATTGGTTAGAACAAGAATTGAGTTATGGTGCAATTCGTCTTGAAGCGGCGATAATGGTACGGGCTTACCAAACGACCTTAGAGAACGATATAGCAGCCTTAAGTTACTGGAATACATGGCTATCCGCCGCGAGAGAAACAAGCGAATTACGGGCTTCTAGCTGGCAAATGGGACAAAGTTTGATGCGATTGCTATTCGCAATTAAACCCCAACAAGCGCAAAGTTTTTGTATAGAAGGTGAATGTAATTATGCGATCGCTTTGGGAATTTTTGCATCCTTGGAGCAAATAAACCTTCAATCGCTAATTCTTGGCTATTTGCACAGTTGGGCGACTAATTTAATTACTGCGGGGGTAAAATTAATTCCTTTAGGACAAACTGCCGGACAAATTTTATTACACGAGTTACACGCTAATATTAGCGATGCTGCTACAGAAATAATGAGTTTAGAAGATGATGAGCTTAGTAGTTGCTCTTGGGGGTTATCGCTAGCAAGTATGGCGCACGAAACCCAATATACTCGCTTGTTTCGCAGTTAAATAGGTAATAGGTAATAGGTAATGGATAATTAAGCAATGACCAATTCCCAATGACCAATTCTCAAGTGAACGCTTTTCGTGTCGGAGTAGCAGGGCCTGTTGGCTCTGGTAAAACAGCTTTGGTCGATGTTCTGTGTAAGGCATTGCGCCAACAATATAATATTGCTGTAGTTACCAATGATATTTATACTCAAGAAGACGCTCAGTATTTAGTACGCAGTCAGGCTTTAGAGAGCGATCGCATTATCGGGGTAGAAACGGGTGGTTGTCCCCATACGGCAATTCGAGAAGATGCTTCAATAAATTTAGTCGCCATTGAGCAATTGGAGCAAAGATTTTCTAATCTAGACTTGGTATTTTTGGAAAGTGGCGGCGACAACTTGGCAGCAACTTTTAGCCCAGAATTGGTAGATTTAACTATATACGTCATTGATGTTGCTGCGGGAGACAAAATTCCCCGTAAAGGCGGGCCAGGAATTACTAAGTCCGATTTGCTAGTAATTAATAAAATCGATCTTGCTCCTTACGTGGGAGCAGATTTAGGGATTATGGAGCGCGATACTAAAAAAATGCGGGGTGAGAAAGCATTTGTATTTACCAACTTAAAAACGCAAATCGGAGTCGAGACGGTAGTTGAGTTTGTGCAAAGCTATATTTGCTAGATTGCCCGATTTTAAAACCCAATGATAGAGACGTTGCACCGTAACGTCTCTACACCCAATCTATTTATAATCAAAAATTATGCAAATTCCTCGCTTGCATCCTGACACTGTAGAGCAGGTAAAGCAAAAAGCAGATATTTACGATGTCATTTCCGAACACGTTGTTTTACGCAAGGGTGGTAAAGGTTTTGTAGGTTTGTGTCCTTTCCATACGGAAAAAACCCCTAGTTTTAGTGTTAGTCAATCGAAGCAAATGTATTACTGCTTTGGCTGTAATGCGGGGGGAGATGCGATTAAGTTTTTGATGGAAATAGGCAAGCAGTCTTTTAGCGAAGTAGTGTTAGATTTAGCGCGGCGCTATCAAGTAACAGTACAAACTTTAGAACCTGAGCAACGCCAGCAATTGCAGCAACAGTTGTCTTTACGAGAGCAATTGTATGAGATTTTGGCGATCGCTAGCCGCTTTTATCAACACGCTCTATATCAACCCCAAGGGGAAGCAGCGTTACATTACTTATTTGCTCGAAAACTAAGAGCCGAAACTATCCAACAATTTAACTTAGGTTATGCCCCGGATAGTTGGGAAACTTTGTATCGTTATTTAGTAGAGCAAAAACGCTACCCAGTACAGTTATTACAACAAGCGGGTTTACTTCGTCAGCGTCAATCTGGAGATGGTTATTATGACTACTTTAGAAATCGCGTCATTATCCCAATTTTAGATTTACAAGGGCGAGTTATTGGCTTTGGGGGAAGAAGTTTAGGAGATGAGCAACCAAAATATCTAAACTCCCCAGAAACGGAGCTTTTTAGTAAAGGTAAAACTTTATTTGGCTTAGATAAAGCTAAATCCGCAATTTCCGAGCTTGATTGTGCGGTAGTTGTAGAAGGATATTTTGATGCAATTTCTTTGCACGCGGCGGGAATAACTAATGTAGCCGCGTCTCTGGGTACGGCGCTAAGTTTAGAGCAAGTAAAGCAACTAATGCGTTATAGCGAATCAAAACAATTAATTCTCAATTTTGATGCAGATGTAGCGGGGATACAAGCATCAGAAAGAGCCATAGGAGAAATTGCTAACCTTGCTTATCGTGGGGAAGTACAGTTAAAAATTCTTAATTTACCCGCCGGGAAAGACGCTGACGAATATTTGCATACTGCTAGCGCCGAGGAGTACAGAAAGTTACTAAAATCCGCGCCATTGTGGTTAGATTGGCAGATTTTACAACTAATAGGCGATCGCAATCTTAAACAAGCTACAGAATTTCAGCACGTAGCAAAAGAGATGGTAAAGCTACTCCAACGAATAGATAACAGCGATACTCGCAATTATTATGTAAGTCATTGCGCGGAAATTCTCAGCCTTGGCGATGCGCGGTTTGTACCATTACGAGCAGAAAATCTGTTAGCTCAAATTACTCCTAAGTATCAATCTAAGCCGATTGCTTATAAAACCCCAAAGCAAAACCCCAAAGATAAAGCTTTTCCAGAAGCCTCGGAGCGCAGTCTATTAGAGCAAGCAGAGGCATTGCTATTGCGAATTTATCTCCACTGCCCGGAACATCGTCAAGCGGTCAGTAGCGCCTTACAAGAGCAAAGTTTACAGTTTAGTTTGTCTCATCACCGCTTTTTGTGGCAGCAAATTGTTGATGAAAAATCTGAGATTCACCTTATAGAAGCGCAAGAAAGTTTAGTTTCTCGTATCCAAACTCGCTGTTTAGAATCTTCTATAGAAATAGCTCAAGTTTCTCCTTTATTTCACCTAGACGAGAAAACCCAGCAAGATTTGCTTCGAGGTACGCAAGTAATTCAAGCCGCTACCGCTTGTATGGAAAGAGTATTATGTGAAAAACGTTATCGCTCGTTATTGAAAGAGTGGGAGCAAACCGACCCCATAAACGAGCCGGAGAAGTCACAATTGTGTCATCAGTCGTTATATACCGAGCAAAAGCGGTTACAAGAGTTAGATTTGATGCGCCAATTTTGTTTAACCGATTTATTGTAGTAGGGGCGCAATGCATTGCGCCCCTACCAATTGATGAAAAAAACGCTATATTTATCTACACATCAAGGTTTCGCGGGTTTGTTTCCCGGTGGTGGGATTCGTACCTTGAGCAACTTTACATAATTTGTCTTGCTCATCTTGGCGAAGCAATACATCAGTAAAATCCGCTCCGTCAATAATTGCGCCATCAAACTTAGCATTAGCAGCAAAAGCCCCCGTTAAAACGGCATTAGTTAAATTAGTTTTAATAATTCGGGCTGCATCTAAGGTGGCATTAGTTAGATTTGCGCCTTCTAAATTTGCCGACTCTAAGTTAGCCGCAAAAAAACTTACACCTGTCAAATCGCTGTGGCTGAGATTGCTATTGCGTAAATTGGCTTTGGTAAAACTAGCATCTGTTAATACTTGCCCCGAAAAATCCCGACCAAGCAAGTTTTCTCTGTTATAGTCAAGAGCAAAAGCTGGGAAAGCCCAAATACTTACACTTACTAGCACTGCTAATAAACATAGTACGCTGCTCAAAATCCGCTTGTGTAGCACAGTTGTAGAATTCATTTTGTGTTATGACCAATGGCAAACGATCGCTCATCTCATTATCCCGATATCGGTGTTTTAGGAGAAGATTTTATTGCTCAATGGTTACAATCTAACGGTTGGAAAATTTTACATCGTCGTTGGCGCTGCCCGTGGGGCGAAATAGACTTAATTGCTAATACTTGCGATTCTTTAGCCTTTGTCGAAGTCAAAACGCGCAGTGCTGGAAGTTGGGATGCGGGAGGATTGCTGGCAATTACGCCTCAAAAACAAGCAAAACTCTGGAAAGCTGCAAATTACTTTTTGGCTACCTATCCAGAGTTTGGCGATTATGGTTGTAGCTTTGATGTGGCGCTAGTTTATTGTGAAAAAACTGCGCCTGATTTAAAATACAATTTGTCTTTAAAAGAATACATACCCGCCGCTTTTTAAAATAAATGTAGAGCAATGCTACGTCTCTACGCTAACGTTTCTGGGCAGTAACCTAAGCCTTGGACAAATTGCTCTCGGAAGGCTTCAATTTCTTCTATTTCTGGGCTACCATGGGAAACCACTGCTACTTGATAGCGCCGCATGACATCAATGGGAGATTGTCCGGCTTCTAAACTCCATAGTGCCATGTTTAGACGCATGGGCGGCTCGTAGGGTATGCCCAATTCATGCAAAAAAGCTCTAAAATCTCCATCCTGTCGCGAATCTAGGGGAGATGCCATTTTAATTTTAACTACCCAACCATCAATTTGATGAATTACACTAACAAAGCTAATGGGCATTTGCGGTCTGCGATACAGATGCTCGACAATCCTCAAGGTGAGGGTAGCATTAGCAAGATAATAAATGTATTCCATTACTGCTTTTATAAATATGTCAATCTTATACTTCCATTGTGACAAAGCGGCGATCGCTATGACTAGGGGGTAACGCCTACTTTACCTGGGTATATCTACCCAACTTTTTGCTATTTATGTCTAAAGGAATACTTATTGAAATTATGGCTCAAGATTCTCATCTTAGTTTAGATACAGAAAAATCGCTAAATTTTTTAGATACTTCTTTGGCTGGTTATGATTACCAACTTCCCCCAGCACAAATTGCCCAAAATCCAGCATTTCCCAGAGATAGCGCTAAGTTGCTAGTTATAGATTCTCCTAATACTTACAAGCACTGCATTTTTAGCGATTTACCTTCATTCCTACAACCAGGAGATTTGCTAGTTATGAACGATACGCGGGTGATTCCCGCACGGCTTCACGGGCGCAAAACTAGCGGTGCAGCTATAGAAGTTTTGCTGTTAGAAGAAAAAGAGTTTAATACTTGGTTGGCTTTGGTTAAACCTGGAAAGCGCTTACATCCAGGAGTGCAGATTGTATTTGAGGGTAAAGAAGAAAAAACTCTTACAGCTACGGTAATCGAAATTGATAAAGCTACAGGAGGACGTTTATTAAAGTTTGATGTCCCGAATAATTTATCTTTATTGCAGGTTATAGACTCTTTTGGGGAAATGCCATTACCGCCCTATATTACAAATTCCCAAGCGGATGATGACGAATATCAAACAGTGTACGCTCAAAACTTAGGCGCGATCGCATCTCCCACCGCCGGACTACATTTTACGCCCGAATTAATCCAAAAACTAGCAGATTCCGGCATAAACTCGGCTTTTATAACCTTACACGTTGGTGTAGGTACGTTTCGCCCGGTAGAAGTGCAAGACGTAACCACCCACCAAATGCACGGCGAATGGATAGATGTCTCTCAAGCAACTGTCGAACAAATCCGCGCTACCAAAGCTAAAGGTGGACGAATTATTGCTGTAGGAACAACGGCTGTAAGGGCTTTGGAAGGGGCGGCAGCAGCATCGGGGCAATTAGAGCCTTTTTGCGGCAAAACCGATATGTTTATCTATCCTGGCTATCAATGGCGGGTGGTGGAGGGGTTAATTACTAACTTTCACTTACCCCGTTCTAGTTTACTGATGCTAGTTAGCGCGTTAATTGGACGACAGAGATTGTTAGACTTGTATAAAGAAGCGATCGCATCAAAGTACCGTTTTTATTCCTTTGGCGATGCGATGCTAATATTGCCAGAAGCTAAAATTACTCGCCCATAATGTGAACTACAAGTTCTCTTTGTTGGCTTCTTTCTCGATGTTCCCAAATGTAAATTCCTTGCCAAGTGCCTAAAACTAATCTATTTTGAGCGATAGGAATTTGCTCGGAAGTGTGAGTTAAAGCGGTACGTATATGCGCTGGCATATCGTCCGCACCTTCGGCATTATGGACGTAAGGCGCAGATTCAGGGACTAATTGGGCGAGAAAGTTGGATAAATCTAGAAGTACGTCCGGGTCAGCATTTTCTTGAATTATCAAGCTTGCGGAAGTATGACGAAGAAATATAGTACATAGTCCTGTTTTTACTCCAGATTCGGCAACTATAGACTCTATTTTGGATGTAATTTTGTATAGAGATTTGCCTTTAGTGGAAATTCTGAGTAATTGTTGATGGTGCATAATTATTGAAAATAGCTAATAACGGATTGGGCAACTTGTTCATTTCCATTTTTGGCTATAGAATCAGTTTTGTGTGGTAGTTGTGGCGATCGCACTAAAAAGTCCCAATCTCCCTGAAAAAACTCTGATGGGGTAAGAATTTGATGTTGGGAATAGTTTGTAATTCCTTCTAACAGCAAAGCAGCTTCCGCAAAATCTTCACGAGTCATAGTCACAATGGAAATACCTAAACGTACTGCTTCGGCGAAGGTGCTGTAACCAGGCTTAGAAATTACTCTGCTACATATTGGCATTAAGTCCACTGGGCGATATTTTCGGTCAGAGATTTTAAGTAAATTAGGTAAATTGGGCGCAGAAGCATCGAAACTGATAAATTGCCAGTCGGGAAAGTTTTTAAGATTATCGTAGGGGATTTGCTGCAAACCCAAGCCACCAAAGGTTAGTAAAGCTGTTTTTTCTATGGGTTTGGTAATTTGCCAAATTGTACGTAATTCGTCTATTTGGTAGCGAGGAGAACCGCCCGTTAAGCCAACATCGGTAATATTGTTAAAGGCGCTCATCGGTTCGTGAAATGGTAGCCGAAATAGGCGATCGCACTGACTATAACATTCACTCATCCAATCGCCAATCTCTCTAAATTCCTTTCCCCAATCTTGATAAATAAAATTCCAACTAAAGTTACTCATTCCCCAGCAAGGAATCCCAGCATTTTTCGCAAATACGGCAGCTAAAGGCGGAATATCAGCCAAAATTAAACTAACGCGATTTTGACGAATAAAGTTAACTTCCGAAGCTACAAGAGAGCGCTGTTTTGCCTTAATTTCTTGCAATTTCTCCAAAGTAGCGGCTTTATCCATTGTCAAACTATCCGCTTGTACTACGCCAATATCAAAGCTACGGGGACGATAAATAAAATCTCCTTCAATGTAAGACTCTAATAACCAACGGGGTGCAGTGGTAACGATGATTAGCAATACATCAGGATAAAGCTTTTGAATAGTTGCAGCAACCGCAGCCGCGCGGGTAGTATGACCAAAACCATGATTGGTAATAGCTATATATAAAATTGGTCTAGGCATAATTAAATATTGCTAACAAAACTCTCAATTCCTGCAACTAATCGATCTATTTCCGATGTCAATGTTAGATAATGAACGCAAGCACGAACGCAATCAGGATCTAGTAGTATCCGCGTCATAATGTTTTGCGCCTCTAAAAACTCTACCAATTGGCGATTGTTGCTAACTTGAAAAGATACAAGTCCCGCTTCTGGTGGGGAAGCTTTCAAACATTTAATTTCTGGGATTTGGGTTAATTTTTGCCACAAATACTTGCTTAAATCACAAATTTGCTGATATCTTTCCTCCGCACTTCCCCATTTCTGATGAGTTGCGATCGCAGCCCTTAATCCTGCATACTGTCCGTAAGCTGAAGTTGCTACTTCATATCTGCGTCCGTCTGGTTGCCAACCTGTAGGATTGCCTTTACTATCCATCAAAATACCCCGCCAACCGATAAACGTAGGCTGCAAACTCTCTCTAGCTTCTGGATGCACGTACAAACCGCCTACACCCGCCGCACCACACCACCATTTATGACCCGTAAAAGCATAAAAATCTACACCTAGTTCAGTTAAATTTAAAGGCAAAGATCCCACCGATTGCGCTGCATCTGCTAATATTCTGACATTAGCTGCCTTGCATACTTTAACTATTTTGTCAAGAGGTAAAACTTGCCCGGTATTCCAAAGTAGATGACTTAATACTACAAGGCGAGTGCGCGGCAATAAATGTTGCTCAATTACTTGTACAGGATCGCCCTGGTTTAAAGTTGCCATAATTGGACAAGTATCGATTTTTACCCCAAATCTGCGCCCAATTTCTCTTACTGTGGCAATAATACCAGGATGTTCGCAGTCGGTAAGTAAAATGCGATCGCCTTTTTGCCAATCAATACCCCACAAGGCAATATTGCAGCCCACTGTAACATCTTCGGTTAAAGTAATTGTATCAGAGGTAGTGTTTAGTTCAAGTGCGATCGCCTTTCTGGTTTCTTCTACTTCTTGAGCAATCCAGCTATTAACTTTAGTGGAAAATGGCCCGTAAGTTTGGATGTATTCTTGAGCATTATTTGTCGCCTCAATTGCTGATTGGGGAATTGGCCCTTGACCACCATAATTAAAATAAGTCTTATTTGCTAAAGCCGGAAACTGTTGTCTATGTAACTCAAGCTGAGAATTGGAAGTAGAAATACTCATAAAATAAAAATAACAGCTTTTTTAACTTTAACGCTGCGACTATATATTTCGGTGTAGAGACGTTGCATTGCAACGTCTCTACAAAAATTTTGCGCCTAATTAGGCAATGCAACGTCTCTACAAGAATTTTGCGCCCAATTAAACAATGCCCGTAAATTATTGTTAGTCTAGAGCCATGCTGCTTAATGCTGAAATCCTATTACAATACCAACGCTGTAAGCGAAGGGCTTTTTTAGATACTAACGGCGATCTTAACCAAAGAGATCCCATTAGTGATGCGTTGCATAGAGTAATCCAAGAAAAATTTGCTTATCAAAAATTTGTCTTAGCGCAATACAACTACTCTCGCCCAGAATATCCTAAAAATGACTGGGAAGCAGGAACAAAAGCCACCCTTGAATTAATGAAACAAGGCGTTGAATGTATTTACAAAGGCGTAATACTAGCGCCTCACTCGGAAAATATTACTTTATTAAGTCGTCCGCATTTATTAATCAAGCAACCAGGACATTCCAAATTTGGCGATTGGTTTTATATTTCTGCAAATATTCAGTTAGGGAAGCGTCCTAAGTTAGAGTATCAAATTGTAGCGGCTTATGATGCGGAAATGTTGGCGATCGCCCAGTCTTTCGATCCTCCCACAGCTTTGCTCATACTGCGACGTACCGATGCTTACGAAGTCAATTTGAGTAAATGGATTCCGCAAATGCACTTATCGTTGGAGGAGTGCATTAGTACCCTAAATTCGTCAGAAATTCCTGAAGTATTTATTTCTCGGCAAAAATGCAACTTTTGCGGCTGGCTTCCTCAATGTTACGCCCAAGCCAAAGCTACTGAACATCTTTCCCTTTTACCGGGTGTAACCCCAAGTCGTTACAGTGACTTGCAAACCATCGATTTAGTTACCTTAGAAGCACTTGCTAAAGCAAATCCCGACGAAATAGACATTTTACCCAGTTTTGAAGGCAAAAGCGCCCAGCAATTAGTCTTACAAGCTCAATCGGCAACACTTAACAGCCCAATTATTTTACCTTTTGGTAACGCTTACGAAATTCAACAAACCTTGCCAACCCCAACCTCCCAAACAGTTTTACGGGATTTGTTGCAAAGTAAATATTTACCACCAAATCCTGAATCTCTGATTGCGCCGATAGAACTTTACTTTGATATTGAAGCGCAACCAGACTTAAATTTAGATTACTTGTTAGGGGTGTTAGTTTGCGATCGCATTGCTAACACAGAAAAATATTATGCTTTTTTGGCTGAAAGTCAAGCGGAGGAAGAAAAAGTTTGGCAGCAATTTCTTGATTTAGTCGAACAATATCCCCAAGCACCAATCTTTCATTTTTGCCCCTACGAAGTGGATACTGTCAAGCGATTAGGTAAACTTTATTGCACCCCAAACGAGCAAATATCAGTGTTACTAGCAAGATTTATCGACATTTACGAGCAAGTAGCGCATACAGTGGTTTTACCTACCGAAAGCTACGCTTTAAAAACTCTAGCGCGGTGGCTGGGTTTTGAATGGCGCAACCTCGAAGCAAACGGTTCGCAATCAATACTTTGGTACGATAAATGGTTAGAAACAGGCGATCGCACTTTATTAGATGCGATCGTCCAGTACAACGAAGATGATTGTCTCGCTACTCGCCATCTCAAAGATTGGTTTGTAAGTTTTTTACAAAATTCTTAACTAATAACGCTTTGATAACCTGGCTTTAATACCTACTTATCTTTGTTTTGATAAGGTAATCCCATAGATTAGGATGCCTCTATTGTCATGAGCAATATTACGCAAGTTTTGCCTCTATTTAAACTGATTATACTTAGTTTACTCAGTATTACGGCTACAACCCTTACGGTGATGCCAAGCATGGCTTCCACTATCAAAAACATTGATTTTTTGGGTGAAGTCACATTTTCTAGTGATACACAAGTAAAACAAACCTTGCTAGGCGGGCTTTCCGGGATTACTTACGATGCTAGTAAAAATGTTTACTATAGTATTTCAGACGATCGCAGTCAAAACAACCCGGCAAGATTTTATACACTAACTATCGAACTTAAGCAAAACTCTTTAGGAGCAGTCAAGTTTACAGATGTAACTTTGCTCAAAAATCAAGACGGGCAAAATTTTCCCGCTCAAAGTCTCGATCCTGAAGGAATTGCTTTAACAAGTAAGGGAATTTTATATATTTCTTCCGAGGGTGATGCAACGGCTACAAATTTAACAAATCCTTTTGTTAACGAGTTTTCCATAACCGGAGAGCAATTAAAAGCTTTACCTGTCGATGACAAATATTTCCCCACTGCTCCCCAAACTAGCGGTATTCGCACTAACTTAGCTTTTGAAAGCTTGACAATAACGCCTAGCCAAAATTATTTATTTACGGCAACAGAGAATGCTTTAGTTCAAGATGGTGCGATCGCCACCGTCAGTAATGGAAGTCCATCAAGGATTGTTGGCTACAATACCGTTACTGGTAAACCCGCCGCCGAATATCTTTACTTCACCGATAAAGTTGCTAATCCGCCAATTACAGCAAGCGGATTTAATACTAATGGGCTAGTAGATTTACTGGCAATTGATGATAAGCACTTTCTTAGTTTAGAGCGTTCTTTTTCTGTCGGTGCAGGCAACACGATTAAATTGTACGAGGTTTCTTTGGAAGGTGCGGACAATATCAGAGATATTAATAGTTTAAGTGCCGTTGATATCACTAATATTAAGCCTGCTAAAAAAGAACTTTTGTTGGACTTTGATAAGTTAAATATAACTTTAGATAATATTGAAGGTCTGACTTTTGGTCCCGATTTACCTGACGGGAAACGCTCTTTGATCGTAGTTAGTGACAATAACTTTAGCTCTAGTCAGTCTACACAAGTTTTGGCTTTTAGTGTTGAACCTGTCCCCGAACCAGAAGCCACCGCAGGGTTAGCAGCACTTGTAGTTGCAGGATTAGTCGCCAAACGCAAATCTAAGTTTTTCCAGCGATCTTCTCGCTAGAGTGGATACTTAATTTTTAGCTTTGAGCAATTATTTGACAAACTCTCAAAAAGCTGTAATTATAGTAAAGCCCTGAAATAAGGGACTGTAGTTCAATTGGTTAGAGCACCGCCCTGTCACGGCGGAAGTTGCGGGTTCGAGCCCCGTCAGTCCCGTTTACTTTCGCCTATAAGCTTTGCCCAGTACAATTTGTTACTAAAAAGCCTTAACTTTTTAGTGATCTAGGCAAAATTGAATAATGGGATAGCGACGGGCAAAAATATACCCAGCAAGCAGCCACAAAACTTCGCCGCTACTGTACAAAAGCCTCTTCCTGACTGGTTTATATGGCTTTTAGGGCAGTATAAAAGCGGAAGTTAAAGGAGTGAATTAACCAACAAGGGCGCTCGCATTACAAAGCTAACGTTATCCTATCAAGGAACAACTGATAATAGTAATGTTTAAGCAATCCAACAATTAATTCTCAATTAGCAACCTCACTTTATACTGAGCCTAAACGAGGTATTTATGAAATTATTAACCAGCATTAGCTTATTGCTAGTTTTAGCTTGCCCTTACGGCATCAACGAAAGGGTACTTGCAAAACCGAATATACCTAGTTTTGCTACGGCTCAAAATAAAACTTCGGCTTTAGAAAGGGCGCTCAATCGCGATGACTTAAAAGCAGCAGTACCGCAAATAGAAGCAACTTGGGAAAACCAATACGAAGGTTATTTTAAAACTAACTTTGTCAATCGGACAATTAGCGATCGCGCTATTTCTGGTACTTTAAACAGATTAGCCCGAACTACAGGCAGAAAAACCGCCTTAATCTATTTACTTCCCGGACAGCAGCAGCTAGAAATAGTGGTGATTTTTCCAGGACGAAAACCAATCCATAGGCGCGTCAAACAAGCTAATAATCGAGCATTACTAGCTAAAGTTCAAGAATTTAGAAATGCTCTTACTATTCCTTCACAAAGAAACACTAACCGCTACTTGCCAGTATCTAAGCAGCTTTATCAGTGGATAATCGCACCAATTGAATCCGACTTAAAAGCCCAGAAAATAAACACGCTGATGTTTTGTGCTGGTGTTGGTTTGCGGACAATGCCTCTAGCGGCTTTACACGACGGCAAAAGGTTTTTAGTAGAAAAGTACGGTATCGGGCGCATACCTGCCTTCATATTAACTAATGCCACCTTCACCAGTGTCAAAAATGCACCAATTTTAGCTATGGGTGCATCAGAATTTAGCAGCCAAAATTCTTTACCCGCCGTTCCGGTAGAGTTATCGTTAGTTACCCAAAATCGCCGCCAAAACCGATCGTTTCTCAATCAAGAATTTACCCTAAATAATCTGCAATCCCAACTCCAACAGCAGCCTTTTCGGGTTCTTCATCTAGCAACCCACGCTAATTTTCAATCTGGAACCTCAAGCAATTCCTACGTCCAATTTTGGAATACAAGGTTGCAGCTAAACCAAATCAGACAGTTAGGTTGGCAAAAAATCCCTGTAGAATTATTAGTATTAAGCGCTTGCGAGACAGCTATAGGCGATCGCGATGCAGAATTAGGTTTTGCGGGGTTAGCGGTGGGTGCGGGGGTCAAATCAGCTATAGCTAGTTTGTGGTTTGTCAGTGATGAAGGGACTTTAGCCTTAATGTCCCAACTATATCCGCAGTTAAGAACATCGCCAACTAAAGCCGAAGCTTTAAGACAGGCGCAAATAGCGATGATTAGAGGACAAGTACGTTTAGAAAAAGGTCAGTTGCGGACGGTTAGAGGTAATATTAAACTCCCTCCTCAACTTACAGATTTGGGAAAACGAAATTTAGCTCATCCTTATTATTGGTCAGCTTTTACAATTGTTGGTAGTCCTTGGTAGCGATTTAATCTGTGCAATTTTCGTGTGACGGGATTGAGTAGATATGAGTGCGATCGCACTGTACCTTTAAATCATTAAGTCTTTAGCAACGCCAAATTCCGGCTCTCAATTTGACAGTTTAGAAACCTAAGTATAATCACATACTTAAGAATCGCTGTAGAGACGTTGTACTGCAACGTCTCTAGCATTGGTTTAAAGATTTCGTAAAATCATTTTCCTACCTTGTTTCAGCAACGCCTATTTTTATTCCTCTATTTTATAATGCTGACAATATCTAATTAATTTTATTAGGATTAAAGTAAAATACACTTGTATTAGTATGCAATACTAGGCTACCGGAAGTATTAAAGTTAACACGACCTAAAGATTGGAGTGCAGAAAAAAGTTGAGATTCCTGATTCATTATCAGGGGGTTGCAGGCTATTCTAGTTGCACCAAATGATTCTACAATAAGTTTATTATCAACTATTTTATAAGTACCACCAAAATTATTACAGCCCCCAGAGCCATTTATTTGATTATTTTTAAAGCTTAGATATATTTTCGATTCAGGTTCTACAATAGAACCTTGATTATCCCAATTTTTAAGAATCCAAGAAGAATTTTCTAAATTCATAGATTTGGAATTACAGGCTAATAAACTAGCACCAGAACTTAAAATGATTCCCATGATAATTGATGGGATTAAAAAAAGTTTTCGCATAATTTTTACAGAGCTATTTATAATTTTATAGACTCCTATTTCTTATTCCTGGTTCCAAGAATAAGAAATCATTTAATTACAGTAACCTTGTTGTTGGAGAGTTTGAGTACTGCCAGAAGGAGTAGAAGAGCATAGTGTGTTAAGTATTGAAGCTATATTACCAGCACCACGAGTACCGTAGGTAGCTAAAGGATACTGAGTATTTTGTCCAAATTGAGAAGAGTAATTATCTTTGGGTAAATTTGGATCGCTAGCACCCCAGGAAGTAACACCGACAATTACGTTAGGCACAGAAGAATTTCCAGCAGATGCACCACCAGAAAAAGCAGGAGACTGATATCCAAAATTAGTTACCCAGGCTCCACCACTAGATCCTCCAGTAAAATTACTACCTTGATAAATTTGTTTAGCACTACTAATTGTAGTTAAATAACCTGGTCCATCAGACCTTTGCATTATTCGACCTAAATCTAATAATCCTGGATATCCTGTGGTTGTAATAGCAGCAATGGGGATATTACCTGTACGACTAGAAGTAGTAAAAGAGTAGTTGTTCCAACCATAATTCATATATCCTGTTATGTCTCCAATAAATTGACCTGCGGAGTTTTTGCGTATGGCAATTACTGCTAGATCATTATTTCTTGCTGCACCACTTCCGGTATCTGTTCCATTAGCCCAAGAAGATGGTCTTACTAAAGATAACCAACTCCAACTTCCATAAGGAGCTATGGCATTATAATAAGAGGGTACAAAGGTAAAGTTTGAATAGATGCTACTACCACTACCAAACCCTTGAATACAATGGGCAGCAGTAACAATTATACTTCGACGAATTAGTGTAGCCGAACAATGAGCATTATTAGTGCCTACACTAAAAGCCAATCTTCCCATAGTACTATAAGGATAAGTAGCACTTAGGTAACCATTAGCATTGGAGCTTACAACGGAAGTTGGAAAATGAGATACCCTTTTGGAAGTATAGGGTACCCCATAGGAACCAAAAGCCCTAGGAGTAGAAGTAGAAGTAGAACTATTTATTAAATTATTATTAGGAATTTTTGCTTGGGAACTTATCCCAGGCGAAGCAGAATTTTGTCTAAATTCTGCTTCGCTTGTGGGAGCTAGATTAGGAAGATTTAATGGTGATAGATAATTTTTATGAGGTGCAGCATTTTTTATTGCTTCGGTAGACAATTGTTGTTGCTGTCCCTTTAGTATTACTGCCTCATCTCTATTTTGCCCCAGTGCTGTTTCTTGCCCTAAAACTGTTAGCACACCTAGGCTGACAACTAATTGGTGATATTTATTCATGGCTAAATTTACACCTTTGTGGTGTGTAATATTTGTTACTGATATAATCCAACTTTTATCTACAATAGTAAGAAACTTGGTATAAAAATTAACATAATGGGCTTAGAAAACAAAAACCCGTAACTTCTAACTTTGAAGAAAGTTCCGCAGACTACATTATCGTTACTTTAATTATTGGCACAGCAGGCGATCGCCCATTATTTACAGAAGTTCGCACAATAGAAGCTTTAACAACAACTTTAAACAAAGTAGGTTCAATGCGATCGGACTATTTGATGATGTTTGAATTAATCTGGAGTCCTCAAGTAGAAACCGATAGCCTTACCTATGATGAGTTGTTGACTGAATATACAAACATGGCTCAAATTGCCTAGTTGCTAGATGTTGTTGGTTAGATGTACCAATTGTGGCAACCAGATGTTGTATTGGTTTTGAAACCATGCAGAATCATTTTCACGCCAAAATAGGCTTTAAGGGCGAATAAGTTGAATAGAAATACCTAGATTGTAAGTTTGCCAAAGGCGATCGCCACTTAATGCTACGAATCCCAATAATTGAGCTAATGACAAACACGCTCGGTCGCCAAGAGATAAAGCAGGAGCTTGAAGACTAGCTGTAGCAACGGCTTGGTTGTAGTCAAAGTTTTGAAATTCTAAACCAAGCCCTTTTAAAGTTTGAGCTACTGGCTCTATGGCTAAACCTTTGTCGGACAATTTTTTTGCTACTTCCGACCAGTTTACCGCAGACATGATACAAGTTTCATTATTCAAAACTGCTTGTACTATATCCGCCCCTGGTTCATTATTGAGCAAGGCTAAAATTGCTGAGGCATCTAAAACATAATTACTCATTTTTTGCCTCTGTACGTCGCTCCTCAATTAATTCATCTACTAAAGAGGTGGGAGAATTAAAAGTAGAACGCAACCGCCTAAAAACATCCTCTGGCTGCTCTAAAACAATTTTTTTACCCTCTAAGCGAACTATCAACTTTGAGCCAGTAACTAAACCCAATTCCTGACGTAAATTTACTGGTATGACAACTCTACCTTGCTCATTGATACGGACTATTGCTTCTGTCATATTCATTAAACGATGTCATATTTTAGATATTATGACATATAAACTAACTACCAAACATTTGCAGGTTATGCAAGCTGGCGTATAGTCCCCCTTGTTGCAACAATTCCTCATGAGTACCTGACTCGATTAATTGTCCGCGTTTCAATACAAAAATTCGATCTACATTGCGAATAGTAGAGAGACGGTGAGCAATAACGATCGCAGTGCGTCCAATTAGCAATTTATCTAGCGCGTCTTGAATTAATGCTTCTGTACCCACATCTAAACTCGCTGTTGCTTCATCTAATACTAATATTGGTGGATTGCGAATAGCCGCCCGTGCAAAGGCTAGTAGCTGTTTTTGACCGCTAGAAAGGTTTGTCCCCCGCTCTCTTAGCTGAGTATCGTAGGTTTGGGGTAATTGTTCGATAAACTTGTCTACATTGGTTTTTTGGGCGGCGGCGCGAATTTCATCCATTGTGTAGGTATCACCCAAGGTAATGTTACTTTTCACATCACCCGCAAATAAGAAACCTTCTTGTAAAATTACCCCCATACGACGGCGTAGCTCGGATTGTGGCAAATCTCTTACATCTACCCCATCTACCAAAATACGTCCCCGACTAGGTTCGTACAGGCGACAGAGGAGACGAATAATTGAGCTTTTCCCCGCTCCGGTGGGCCCAACTAAAGCAATCTTTTCGCCAGGATTAATTGTAAAGCTTAAGTCTTTAATGATGTAATCGTCGTCTTTGTAGGCAAACCAGACATTTTCAAAGCGAATTTCGCCCATAGATATCATAGATGACTTCGCACTTTTCCCTTTTTCAGGATCTCTAATCTCAATCGGCTCGTCTAAAATATCGCTAACTCGCTCTACGGCGGTAAAACCTGCTTGAATAGCGGTGAATTTTTCGGCAAACTGGCGCAAAGGGTCAAATAATCGTTGTGCAAATAAGATAAACGTGGATAAACGCCCAATATCTAACTGTTGACGCAAGATAAATATTCCACCTAACCAGAGTACGGCAGCGATCGCCACTAAAGCAATCCATTCTAAAGTTGCCGATACGGCGGAATCATTAAAAATAGTTACATCTACTTCTTTGATATAGCGCTGGTTGGTAGTGCGAAACAACTCGGCGTTGAATCTTTCCCGGCGAAACAACTGCACTACATTAATGCCAACTATATTTTCTTGCAAAGTAGAGTTGAGCGCTGATAATTCTTCTCTAGCTTTGTAGTTTGCTTTGCGGTACTGCTGCTGAAAGTAAACAATTAACCCGGTAATTGGCAATAACATCAACACCAGCATCAAAGCTAATTGCCATTGCTCCCGAAACATAAATACAATGATTACCAGCATAGAAAATATATCGCTGACAATCCCAATCGCCCCTGTTGTAAAGACATCTCCCAACGCTTCAACGTCGCTAGTAAGACGGGTGATCAATTTTCCTACGGGAGTGCGATCAAAAAAACGTACCGCCAAAGAGGTAACGCGCTCAAATAAATCGTCTCGAATGTCTGCGGTAATTTGTTGCCCTACTTTTTGCACCAAATAGCCTTGAATCCCGGAAAATACTAGCCTAATTACAACAGTTAGTAGTAATAATCCTTCTAAAATCCCTAATCCTTGTGCTAAGGGGAGATTTCGCAAAAATTCATAGGTACTTGATTCCTTGCGAATTAAAGAAATTGCTTGTCCAATTACAATAGGTTGCAACGCTCCAGATATCGCTAAAGGTACGAGCAATAACATGGAAATTGTTAGCAAACGTCCGTGACGACGCGCATAAGGCACTAACCGGAGGAACAATCGCCAGTCGTTTTCCCTTGGCTTGCGACTTTCCAAAGGCGGTGTTGCAGGTGATACGCTTGTCATGAGCAGCCTAAATAGTAATTTTTGTAACTTTCTTATCTTTACATTTCCTTTAAGGTAGCGATCGCCTTTCCCCCTTGTCACCATGCTAGAGATTGACTTCGATATACTTACCTCAATCTCTACCGATTTTCAATAAAATAAGGTATGAATAAATTTAATGTATTTTTCCTAGCCACCTTATCTAGCCTCATCCCTTTTTCAGCACAGGCGCAACCTACAGCAAAGCTAACAGTTGTAATAGATGGATTAAGACATCAAACAGGGCAAGTTTGCTTAAGAATTTACTCAAACGAGCAAGGATTTCCGGGAAGTGCTAAAGGTATGGTGCAAAGCGGCTGTACTAAAATTACTGGAAACTCGGCAACGAAAGACTTTTACGGATTAAAACCCGGTAATTATGCCGTTTCTTTGTATGCAGACAAAAATAGCGACAGTAAGCTAAATACCAACTTTTTAGGTATTCCATCGGAAGGTTTTGGGATTTCTAATAATCCTAAAGTAAAAACTCGCGCTCCCAAGTTTAAAGAAGCAAGCTTTAATCTTAGCCAAAATAAAACTATCCTGATCACGATGCAATATTTATTTAAGTAGCATGGATAATTCTTTAATTAAAGTCGCCTCTATTTGTCGCCATCATGCCCAAAATCTTGCCACGCTTACCAGTGAGGAGAAAGATCGGGCAATAAATGCGATCGCACTTGCTTTAGAATCAGCAAAAGCCGAAATTATCGCCGCTAATGGGATTGATTGCCAAAACGCCGTCAGTGCAGGCATTCCCAAACCTTTATACAACCGCCTAAAATTAGACGAAGCCAAGCTAAACGATGCAATTGCCGGAGTTAGAGATGTAGCTAATTTAAGCGATCCTGTAGGTGCAATCCAAATTCACCGTCAATTAGATGACAATTTAATCCTCAAGCGCGTTACTTGTCCATTAGGGGTTTTAGGGGTTATTTTTGAAGCTAGACCCGACGCGGCTATTCAAATTTCTACTTTAGCGATTAAGTCAGGAAATGGCGTAATCCTCAAAGGTGGACAAGAGGCGATTCATTCTTGTCAAGCAATCTTAACAGCAATTCATACAGGACTAGCGCAAACAAACATTAGCCCCGAAGTTGTCCAGTTACTTACAACTAGAGAGGAAACTTTAGAACTCTTAAAGTTAGATAGGTATGTAGATTTAATTATCCCTAGAGGCTCTAACTCTTTTGTCCGCTTTGTGCAAAATAACACGCATATTCCCGTATTAGGTCACGCTGAAGGAATCTGTCATCTGTACGTGGATAAGGCGGCGGATGTGGCGAAAGCTGTAGAAATTGCTATTGATGCCAAAACCCAATATCCCGCCGCTTGCAATGCGATTGAAACTTTGCTTGTTCATACTGATATTGCAGCAGAATTTCTCCCCGTTATCGCCAAGGCTTTACAACAGCGCTTTGTAGAATTAAGGGGCGATGAACGTACTTGTAAAATTATTGATGTAGGCTTCGCTAATGATACCGACTGGGAGACAGAATACAGCGATTTAGTTTTATCAATTAAAGTAGTTGATTCTTTAACCGATGCGATCGCCCATATTAATTATTATGGCTCAGGACATACCGATGCGATCGCAACCGAAGATCCCACCACTGCAAATATTTTCCTATCTCAAGTTAACAGCGCTGGGGTTTATCACAACTGTTCTACGCGCTTTGCTGACGGCTTCCGCTATGGTTTTGGGGCTGAAGTGGGAATTAGTACCCAAAAGCTGCCTCCGCGCGGCCCAGTGGGCTTAGAAGGGTTAGTTACTTACAAGTATCAGCTTGTGGGAAATGGACAAATTGCCGCGACTTACACCGGGGTTGATGCTAAAGCTTTTAACCATCAAGATTTAGACTAAAGCTTTAAGTAATGCTTGGAGTTTTAGTTGAATTTCGGCTAATTCCTTATCGGGGTCAGAACCTTTGACAATTCCTGCTCCTGCGTACAGTCTAGCGCGATCGCCATCTATTAAAGCCGAACGAATACCAACAATAAATTCGCTATTTCCTTGGTAATCTACCCATCCTAAAGGTGCGGCGTATAATCCCCGTTCAAAATCTTCATAGCGTCGAATTTCCGCGCAAGCTAAATCTCTAGAAACTCCTGCAACGGCAGGGGTAGGGTGCAATTGTGCCACAATTTCTAAAGGATGCACATTAACGGGAATTTTTGCCTCTATTGGTGTCCACAAGTGTTGAATATTGCATAGTTGGCGCAAGCTGGGGGGTAATATATTTGCTTCTATTCCTAGCGCCTGTAAGTGTTGGGTGATAAAGTCTATAACTACTTTGTGTTCGCGTTTTTCTTTGTCGCTGTTTAGTAATAAGTTTGCTAAGTCTGCGTCTTCAACGGCGGTTTTTCCTCTGGGGGCGCTTCCTGCTAAAGCATCAATAACTAATTGGCGATCGCGTATACTGATTAAACGCTCTGGACTTGCACCGATAAAGTTTTGTCCTTTGCCATTGCTGGTGGAAAATACATAACAATTTGGGTGAATTTGCCGCAAATTATTTAAAGAGTTATATAAGCTGAAGTCTTTACCCGATAATACATCTAAGGTTTGAGCCAAAACAATTTTGTCTAGCTTTTTTTTGTGGATAGACTCCAGCGCCGATAAGATGGTTTGTTTGAATCTCTTGACATTCGAGACATCTTTTTTGATTAACTTGCCTGGTAGGTGATATTTATTTAATTGATCGTCCAAGCTGAGAATATTTTGAATATTGGTTTTTAAGTCGTCTAGTAGTAGTTCTAAGTTTGTCTTGGCATCAATTGCTACATTAGCAACCAATGTACAGAAGTCACTATTTTTTGTAATTTGCCAGCGCGGTAAAAACACTGTAGCGGCGGGAAAAGGATAATTTGCCTCGTTGTCGTCAAAAAAACTAAAACTACAGAAAAAACGCGGCGGTAAAGCAATATTATTAAGATTGCTAAAAATTACTGTCTTTGCCTGACAAGATTTGATAAACTCTTGAACTTTATTAAATCTATTTTTACCATGCAAATGTAATTGTGCGATCGCATCTATCGCCGCCGTTGCTTCTTGTTTGCCTTTATGTTCAAAATAAAAGTTTAGTTGCTGAACTTGGGCAATATTTTCAAAAATAACTAATGGATCTACTTGTTCAATTGCCACAGGTATGCTAACGAATTGCTGGCAACTATTGAGCAAACATTTTTGCTGGCAAGCTAAGAGAAATTGATAGAGTTTTTTGTAATCTAAAGCAAAACTGGTAATACAAGGTAGAACTGGCATGGATGTAAAAATAGTAAACTTTTTTAAACTTCCGTTCTTAAAAAGCGGCTTCTTGTGATGATATTCCTAGAGGTATCATATTGGAGCGACCTTTAGCCACTTAGTCAAAGATTAAGTTTTATGCTCATTGCTATACCTTTGTCTCTCCTGTAGTATATAAGTCCTAGCTATTATTAGTAAGATACCTTTATGTTACCGAATAACTGTACTATTTGAAAAATTAAGTTATAGAAAAACATCAATCAAAGGTTATTGAATCACCAACATTTTAAATTTAATTAATAGATCGAAACATTTTTTATTTTTACACTCGTTCTTGAACAAATAATCAATATATGACTACTGAATTAATTTCTTATCCAAAGCCTAATTTATGGATGGCAGCAATTAAGCCGCCGATGTATAGTGTAGCTATTATTCCTATTTGGGTAGGGACGGCGGTAGCTTTTGCCGAAACGAAAGTATTTGTTGGATGGCATTTTGCTACTTTTTTAATGTCAGCAATTTTGATTGTTGCTTGGATAAATCTTAGCAACGATGTGTTTGACTCTGAAACAGGAATCGATAAAAATAAAGCTCATTCCCTGGTAAATTTAACCGGAAACAAACAGCTAATATTTTGGTTGGGTAATTTGTTTTTAGGTGTGGGATTATTAGGAATAGGTGCGATCGCATTTTGGCAAAAAGACGTAACAATTATTGGCTTAATTATGTTGTGTTGCGGATTAGGATACACCTATCAAGGGCCACCTTTTCGCTTAGGATATCAAGGTTTAGGGGAAATTATTTGTTTTATTTGTTTTGGCCCCTTAGCTGTCGCCGCCGCTTACTACAGCCAAGCGCAAAGCCTTTCTATGACTAGCTTATCAGCTTCAGTTGTAGTAGGAGTTGCCACAAGTTTAATTTTATTTTGCTCTCACTTCCACCAAATAACCGACGACTTAGCCGCCGGAAAAAAATCGCCAATTGTACGTTTAGGTACTTTAAAAGCTGCTAATTTGTTACCTTGGCTGGGTGGAAGCATTTATTTACTAACAACGATGTTAGCAATTGTGGGAAACTTCCCAATTTGGACATTACTTATTTGGTTAAGTTGCCCTTTTGCAATTAAGTTAGTTCAGCACGTCCAAAAAAATCACGATCGCCCAGATATAGTTAGTAATTGTAAGTTTATTGCTGTAGCCTTACATTTTTGGAGTGGATTACTTTTGAGTTTGGGATTTATGCTTGGTTAATGTACCAATTTGCTTTTCAGCCTTATCAACGCCCCTTTAAACAACCTTTGCAAACAAGTCATGGCAAATGGGAAGTTAGGGAAGGAATAATTTTAAGTCTTACAGATAACTTAGGTAAAACCCATCAGGGAGAAATTGCCCCGATTAGCTGGTTTGGATCTGAAACTGTAAACCAAGCCCTTAATTATTGTCGTCAATTACCACCAGAAATTACCACAGAAACTATTTACACAATTCCTGATTCGCTCCCAGCTTGTCAGTTTGGCTTTGAGTCAGCTTTGGCGCTTAACAATCAAAATTCCCACCATTTAACCTACAGTGGCTTGCTAAGTGCCGGAAAAGCGGCATTACAACAATGGGGTAAGCTTTGGGAACAAGGTTATCGTACTTTTAAATGGAAAATTGGAGTTTACCCCATTGTTGAGGAATTAGAAATTTTTGCCGCCTTTACCCAAATTCCAAAACCTGTAAAATTGCGCTTAGATGCTAATGGCGGTTTGACTTACGACGAAGCTAATCTATGGTTGCAAAAAAGTGACAGTAGTAAATTAGTTGAATTTATCGAACAACCGCTAGGATTAGAACAGTTTGAGCAGATGCAGACATTGAGTAATTTATATAATACTGCGATCGCCCTTGATGAATCGGTGGCTACTTTTAATCAACTCCAAGCTTGTTATCAAAGGGGATGGCGAGGGATTTTTGTCATCAAACCTAGTATTGTTGGTTATCCTTCTCGCTTGCGTCAGTTTTGCCAAACTTACCCCATTGACGCTGTTTTCTCTTCCGCCTTTGAAACAGAAATTGGTAGAAACTCCGCCCTAAATTTAGCTGTTGAATTAGCTAATCCTCACCGCGCGGTAGGCTTTGGGATTGATAACTTTCTATCGCCGAATACTCCGGGGATCTAAAGCATCGCGCAACCCATCACCGAGCAAATTAAACGCCAATACCGTAAGAATAATTAATAATGCTGGGGGCCAAACTAACCAAGGTTGCAGCACCAAAATTGAGGCATTAGTTGCCAGCGACAGCATATTACCCCAAGAAGGATCGGGTTGCTGAATGCCCAAACCAATCAAACTAAGTACCGATTCTGCCACAATAAAGCTCGGCACGGCAAGAGTTGCAGAGATAATAATATAACTAGCAGTTTGGGGCAAAACGTGGCGGATAATAATGTAAAACGAATCGCCACCCATAGCTTTAGCTGCTTGGACAAATTCGCGCTCTTTAATTGATAGCACTTGTCCGCGAATTACCCTTGCCAAACCCGCCCAGGCAATAAAAGAAGTAATTAAGACAATTAAAATAAATTTTTCGCTACTACTCAATCCTGGGGGCAAAACCGCCGCTAAAGCAACTAAAAGGTACAAACTGGGAATAGTCATCAGCACTTCTACCAAGCGCATAATAATACTATCTGTCCAGCCGCCAAAGTAGCCAGAAATACCGCCCACAATCATACCCAAAGGGAAAGTAATCGCAATCCCTAGTAAGCCGATACTGAGACTAATTCGCCCACCATGCAATAATCGCGTAAATTGATCGCGCCCTTGTTCATCTGTACCCAAGAGATTAAACTTTGCGTCTCCCGATGTCCCAAATAAGTGCAGATTTCCAGGAATACCGCCAAATATTTCTACTTCTTGAAAAGTAGGAGGTAAAGGCAGACTGAACTTAAACATTTGATAGGGCGCACCAGTGACAAATAGCCGCAACCAGGCAGGTTTTTGACGATCTACAATTAATTTGCGATCGCCTGTTTCTAAATCTGTCTTACCCTGAGTTGTAGGATAAACATGAGGGCCAAAACCCGCCTCATCATTCCAATAAATTTGAGTAGGCGGTAATAAAGAGCCATTTGCTTGAGCATCGTAAGGATCGTAAGGTGCAACAAAATCCGCCGCAAATACTGATATATAGAAAATTAACAGCAATATTGCCCCAAATCGGGCTAAAGGATTTTTTTTCAGTCGTTGCCACCAATTCATTGCAGTTTCCTTTTTGCCAATTAAAGATAGATTAACGTATCTGGATAAGAAGATGCGATCGCCCGTGTTACTCAATCCTCTCATTGCAACAGCCAACAATTTAGTTAAAATTACTTTTGTAACTTATGGATTAAGTCACAGAATAAAAAGTGTTCTTACTGGCTTAAATAGTACAAATGTATTATAATGATCGTAAAAAGCTAGCTGGAATAGCCTCACACAAACCTTTATACTGAGGAGCATGATGAAAGCAGAGCTTCTCAAAAGATTTTTTAAAGCGATCGCCAGTTCAGATGTAGTGGCGATCGACAAATTGACGTACTTAGTAATTCAGGAGGAGCGGAAAAAAGGACATACGCTTCTAGCCGAACAGTTAGAAAACATTACCAAGAGCAACCAGCAAGATAATTTTACTAATCGTAGCCAGCCTACTTCCCTGATCCCAAAACAATTACAAACTTTTAGCGAACTACCAACTAGCAAGCGAAGTCTTTTGCCTCTAGTTACTATTATACAAAGAGAAAATCTACGGCATCATATGGTATTGCCGGAAAATATTGAAAAACGTTTCCGCCGCATTGAACGTGAGTATGCGGCAAGAGACAGACTTGCTCACTACGGGCTTCGTTATCGGCAAAAGATCCTATTATACGGTTCCCCAGGTTGTGGAAAGACATTAGGAGCCGAGCGTTTAGCCTGGAATACAGGTTTACCACTAATTAAAGTACGGTTTGATGCTATGGTTTCGTCTTATTTAGGAGAAACAGCTAGCAATTTGAGGCTTGTGTTTGAGGATGCAGCAAAATACCCCTGTTTATTGTTTCTTGATGAATGTGACTCTATTGCCAAGTCCCGCCAGGATAATCAAGAAGTAGGAGAGATCAAGCGAGTAGTGAATACATTTCTGCAAATTTTGGATGAATATGAACCATCGTCAGGTCTTCTGGTAGCTGCTACCAATCTCAATAAGTCTCTAGATACTGCACTCTGGCGACGATTTGATGACTTGATTGAAGTACCAAAACCAGGAGCAAAAGAGTTAGAAATTATCCTAAAAGATACATTATCTGCTGTTGAAATAGGTGCTATCAATTGGTTAGCGATCGTCAAGCAGATGGAAGGTTTTTCTGCGGCTCAAGTTGTGCGGGTTGCACAAGATGCAGCTAAAAGAGCAATTCTTGAACGAGAAGATTTGGTTATTCAGGAACATTTAGAAGAAGCGATTAAAGAAAGTAAAGTGTCCTGGAATTAAGTTTTTGGTGTGTGGAGAAGTAAATGGTAGAACGGGCTAATAAATTTCCCCATATTCAGCTTAGTCTTGTAAGAACAGGATCTGCTGAACTTTCTAGAGGAGGCGCTAGGCAACAAAATCCTCGAACTACTGAAAATTTTGGTAATCGTCAAGGACATGGCAGTAGGTTAAAAAACTCTATAGAATCCATAATATTTTATTGGCAAGACACTCAAGAAAAACGAGAGCAAGAAGCAAAACCTCCCCTCCCCAATGCCAAACCGCTTATTTTAAAAATTGATCCCTCTGCTTTCGATCCAGCAAGTTTAAAATCCTATGGTATTGAATTAATTGCTGAACTAGAAGATGGATATATTATTGGTGCGTCTGCTGATATAGAACTAAGCGAATTACAAAAAAAGATAGAAAAATTTATTAACGAAGAACAACGATCGGGTAAAGTTGGCGAGATATGGGAATTACTGGAGGGGGATAAACTACCAGAATACATTTTGTCACCTGACTTGCTCAGTGAGTGGGATAAAATTAACGGTCAGCAAATCTATACTGTGGATGTAGGAATTGCTTGTATAGGGATTAAATCAAAATTACCTAACTACCCAGAGGAAACAGATAGCGACACAAAAGAAACCTACTCTAAAAAAATTATAAATTGGATAAATAAACGGGATCTTACCTATCAAGAATGGGATGATTTAAAATCACAAAGAGAGGATGAATTAACAAAGTTTGTTAGTTTATATCAAGGAGAAATATTAAATATAGTTGACGGGATTGTTCCCAGTTCTGCTGAATTATCAGATAGTTTTTCCTGTCGAGTTCAAATTTCCGGTAATGGATTAAAAGATTTAGTTTCTAACTTCCCGTATGTTTTTGATGTTAGTGAACCAGATAAATTTGTTGAGCATCTTCAGCCAATAAGCTTGCATAACAACGCTTCTCCTCCATTTCAACTTGAACCACCAGAACCAGATGCTCCAAAAGTATGTATTATAGATAGTGGCATTCAAGAGGGGCATTCTCTTCTTAAAGCAGCAATTGATTCGCAAAACTCAAAATCTTGGATTCCTGGAGAAATTGATAAAACTGCTGATTATGTCAATAATGGAGGACACGGAACTAGAGTAGCAGGTGCAGTGCTTTATCCTAGAAATATACCTCGTAGTGGAAGGGAAAAAGCTGTTTGTTGGATACAAAATGCTAGAGGATTAGATAAAGATTGTAAGTTACCTGACAAGTTATTCCCACCAAATTTGTTAGGGGATATTGTAGATTTTTACAACAATAGAACGAATACAAGAATTTTTAATCATTCTATTACTGGGGCTGTTCCTTGTGGAACTCAGTGTATGAGTGCGTGGGCAGCAACTATTGATAATCTGACATGGCAAAGGGATATTCTTTTTATCGTAGCAGCCGGAAACTTACCTATAAACAACAAAGTAGGCGCGACAAGGCTCTCTATTAGCGAACATCTTGCAGCTAATCGACCATACCCAGATTATTTATTTGAAAAATCATGCAGAATTGCTAACCCTGCCCAAAGTTTTCAAGCTTTGACTGTTGGCTCCATTTCTTCAGCTTCATATCACGTACCACCTTATTCTTCGATTGCAGAACAAGATAAACCATCAGCTTTTTCCTGCTCTGGGTTAGGACTTTGGGGTACGATCAAACCGGAAGTAGTTGAATATGGCGGAGATTTAGTAAAAGATGAAAGTATCCCACCTAACCTTATTTACCCTACAAATGTTTGTCCTGAATTGGTACGGTCAACTTTAAGTGGTGGTTCAGCCTTTGACTCAGACAATATTGGCACATCATTTGCTGCGCCAAAAGTTAGCTATATTGCAGCGTGTCTCGCGGCTGAGTTACCAAAGGAAAGTTGCCTTCTTTATCGAGCGTTAATAGTACAATCAGCTAGGTGGTCAGCATGGGCAATGGAACAGAATGCTGACAAACTGCAAGTTATTCGTCAAATGGGTTATGGTCTGGTTAACCTTAAACGGGCTTTGAGTAATTCTCCTCACCGCATTACGTTGATGACAACAGCAGAACCATCACTTAAAGCTGGACAGGCTCATGTTTATCAGGTCAAGCTACCAGAACAATTGCGATCGCAGGGAGAGGCTTTTGATATCTTGGTAGAAGTTACACTATCTTACAAAGCACAACCACGCCGAACTCGTAGAAACCGTAGAAAGTATCTTTCTACTTGGCTTGACTGGGATTGCAGTAAAAAAGGAGAAGATTCAAAAAGGTTTCTAGCGAGGATTTTACAAGAGTATGATGCTCCAGAAGATGCTGAGAAAGGAGAAGGATTGTTTAAATGGACTCTGGGTAAGCAAAATAATCACGGAACAGTTAGAGGTGTATCTAGAAGCGCAGGTACTATCCAGAAAGATTGGGCTACTTTAAAGTCATTTGAGCTAACCGAAGCGTTTTGTCTAGCAGTAGTTGGACATGAAGGTTGGAACAACGATCCAGACGCGCAAGTTCCATACTCGCTTGTCGTTAGTTTTGAGGCAGTAGAAAATAATATTCCAATTTATGCTGCACTTATTGAGGCGCAAGTTGAGATAGAAGTTAAGCAACAGATAGAAAGTTATTAGGCGATCGCACTTTACCACTTCAATAAAAATATGCAATCGCCTATTACTTATCATGCCAATTATTCTAAATACTCAGTTTTGCACAAAGTTTGGCGATGGATTTCATGGGTAGATATAGCTTTAAAGGATCTTGCTTAAACTGTTGGAAGCCATATTTGAGATAAAAGCCCGAAGCTTTTTCATCTAAGGATTCTGCGACTACAGCTAAAGATGCAATTTGCAAGGATACATCTAGAGATTTTTTGAGAGCATCCACCAGCAGCAACTCACCAAATCTATTACCTTTGTATTTATTATCAACGGCAAGGCGACCTAACAATGTAGCTGGCAATAATGGGTAACGAGGTAAGTTTTTGGCAAAATCTTCGTTTAGAGCTTTAACTTCAACAGTGTAGGATGAGAGCGTGTAGTAAGCCAAAACATTAGTTTCAGGCTCATTAATTAAGACAAACACCGTTGATACTCGTCTTTTGAGATCCTGAGATGCTTGTTTGCTTACATAGCTGTCTAAACTATCTATCCCACAACAGAAGCCTGAACGAGAATGCCTACGGCTTTCAAATAGCTCAATTTTGAATCCCATTAAACTGACATTATTTGCTTGTAGCGTAAAGCCGCCGCCTGCAAAGCATCATTAGGTTGGGGAGGATTGAGCAGCGCATTGACAAAAGCAATACTATCTTCAGCACTGAGTTTAAGTGTTTGATGTTTCTCAATCACTCTGTAAGCTTCTGCTTGAGCGCTTGCAGCAACAAAATCGGTTAGGGTACGCCCTTCTAAATCTGCTGCTTTTTGCAAAAGAGCTTTAGTTTCTGGACTAACACGAGCCTCAAGCCGTGCTATTAATTTTTGCTGGGGTGCAATCTCCATATTAGTAAAATAGAAATCTGTGTAAGCTGATAGCTTTAATTGTATACGGCAATTTGCCGTATATGAAATTATCACTCAAAAAACCGCCCTACAGTACAAGCAAAATCTGGTAACAAGGGCGAAATTAATTCATTCTCACTTGTCAGCGTTGCTACTAATACTAAGGCGGCATTTTCGCGGCGATAAATCTCCACTGTTTCCAACCGCCAGTCTACAATCCAATACTCTTGTACTCCTCTTAAAGAATAGAGTTTTAATTTAGCTTCCCTGTCTCGACGCTCTTGTTCTGCACCGGGGGATAATACTTCTACAACTAATTCTGGTGCGCCCGTCAAAGGTCCCGCATCGTCTAGCAAAACTGCTAATCGTTCGTTACTAGCCCAAGCTATATCGGGAATTACGTTGTCGCTATCTGTAAAGATGATGCCAGGATTGATAGTAGCCCGCCCTAAGCCTTTATCTCTTGACCAATGTTCTAATTCAAAGCAAATATTGCCACAAGTAGTTTGATGTGTCCAATGGGGCGCTTTGGTCACAAACAATTCTCCGTCAACAATTTCATAGCGAGTACCTTCATTGCTGTTGGCTAAAAGTTCTATGTCTTTTGTAGTCCAGCGCACTCTATCGGTTGTAGTCTGGCTCATGGCGAAACTCTTTATCCTGGCATTCTTATCTTCTAGGATAATGCACTTAGCTTGTTGCTATTTGTACTCTATTATTTGCGTGGGCATTAATCGCGATGCAAACTCGACTACATGAGTTTTTAAACCCATATTTTTTATAGCGTTAGCACATTCTAAGCCTAATAAATCACCACCAATTACTACCCCAGCTTGGCAATTTTTGGTATACGCAGACATGGCTTTCAAGTCTTCAATCGTGCGATAAAAAATGTCCCGGCGGTATCTTTGCCTTTAATGGGCGGGACAAAAGGAAAAGAACCTGTCGCTAATACTAATTTATCGTAACTAATTGCTAAAGCGTTAGCACTATGAACTACTTTTTGTTGACGTTCGATCTCTATTGTGCGATCGCCTATATGAATTTTAATATTATTTTCTTGATATAAGCCCGGTGTAACTAAAGTTAAGTCTGCGGCGGTTTTACCGGAAAAATAGCCACTTAAATTTACTCGCTCGTAGGCTACGCGCGGTTCTTCGCAAAATATTATAATATTTCAAGAATCCTTTGCACCAGTGGCAATAATTTCCTCTATAAACTTATGCCCTACCATGCCATTTCCAACTACAACAAGGTTTTTTTGGCTGTAATTGATTTAGGCACATTAGTTTTTTATGATCCTAGATAAGACATTCAAAATAATTCCCTAATTAATTTGTATTAAAGACAACAAAAACCTCATAATTGATGCAGAATTTGAGATTTATTAATTCAATTTCTGCATTTAATTAATTTTTAATCGATTTTAATTGCTCAAATAGCTGAGAGACTTTATCCAAGTCTTTGTCTCCAGGATTTCGTTCCACACCGCTAGATAAATCAATTCCGTTAGGTTTTACTTGACTTAAAGCCTCAACTATATTGTTGGGGGTCAAACCTCCAGCTAGTAACCAAGCACATTTAGGTTTAAATTCTTGCAAAGTATCCCAATCTAAAGTTTTCCCTGTACCGCCTAATTGTTGAGGATGATAGGCATCAAGTAATAAAGTATCAACGTAACTTGTATAAATATCTACTTCTTTTAGCGCTTGGGAGTTTTTCACCCTGAGCGCTTTGATAATTTCTACCTTGGGCAAAACTTGGCGAAGCTGGGCGCAAAAATCTGGGGATTCGTCGCCGTGTAACTGTACCCCGGTTAAACCACCCTCCGCGACTATCTGGTTTATTTGGGCAATGGTACTATTAGCAAAAACACCTATACACCCTACATTGTCTGGGATTAGTTCTGTGACTGCTAGAATCTGCCCAGAGGTGACATAGCGAGGTGAAGCTGGTACGCAGATAAAACCAAGGGCGTTAGCACCTATGGAAGCGATCGCTTTTCCTTGGTCTGGTTTTGTAATCCCACAAATTTTGACTCGCATTGCAATTCTTATCAAATCTTTAATTAACTTTTAAAACAGATTTTGGTTTTATGCCAGTCTATTTTGATAATAAGTTGTTAATATCCTTGTTTTCGGGAGGAATACACCTTGCTTAATTTGATGTTACTAGCCGCAGTCCAGCCAACAGTTCCTGACACTGTACGATGGAGCTGGACGGGAACAGCGATTATTGTAGGTATTAGCTTAGTAATCTTGTTTATTGCGGGTAGAACTATTCGCTATCCTCAAGCTGGCCCTAAAATGCCTTTACCATTCCCGGCGCTGTTCAACAATCCTAGCGTTGGTACGTTTTTAGCTTCAATGAGCTTTGGTCATATTATCGGTATTGCTACCGTTTTGGGACTAACAAATATCGGTGCATTGAAGTAAAAAATTTTAACTAGACTTCTTGTACGAATCAAGGATTGCCCCCTCTAAATCGCCCAAGTCTGGGGGAATTGAGATCCAGTTCCCCCAGACTTGGGGGTCAAGGGGGCGAAAGATTATTTACGCAGAAAGTCTAATGTAGGGGCGCATTTCTGCGCCCTTTATTGATTAAACTTTTGCAAGTACGGATTATGCGAACGGTTAGCCGTCGCCCTGTTAAAGGGCAATTGTCTATTCTAGAAGTTACAGGTTAATATGTCCGTCGCCTGGAAATATTTAGTTATAGGAAAATGCCATGCAAACAGGTTGGCGAGTTGGATCTTTATTTGAAATCCCTTTATTTTTAGATCCGCTATGGTTTGGGATTTTAGCGATCGCTACAGTAAATTTTGGCGTTGCTTACACTCAATGGGGAAGCGTACTATCTTGGAGTGCAGGGCTAGTAATGGCTTTAATGCTGTTTGGTTCAGTATTATTGCACGAACTCGGTCATAGTTTAGTAGCACAACAGCAGGGAATTAAAGTTAAATCAATTACTTTATTTTTCTTTGGTGGAATCGCCGCAATTGAAGAAGAATCAAAAACTCCAGGAGGCGCGTTTCAAGTTGCGATCGCCGGACCCGCCGTTAGTATTGGATTATTTGTAATTTTGACGCTGCTTAGTATTGCCTTACCAAGCGGTAGTTTAGTCAGTGCCATGACTGGGGATTTAGCCAAAATCAACATCGTATTAGCCTTGTTTAACCTCATTCCGGGCTTACCTTTAGATGGCGGACAAGTATTGAAAGCGGCAGTATGGAAAGTTACAGGCGATCGCTTTAAAGCTGTACATTGGGCAGCACGGGCGGGGTTAGTTTTAGGTTGGAGTGCGATCGCGGCGGGTTTAGCCATAGACTTTTTTACAGGCGAATTAATTACTGGCTTATGGATTGCTTTACTTGGTTGGTTTGGGATTCGTAATGCCAACGCCTATAACAGCGTGACTTCCTTGCAAGAAATTTTGCTGAAGTTGGTAGCTAGTGATGCCGTTAGCAGCGATTTTCGGGTCATTGATGCCGATCAAAGCCTGCGTTCTTTTGCAGATACCTATTTACTCCAAACCACCGCCCCAGAGGTCTATTTTGCCGCTTCTGAGGGCAGATACCGAGGCACAGTGTCAATAGATGATTTACGGGCGGTAGAGCGTAGCGAGTGGGAAAATAAAACTTTGCACGATATATTGCATCCTTTAACCGACGTTCCCTCCGTTACAGAATCTACACCGCTAGTCGAAGTAATTAATCGGCTAGAAACCCAGCAATTGCCAAGAATTATAGTTCTTTCTCCCGCCGACGCGGTAGCAGGGATAATAGATCGTGGTGATATTGTTAGGGCGGTAGGTGCAAAGCTGCAAAAGCCCTTTTCCGAAGCTGATATCAAGCGGATTAAGGATGATGGTAGTTTTCCGCCTAGTTTACAATTAGGTGCGATCGCCAAATCTACAAAAAGCTAGACATTGCTGATTAAATATACGAATCTATCTAGAGACGTTGCAGTGCAACGTCTCTAGCATTTGGACTCCGGTTCTCCCCAGAATTGGGGGGTTAGGGGGGAAAAAAATTATTTACGCAAGAAGTCTAATCTACAAAAGGCTAGATATTTCCTTCCACTCCACCGCAGACAAAGGTTTTACCTCTAATTGAATGTTAAAACAATTGCTGGCAGCAGTAGTCAAAGCTTCTATCACAGCAATTGGTTCAATTAGAGGTAGATTAATAGGCTGAAAAACCTCCGTTTCAAAAACCCGCCCAAATAACTCTTTATCTGGTGCTAAACGCATTGAACCATGTTGCAATATTACCCCACCGCGTTTTAACTGAGCGCTACCAATCAACTTATTACCATCAAGTAGCACCAAATCCGCGCCTGTCGCCGTACCAAAACAGTTGGGGTTATGAATGTATCCCCGCCCAGCATTGCCGTATTGCAACTCGATTCCTAAACTTTGCCATCCTCTAATTAAAAACTCACAAAGCTGTTGATACACCTGCATTCGACTCCCATTGAGTCCTGATGTTACAACAGCATAAGTCAAATCTCCTTGATGTAGTACCGCCCTTCCCCCCGTAGGACGACGTACCAATTCTAAAAGTTCGCCCTTCCAAGTAATTTGTTGCCAATTGCGGGGAAAATTAGATTGATGATAGCCTAAAGAAATTGCCACAGGCGACCAAGTATAAAAGCGCAAAGTTGGCGGATGCAAGCCTAACTGGTGTTGAGCTACCAACCATTGGTCAATTGCCATTTGTACCCGCCCAGGGGCTTCTAAGAGCGGAATTAGCCGCCAAATAGGTCTAGGCTGCAAATTCTGCTTGTAAGGCTTCGTCATTGTCATCAGCGATTGTGGCTACTATCGTGATGATGCGCGAAATCTCTCCTGGCGACAATTCTGCTAAAGTGCGGCTTGATAATACAACTACTTGTTCTTTATCGATGCCAAAACAAGCTTCAAAGGTATTCGTCCAATTCATTTCTAAAAGCTTCCGCATCAATCCCGCGTCATTTTTAGTCGGTAAATTTAACACTTTAGACCAAACTGAGATTGTATCTTCGTCTGTTAGTCCGCTAAGTTGCACGAATACTTCTACGCTACCGTACTTAAATTTCCATAAGTAGTTTGTTTCTGTATGGCTTACCATTGCGCTATCGCCTTGTTCGAGGCTGGCAATGACCGTTTGAATTACATCTATATGGCTAGATGGACTTCCTTCAATCAAATCGTCAATCAATTGTTCGCTGGCTATGGGTTGATTTGCGATCGCATCGGCATTAGTCATACTAATAACTCCTAAAATTCTTAGTTTTTAATTGCTTAAACCTACTCTACCGCCTGTAAGCATATAGCATTTTTATTTGATTTTTTAGCCAATCATGTATTTTATAGTGATCGTCGTAGGGGCGTAATGCATTGCGCCCCTACGCTTCCCACCTTATTACCATGAAGGGGGTGTTTCCCCAAAGGAAAAATCTACTAAATCTCCTGTATTAAGTCGCTTTTTTATGAGCAATCAGATACTTACTCATAAAATGCACCTCCGTTGTGATATCCTCAAAACCTGCCTTTTCCAGCCTTTCTACCAAATCATCGCTAATGTAATGCTTATAGTAAGGTTCGTGGAAGGTTTCATGAAAACTATCCATAATCGGCAACATTTCCGGCGAATCACTCATTTGAATTGAGTCGCAAATTACAAAAACTCCTCCTGGCTGCACCACTCTAAAACACTCCTCTATTACCTGCTGACGTGCAGCACTTGGCAACTCGTGGAATGTAAATACACAAGTTACAGCATCGAAATAGTTGTCTAAATAAGGCAATTCTTCGGCGTTGGCTTGGAGAAGCTGCGGTAATTCCCCAGGAATTTGCGATAATTCTTGATTAGCTTTTCGCAAATAAGCGGCGGATAAATCTGTACCAAATAGCGACGATTGGGGGAAAGCGTTTCGTAATAACTTCAAAGTCCTCCCCGTCCCACAAGCTACATCTAAAATCCGAGGCTTGGGATTAGCTGCTAAATTAGCTTTTAAGGGTGCTAGAATGCGTCGCCGCATGGGGTCAGCCGAACCCCCAAATAATAGTTCAACTTGCAAGTCATACAAATTAGCTGACGAGTCGCTTAAATAACCATTAGTTTGATGGTGGAAATTTTGCAAGTAGTAGCTAGGATAGCCATCTTTGGGTACATCTACAGAAAAATCTTGATAATTTTTCTCGTTGATTCGCTGCCAAATTTGCGGCATATCTAGCCAAACTTCAGGATAATAACGGAAAAAGTCAGCCCAAGGATTATCAAATAGCAAACTATGAGCATATACTCCGTTTTCCGCATCTTGCCAATCTACTTCTAGCAATTTGTTTAACCTTGCTTGCAGTTGTAAGAGTAATGCTGGAGTCAAAGGCGATGATTTTGGTTTTAACTGAGGAGATACTAAGCCCATTACTTGCGAACTTAAGTATTTATGAGCTAAACCAAAGTAGTTTTTACTATTTTGAAAAGTCTGATAAGTCAGCTTGGTTAGGGTGTCAGACATGGTCAGCGCTAATATCAATTGTATATATTAATATTACCGTAAATAATTGTAACGAAAAACATCTCTATCTAGGTGCAGAAGTAGAGCCAATATTGTCAAGCTTTTACTTCTGTTTGCAACTGGTTAAATTTAGCTCTAATTGTCTCAATTCGTTTACGGTTTACACCCAAATCTGACTCGCCTAAACGAGAAGCTGAACGGACATGAATTACTTGGGCATTTTTGTCTAACAGAAATTCTACATCGTCAACAAATCCCACTACAGGAATAGTAAACTCTGCATAGATATAATTATCAGTTTCCTGTGCGAAGCTCTGCGAGCGCGCTGGCGCTATCGTAGATTGTTTAAAAGACTGTACAACATTTTTAAGGGTCTTAAAAGCATCTTCAGCAGAGGAATTGTAGGTTAAAGGCGCAATACCATGTTCGGCATCCAAGCTTTGGCTATTGACGCAATTAGGCGTACCAGGACAAGCTAATAATTGACCTGTACCCATACCAAGATTATTAGGTTTTGTACCTGCTAATAACTTAGTTTGCCCAGAAAATAGTATAGTTCCCCCTAGTAAAAAAACTATAGTTAAAACTATAGGCAAATAACGAGAAATAATTGTTCTAATTTCCATAACTTTATAGTCCTTAAAATAAGTGCTTTCTACTCTACATATTCGCTATTTACGCTTAATTCTAGAGTTTCTTCGTCAACTTGAATATACAACACATTTGGGCGACAGCAAACTTGACAGTCTTCAATATAAGACTGATAGTTACCAGCACTTAAATCAATAAAGGCTACGTTCGATTCGCCGCAATAAGCACAAAAATACTCTGTTGAATTTTGCAAAGTTATTATTTACCTAAAAAGTTGTTAATTGCCGCTTTTATTGCTTGTTTTTGTTCGTCGTCGTAGTTCCATCGCTCTAAAAATGCTTGATAGTCACCACCAGTATCAATACTTGCTATCATCTGCTGCAACTTTTCATAGACCAAATCTAAGTCTACTAACTTTATCAATTGCGCTGTTCGTTCTTGCACCCGTTGCGAAGAAAAAGTCATGTTTTCATCCTGACGGCGACGGTGAAATAACTGTTGCGCTGTAGACATGGCTAAGTTTTTTACCAATAGTTCAGATACTATTTTAGGATGCGATCGCAATCCGACAATAATTTCCTCTGACATTGCAAAATCTGAGGTCAGGTAAGTAACAAAAAAACCTCTTGCACCGTCTTCAGTTTTGACTAATTGGGATATTTCGGAGGCGGATATTTTACTTTGTGCTAGTAATTCTTGAGTATAGGCGATCGCGCTAGCAAAATTTAACGGTTCAGGGATTGTTGTCATTACACTAATTTTAAGATAATCACGCAAAAAGCGCCCTCCAAGTGGAGAGCGCCTCTTAATTTATTTTAGCTAGAAGGGTTAAAAATTAACCGTTGATCGCAGGAGCAGTAAGAGCAACAGGAGTCGCATCACCGGCCGCCAAGTCTAGAGGGAAGTTGTGAGCATTGCGCTCGTGCATTACTTCCATACCTAGGTTAGCGCGGTTGAGTACGTCTGCCCAAGTGCCAATTACTTGTCCTTGAGAGTCAATTACGGATTGGTTGAAGTTGAACCCGTTGAGGTTGAACGCCATTGTGCTGATGCCCAAGGATGTAAACCAAATCCCAATTACTGGCCATGCTGCTAGGAAGAAGTGCAAGCTACGGCTGTTGTTGAAGGATGCGTATTGGAAGATCAACCGACCAAAGTAACCGTGGGCGGCAACGATGTTGTAGGTTTCTTCTTCTTGTCCGAATTTGTAACCGTAGTTTTGGCTTTCGGTCTCAGTTGTTTCACGAACTAAGCTAGAAGTTACCAAAGAACCGTGCATGGCGGAGAATAATGAACCGCCGAATACTCCGGCTACTCCTAACTGGTGGAAGGGGTGCATCAAGATGTTGTGTTCCGCTTGGAATACTAACATGAAGTTGAATGTTCCACTGATTCCTAGGGGCATTCCGTCGGAGAATGAACCTTGTCCAATTGGGTAGATTAAAAATACTGCGGTGGCTGCGGCTACGGGCGCTGAATATGCTACGGCAATCCAAGGGCGCATTCCGAGGCGGTAGGATAGTTCCCACTCACGTCCCATGTAGCAGAATATTCCGATCAAAAAGTGGAATACTACTAATTGGTAAGGGCCGCCGTTGTATAACCATTCGTCTAAGGAAGCTGCTTCCCAAATTGGGTAGAAGTGCAAACCAATCGCGTTCGATGATGGTACTACTGCACCAGTGATGATGTTGTTTCCGTAGATTAATGAACCTGCTACCGGCTCGCGGATGCCGTCGATGTCTACGGGAGGTGCGGCGATAAAGGCGATGATGAAGCAAGTGGTGGCGGCGAGTAGTGTGGGGATCATCAATACTCCGAACCAGCCTACGTATAGACGGTTTTCTGTGGAGGTTACCCAGCTACAGAACCGTTCCCATACGTTGGCGCTTTCGCGTCTTTGTAAGGTTGTTGTCATTGTTTTATAAGTGCTTGATTTTGGAATGTATCAGAAGTTTTTTACTTCCTTGTTTATACATTAATCCCTTCGTTTAGTTTTGTAAAGAAAATTTTATAATTTCTTTAGATATCCTCATTTAGGCATAGTCGATTCAAAAGTAATATCACTGCCAATACTTATTTACAGAACTTTACAAGCAATAAGAGATCGCCTAAAGTCCAATAATATATTTTTGCCACTCTTGATGTAGCCCGCTTTTTAGATGCTTGCTGACTTCAAAGTAAAGACTACTATAAGGCTTACGGGGTTGATGGAACAAAGGCATTTTTGCTTCTTGGGGGGTGCGATTGCCTTTTCTGACGTTGCAACGGACGCAAGCTGTCACCATATTTTCCCAGGTTTCGCCACCACCACGCGATCGCGGAATTACGTGATCTAATGTCAAGTCGTCGCCCGTGTAACCGCAGTATTGACAACCATGCCCGTCACGGTGGAGGATATTGCGACGGGTAAGAGGAATTTCTTTGTAGGGTACGCGCACGAAATGGCGTAGGCGGATAACGGTGGGCAAAGGGAAGCCCGTATAAATAAACTTACCGTTATGTTCTACTTGCTCTGCTTTGCCTTTAATTAACAAAACAGCCGCACGTCGCCAACTTGTAATGTTGAGCGGTTCGTAAGAGGCGTTGAGAACTAAAACCTTTGCCATCGATTAACATCAAATCGCCGACATTTTTTACAAATGGTAACACAACTAGGCTAAATATGGATAAAAGATCGCTCTTTTTGTCAATCGCTCTAGAAAAACTCTTAAATTGCGGCTCTTTTTTGCTATTAGTTAAAGCTAAAGATTTTATTGGGTGTGAGTAATGGGACAACCACAAGTCCAAAAAAATACCTCTATTGACTGCGATCTTGGGCTTGGCGATCGCCAACGGGCTTGGGTAGAGATTGATTTAAGTGCCATAAAACATAATATTAAGGAATTAAAAAGTTTATTAGCGCCCCAAACTGCGCTGATGGCGGTAGTTAAAGCTGATGCTTACGGTCATGGGGCGGTTACTGTAGCAAAGACGGTTATAGAAGCGGGCGCGGAGTGGTTGGGTGTGGCGACAGTCCCCGAAGGTATAGAATTGCGCTCTAGTGGGATCAAAGCCCCAATTTTGATTTTAGGAGCAACTTACACTGTCGAGCAAATTGAGGCGGTGTCTTACTGGAAACTGCAACCAACGTTAGGCAGCCTGGAAGCGGCTAAATTATATTCTCAGACTTTAAAGGAGATTTTGCCCGTACATATTAAATTAGATACCGGAATGTCGCGCTTGGGATTATCTTGGCAGCAAGCCGTCGAATTTGTGGAGTTGGTGCATGATTTGCCGAATCTTCAAATTGCTAGTATTTATTCTCATTTAGCAACGGCGGAAAGTTGCGATCGCACAGTCATGAACTTGCAGCAACAACGCTTTGAAACAGCAATTGCTCAACTAGCTGCCATCAATTTACCTCCACCTTGTTTGCATTTAGCCAATTCGGCGGCGACTTTAACTGATTCATCATTGCATTATGACTTGGTACGGGTGGGTTTAGCGGTTTATGGTCTTTATCCTGCAACCCAACTGCAAACCGCCGTTAACCTTAAGCCAGTGCTGCAAGTCAAAGCTAGAGTAACGCAAGTAAAAACTATTGAGCCTCAAACTGGTGTAAGTTATGGTTACAAATTTATTAGCGATCGCACTACTTTAATTGCCGTTGTAGGAATTGGTTACGCCGATGGAGTCCCGCGTAATTTGTCTAATCAAATGATGGTAATAATTCGCGGCAAAAAAATACCCCAAATCGGGGCAATTACAATGGATCAATTGATGCTAGATGTTAGTGCTATTCCCAATTTGCAGCCAGGAGAAATAGTAACACTACTGGGAATTGATGGTAGCGAAAACATTTCCGCCGATGATTGGGCAAAGCAGCTAAATACAATTTCCTGGGAAATTTTGTGTGGTTTTACTCGCCGCTTACCTCGAATATTTTTCTAAATCAATTGTGAACTTGTAGGGGCGCAAAGCATTCATTGGTGTCAACTTAAGGGTGGCGATGACAGCTAAGGTAGAGAAAGCTGTGCCAAAGAAGTCAATCTGTAATGGCTAGAAGTCGCCCCTTTAAAGATGCCAATCCCGACTTGCGACATCAAGCATTGATGCCAGGACCGCCGATAGAAACTATCGAAACCGAGTTAAGGAAGTTATGGCAACCGTCGCAGTTCAAACCGATTAGCAGCTATCATCAAATCCCAGAAAAATTGCGTCGAGATCGTCTGCTAACGCTACCAGTAATGTTGGCAGTAGTGCTAAGTTTAGTGTACCGAAAACTACCCGGCTTGAGCAAAATGGTGAGCGTCCTAGCTCAAGAGGGTCTGCGGTGGGTAGAACCATTAGGGGTAAGCAAGCAAGCGATATCCCAACGGTTGATGAACCTACCAGCCAGATTATCCGAGGCGCTATTCGAGCAAGTGTTGGTGCAACTTCAGCAGCGAGCAGTGCCACCGCCAACGGGTTCCGGCGAGGAAGCACTGAGGGGAAAATTTGCTGCTATCTGGGTCGCCGATGGGTCAACGCTGGAAGAGCTACGTCGTTCTTTGAAACTCCTGCAAGACCAAGGAACGTTACTGGCCGGGCGGATGATGATGGTAGTGGTTGAAGTGTTTACCCATCGCCCCGTCGCCCGTTGGTACACTTCGGAGGCTAGGGCCAATGATCAGCAATGGTTCGATGTCTTGCTCGCTCGTCTACCCGTCGGTGGCTTACTTTGATTTAGGCTTTTTCAAGTTTGCCTGGTTTGATGCCTTTACTCAACAGCAGAAGTTTTTCGTCACCAGGCAGCGAGAGAAAACCTCTGATCAAGCTTTGCGATTGCTCTCTAGTGGGACTCACTACAGAGATGAAATTATTCTCTTGGGTAAGTATCGTTCTCCTGCGTGCGACTATCCTGTGCGGTTGGTGTCTGTGTTGTGGGGGACTACTTGGTATCGCTACTTAACTAATGTGCTAGATCCTCAACAATTGTCTGCCCAGCAAGTGTGCGACCTCTATCGGCGGTGCTGGCGAGTGGAAGATGCTTTTGCCTTAACTAAACGACTCTTGGGCTTTGCTTATTTGTGGGTGGGCGATTCTAATGGCGTGCAAATTCAAATCTATGCTACTTGGATCTTATACGCCGTCCTTAATGACCTCTGCGCTCAAGTGTCCGTCGCTTTGCAACAACCTTTGGAGAAGATTTCTCTGGAGATGGTGTTTCGCGGACTGTATCATTTTGCCACAGCCCTTAAACGGGGAGAAGCTGAGGAAGTAATTTCCTATTTTCTTTCCTCACCATCGACTCCTAGGTCTCGTCAAAGCATCTCGCCCACGACATCAACAGCGAGATGCCCTCTCACCAAAATTATTATATAGATTTGAAATATTTAATATCAAATTTGTTTTAGTTCGTCAAATAACGTGCGATCTCTTTGTCCTGAATACTAAATTGCCTTAAGTTTCTTCGTAACCCATATTTAACTCTTGAGCTTGAGATGCCAACTCATCCAAGGCTTGCAGGCGATCGCTATCGATCTTTTGTTTGTAGTTCATCAAGTCTTCAAAACAAATACGGCGATGTTTTCCTACTTTTCGATAAGGAATTTCACCTGTCTCTATTAGTTTTATAAGAAAAGGGCGCGAAACGTTGAGAATATCTGCGGCTTCTTGAGTAGTTAATTCTGCATGAAGGGGAATGAGCGTGACGGCGTTTCCCTGAGCTATTTGAGACAAAATATCTACAAGCAGATGAAAAGCAGCCGCAGGAATAACAACTTTTTCTTCACTATTATTGTCGTCATAGGCAACTTTAAGCTCAATAGTAGAACCCTGGTGAGGAACATGAGCAGCAAAAATGCGGCGGCTCTCTTGAGCAAGCTGGGCTTCAAACTCTGTAGGAATGAATTTCGGTTAAGTGTGGTACTTGTCATTAAGGTTTCTCCCATGACTGAGGAAAGCCTAATTTTACTTCCGCAAAATTAAGCTGTGCCAGTTCTTGTAATTCCACTGCAATATATCAACGAGATAAACGCAACAGTCGAATTAAACGAATTAAGATAAATTTTTTTAGCAGTTAGTCAAAGAATGCGCGATCGCACAATAGCCCTCAAATAACAGGCGATCGCCAAAACTTACAATTGCTGTGCTGCTTGTGTAACAACTTCAATATCTAACTCCATTACCTGTGCTATCTGCTCTAAAGTCAAACCCAACTCTAATAATCGCTTTACTGCGGCTAACTTAGCCTGTTGTTCGCCTGCTAACCTACCCTGTTGTTCTCCTTCTGCAAAAGCTTCTTGATAAACTCTGGTATTTCTAATCAAATCTAGACCTAACATGACTTCTACCTCCTGACGGCTGAGAAGCGGAAATTTGTATATTACTATCGTCTCAATAAATTCTATAATTTGCTGCCGAATTTGCGGATCTGTTACTTGTTGTCTGATGCGATCGATTAGTTGTTTTGCTCGTTCAGTAGCTTTTTGCTGGCTTTCTACTACTAAATGCACAATTCCCACCCCTAAAGAGTCTTCAGCAAATTTCCCTAGCTCATCTAAATAGATAATTTGTACCTGGTTACTATTTAGGAGCAATTGATATTGTATCGGCTGTTCTGATTCGACACTCCGCCGGGGATAAACGACTACTGCACGCCAGTTATTTGTAGGTTTGTACTGATAAATATACAGGAAAATTTCTGCAAGCGGAAACTTTTGGGGAGGCAGCAGCCTCCCAAAAGGTTTTCAAGAGAACAGGCGGTAGTAAAACCCCTGATCTTTTTGAAACTGTACTTCAACAAAATACATTGGTAGATTTGGCTGATTAGGAGGTGGCAAAAATAAGCCGTCAAGCCGAAAGGCAAGTTGTTTGAGTTCAACCGAGGTAAATTGATAAGTATCGGCGGGTAATTCAGGTTGACCAATTAGTTCAAAGAAGATATAGGGAAATTCTTGAAACAAACGGAAAAAAATAGTATCAGTTTTCACAGAAAGTCGCGCAAAGTTAAAAGCTATTCTAATGCGATCGCACTATCGCCCCAAACCCAATCAATATATTAAACTTTGTAAAGAGGGCAAATCCAACTCTACACCTACCAAACTCTATGGCACGTCAAGACACAATCTGGGAACGCTTTTTATCTCCTATAGTTCGCTCCTTTATTAATGAAGAAGAATTGCAGCGTTACTACAAAAGTGTAGATTGGGAGGCTGAAGGCGCAGCTTTCCAAAAAGCAGATATCACAATTCCCGATTACTACAGTAGCCAAAACTTTCATGGAATTGATGGCGGTTATTTAACTGCGGGTGCAGCCGTTTCCTACGATCCAATTACTCAATATGTTTTACCTCCCGGCGAAAACCTAGTACGCCAATTTCTTATAGACTCTATTCAATGTAAACCGAGGCGAATTTTAGATTTAGGTTGCGGTACGGGTTCAACGACTTTAATGCTCAAACAAGCCTTTCCCGGTGCGGAAGTCATCGGCTTAGACTTATCTCCTTATATGCTAGTTAGAGCAAGTCATAAAGCAAAACTTGCCGGATTAGATATTGAGTGGATACAAGGAAACGCCGAACAAACAGGGTTTAAAGATAGTAGTTTCGATTTAGTTACAGCATCCTTGTTGTTTCATGAAACGCCAACGGCTGTATCTCAAACAATTCTGCATGAATGCTTCCGTTTATTACCCGCCGGGGGAGAAGTAGCAATCCTCGATGGCAATCAGCAAACCCTACGCAATTTAGAGTGGTTAACTAACATCTTTGAAGAACCGTATATCAAGGATTATGCCGCCGCCAGCGTCGATAATTGGATGAATAAAGCCGGATTTGCCGCCGTGCAAACTCTAGACTGGTGGTTTATTCATCAAGTAACTCGCGCCGTCAAACCATTAGCGCCGACAAAAGAGTATGCTGTTGACTCAGCTTGGATACCTGCGCCCGGTTACTAAAAAGCTATGAGTTTGAAGGCAGTTTTATTTGATTTTAACGGGGTGATTATTAATGATGAACCCTTGCATGAGCAACTAATAGAGCAAATTTTGCTAGGGGAAAATTTGCGCCCCCAACCAGGGGAATTTAGAAAAGTTTGCTTAGGAAGAAGCGATCGCCTTTGTTTAAAAGAATTACTCACTAATCGCGGTAGAGTGGTCAGCGACAGTTATTTAACCGAATTAATCGAGCGCAAAGCCCAAGCCTATCAAAAACTGTGGCACGAAAAATCGGAGCAGTTGCCAATTTATACTGGTGTGGAAGATTTGATATATCAACTAACATCGCGCAACATTAAGTTAGCTGTAGTTACAGGCGCTATTCGCAAAGAAGTAGAACTTGTCCTCAATAGTACAAATTTAGCTAAATACTTTAATGCGATCATTGCTGGAGACGATATAAATACGAGCAAACCCGCCCCCGATGGCTATCTTTTAGCCGTAGAACGTCTTAAAGAACTCTATCCCAACACTAATTTACAGCCTGCGAACTGTTTAGCCATTGAAGATACCCCCGTAGGTATCCAAGCCGCCAAACAAGCGGGAATCGCCGTTGTAGGCGTAGCTAATACCTATCCCTTCCATATGCTTCAGCGTCAAGCAAATTGGACAGTTGATTATCTTCACGATTTAGAAATAGAACGAGTGCAAAAAGTATTAAGAGAGAAAAAATAAACTTTTCTGGCTAGCAAAATGTTATGATGGAAAATTGAACAAAAGGGGAATTAGCTCAGTTGGTAGAGTGCTGCGATCGCACCGCAGAGGTCAGGGGTTCGAGTCTCCTATTCTCCATTCCTTAGAGCGTCAGCATCTCACGGTTTATACCTGTCTAGATTAACCTAATATCCGTATTTTTATGCAACTTTTATGCAAGGTTTATGCAAGCTTCAAACGACACCCGCCCAAGTCTGGAAATTGACTAAGTTAGAAATTGCACTGAGGGACACTTGAAACTCTCTAGCTAAGTCACACTGCTTCTCACCGAGGTTGTAGCGGTGACGAATTGCCTTAACCTGGTCAACATTCAATTTAGCGTCTGGTGTCCCTCTAGGGAGATCGTAGGGGCGTATCGGTCTACTCAAGTGGGGGCTAACATGAGTCCAAGACTTACCCGTGTTAATCCTACTTACAACGGATCTAACTACCCCGTACTTTTGGGCGATCGCCTGAGTAGTGATAAAACTCCCCTGTAATTCCCTAATAATTTCCTCAACCTCGTACTCGGTTAGTTTGGCAGTAGTCTGTTTAGACCCTTTAACGGATCTCCCCCGCAGCGTCCGGTCGTCTACGTTATCTTGGTTGCTCCCTAACTTGAGGTGCTTCGGATTGCAGCACGAGGGATTATCACAGCGATGTCTGACAAAGTGATCGCTAGGTATAATTCCATAAGACATTTCATAGACTACTCTGTGTACTTGTAGAGGCTTCCCGGCTACTTTAATCGCGCCGTAGCCGCTTTTGTTCTTACTCCCTGTCCACAGCCAACAATGACTATCAGGGCTTTTCTCTACCTTTGCCCATAGGCGTTGTTCTAGTTTCTCTCTTTCTGCACTGTTGGCTAGAATTTGGGTGAGAGTTGGGGTTGTAGAAGACATAGGAAGGGACGCTACATTTTGAGTGCAGTGGTGCAAAGTACCCATTTAACCAATTGAGTGTGGGTAGTTTGTTCTGTTGACGACTCTAATTTGGCTTAAGGGATTAGTCAGCGTCAAGAGTGAGACTACGCGAGTCGGGAGCGATCGCGTACAACATATAAATCACAACAGTATCAACTGGGAAATAAGCTGAGAATTTTATAGAAAAACTGATGAACCTAGTTAGATGTGACTTTAGTTTGGGAATACTGCAATTAGCAGATAGAGAGCCATCAACGCAAGTTAAAGCTAAGTGAGGTATTTTATGAAATTGTCTGAATCAGAAAACTGTCCGAAATGTACATCTGTGCTACCCCTTCGCTATGCAACAGGAAGAATAGTTTGTAAAAAGTGCGGATGGAGCGATCAGCCCAAAAGTGCATTAGTTTCTGACGAGACGAAGGAGCAAGGCTTAAGCTCAGAAGTAAGGTCAACATCAAATAACCAAGCATCTACCATAACTGGCGCACAAAGCGTAAATAACCCTACGCACGGCTTTGGTTGGTTTCTACTTATCTTAGGTGGTGCAATGATGGGAATCGGGCTAACTTACGATCCGACGGTATCATCTGGCTCGTTTGGGTTAGATCGTACTTACAATATCGGTGCAATTAGTGCAAAAAGTACATATACCAATACAGGCGGGTTTATTGCTGTTTGTGGTGCTATTTTTGCAGCACGTTCTACAAGTTGGAAAGATGAAGGTAGAACCAGGGATTTAGAAGCCAAAAAGTAGCGCACTTAAATAATGAGTTTTAATCAGAATTTCTAACGCAGACACAAAGCTTTACTGACGTAAGTAACCCTGACGGGTCTGAGGTATTGACGGTGTAAAAACGTGCAAGTATATTAAGAATAATTTAGTACAGAAAACAAAACATGAAATATGGTAGGATTTCCGCTCTAATTATCATTGGAGTAGTTACTGTATCAGGACTTTATGCTATGCAAGAAATGCGGATAGAGGAGCGTAAGGCTATATATGCTAGTGACTGTTTTGAGCAACGGTATAATTCATCCCTTGCTAAAACTTGGCGGGAATTTGGAATGAAATCTAGGATGGCTCGTGCAGGGGACAGGCAGTATTATGTGTTAGCTGAAATTGGGGAGGAGAATGCGCGAGAAAGGGAACGAGTTTATAAGCAGTGTGAGCAGGAGTTTTACCAGTAGTTAAGTGTTAGTTTTGCGAACCACTTAGGGAAACATCGAGTGGTTTTTTAGTATTTTCGTTGATATGCAGATGTAGCTAAGTTAGAACTGAATAGCGGGATATTTGCGTATCCTTTTTAACAACTGTTTATAATTTGAAGTAAGCAAGACAATTTAACGACACTCAAAAAGCTGTGAGGGCAATTATTCTTTTGGGTGACATCGAACTAGACGTATTTCAGTTGCCAGATAGAAGTTTTAGATTTAAGGTAACTTGAGTAGCGAAAACAATCGTAAAGATCATAAGTTGCTCAGTCAATTTTTTAGGGAAAAAGCACTCAAAGGTTTGACGCGGAGTCAGAATTACTCACTATAGCTGCGACAGTGGAATGTCTTGTATGTCAATGCACGTATACGGTTACAACGTGAGGGATAGTTAGCGGGGGAGTGTAATCGCGATCGCTTTGTGGGAAGAAATGACTCGTTGTAGCAGTGGAAAGGTCAACAATAACAAACATCCGACAAGTCACGTATACTGGTACAAAATACTGGTACAAAATAAATCAAAAATGTACCAGCTACATTGTATGTACAGTAGCGCTTACAGGTGTATCATGTATCCTGGTACAGAATAATTCTCTAAAAGTTTCTACAGGATATACTCTCTTTACTCTTTTTATATATACTTTCTCTTTAAATAATGTACCATTGTACCAAAAAAACTAGGCTACCTACTGTGTCTACATTGTAGCTGGTACAGAATGAAAATCAAAATGTACCATTCTACGACGTTTAGGACTGAAATTTTTGCATGGTAAGGCTTGTAGCTGATTTATTTTGTACCAGTATTTTGTACCAGTATACGTGACTTGTCGGATGTTTGTATCAGCTACAAGCGTTTACCACAACGGTCTATTTTTTATGGTGTGAGGTGTAGTTAGGATCGTACTCCCACATTCCAGGCTGTCTTTCATTAAAACGCTTAGGTTCTTCCAGTGTTAAACCTTTGACAATCCTTTCTACTCCTGTTAATCTGCCCCCTATCCTCACGTTGTGTTCTCTGTCAGTTACTCTATTCTTTTTATCAAGCAGCGCTCTGAAGCCCTTAACAAACGATCCTTGCTTAATGTCCTTTCCTTGATTTTTGTAACTTGCATAGGCGAGAAAAGGACGGAATAGAGAGGCAATATCAATTAAATGCTCACTGTCTTCTGCTGCGACAAACTCCTCAGATAAGAATTGAGCATAGATGTTGTTGTCTTTCTCAGCTTCATCATGGGCGTTCTTATTTAGTTTCGTTTCCAGATACATATCCCTTACGCCTCTATCCATGTTGATCGCCCAAGATGCGATCGCTGGTATTTCCTTAGCTAACTCATCCTCTAACTTCATACCAAGGGGTAGCTGTAGCTTGTCTACAAAGTCTTTAGTTGTGATGTAGTTTACGCGCTTATCCCAGCCTGCTGTACCTTTCTGTCTTGGTACATCCACGGCTGCAAAGACTAACCGACAGTAGAGTTTGATCGAGGGTGAGTCACTACTGTACAGTTTTCTGATTGTCAGGGGGTGATTATTCACCATCTCAAGTATCGCGCCTAGGTCAGGAATATGCCCAGTGAAGTCTCCCACGGTATACATTCGCTTACCTACTACTTTTTGTCTTCCCTCCTCCTTACTCAATTCATTTGGGTTTGACACTGATCTTACTGCCCCTTCTGGCAACAGCTTCACCCAAACCTTCAGTAATTCCGATTTACCACTTTGGCTTTTGCCCAGTAAGAAAGGAAAGTTTTTCCAGGGGGCTGTAGTGTCAATTACCCAACTGGTATAAGCCCGTATTGACTCTAGTTGGTCTAAACCATAGGATGACTCAATGAAGCGTAAGAACATCGGTGGGCATTCGTTCACGCTTGGATCGTAATCGTAATCTACACCATGGAGACTAATCTTACTCTCTGCTACTTCACCAAACTCTCTAGTCTCAAGGTCTAAGTAGCCGTTGTTAAAAGCAATGCCTGAGTAGTCCTCTTTCACTTCCTCACATATTTTGTTGTGCAGGTACGTCCAACAGTTATTTAGATTTGCTGTAGAAGCAAATACAAACTTGTTGCCCACCTTCTCTCTATATTCGTATGCCTTTTCTAGGAGTGCGATCGCTCTTTGCTTCATTTCCCTTTCCTCTATGTGCTTCCAGTACGTCTCTCCTCTATGTATCCAGCCGCTCTTAGTTAACTTATAATCTTTCCCATAGTTATCCTTCCAAGCCTCAGTAAAGGCGACCTCTATTGTTGTGTCCCCTTCCTTAAATTCCCATTCCTCAACTTCACTACTTCCCCACTCCTTTGCGTTTGCGATCAATCTCTCCAGAGCTTCTGCGCCGTGCTTTTTGACAAAATCATCTACACCTTTAGCTTCAGGGTCATTAGGTAGGGGTAAGTTTTTAACTGTCACCCCTTCAAACTTTCTGAGTCTCCTCACCAATTTCCGCAATCCTCTCTTTACACCGGGGTTCGTGTGTTGATCTGCATCGTAGCAAATGACCACTGTTCTACCTGGATTCAGGAAGTCAAAGATATATTGGTGTAGCTCCTTTTTGTCCTCTTTATCCTGCGTGTTATCAACACCTGGGAGGGCAATAGCAGCTTTGCCAAGAGTCAATAAAGCTCCTGCTTTCTTAGCTCCCTCAGTGATAAAGATTGGTTGCTGTTTCTCACCCTCCTCATCTATTACACCTCTCCAATAATTCTCATCTGGCATTCTTAGGAACATTGGCGTACCTCCACCGTTACGGGAAAGGTACTTATTTACCTTGGGCTTACCGTCCGTACCTAACTTTGGCTTACCGTTTTCATCTAACTTTGGTGAGGGGTGATCGGGTTTAAACTGTCCTGCTAACGTATCTACTTTACCCGTATAAGGAATAACACAGTGTACAGCCCAACCTGAGCTTAAGTCTGTTATCTGCTCACCCCCATACTCTCCTACTACTTTGCCCCCTCCCTTACGTCTGAGGTAATCTACTACATCACACTCTCGATTTGTAGTAAAGAATGCTGACTGTGCGATCGCTTCAGACACACAGCTACCCTCTATAGTCTCTTTCCGGTGTTTATCATTAAGTGACGTACAACGAATCTCCTCAACTGAATCTACGGTAACTACAGGGAGATTAGGGGTGTTCTGTGTTATACTAGGATCACTAGAGGTTTCTTCTCCAAGTGCGATCACATCTACGGTCTTGTCATTTGTCTTCAGTGGGTTCATAATTAAATTAACGCTTCTGTGGCGTATTAAAGGAAACAATTGAATTTTCTACATTAAGTTTTACGAGAGACAGGCGGCTAACCTGTCTTTTGCTTTTTATGACTTCACTCGCATCGGTCAGTTAGTTGTTATTTGTTAATTAGGCTTCACACTGCCTCTAAATGCGATCGCTCTCTTAGCTGCATGACGTACCTGTGACAAAGTAGGTTTTTACGCAAGTCTTCTTTATACTCGCGGTATATTAGTCCTCTTGCCATTTCTGAAACTGTCGTACCCCTGCTCATAGCCAACTCATCAAAGGCTTCTTTCTCATATTCTGTTAGCGCTACATTCATTTGTCTTTTGCGGACTTCTCCATCAGGCTTGGGTTTTCTACCCCGCTTATTCAGCATTGTTTTCCTCCTTTGGTATGCTACAATCCTACCCTTTTAAGGCTATGTAAAAAAGGGGGAAACTACGGATTTATTGTCTAAAAATAAACCCTAAAAGCATTACTTCACAATCTATCCACCGTTATTACACTGAATAATTAATTCTGTTTCCAAGTCACGTATAAACGTACTACAGATAAGTAAATGTAGTACGTTTATGACTTACCCCACTTGACCCTCTAAATACGATCGCACTCCTCCCACACTGCACACTCTGGCAAGGGTTAACTACTCTATGTCTCCCCTTAATATTCCAACTCGCGATCGCTCTTTAGGGTTAACGGACAGGCGACAAACGGGGGACAAACAGGTAGGGGCTGCTATCAAATACTTTTGCCCAAACGCGATTGCACTTGCCCCTCTACCGCGCTGTACAATTGACGGCAATTATGTCAATTTGTCGGAAAATATGTCAATGCACGTATGACACTAAACTTGTGTAGTACGTTGGTTCGGCAAATATTACAGGGCGAGTCCATCCGTTGGCACTCTAAGTAACAATAAAAATACCCTGCTTAAAAGGTCAAAAATTAAGATGTCTGAACATAGAGGCTAGTTTCAAGTTATATTTTGCTCTCCAGTTGGGAAAGCTAGAGAGGAAATGTGTCAAGTCTTGAGCAGCTAAATTATGTCAACCCTTCATCAGCTAATTGATAGTAATCTTTCTCATCCACACTACGGACGATTACTTCAGCACCGTGATTATAGTAACCCCAATACTTTTCATTATTCTATACAACTCAACGATTTGGATTCTTTAGCGTGGGAGCCTACCCGCGCTGGTAGGGAAAAAGATACGGGGCGGCTGGCAATTTGGTCTATTGATTGGAGTCACTTTCAACCTGACCAAGCACGGCATCAGCAAAAAGAACAGATCAACAAGTCGCTACACGCATCTATAAAAGAGTTTCATGAAAACTGGGATTATGATTTATATCGCTTCAATTGCGAACATTGGGCGCGGCTCGTGTCAACAGGAGATTGTAGATGCTACCAGATTGCTGAGTTTAAAAAGTTGCAACAGATTCCCGTTCTAGGTTTTTTTATTGTAGGTGTTGCTGGAGCAGTAACAGGTGCATGGGAACACAACGGATATGCTCAGGAAGTAGTTGAAAGAGCTTGCATGACAGCATAAAAACATTACATCGGATGCTTAACCGTACCAACTACTTCTGATCACACTCAATAGAAAAAACCATTTCAAAGGCAGTTCTCGCATTTTTGTGAGAACTGCCTTTGAAACCTAACCCCATCGTTGAACAGAGTTGTTACTATCCTCCTCCGTCACCATAAGAAAACCGCCTTCCTGAAAACGGAGAAGGCGGCTCTTTAATTCCCCTGAAAAGAGAAAATCTGTTTACTCGCTTTTGAAGATATCCGCGAATTGCAAATTATTGTGCGTTCGTTTGTTATTTGGAATCAGCCCCTTTGTAGCGTTCTTGGTCTTATCCCGCTCCGACTGCCTTTTAGACTCTCTCTTAGCATCAAGTAACCTGAGTTTTTCCATTTCCTTTTCTGCTTGAGCGCTATAAATAGCCTTTAATTTTTCTGCACCACTTGCACTACTCACTATGCAGCACCTCTGTAATTCCTATCAGAATCGGTGTCATTAATCCCAAGATTCCGACCTCTAGTTACAGCTTTGCTAATTTCTTCCCTCTTATCCTCTATCGCTGCCCGCACCACTCGCCTGTCCTCGTTTAAAGCATATCTTTCCAAGCTCAAGAACTCATAGCACTGCTTAACTAGAGATAAAGCATCATCCTGACTGTATGCGCGAAAACTTGCCCCAAATTCCTCCGCAACTGGCAAGAAGACTTGAAGTTCTCCAGCTTCAATTAGTCTACCGATCGCCCCTTGAATTGCGATCGCGTTCCAATCCTCGCTTAAAATAAGACCACTGCCCGCCGGCATCCTAAAGTCGAGATTTGAACCTACACAGAAAGTAGCAGTTTTCCACACTTTCCCAAAACTTCCGTCATACAGTTGTTGCACCCCACCCGGAATCATCGCCGTAAATGAAGGGCGGCAGATCGTCCGCAGTCCAGGTATTGTATTATCGGGGTTTTTTCTAGAATCGTAAACCACGGCAACAAAGCTGGTTTTAACCAAGGTATCAGCTTCAGTAGCCGCCTCTAATTGTTCCTCTTGGTAACTCTCAACATCATAAAATAGCTGTCTGCCGATCTTGAGTGTCTTGATGCGATTTGATGCCGCGTAGCGCCTCAGAGTACGATCCGAGATCCCTAGGATAGCGATCGTTTCAGACAAATTACTCCAAGTAGTCTCAGTCCCCTTAATCATTATGCGTAAATTTCCCAGCGTAAGTCAGCATTAACTAGCTCCTGTAATATGCCCTCAACGTCAGTCCCTATTGGAACGCTTTTGCCGTCTTGCACATCTGACACAATTGCGATTGTCGTATTGAATTTATCGGCAATCTTTTTCATAGAACCAAAGTAAAAATCTAACGTCATGGGTGAACTCCGTGCTACAGATATACTACATATTGTAACATATTTTGCCGGATCGTGCCAAAAATTGCCGGATCTTTCAAAAGTTTGTCCGTCACTTACTACCACTATTCACGCGCCCTAACAGCCCCCTTAACGCTTGCTAATGGCTCAAATCCCCACACCATCTCTATTCGCGAAACCGGACACATAACTCGGCAACCCAAAATCCAGCCCTACGCCTCTCCCGCCAAATCTCCATCACAAATGTCTGAGCAGGACTTCATAATGTCCTCCCCTCCGCCCCTCGCGTGGGTTACAACCGATCGCACCCAACTAATGTGAGTAAACCGTCACATTCCTGTTCCTTCTCCCCTCAGTAGCTCGTCTCTCGCTGACTCTGTTGATTAACTCTCGCTGTTGTTTCTACTGAATCATCCTATATCGATTACAACTGACTATACGTACACTAACAATAGTTTTGCTGAGTTAATTTGTTTAGTTTTCCATCGAGGGTTAACTTGGCAAGCAATCACCCAATTAGTAACCAGTTTTCGTGATTGGCTTAATTTGACTCCTTCTGAGGTTATACTAGCCGGAGTCAAATTAGTGTATTTCTTTCCTACTCATGCGTTGGCAGTTTAACTCTATAGTGAAAACTGATTAATTGTAGGCGTAATACCTTACTTGTAGGAGTAGTGTGCGAAATCCAGAAGATGTTAAGTCTGACCTAGTTCAATTAATTCAGGACTCAAAAGATGTATCGCCTGAATTAGCATCTAAACTAGATGAAATGAGCCGTTGGATCGTTAAAAAAAAGTCCGGTCTTTTGAGGAGTAAAAGCCATGTCATGCAGTTACTTCAAGAATTAATAGAAGATTCAACCTTTTGGCTCAGTATTCAACTACTTTCTGAAGAAGACAAAAGCGCTGAACTTGCTGAATTATCAACGCTAGAGATGTATTGGTATTTACAGTTGTTTCCGGCTTGGTTTAATGAAAAAGATCCTAAGCTACACATTTGGAAGGAAAATCTGATGGCAGGGAACTTTGAAGGAAAGGATGCTGCTTTCATTAATAAAGTCTGTTCAAAACTAAAAAACTGCGGTGGTGAAACTCTAAACCCATTTATTGCCGATTTATCAATGTCAACAGACTTCATCGCCTCTGGAAGCCAACAAATTCCGCTTTGCGTTCAAATAACAACCGTCAGAGATGCTCTATCCACCGATAAACAAAGTCAATGGCAGAAAACTTTAAAACATTGGAGTATTAGACGTGGGATATTTATAAGCTATAATCCCAGTCAAATACAGGTGGATGTTAAAATTGCACAGTATGCACTAACGCATAGTGACAGATTACCTGAGCAGTGCTATCATCAATTAACTATTAGATAATTCGTGAGGTCAAGATGACCACTCAAACGAAAGAACAACGCGCCCAAACAATTGGTAAAGCTAGAGAAGCTCTCCAAAAGGCAAGAGCTTTAAGGGAAAGTCGCCAAACTTTAGGTGTAGATGGAATCAGTCAGTTCGTTGAAGATGTAGATGGCGACTGGCTAGAGAATTGGTCAGAAAAAGACCTAGATCAATTGGCTAGAAATGACAAAAAGATTTTGTGTCCTATCTAAAAAAATTACAATCACCTCTTTCAAAGCAACCCAAAATTTAGGAAAATGTTACCTAAATTTTGGGTTGAGCATTGGTTGAGCGATATGACTTCGCTACCCCCCTAAAGTAAGTCGGGTAGATCAGGGCGGTTAATCATGTGTCCGTAAGTTTTCTGAATCATTGTAGTATCCCTGTGACCTGCTATGTAAGCAATGCCAGTAAGGGGAACACCATCTTCTACCATGTGGGAGATAAACGAGTGTCGCATGATGTAGGGATGTCGGTATTCAATTCCCACCTCATCCAGTATTTTTCTCCAAGCGCGATCGCGAAAGTTGTTATCGTCAATAGTTGTCCCTGTGGGGGAAGGAAATACTAGATCGTCAGGTTTGAGATTGATAGTGGAATCTTTACGCGATTGGAGCATAGCCTTTAATTTCCCCTTGCATGGGATAGCTCTTAAGTTCTCTGTTTTAGTCCCTTTCCTTACTCTATGAGATGAACTACCGTCATCACCCCTAGCCATAACCTCGTATATTTCTATTTCCTCCCGACTGAAACTGATATGTTTCCACCGCAGCCCGATCGCCTCTGATGTCCTTACCCCTGTGGCAAAGAGGAACTTTACATAATCGGTGTAGTGGGAATAGTAACGGGAGTTCTCAAAGGCAATAATGATTTGCCCAATTTCCTCTTTACTAAATGGCTTAGGCTTTGGTTTAGCTCTAGCCCTTTGCGCTTTAACTCCTTCAAAGGGGTTGGTAGTCATTATTCCTTGAGTAATTGCCCACTTACAGCATTTACGCAAGTAGGACAAGCGATCGTTAACTGTTTTACTGGACAATCTAGAGTTCATCCATGAGATAAATTTAGGCACTTCAGTTAAAGTAATCGGCTTACCATACTTGGCAAGCATTATCGTAATTGGTTTCCAGTGGTTAGTGTATTGCCTCTCAGTCAGGTTTGAGAACTCAACAAACTTGCCCCAATTAGTGACTAGCTCCCACTGTTCTGCTTTAATCTCCTTCACCTGTGCGATCGCTCTGTCCGCGAGTCGTCTGGCAACGCTGAAAGATATAGGCTTATAACTGCTTAGAGTTGGATCGAAATTTCCCGCGAGGCAGTCAGCATAAATTTTACTAGCTAATGCCTCAGCCCTAGCCCTGTCTACCTTATCTGTGTAATTGCCTAATGTGAGACTATGTGATCGTCCCCCAAAATTGAATCTAATTAGGCAGCGCCCGTTGTTATTTCTAACTTGAATTTCCCTCATTCTTTATGCAACTTTTTATGCAAGAATGAGATGCTAGGCTGTCAAAGGACTACGGTACAAAGGGTCTTACACCGTTTCGGGCTGCGATCGCACCGCAGAGGTCAGGGGTTCGAGTCTCCTATTCTCCATTTTCCCTACTTCCCGCAGCATCCTATTAAGGATACGGTGTTGGAGTTAACTACAGTCGAGCAGTAGTTAGTAATATAAACACTATTAACTAAAATTTGCTTTTCTTCAGAATAATGAGAAAACTAATAACTATTTTTATCAGCGCGATCGCATTAATAATCCTTGTTACTACTCCAGTATTGGCTGCATCAACTACTGAAACTGCTACGCTTTTTACTAATAACTGTGCGGGTTGTCATATAAACGGCGGTAATATTGTCCGGCGTGGTAAAAGTTTAAAGACAAAAGCCCTAAAAAAATTTGGCATGGATTCAACAGATGCGATCGCTCAATTAGTCAAAAATGGTAAATATGCGATGCCAGCTTATAAAGGTCGTCTTACAGATCAACAAATTCTTGATGTTTCCGCCTATGTATTAGAGCAAGCCGAACATGACTGGAAATAATAGGTTTAAGCGTCTTCTAACTGCTATTCTTTGCTGTTGCTTTCTGTTAGGGGTTTGTGAAAGTGCGATCGCTGATGATATTTATCAATCAAAAACTATCCATAGCTCTGATGGTATCGGTAAGTTTTACCAAGGTAGAGAGATTGCAAAAGTTATGGGACATACTGAGGCACTGTGGCTAGAGCGTCCATCGCGGGAAGTTGAAGAACAGCCACAGAAACTAATAGAAGCTTTAAATCTTGAACCTACAAACATTGTAGCGGACATAGGCGCAGGAACAGGCTATTTTAGCTTTAAGCTAGCGCAAAAATTACCTTTAGGCAAGGTCTTAGCGGTAGATATTCAGCCGGAAATGTTAGATATTATTGAGTTTTTAAAAAATGAAAATAAAATAACTAATGTAGAGCCTATTTTAGGCACTCTTACTAATCCGAACTTACCGGAAAATAGTATTAATTTAGCAATTATGGTTGATGCTTATCATGAGTTATCGCAACCTCATGAAGTAATGCAAGAAGTTGTTAAAGCTCTTAAAACTAATGGCAAAGTAGTATTAGTAGAATATCGCCGAGAAAATCCATTTATTGCGATTAAAAAGCTGCATAAAATGACTCAAAAGCAAGCAATTAAAGAAATGTCCGCCGTTGGTTTAGAATGGGTAGAAACGAAAGAGTTTTTACCATCTCAACACTTGCTGATTTTTAGTAAAGCTTAAATTACATAGAAATCTGCCCCCAACCCCCAATTCTGGGGGCTAAGATTCTTGTTCCTCCAAGCTTGGGGGCGAAACCGTTCTGCTGTTTACAACTACTTTAGAATTGCTATATCTGCGGCAAATTCACCTAAGTTTTCCTGTCTCCATTTCGCGTCTAACTTCCGATTAGTTTGTAATTCTAAAACTCTAATTCCTGTGCTGGGAAGCTTATTTAATTTTTGCTGCAATTGCTCCCAAGATTTAATCAATTCATGTTCTACATTATAAGTTGCACACAATGACGCAAAGTTAATATTTTGAGGAGTAGCAAAAAAGTCTTCAAAAGGTGGTTCAAACTTAGAAATAGGCAACATTTCAAAAATCCCACCTCCATTATTATTGATTAAAACTATTGTTAAATGTCCAATAAACTTATTATTTAATAAAAATCCATTGGTATCATGCAATAAAGCTAAATCTCCCGTTAATAAGACGCTCCTTTGCTGACGATGAGCTATGCCTAAAGCTGTTGATAAAGTACCATCAATCCCATTTGCACCGCGATTAAAAAAAGGTTGAATTTTTAAATTATTAGGTTGCCAGAAAAATTCTATATCTCTAACTGGCATACTATTAGAAATAAATAGAAGGGTTTCTGAAGGCAAAGCTTTTGATAACAACCAAGCCGTTTTACATTCAAAGATATGCTCTATTTCTGCCATGCTAGTATCTATCTTTGCTCTAGCTTTAGCTTCACATTCACACCATAATTGTAAGTAAGAGTTGTGAGCTTTAGGAGAAAATTTGTAAGTTTCAGCTAATTGCTCTATAGAAATTGATAAATGAGTTGTTTTACCATGAAGTGGATCTAAATTATGATTACTGGGGTCAATAATCCATCTCTCGGCTTGAGTTGAAGTTAGCCAGTTTCGTAACTCTTTACTTGTGGGAAGTTCGCCTACTTGAATTACAACTTCTGGTGTAAGTTGTTTTGATAACTCAGAGTTTCTTAAAAGTAAATCGTAGGTAGAAATAAGATAAGGATTTAAGTCTGCGTAGTTTCTAACCGGGGATAAACCTTCGGCTAGTACGGGAAACTGAAGGAGTTTAGATAAATGCGCGATCGCACTTACATATTCTTGCACCTTTTCTGGTTGTGCAACCCCAGCAATAATAATACCGCGACTAGATTCTTGCCATTGCACCGGAAATATAGGCGCGGATGTCTGCATAAGTTTAGGCGATCGCAGATTTACATTACTAAAAAAATCTTCCTCCTGCAACAAATTATCTGCAATTCCATCAGGAAGTGGTGCTAAAGGATCTCGAAAGGGGACATTTATATGCACTACTCCCGCTACAGGATAAAGCGCCCTTTCCCAAGCATGAATCATTGTTTGGCGCAAATATGCCAACATCCCCATATCCACCGATGGTAAAGCTAATTCTGTTTGCCAATTTGGGTATGTGCCGTACAATTTTAGTTGGTCGATAGTTTGTCCAGAATGACAGTCTCTAAGTTCTGGAGGGCGATCGCAAGTTAAAACGATTAATGGTACTCTGCTTTCTTTTGCTTCTATTATCGCTGGGTAAAAATTTGCCCCCGCCGTACCTGAAGTACATACCAGCACCACCGGAAGCTTGCATTTACGGGCTATTCCCAGGGCAAAGAAGGCAGCCGATCGCTCGTCAAGGATTGGCAAGGCTTCTATACCTTTTTGGCTGGCAAAGGCGATCGCAAGGGGCGTAGAACGCGATCCGGGACAGATGACGGCGGTAGTCAAACCCAGACGCTTTAAGGTTTCTGCTAGTACGGAAGCAAAAAGTAAGTTGGTGTTTCTATAATCGATCATCAATCGGGGATGAACCCCATCGTTAAAGTAAGCAAGTTCTTTTTATTTTAAGTCGCCCTTTGAGGAATATTTATGGATTCGATTCAATTAACGGGGATTCGCAGCTATGGTTACACTGGCTACTTAGCGGAAGAACAAGTATTAGGACAATGGTTTGAGGTTGATGTAACGCTGTGGTTGGATTTGTCTGTAGCGGGTTCAAGCGATCGCATTACCGATACTATCGATTATCGCAGCATTATTAGCAATGTTCAGCAACTAATTAAAACTTCTAAGTTTGCTTTGGTGGAAAAACTAGCTACAGAAATAGCCAAATCTATTTTGGATGTTAGTGGTGTAGCGCAAGTTAAAGTTTGCTTAAGTAAACCTGCTGCGCCAATTCCTGACTTTGGCGGCAAAATTACCATTGAATTGACTAGAAGTAAAGATTAGTTGTAGTCGAAGTTAAAAGAGTTTTGCGGCAAAGATTTATTTATACTGGGGTGATAAGTAGCTAATAAGTTTTCTTGAGAAAGGGCGGCAATAGGCGTATCATCGGCAACTATAGTTTGATTGAAACAAATAACGCGATCGCAATGGCGGCTTACCATATCAATATCGTGAGAAACTTGTAAAATTGTCCAGTTTTCTTCTTGCTTTAATTGGTCTAATAATTGATAAAACTCTGCTGTTCCTTGCACATCTACACCAGCAAAAGCTTCATCTAAAACTAACAGTTTTCTCGGCATTACTAAGCAATAAGCTAATAATACTCGCTTAAGTTCACCACCGCTAAGAGTACCAATTGCTCTATGTTGTAAACGTTCGGCATTTACTCGCCTTAAAGCTTGGTTAATTGCTGCTTGTCTTTGATAATGATGTTGTCGAGAAAAAATTGCTATCCCTTTATTTTTTACCCAACCCATTCCTACCAATTCTCTAACACAAATGGGGAAACTGCGGTCGAATATAAAGTTTTGGGGCATATAGCCAATTTGAGAACGTAGAGATTTTAGGTGTTCAATAGGACAATTAAAAACACTTATTCTACCATAAGAACGCTTAATTAAGTTTAAAATTGCTTGAACTAGCGTACTTTTTCCTGCGCCATTTGCACCTACTACGGCTGTATTTGTTCCTGGCAATAATTCAAAAGAAACATCTCTTACTGCTAAATGCTTTCCGCGCACAACGGTTAAGTTTTCAACTCTTAATATTGGTAATTGAGCTTTCATAACTACCTACCTACCTACCTACCTACCTACTTACAAGCAGATTCTAAAGTTTTTAGATTTCCTTGCATTGCTGTGAAATAATGCTGCGGATCGAGCGTCCCCGACTCTAAAGAATCTAAGGGTTGCAAGGTTAAATTCAAGTCTTGAGATAGAGCTTTAAGCAATTTATTATCAACACCTGGTTCGCCAAAAATAGCTTTGGCTTTGTATTGTTTCACAGCATTAATTGTCTTTTGGATATCGGTAGGTGAAAGCTGATCTTCGGGAATTTCTACTACGGCAATTTGTTTGATTTGATAGCGATTAGCTAAATAAGGATAAGCATCGTGAAAACTAATAAAGGTGCAATTTGGATACTTTTGTAAACGTTGCTTGTATTCCGCATCAAGCTTTTCTAACTTTTGAATATAAGTTGTAGCATTAGCTTGATAAGTTGCCTTTTTTTCAGGATTTGCAGCAACTAAACCATCGCGGATATTTATTACTTGTTGCTTTGCCAAAACAGGATCTAGCCAAACGTGAGGATTTCCCGCTAAAGACTTTATATTTGCACTAGCGTTAATCTCTTTTAATTGAGAGTTTTGAGCCGATTTTACAGTCCCCTCCAAAAACTCCTCAAAATCAATACCATTTTTTACTAATATATTAGCCGTTGCGATCGCACTTACATTTGCTGGCGTTGCTTGATAATCGTGAACTTCTGTCCCTGGTGGAATCAATAGTTCTACTGGTTGTTCCTCCCCAACTACAGCTTTAGTGAACCAATACATCGGCAAAAAGGTAGTTACTACTTTAAGTTTTGGTGTTGGAGATGGTTGCTGCACTTGGGAATAGGATTGATTGCAGCCTGTTAAAGCTGAAAGGATTAATCCCACTATTAGTAAGCTTTTTTGACGACGCATTTTTAGCAGTTAAATGAGAATGAATATTATTATACTCAATATAATGAGAATCAATCTCATACGCGGGTAAGATGTGAAGTTGAGTATTTGACAAGTAAATATGGTATTTTGCGGAATAATTGCCGCTAGATAGTGGATTTACGGCAGATAGACGAAAAAATGTGGGTAGTGACGAGTAATAGAAATGTACAAAAGTTTATGGAACTTGATACTGGTGAGTCCAGTGGTTTGCACAATAATGTTAGGTGGGAAAGCGATCGCCGAAGAACCAGCCGCTTTAGATAACACAATGGCTCAAGTTACTTCTGTATCGCAATTATCGGACGTTCAGCCGACCGATTGGGCATTTCAAGCATTGCAATCATTAGTAGAGCGTTATGGATGTATTGCGGGGTATCCTGATGGTACTTACCGGGGAAATCGAGCTTTAACTAGGTACGAATTTGCCGCCGGGTTAAATGCTTGTTTAGATAGGGTAAACGAGTTAATCGCTACAGCTACCAGCGATTTAGTTAAAAGGGAAGACTTAGCAACCTTACAAAAACTGCAAGAAGAATTCGCCGCCGAATTAGCCAGTCTGCGCGGACGAGTGGATGCTTTAGAAGTAGCAACGGCGGAACTAGAAGCAAATCAATTTTCTACTACAACTAAGTTAAGTGGGGAAGTAGTAACGGCGGTAGCTGGAATTATTACCGGAGATGATATTGATGGTAACGATCTAGATACCTCTGCAATCCTTGGACACCGGACGCGGCTAGACTTTGAAACAAGTTTTAACGGGAGAGACTTACTGGTAACAGAACTTGCTACCGGAAACTTCCCTGGGTTTTCTAGCCAGACGGGTACAGCCGAGGGAGAATTAGCCTTTACTCAAGATGACAATAATCAGATTGGCTTAGAAGTGCTGTTGTATAGCTTTCCGATTGGTGAGAGTACAGAAATTGTATTAGGTGCAGTAGGTACAGCCTTTGATGACTTTGCAAGTACCGTTAATTTTTTGGATGGAGATGGCGCTACAGGAGCAATATCTAGTTTTGGGACGCGCAACCCCATTTATTATTTAGGAGATGGTGCAGGTATAGGGATTAAAAAAGAGTTTGGCGAAAGCTTAGAACTTAGTTTAGGGTATTTGGCAGGAGAAGCAAATAATCCAAGTGTTGGCGATGGTTTATTTCAAGGACCTTACAGCACCTTAGCGCAAGTAGTAATTAAGCCGACGGAAAGATTGAATATAGGTTTAACTTACATCAATTCTTACAACGCTGATGATACGGGGACAGGTAGCGGACGCAATAGTTTTGCTCGGTTTGACGATGTATTTTTTGAAGACTTGGGACTAGATTCGGTAGATGTACCAACTAGCAGTAATTCCTACGGTTTGGAATTATCATGGCAATTGAGCGATCGCTTTGTCTTAGGTGGTTGGGTTGGCTATACAAATACTCAGTTACTTTCGACGGCGGGAGGATTATTCGATCGCGGTGATATCAATGTTTGGAATTACGCTGTTACTTTAGCTTTTCCAGATTTGGGTAAAGAAGGCAATTTGCTAGGTTTTGTGTTTGGGATGGAACCAAAAGTAACTGATTCTAGCATTAGCTCCTCAAACCCCGATATAAATGCAGAACTAGGAGAAGATGAGGACACATCCCTACATATTGAAGGGTTTTATCAGTTTCAGGTTACAGAAAATATCTCAATTACCCCAGGAGTTATTTGGCTTACCGCTCCTGGGTTTGACAAAGACAACAACGATACCGTAATTGGAGCGCTCAGAACTACCTTTACGTTCTAACGCTGTCATCAAGGGAAGTTTTAAAAGCTTCCCTTTAACTATTGCTAGTTCCCACACCCGTACAACTTTCATCGACCCAAGACGCAATATTACTAACTCGGTTGGATGGCGCTACTCGCACTTGGTCACTCGCTACCGGAAGCTTTGGCGCAGTACCATTTTTACCATTAGTTTGCACTACAGTAGTGTTGTAAGTTATGCCATTACTACTAGAATTAATTTCCGCATTATTTGCTGTAGCAGTAATTGCTGCATTATTTGTAGCTTCGGTAAGCGCTTTAATCTCTACTTCAGGATTAAAGTTTAGTCCTAAAGCGGCAATAATTTGGTCAGGATGATTACTTAAAGCCACAATAAAAGGAAACATTTGGATTAGTTGCGGTTCTAAATTCGTTAAAGTTGCCAAAATAAAGCTAGAAGAAGGGCGACGCTGACCGTCATAAGTTCCCCAAATGCGTAATTTTGTCATCCAAGGGCGATTGCGCCGATAGTAAAGAAGCCATTTAACTTTCAATGATTGGCGTAGCTGCTGAATATCCACAAAATTACCTCAAATATCAATTATTAAAACCCTCTAGCCCTAGGATCGCCAAACTAGGTAATTTTAGTCAAGAGTTGGTTATCACATTATTTCATCTGGATCGATGCCTAATTCTTGTAGTTTTTGCCGCAAGAAGTCTGCTCTTTGACGTTCGGTTTCGGCGCGTTGACGTTCGGTATCTGCTCTTTGATTGCTGATTACTTCGGCTTCCTCTGGGATTAAAACTAAATCTCCTTCCGGCGTGAAAAACCGTAACTGTTCGTTAAGAATGCCTAGATATAGCTGTAATTCATTACTCCACAGCCAGCCTTGATCGTTAGGCGCGATCGCCTCATACTGACGATAATTAAGTTTAAACCCCGCAAACTCTAAGCTATAAGGGTCAAGCCAGAAGTAATCGGGAGTACGAAAAATATCTTGATACAGTTGCTTTTTCAATCCGCGATCGCATTTAGCGGTGGAGTCAGAAAGAATTTCTAAAATAAAGTTGGGATATTTGCCATCTTCCGCCCAAACTACCCAGCTTTTGCGCTCTTTACGCTCAGTGTCTAGCACTACAAATAAATCTGGACCTCGGACATCTTCAGATTTGGGTTGACGATCGCTGTAATAAATGCTTAAGTTAGCCCCAGCAAAGAAGTCCTGACGGTCTTGCCACAGGCGTTCTAGGCTAGTTAGTAACAAAATGATTTGTTTGAGGTGGCGGTAAGTTTCCCAGGGTGGTTCGTCGCTCAATAAGTCGCTAGGGGGAAATATTGGGGCATTAGTTTCGCTGCTTTGTACCATAATAGTTGCAGTCGTTGGGTTGCTTATAGTTTAGCTAACTGTAGACGGGAAAAACGGCGATCGCAATTTCTGCGCTTTGTACCACTAAATAATCAAATCGCCTTCACAAAGTAATAAAATTGTATTTACAAAAGCCTTTAATTCAGGACAGGCTTTGACAGCTACCATCAAATCATTGTCTTTTAGAATGCGTTGAGCATCGCGGATTTTGCTATAACTGCGATCGCATTTACCACTCTCAAATACTTCTTTAATCCGATAGGACGGCGGATTATGATGATTAACTTGCTCTGGCGCTCCAGTTGGTGCAGACTTGTTAGACTTCTTGCAGAAATAGGTTAAAGGGTAAGGGGGAAGGGTTAAAGGAAAATTCTTACCTTTTCCCGACCTCTTGCAAAAGGAACTTTTGTAAGAGGTCTATTCTTACAGAGCGAAACTGTATAAGCTGCACATCTAATGACTCTACGTGAAAGAAGTATCGATAGGCATATCAACTTCTACTGTTTTTGGTAATAGACTAATGCTTGACGTAATTCTCATATCGTGGTCTATGGAAAGATATTCTAAGTTAATTAAATTCTGAATAGATGGAGAGACGTATGAAATAGGATTTTCATCTAAATAAAGCCGCTGTAACTTTCTCAACTCTCCAATTTCATTAGGAATTTTAGTTATTTCATTTTCACCTAAATCTAATAGGGTCAAATTTTTGAGTTGGACTATATTAGAAGTTATACAACTTATCTTATTTCGACGCATAAGTAGTTGCTCCAAGTTTTTTAGCTCTTGGATTACTAATGGTATTTCTGAAAAGTAATTGTCACACAATGATAGATGTTTTAAACCAGATAGTCAGCAACTGTGTCCGGTAGATAATCGAGATCGCAACAATTAATCTTAAGAGATTCCAAAGACTTGAGCTTTACAAGTCTATGCAAAATTTGAGGAAGTTGAGCTATCTGATTAAACTCAATAGTAAAGCGTTTTGTAGTCATTCTTGCAACCAGTTATCTAAATTAAAAGAATCAGCCCAACTCATAGTTGTTAATCCATCTTCAGCATCACAAACTAACACTTCTTTGGGTTCTAAAAACCGAATTAGTCTATCGGAGTGAGTTGCTACAATTAGTTGAGTTCTTTGAGAAGCTTCTCGCATTGAATCGGCTAATAGTCGTAATAATTCTGGATGTAAACTAACTTCCGGCTCGTCAATTAAAGTTACAGCCGTTAAACTAGGACTTTGTAGAAGTGTTATTAGCCACAAAAACCTTAATGTACCTTCAGATAATTGGTGCATATACAAAGGTTTGGAAAAATTTTTGTCTTTCCAAGTCATAGCCAATGTTCCGGCGGCTACGGGGGGAAATCCTAAACGGTCAAAATCTGGAAAAGCCGCCGCAAGTGTATCTTCTATGATTTCAAATCGTTCTGACTCTGTTTCGCGTAGATAATAAAGGCAAGATACTAAGTCTTCCCCATTCGCACCTGGTAAAGTTGCAGGACTCATTGATTGCGGTAGACGGACGGGGCTTTTTGCCGCTACATTTAACGCCCCATAAAATGTGCAGGAAGCCAACCGCTTGCGAAGATTCTCTGGCTCTTGGTACATTTTAGGAACTTGATAGAGTGATGTTTCATAAGGATTGTGTTCCCAATTTGGACGTAATACATAATGTTGATCTGGCGGCTCAAAATACTTAACATCTGCTCTGTGAGAATCTATATGCTTGAGATATTCATGAGCATTAGGATTATTCTTTTGGGTTAAGGTTTCTACGCCAATTTCATAAAACTGACCTTTGGGCTCGAGTTTAAGGTAATAATCTAACGGTGCATATCCACCTGCTACACTCATGGCTAATGTGATCGCTAAACTATCAGCTTTGTCACGAGTCATCATCTCGCTTAAACCGCCCATATCAGATATTTTTGACTGCAATTGACCCTTAGCGGAGGCTGCGAGAAGCGAGAATATTTCTAGTAATGAAGTTTTACCTACACCATTAGCACCAATCATCACTGTCAAGGGTCGCATCTCAACTTCAACGTCAAATAAGCGACGGTAGCCCTCGATTTTGATAGATTCAAAGGAATTCATAGTATTGTCTTCTATATTTACAGTTGGTTTAGGAAGATTTAAGCCCTTACCAGGCATTATCATATTTTTCCCTGTATCCCGCGATCGCCCGTTCATAGACCTATTATTGTTCTAGCCAACCATGCCAGAAGATCGAGAAATTGCTGTTGAATTTGATAATGTTACTTTTAGCGTGGGCGATCGCTCTCTAGTCTCCAATCTCAATTTTTCCGTCCATCAAGGAGAAGCTTTAATACTTTTAGGGCGCAGTGGTAGCGGCAAAACTACTACGATGAAGCTAATTAATGGTTTATTTATGCCTACTGGAGGGGAAGTTAGGGTAAATGGGCGATCGACAAAGGATTGGGATTTAATTAAGTTGCGGCGTACTATTGGCTATGTAATTCAAGAAATTGGCTTATTTCCTCACTTTACGATCGCCCGCAATGTTGGTTTAGTTCCCTCTTTAGAAGGCTGGAATCCCAAACAGATTAAAGCGCGGGTTCATGAGTTATTGCAGTTGGTTGGGTTAGATCCGGTACAGTTTAGCGATCGCTATCCCCACGAATTATCGGGAGGACAACGCCAAAGAGTAGGCGTAGCAAGGGCTATAGCTGCCGATCCGCCGATATTATTAATGGATGAACCTTTTGGCGCATTAGATCCAATTACGCGCTTAGAGTTGCAACAAGAGTTTCGCAAGCTGCAACAGCAATTAAATAAAACTGTGATTTTTGTAACTCACGATATCCAAGAAGCTTTTGTACTTGCGTCTCGCATTGGTTTAATGGAAACCGGACGCTTGGTAGTATTAGAAACCCCCACAGAATTTTTAAAATCTTCTCAAAGCGAAGCGATCGCTTTTTTAGACTGTTTAGGGATGTTCAAACCGTGAATATTAGCGATTTTTTCTTAGTTAAATATGGTTCTGATATCTTTGCAGCTACAGGTAAACATTTATTTTTAGTTGGTACAGCGATATTTTTTGCCACAATTATCGGTATTCCTTTGGGAATCGTTATTACTCGTCAAGCAAATCTGCGTCAACCAATTTTAGGGATTGCTAATATCCTGCAAACTATCCCTAGCTTGGCGCTGTTTGGTTTTTTGCTACCTATTCCCTATATTGGCGGGATTGGCGATCGCACGGCAATTATTGCCCTAACTTTATATTCTTTTTTACCGATTATTCGCAATACTTATACAGGGATTATTAATATCGATCCGGCGATTCGGGAAGCTGGTAAAGGGATGGGAATGACTAGCCGCCAGTTATTATTGCAAGTAGAAATTCCTTTAGCTTTGGGGGTAATTTTGGCAGGAGTGAGAGTAGCGGCGGTAATTGGCGTTGGGGTGGCGACTATTGCGGCGGCGATTGGTGCGGGGGGTTTGGGCGAATTTGTATTTAGAGGGATTGCAACGTTAAATAACGATCTAATTTTAGCGGGTGCTGTTCCCGCCGCCGCGATCGCTTTATTGTTAGATGTAGCTATTGGTTGGCTGGAAGGGCGGTTTACAAAGGTAAGTAGAAGATGAAAAGGTTTTTGGCGTTATGCTTGGTAAGTTTTGCTTTAATTATTGGGATTTATAGTTGTTCTGCTCCTAGCAATACTATTACCATTGGCTCTAAAGATTTTACCGAGCAAGATATTTTAGGCGAACTTTTAGTGCAGCATATTGAAGCCAATACTAAGCTCAAAGTCAATCGTCGCCTGCATCTTGGCGGCACGTTTATTTGTCACGAAGCAATTAAAGCCGGACAAATTGATGCTTATGTTGAGTATACAGGTACAGCTTTTACTACTATTTTGAAGCAAAAAGCAATTACCGATCCCCAAAAAGTTTATCAGCAATTAAAACAAGATTATGCAAAGCAGTTTCAGTTAGAAGTTATGCCGCCTTTGGGTTTTCAAAATACTTTTGCCATGATTATTCGCGGCGATGAGGCTAGAGCAAAAAACCTGCAAACAATCTCTCAAGCGGCTAAATATACTCCCCAATGGCAAGCAGGTTTTGGTTATGAGTTTAGTGAAAGAGAAGACGGTTTACCAGGACTTAGCAAAACCTATAATCTCAAGTTTACAAAGCCACCTAAAATTATTGACTTAGGTTTACTTTACCAAGCATTGCAGCAAAAGCAAGTAGATATAGTTGCCGGAAACTCTACCGATGGCGCAATTCCCCGCTTAGATTTGGTGGTGCTAACGGACGATAAGCAATACTTTCCACCCTACGAAGCTACGCCAATTGTGCGTCAATCTGTTTTAAAACAACATCCAGAATTGCAAAGTGTGATCGCGCAACTAAGCGGTTTAATTGATGAAAAACAAATGCAGCGCTTGAATTACCTAGTCGAAGGCGAAAAGCAAAATGTTAAACAAGTTGTCAGCGAGTTTTTACTGGCAAAAAAGTTGATTAAATAAGGTATGGGGCTTGACTTGGGCGGCTTTTTGGTTTAAAATTTATGTTATAATGGGAAATATTTGCCCTAATAATATTTTTGCTGATATCTCGATTATATAATTGTATGTCAATAGGCAAAAATACACAAGCAAAAGTCTAATAAGAATTAAAAATTTTTACAAAAATACACAAAAATTTAATTCATCATAGATATAAAGATTAATACTGGAAAGCCTTTAATGTTAGTTGAAGCAAGCAAGCAACGCAACTGGAAGCCAATAATTAAGCAATTTGAGGCAATTGTAGGTACAAAGGGCGTAGTGCAGCGCCGGGAAGAATTGATAACCTATGAGTGCGACGGATTAGCTAGCTATCGGCAGCGCCCGGAAGTTGTGGTATTACCAAGAACCACCGAACAAGTAGCAGAGATAGTTAAGGTATGCGATCGCAATTCTATAGCATTTATTGCGCGGGGTGCGGGTACGGGCTTATCAGGTGGCGCACTGCCTACAGAAAATTGCGTACTAATTGTTACAGCTTTAATGCGGCAAATTATTGATATTGATTTAGAAAATCAGCGAGTTACTGTACAGCCTGGGGTAATTAACAACTGGGTAACGCAAGCTGTAAGCGGTGCGGGGTTTTACTATGCCCCCGACCCTTCTAGTCAAATTATTTGTTCTATTGGTGGTAACGTCGCGGAAAACTCCGGGGGCGTACATTGCCTGAAATACGGCGTAACAACTAACCACGTTTTGGGACTAAAGTTAGTATTGCCCGATGGTTCTATCACTGATGTAGGCGGACAAATACCAGAGATGCCTGGTTACGATCTTACCGGAGTATTTGTTGGTTCGGAAGGCACGTTAGGAATTGCTACAGAAATTACTTTAAAAATCCTCAAAACTGCCGAATCAATTTGCGTTTTACTAGCAGACTTTACCAGCATTGAAGCGGCGGCGGCGGCGGTTTCCGATATCATCAGCGCAGGGATAATTCCGGCGGGAATGGAGATGATGGACAATCTCAGCATTAACGCTGTAGAGGATGTATTAGCAACAAATTGCTATCCCCGCGATGCCGAGGCAATTTTACTTGTAGAAGTAGATGGTTTGCAAGTAGAAGTAGACGAAATGAAAAAGAGAATTGCAGCTATTTGTAAACAAAACGGCGCGAGAAATGTTACTTCTGCAAAGGATATAGAAACGCGCAATAAATTATGGAAAGGGCGTAAAGCAGCTTTTGCGGCGGCGGGACATCTCAGCCCCGATTATTACGTCCAAGATGGGGTAATTCCTCGCACTAAGTTATCATTTGTATTGCAAGAAATTGAAAACTTGAGTAAAAAATACGGTTACAAAATTGCTAACGTATTTCACGCCGGAGATGGCAACTTGCACCCGCTAATTCTTTACGATAATGCTGTTCCTGGGGCTTTTGAAAAAGTCGAAGAATTAGGCGGCGATATTCTCAAACTTTGCGTCCAAGTCGGCGGTAGTCTTTCGGGAGAACATGGGATTGGCGCAGATAAAAAGTGTTATATGCCGAATATGTTTACAGAAGTAGATTTAGAAACTATGCAGTATATTCGCACAGCATTTAACCCGAAAGGTTTAGCTAATCCCGATAAAATATTTCCCACACCCCGTACTTGCGGAGAAGCAGCAAATGCTCAAAATCTAAAGCAATTTGAGAAGGTAGAGTTATTTTAGATATTTTTAGTTGTAGGGGCGCAATGCATTGCGCCCCTACGGTTAATGTTTATGAATCTGCATAGGATTGCTATATTACTTTTTAGCAGGTGCTAGTACAACTAAGCCGTCATATTGCTCTTTTTTGCTAGTAGTAGTTGTTGTGGTACTAAAACTACGCACACTACCAATAACTTGCTTGAAGACTTGAAAGCTTGGAGTATTAAATGTTTCCGGTGCAAGACTATATACCCACGCCAAAGAAGAACCCATATTGATATAAAAATAACCTTGATTAGGAAATGGCAAGGAACTTATAGCTGTAGCAAAGTTGTAATCTTTTTCTAGTTGTTTTTGAGGCTGGGGTAACAATTCTGTAACTGCGCCTAATCCCGTTGAAATTAATAGAGTTTTATCATCTACCCAACTGTAAGCAAATATACTTTGTTCTCCAAAGTTCCAACTATTGACATTGAAACCATCAATATCATTGTAAGTATTAGTAGATAATGCGCCGCCAGAAAGAGTCTTGAGAGATTGACCTAATTTATTTAAAGTAGATTCAGCCTTGCTACGATTTGTTGTTTGGACAAAAAAGCCTAAACCCATCTTTAACTGGCTACTTATTAAGCCTTGTTCGGTAGGATAAGAAAACAAAGCATACTCGCCATCCATCCAACCTAGAATATCTTTATTGAGGTCTAATCCAGTTGTGCTAGTAATAGTTTGATTCAACTTGGCAAGTCCATCTTTAAATTGTGGATATCCATTTAGCGCCGTTTCTAGCATTTGCCATTGCAGATAAATATTGCTTCCAGTAGTTGCAGAGTACGCGGGTGCGGGGATGCGCGGGAGTAATTGCGCGGTATTGGGAGTTAGGATATTAGCTAAACTGGGTGTTTTGCGGTGGGCGAACAGTTGCAAGCGTAAGCCTTCTGGTTGTTCCCACACTAAACCATCTATTGAACTATATTGCTCTACTTGGGCGGAAGTAATGGCGCTGGGAGCAATGGGAAAGGGTAAGCTAGGATCTTGAGCTAAAGACTTGAATAAAGAAAGAACCTTAGTCGGGTCTTCGTAGAGGGTAAATAGGGCTTGATTATATTGAGGATGCTGGGTTAGCTGTTTAAAATTGGGGTTTTGGGCTAAATTAGCACTACCTGGAGGCTTGTCTAGTAACTGTTCAATGGGTTTAGCTGTGCTGGCTGTGACTATATATCCTGGTAGGAGTGCGATCGCCATGCCTCGATTTTTGATACTATTTCGGTTAGGCATAGGTAAATTGGGTATACCTGGGACTGCGGCTACAGACGATTTAGGCAAAGTAGAAACTGGTGCAATAGGTGCAGACGGTTTCCATTCCAAAATTTTTACACCTTTGTATTGTCTTTCGGTTACTTCTTGCGCGTTACTACTTTTTAATCTATCTATTAATACTTGTAATGATTGCTCATCTTTTACCGTCGCTAAAAGTAGAAAACTACCCTCTAAACTGCCTGGTTTTATATCTTTTTGAGGCAAAAGTGTAAAAGCTACTTGTTCTCCCAACCAGGGTTTAATATCTGTTTGGTAATTTAAGCCCATTTGAGTAGGAAGTTGCTTTTCTACAGCATTGAAAATCTGGGCAAATAGTTCAAATTTAGTTAAGCTTTGCCATTTTTCAGTTTTGGTATTAACTATTCCTATAAGCGTTGTGTCGGTGGGTAAAAACTGGGTAACTGGTGCAGGTGAGGATAGTTTTTGCGGTAGAGATTGAGAGTTAATTGGAACAGTATTTACTGCTATTATTGATGAGGTCAAAAATGATAACAATTTTTTTTACCTGGGTTTTAAAATATCAATTTGTATTCTACCTTAGTTAGCTAAATATATTAAAAACCCTTTAATTTTTTATAAATGTTTAATTCTTATGAAACTGATGATTGTAAATAAAAGGTAATACAACTGTAAATGTAGTTCCTACTCCTAATTCACTATTAACAGTAATTGTGCCGCCGTGCAATTCTACATATTGTTTCACAATTGATAATCCTAATCCCGTACCGGGAATTGATTTAACATTGCTACCTCGGTGAAAAGAGTTAAACAACTGTTCTATATCTTTAACAGGAATGCCAATACCACTATCTTTAATTTCAAAGGTTGCTTGATTAGTTTCGCAAGTTAACTTAAAATTAACTTCCTCACCTTGAGGAGAATATTTAATAGCATTGGAAAGTAAGTTACTTAAAATGTGACGGAGGAGTTTTTCATCTAAATAAGCGCTAGTATCATCACCTTGACTAATAAAATTAATAATATGATGGCTACCTGTACTCATTTGTGTTTCTTCTATTAATTGCTGGCAAAACTTGATTAAAGCTAGGCGAGTTGAATTAAGTTCAGTTTTCCCTGATTCTGACTTACCCACAAGTAAAACATCATTTAGTAATTCATTCATGCGCTTAATAGCAGCTTTGATGCGTTCAAAATATAAGTTTTTTTGTTGTTCGCTGGCTTGCTGATTAAATTGTTCTAGCAACCTAGCAGACATGAGAATAATAGTTAAAGGTGTGCGAAACTCATGAGAAGCGGTATTAATAAAGCGGGATTTGAGTTCGCCAAGTTCTCTTTCTTTTTGTAAGGCGTGTTGAATTTCAGCTTCTGCTTGCTTGCGCTCAGTAATGTCGCGAAAAATACTCCGAGTAGACACAGGTTTGCCATGCACAATTTTACAATTTACGCTACCTTCAACGATAAGTTTTCTGCCAAACTTAGTAATAAATGTAGTTTCAACTTTATCAATTTTTTCTCCTGACATTACCTGTTCAAACACTTCTATACAGTGAGCATGGCTATCGCAATCAATAATGTCTAGCATAGATATATTATCAATTTCTGTTTGGTTGTAACCTAAAGCTTCTCGCCAAGCACGATTAACATAAATAAATTTACCCTCTGGGGTAACGCTTTGAATTAAATCGTTAGCATTTTCAAATAAATCCCAGTACCTTGCTTCAGTTTCGTGTAGTGCTACTTCGGTTTGTTGGTGTTGATTGATTACGTTTATCAAATTCATTTTTACACGCAGGGCGACCTTTGTCCGCTCTTGCACTTGTTCTTCAAGAGATTTGTTAATATTTTGAATTTCGGTAAATTTATTATTTAATGCGATCGCCATTAACCTAAAATTATTTATTAAAGAGTCAATTTCAATTATTGGGCTATAAAACCATTCAATATCTTCTCTAGTAGTAAGTTTATGAGGTAAATTATTAGTTAAATCGGTTAGCTTGGCTAAAGGTTTAGATATTTTTCTGCTGACAATTATTGCTGACTCTATTGCTAAAACTCCGACAATTAAAACAATACCAAAGTTATTGATGTATAGAGAATTTAAGTAATTAATATAAGACTTTGCAGGCAATTCTACAACTATGCTCCAGGGAATAGTATCATTAATACTAATTTTTTGACCGTATAAAGATTGTTGCCAACGATTAATAGGTGTCAAATTTGGTTTAGATGGCAACCAGTTATACATTGTTGAGTTTATATATCTAAATTCTCCTTCTTGGCGGCGGGCAAAACTTGTTTCTATTTCCGTCCCCGTACTAGCAATAATGCGTTGTTGAGAATCAAGAATAGTAAATTGCCAAGATTTATTGCTATTGTTTATTTTAAGTAATTGGCTGAAGTAACGCAGATCCAAATTACTATTGACTGTACCCAAAAATTCTTTATTTCTAACTATTGGAACTATTAAGTTTACTATGGAATCGGGTAAGCTGGAATCACTGATTGCGCTACTAAGTATAGGCTTTAAAGTATTTTTTGCCTTTTCTATAAGTAATTTATTGTCTGAGTTGCCAATTATTTTATTTTGGTTGTTTCCAGAAAATGCAACTTGATTTCCTAGATTATTTTCAATGCTAATACTGTAAGAGTCTGGGAATAGTTGTTGCATTAAATCTGTACTAAGCTGCAAATTTGCCGAAGACTTAACGTTGCTTTTTACAGCGATTTGAGCTAACTTATTAAATCGATCTAAGTGAGCTTGATGCCAAGCTTGCAATTCAGTAGATAGAAAGCTGGAAGTGAGTTCAAGATCGGCTTGTATATCACTAACCAGATGATTTACAACGCGATTGCTATCCAAAAGCGTCAATACTAATAAAGGTAAAAATAAACAACAAATTAATAGATTTAAGATGTTTGATTGCAAAGATATTTTTTTGTCAGCTTGTGGACGATGCAGCCATTTGTTAAGAGGTAGGTAGGTAATTATTAAATTGGCAATTAAAGCATTCGCAATTCCATTTACTGCTTTTTTAAGTAATAAAAGTAAAACTTGCGTATTATTTAAGTTTAAAACTAAAGCATAAAATAACCAACCTAAAGGCATACCAATAATCAGCCAGTAGAGTATATCTACTAAGAGAATATTTGAAGGCTGGCGACGGAATAACCCTATAAATAAAATTTCTAAACCAAGAAGAATTGCGGCATAAGGATGATGCCATAAAACTATAGTTTGAATACTAGAAATAAGAGTTACTAAAACACCCCAAGGAGTACCAAAAAGGTACAAAACCACCAAACTAGCAATACTACCAAACAGGAAAGATATACCCCAAAATAAATCGAGGGTAAAATAGTTGCCTGCTAAGGCTGCTAGAGTGAGAAAAACTAAGGCTAAAAAGGCTCTTTTATTAATAAAGGGAGAAAACATTATGCCTTAACTATGGTTGCAGATTTAAAAAACTAATTATAAATATAATTGTTTTGCTCATGGCGTAAGTCCCTATAATATAAATTAAATCAGTAATTTTACTGTTGCTAGTATTAAATGAATTAGGATGAATGCGACTTATTCTCAAATAAACACTCTAGTTAGCCCAAAAAATTGTTGCCAGTGGGAAAACCTAGACTTTACCAAACAAAAAGAAATAACTCAAGCTTTTGCATCTTCTCATAATCCACACTGTATTATTTATCCCCAAAATCCGCCAGAACTAGCCGCAGTTATTGCCTATGCATACAATAACAACAGAAAAATTTTACTTTGTAGCGGTGGTAGCAAACTTGGCTGGGGTGGGTTGGTACAAAATGCGGATATAGTTGTGAGTACCGAAGGCTTAAACCAAATTATTGAACACGCTATAGGCGATTTAACAGTAACAGTAGAAGCTGGAACTAAATTTGCTGACTTGCAGGCTGTTTTAGCAAAATCTGGGCAATTTCTCCCCCTCGACCCCACCAGCCCCGAATCAGCTACTATTGGAGGTATTATCGCTACGGCGGACACTGGTTCGCTGCGCCAACGCTACGGTGGAGTCAGAGATTTATTACTAGGTATTACCTTTGTGCGCGCCGATGGACAGATTGCGACGGCGGGAGGACAGGTAGTAAAAAATGTTGCCGGATACGACTTAATGAAGCTATTTACTGGTTCTTACGGTACATTAGGGGCGATTTGTCAAGCAACTTTGCGAGTTTATCCGTTACCAGAAGCGTCAGAAACCGTTGTATTGACAGGAGACGTAGCAAATCTTACCCAAGCAACAAAAACTCTCCGCGCTTCGGCTTTAACCCCTGCTAAATTCGATTTATTGTCACCCCAGTTAGTCACCAATTTGCAACTAGGGGAGGGGATGGGATTAATTGCTAGTTTTGCCAGCTTAAAGGAAAGCGTAAAACAACAGTCAGCAACTCTTGTAGAAGTTGGGAAACAGTTAGGTTTGCAAAGTGCTGTTTATGCAGATAAAGAGGAAGTTAGCCTCTGGGATAGACTACAGCAGCAAATGCGCCAATCTGATGTAGAGCAAATTACTTGTAAAATCGGCGTGTTACCATCTGCGGCTGTAGAAGTATTGCTGCAACTTGATAGTATCAGTGGGGGGAAAAGCTTAATTCACGCACTTAGTGGGTTAGGGATGTGGAAATGTGCAGCCGATACTACCGTAGCAGAGATTTTAAAAATGCGATCGCACTGTCAAAGCAACGGCGGTTTTCTTACAATATTAGAAGCACCCATTAATTGCAAGCAACAGCTAGATGTGTGGGGTTACTCTGGTAACTCTTTGGAATTGATGCGTAAAATCAAACATCAATTTGACCCCAAGAATGTATTTAATCCTCACCGTTTTGTTGGCGGAATTTAGATAATTTTTTAATTTATGCAAACCGAAGATACTAATAATAACATTGCAACTCTAAGTAGTATTAATGGTTTTGACGAACAAAACCCACCCAATCCTAAACTAATTGATACTTGCGTTCATTGTGGTTTTTGCCTTTCTACCTGTCCAAGTTACAGAGTAATTGGTAAAGAGATGGATTCCCCCAGAGGTAGAATTTATTTAATGGATGCTATCAACAAAGGGGAAATCTCTTTAAACGAAGCTACCGTAGAACATTTTGATTCTTGCTTAGGTTGTCTTGCTTGCGTGACAACTTGCCCATCGGGGGTACAGTATGACAAATTATTAGTTGCAACTCGTCCGCAAATTGAGCGAAACTACCCCCGAAGTTTGCCCGATAAACTAATTAGACAAATCATTTTTTCTTTATTTCCTTACCCTGATAGATTGCGCTTTTTGCTTGCGCCTTTATTGGTGTATCAAAAGCTAGGCTTACAAAAAATTGTCCGTGCTACAAACTTACTTAAAATAGTATCTCCTCGCCTAGCTGCGATGGAATCAATTTTACCAAAAGTTACTTTTAAAGCCTTTCAAAATAACTTACCTACAGTTATTCCCGCCCAAGGTAAAAAACGTTATCGTGTAGGGATGATTTTAGGCTGCGTACAACGCTTATTTTTCTCGCCAGTTAATGAGGCGACAGTGAGAGTTTTAACGGCTAATGGTTGTGAAGTGGTAATTCCTGAAAGTCAAGGTTGTTGCGCCGCACTTCCCGAACATCAAGGACAAAAGCAGCAGGCGCAAAGCTTGGCGAGACAAATGATTGATAGTTTTGCAGATACGGAAGTTGATGCGATAATTATTAACGCTGCTGGTTGCGGACATACTTTAAAAGAATACGGACATATCTTAGAAGATGACGCAGAATACAAAGAAAAAGCTCAAGAATTTGCAAGTAAAGTTAAAGATGTTCAAGAGTTTTTAGTAACAGTAGGATTGACGGCGAAATTGCTGCCAATTACTGAGGAAACATTAACACTTGTTTATCAAGATGCGTGTCATTTACTGCACGGTCAAAAAATTAGCGTCCAGCCGCGTCAATTATTAAAACAAATTCCTCAAGTCAAGCTAGTTGAACCTATTGATGCGGCTTTATGTTGTGGTAGTGCGGGAGTTTATAATATGCTGCAACCGGAAATTGCGGAGGAGTTGGGAAACCAAAAAGTTGAAAATCTCCTTAATACTGGTGCAGATTTAATTGCTTCAGCTAATCCTGGCTGTACTTTGCAAATAAATAAACATTTAAAAATGCAAGGTAAAAAAATAGATGTAATTCACCCAATAGAATTATTAGATTTTTCAATTCGGGGAATAAAGTTACAAAAATAACTTATGAACTGGCAAGAAGTTTGTGCAGATACAGCATTGCAAAATATCCCTTATAAAATTGAGCTTAATCGTTGGGGACAAATTGTAATGAGTCCAGCGAAAAACAAGCATTCAATTTATCAAGGTTTAATTCAGTCTTTAATTCAATCACTGGTTAAAGAAGGTTTAACTTATCCAGCGTGTCCAATTCAAACGGAAGATAATGTAAAAGTAGCTGATGTGATATGGATTTCTAAAAAGCGATATCAACAAATCAAAAATGATGATGTTTGTTCAATTGCGCCAGAAATTTGCATTGAAATAAAATCATCTAGCAATACATTGGAAGAAATGAAGTTTAAAAAAGAGCTTTATTTTAAAGCTGGTGCGACAGAATTTTGGTTATGTAACGAAAAGGGGGAAATGAGTTTTTATAGTAAAGATGGACAGATGATAAATTCAGTGATTGTGCCAAATTTTCCTAACTCCATCCAAATCTAAGTTTTTTGGCTACTAACAAGTTCTCTAGAAGTATGACGCTGCTTTGCTACCAACCACTTACCGCCGGAAGGCGCTAAGGTAATCCCGCGACGTACAGGTTTTACTGTTTGATTTCCAGAAATCGCCAAACTATAGCGGGACATTACCGTTGCCAGCACCAATTTCATTTCGTATAAGGCGAATGCCATGCCAATACAGAGCCGATTGCTACCACCAAAGGGGATGTATTCTGACTTAGAAAATTGCCGCTCTAAAAAGCGCTCTGGCTTAAATTGGTTGGGTTCTGGGTAAAGGTCTAGGCGGTGGTGAGTTAAGTAAATGCAGGGAGTAAGCACAGTTTCAGGTTCAAACTCTTGCCCCATAATATTGATGGGAGCATTAGCAATGCGGAAAAATGCCAGCATAGCGATCGGGTAAATTCGCAGCGTCTCTTGACAAACGGCATTTAGATAGGGAAGTTTGGCAATTGCATTAAAATCTAAATTTCCTACTGTAGCCAAATCATCCAATAGTTTACTTTTGACTTCTGGTAAATGGTGAATCCAGTACAACGCCCAAGTTAAAGCTGAAGCTGTAGTTTCGTGACCTGCAACCAGTAAAGTTAGCAACTCGTCGCGTAATTCTACATCGCTCATTGGTTCGCCGTTTTCGTCAATAGCTGACATTAGCAAACTCAGAATATCTACCCTCGACGAATCGGGGTGTTGACGGCGATCGCATATCTCAGCATAAATAATCTCATCTATTTGCGCTCTTTGGCGAACAAAACGCCCCCAAGGACTCCACGCACCCAAATCTTGCTGTAAGGCTTTAAAGAAAACTAAGCTAGAACTTAGTGGCGAAGAAGTCATATCAAGGAGTGAGGTTAAAAGCCGCTTAAGTTTCTCTGTGCGATCGCCTTCTTGCAAGCCAAACACTGTTTGTAAAATAACTGATAGAGAAATTTCCTGCATAGCCGATCGCACAGAGAAAGGTTTGTCAATTTGCCAAGTGCTAATTACTTGTTCGGTAATATTGCAAATCATCTCGCCGTAAGACTTCATGCGATCGCCATGAAAGGGCGGTGTAAGTAGCTTTCTTTGCCTTTGGTGGCTGCGCCCATCGAGTAATAGCAAAGATTTATCGCCTACCCAAGGCTGTAAAACAGAATTTGCTCTACCAGAGTCAAATTGCCCTAAATTGCTTGTAAAAATCTGCTCAATGGCTTGAGGATTGCTAAAAAACACCATCGGTTTAAAGTTAGCCAACCGGACTGTAAAACAGTCGCCGTAACGCTGGCTGCAATTATCCATAAATTCTAAAGGGTTACTAATCCATTGCAGCATTTGGATAAAAGGCAAAGTTTTAGGGCCATCAGGTAATTTCATAAAACGCTAATTAAGATGATTTTTAACTTTTTATTGCCGTAATCTGTCTGAGGTGGATTTAGGGTAAAGGAACTTCGCTGTAAGCTTGCGGAAGCGGCTTGTTGTTTGTTAGGCGATTTCTATGGGTTTGGATTTAGATATATATATTATCGATCTATTTGTGATTGGTTTTTTGCTACTTTTCGTGACTTTAGGATCGGGCTGGATTGCTAAATTACCGCTTTCTTTTGCCTTAATTTATCTAGTTGTCGGTATTACTCTTGGCCCTTATGGATTTAATATTGTTCAATTGCGACCAGATGCTAACTTTCTGGAGAGATTAACAGAATTTGTTGTTCTGGTATCTTTATATAGTTGCGGATTGAAAATGAATCGGCAGCTAAACTTTTGGGCTTGGCGTTCAACGGTGCGGCTAATTGGCTTTTTGATGCCTATTACCATTTTTGCGATCGCAGCAGTTGCCCATTGGGGTTTAAAAATGGAATGGGGAATTGCGATATTACTAGGGGCAATTCTTGCGCCTACAGACCCCGTACTAGCTTCAGAAGTTCAGCTAGCCGATACCGATGACAAAGATGAATTGCGTTTTGGCTTAACTTCCGAAGGTGGCTTAAACGATGCTTTAGCTTTCCCCTTTGTCTATTTTGGGATTCATTGGCTAGAAAAAGGTAATAACTGGCAAGACTGGTTTAAAGAATGGGTGGCGGTAGACCTAATCTGGGCAGTAGTTGCGGGTATAGGAATGGGAATTATTGTTGCTAAATCCGTCGTTTGGCTACAACAAAAGCTAGAAAAGTATACACCTGTAGATGATTTGATGGCAGATTTTATTGCGATCGCCACAATTTTGCTTACTTATTCTCTAACAGAAGTTGTCTACGGCTACGGATTTCTAGCGGTTTTTGTCGCGGCTATAGCAGCACAAAGGCAATATACAGACGAAGAAAAACATCATTCTCAACTTGAATTTACAGAACGAATTGAGAAATTGATGGAAGTAGCGACAATTTTAATTTTAGGTTCGCTGTTGCGCGTCCAAGCAATTTGGCAATATTTAAGCGTTGGTTTGTTAATTGGCGGCTTGTTGCTATTTGTAATTCGCCCGGTGGGGGCTTGGATTAGTACCATCGGCGGTCATTACAAACCCATTACTCGCTTGTTATTTGGCTGGTTTGGGGTGCGCGGGGTCGGTTCTATTTATTACTTATGTTATGCGTTTGGGCATGGCTTGAAAGGGTCTTTGGGCGAACAAGTTGCCTGGATTACCTACATTACTATTGTGCTGTCGGTCATTTTGCACGGTATTAGCACAACGCCACTGATGAATCGTTACGAGAAATTGATAACTAGCCGCCGTAGAAAGTTTGGTCAATCTGCGCCAGAAGTTGAGGAAGCTTAAAATCAAAAAACCCCTCTCTATACCAGAGAGGGGTTTTTTATGTCAAAACTCAGTGAATTACTGCCAAACAAATACTTTGGCTTCGTATGCGCCTAAGTCTGTCATTAAACCTTCTTCGCCAGATTCTAAATCGTAGTCCTTTGTCCATTCGTGCCATCTTCCGGCGGGACAACCAGAAACTTGATAGCCAGCTAAGAAGTTTTCCGAGAAATTGGCAACTACAACCACGCGCGAACCTTCATCATTCCAACGGGTGTAAGCTAAAACTTTTGCTTCGGGGTTTTCGTGGAAAAATTCGATATTTTCTGTATAAAGAGCGTGATTGCTTTTACGCAGATTGATTAAGCCTTTGTAGGATTCAAACAAACCGCGATTTAAGTCATTACCTAATAAAGTCCAATCAATTTTGGCAGAATCTGGGGTTTTAGGTTTGTATTCGCCAAATTCTTCACCCATCCAAATGAGAGGGACACCAACGGCGGTTAACAGAATAGCTGCGCCTAATTTGACACGAGTAAAAGCTGCTTCGTCAAAGATTTCGCGATCGCCTAATTCCACCATGACATGATTATGATCGTGATTTGTTAGGTAATTTACAACATTCGTAGCGCCCATAAACCCTTGACGTTTGCAATCAATTACATCTTTCAAGCGTTCAAGATCGAAGGTATCGCCGCAGATATGCTCTAAAATGCAGTGATAAAAACTATCGTGCCAGCAACCATCCATCGGCCCATCTACATTAGTAATACTGGCAGTTTCGGGAATATGTTCGGCAACGGTATAAAAGGGCTTCATGCTGGCTGTATCTTTGGCTTCTTTGACAATCCAGTGCATGAAGTCGTAATTGGCAATTTGCCGCGCAGCATCAAAACGGATGCCATCGGTATGATATTCACTTACCCAAAAACGCACGTTATCGCCGATAAACTTACGTGCGGGGTAGGTTTCTAGTTTTTCGTCGTAAAACTCATAGTTAAATTCTGGACCCCAGTTGTTGTCAGGATCGCGGGGGGCGTGATGATACCAATAATCGTGATCGATTTGAGTTAAGGGCGCTTCGGCTTCGGAGTGGTTGTAAATACCATCCATAATTACCCGCATCCCTCTACCATGACATTCATCTACTAATTGTTTTAATCCTTCGGTAGGGCCATAACTTGACTCTGTAGCAAAGAAGTGGCGAGGATTGTAGCCCCAACTATGGTCGCCGGGGTATTCTTTTACAGGCATAACTTCGATCGCATTTACACCCAATTCGCACAGATAATCTAATTTTTCGACTACGTGTTTATATTTACCCCGTGCAAAGGGGTCATCTTCTCCCCCCGAAAAGTCGCCTACGTGCAACTCGTATATAACTAATTCGCTATCGGCGGGTAAGGGTTTATCGTCGTGTTTCCATACATAAGTATCAACGATTTTTTCCCCGTCTTTAATCCGGGCGATCGCATTTTGACTAGCGTTATCAATATCTACCGCGTAAGGATCTACAACTTCTACCCATTGATCCGGTTCAAAAAACCACGACTTAGATTGAACGCGAAATTTATACTGATAAACTCCGTCTTCTAGTTCTACTAGAGTACGAAAGTAACCATCTTCGCCTTTTTTCATTGGTACATCTTTCCAATCAGAAAATTCGCCAACTAATGCAGCGCCTTTTATATATGGTGCAAATAAATTAAATTCTATGGGAGTTGCCATATAAGTAAGTCAAGTATAAAAACACAACATTCATATTTTCTCAGCGTGTCCTCTATTCTGTAATCGTTCTAGGGAGATAACTTAGGTTAATGGTTGCGGATCTTAGCTAACTAGCTATAAAAGCTAATTAAAGTAAAATTTGGCGAATAAAGGCTAAAAATCAGCTTAATTGCTGAGATGAGCGATCGCCTGACGAATCCAATCTTCCGCATTAGCATTTTTTGCCAACCCCACTTGTTGACTCACCGCTTGCAAAGCCTTAGAAACTTCACTAGGGGTATAACCTAAAGCTAGTAAGGTCATCTGCACATCTTCTAAAATGGTAGGACTTGGGCCATCGGTAGGGGCAACTAAGCCCGGAATATCTGTCCAATCTGCCAGTTTTTTCCGCAATTCTAAGCAAATCCGCTCGGCAGTTTTCCCCCCCACGCCAGGAGTTTGAATTAATAACTGCGTATTGCTAGTAACGATCGCCTGAATTAGATCGGGTAAAGGTAAAGTATCAAGTAGTGCGATCGCATTTGCAGATCCAATCCCGGTAACGCTAATCAATTGTCTAAATAAATCTCGTTCTGCTAAAGTGCTAAATCCATAGAGTAAAGGCTGTTCTTCTCTAATTTGCAAATGCGTAAAAATCTGTACCGTTTCGCCAATTGGCGGTAATTGTTGCACCAATCGGGCGGGAATTAGCAAGTCGTAGCCGCAAAAATTTACTTCTAATGTCAAAGTAATGCGATTAGTAGTAGTTTTAGAAATGCCTGCAACAATGCCTTTAAGATAGCTAATCATTCAATAAAACCAAAATGATTTAAGCCTTCAAGAATACCACCCGCGCAAAAAGCTTGAGCTAAATAATGATAGTCCGCACCGTTTTCGTTATGCCATTGCAATAGTTCAGATTTGGCATTGCCAACAATAATACCGCGTTCTTCTGTTTGGGAAAATAGCGAAATATCATTACCCGAATCTCCACAAACAACCGTTTGCTGTGCTTCTATATCCCATAGAGAGCGCAGATATTGCACAGCTAAACCTTTATCGCCATGACGGGGCAAAATATCTAAATCTACACCAGCACTGTAAATTAACTTGGTATCCAAGCCTTGCTGTTGCAAATATAATTTTAGTTGTGGTAAAACTTCTTGGGCGGAGTCTTCGGTTAGCAAAAAGCTAACTTTGTAAGGGCGCTGTTCGGAATCTGGTTGCATGACTAAATCGGCAAAATGAGCCGTAGTTGCCAAAATATGCTCTCGATTCCATCCTGGCGATAGTTTATCTGACCAGCCATTATCAGCAGTATCGCTACCTTTGAAATAAATTTCTGTACCAACGGAAGCAACTAAAGCATCTGGTTCTATAAGTTGCTGTTGGCTTTGGAGTTCGGCAAATAGGATTGGCGATCGCCCAGTGGCATAAACTATTTTTGTACCGTGTTCTTCTCGATGCTGTTGTAGCTTCTCATTAAGCACAGCCAAAGCGCGACGTTCTCCCACAAGGGTATGATCTAAATCGGTTACAAATAAAAATGATTTCATGATGACTCGTTATAGCTAACAATTTTTAAGGTTAGCAAAAGCAATAGATTTCGCCATGACTTACGACAATATCTGCAAATATCTCGCTGAAGAATACCCAGAAAATTTTGCCCGTTGGCTACTTCCCAACCAAGCAACAGAAGTTGAGGTACTAAAAACTGAATTAAGCCTAGAACCAATCCGCGCGGATTCGGTGACATTAGTGCAAAGTTCCAACCAAATCTTACATCTAGAGTTTCAAACTCTACCCGTATTAGAACCGCCATTACCTTTACGAATGCTCGATTATTGGTTGCGACTATATCGGCAATATCGATGTCCCATCGAGCAAGTTATTATTTTTCTCAAATCCACAACTTCCCAAGCAGCATTTATTAACGAATTTACCGCCGCTAACACTTGGCATCGTTACCGAGTAATTCGCCTGTGGGAGCAAGATCCCGCCCCTTTTCTCGCCGATAATGCTTTGCTACCCCTAGCAACTCTTACAAGGGCAGAAACGCCTAGAACTTTACTAGAGCAAGTAGCCGCGCAAGTCGCTAGGATTGAATCAGCACAGCAGAGGCAAAATTTAGCCGCTAGTGTAGAAATATTAGCGGGTTTGAGATTCGAGCAAAATTTAATTAATCAATTATTTAGAGAGGACATCATGAAGGAATCCGTTATTTATCAACAAATCCTCCAAGAAGGAGTTAGACAAGGACAACAATTAGGAGAATCAACTTTAGTTATCCGTCAATTAGAACGCCGTTTTGGCAGCATTGACGCTACCACTTTAGAACAAATTCGCAGCTTAACAAGCGATCGCCTAGAACAATTAGCTGTAGCGTTACTAGATTTTGTGGCAATTACAGATGTAACTACTTGGCTGCAAAGTGAAAATTAATACCTACCGCGATCGCGTTGCAAGTCAAAAATTACCTTCTCCACACACCAATCTATCGTTCTATCAGGATTCCTAGCCTTTGCTGAGGCGATTAGTCTATTTGCCGTATTGCGATCGCCATTTAGTAGCTGTAAGAGTTTTATTTGCAGATGTTTAGAAGGCTGTTGCTTGCTACCTCGATCTGTAAATTGCCATCGCTGCTTGGTTGGATCTTTACCCTGATACAGAAGATATAACCCATACAAGATTGCAATTGAAATTAGTAGCTTGAGAATTAAAAGGGTCATCAGGTAATACAGACTAAGGGAGTCGAGTAAGTATCTCTGTATTTAAGATTCCCTAATTAGTTGTTTGAGTTACTCAGTAAATTCCGTATTGATCTAAAGATTTAATGAATTTTTCTAAAAAAAATAGCTTATTTTCCTGGATGCCGCAACTAAATCCTCAAGTTTGGATTTTGGCATTTGGGCGTTTTTTATCGGAAGTCGGGACGGGGTTTACTTTATTTTACGCTCCAATATTTTTTGTCAATCAGGTAGGATTATCGGCAACGGCGGTAGGGTTTGCTTTAGGTAGTGCATCTATATCTGGGGTTGTGGGGCGAATTTTGGGCGGTGCGTTTTCCGATTCGCAGGATTGGGGACGACGTAAGACTTTGCTGCTTTCAGCCGCCATTAGTGCGATCGCATCTCTAGTTTTGGCTAGTGCTAATAACTTCTCAATCTTAGTTATCGGTAACTTATTAGTGGGCTTAGGACAAGGCTTGTATTGGCCCGCCAACGAATCAGTAGTAGCCGATTTAACCGCCCCTGAACAACGTCATGAAGCTTATGCCATTACCAGACTTGCAGATAATCTAGGGCTAGGTATGGGGGTTGTATTAGGTGGGGCATTAATTAGCGCTACGGGGGCTTATAGGACGCTATTTATAGTTGATGCTGTTTCTTTTGTGGTATTTTTTGGCGTGGTGTATTTTGCTATTAAAGAAACTTACAAACCTGTAGATGCTAAAGCAGCTATATCTCTAAAATCTAGCTGGCAAATAGCCCTAAGCGATCGCCGATTATTAATTTACGTTTTAGTCAATATTATTTTTACTACTTATATTTCTCAATTGCAAAGCACTTTACCACTTTATTTAAAAAACTTCGTGGCTTTAAACGCATCGGGAGCAGAATTTACCGAAGGCACTATTAGTGTAATTTTTGGTTGGCATTTGGCGATCGCTATATTTACTCAATTACCTGTAGTTCGTGGTTTAAAGCGCTTTACTCATCCCCAATCCTTGATTTTCTCAGCGGTAATGTGGGCGATTGGATTTATTTTAATGTGGGTGACAGGAGTTGCTACGGATTATCAATTATGGTGGGCAATTGGCGCATTAAGTGTATTTGCGATCGCTATTGTTTCTTATACCCCCTCAGCTTCAGCTTTAATTACCGAACTAGCGCCCAAATCCCAATTAGGCGTATACTTTTCCATCAGTTCTTTATGTTGGGCAGCAGGCTATTTTATTGGGCCGCCCTTAGGTGGCTGGGCTTTAGATCAAACTCCCGTATTTGCCGACAATTTTTGGCTAGGTTTAGCTTTAAGCGTAAGTATATTAATCTCAATTTTGTATTATTTAGAGCAAATGTTATCTCCTAAGCCTTAACTGCGACGAGACAAATATTTTATTGTCAAGCTGTATTACACAGACAAATTTAATAATTAAAAATAGCAATAATTAAGAAATTATGTAAATCTCTCCGTTTCGTGCAAACATTTCAATATTTTCAAGTAGGATCTGTTAACTCTAGTCCAGAGTGTTTTGTTGAATTAATGCTTTTTTAAAAAACTAGAAAAATGCTCGGTATTAGAGTTTTATCTAGGAATCAAAATAATAGGTTTGTGAGGAGTAATTTATGAATAGTAATTTGCTGAGTTGTTCGAGCAAATTAGCTCTACTGTGCTTGCTGTCTGGGTTTTTGTCATCCGTAGTAACCCCTGCTAAAGCTAGTAGTTTAGAGTTATTGTCAGAACAGATAGATGGCGATCGCCCAATTGACACCGCAAATAAGCCTAAAAACGAACCAATCGTTTTATCTCAGTCAATGGAGCAAGTAACATCAGTATCGCAATTATCTGATGTACAGCCGACAGATTGGGCATTTCAAGCACTGCAATCATTAGTCGAACGCTACGGGTGTATTGCCGGATATCCAGACGGTACTTACCGGGGTAATCGGGCGCTAACTCGTTACGAATTTGCGGCGGGCTTAAATGCCTGTTTAGACCGAGTAAATGAATTAATTGCTACCGCCACCAGCGACTTAGCCAAAAGAGAAGATTTAACGACTATTGAAAGACTGCAAACAGAATTTGCCAGCGAACTCGCTGCACTAAGGGGGCGTGTAGACTCTTTAGAAGCAAATACCGCCGAATTAGAAGCAAATCAGTTTTCTACTACCACCAAGTTAAGCGGAGAGGTGATTGTAGCCGCTATTGGTGCTACAGGTGGAGCAAATGACAGCGATCCGAATATTATTTTGGCTAATCGCACGCGAATAAATCTCACTAGCAGCTTTACAGGCAAAGACGCTTTAATTACAGGCTTACAAGCTTACAACCTGCTTGGAGGCGACAACAGTACAGGGGGTGCTTTAGGTTTAGCCGATGGGCTAGGATTGAGCAGTAGCAGCGCCAAACTTAGCTTTGAACCGCAGTTTCCTGGGGTGAATCCGCAAAACTTGTCGGCAATTGATGCTAATAGTTTTTCTTTGTACAAGCTGCTGTATGTTTTTCCCGTGGCTAGTAAAGTAACTTTGTTTGCGGGAACAGCAGCAGAGACAACAGATGCTTTTCCCGCCATTACTCCTTTTGCTGGTGAAGGACAAGAAGCAATTTCTCGATTTGCAGGCTACAACCCTGTAGTGCGCGTATCGGGGGGTTCTTCGGGTTCTGGTTTAGCTTCGGCGGGGGGCTTTATTTGGAATATCTCTGAAGCGATCAATTTGACGGCTTTGTATGGTAGCGTCAACGCCGCAATTCCGGGGAAAGCTCCTGATATACTTCCGGGAGTTTCGGGTACACCTTTGGGAGCAGGTTTATTTAGCGGTAGTACCGTAGCGGCGGCGCAGTTGACAATTAGACCTAGCAAAAGTATAGATATTGGGCTTAACTATGCCAACAGCTACCACGAAATCAACATTTTAGGCACGGGATTAGTAAATGCAGATATTGGAGCATTGGGCGGACTTGCCGCCGGGACACCAGTTAAACTTAATTCTGTAGGGGGAACTTTAACTTGGCGATTTGCTCCCAAGGTGGCTATTTCTGGGTATGGAGCAGCAATTTTTGTTGACGCGGCTTCGGGAGCGGTAGATGCTAGTTCTACTTTTACAAGTTGGATGGTAGGTTTGCATTTTCGAGATTTGTTTGCTGAAGGCAACAATGCGGGGTTGCTGTTTGGACAACCCCTATATCGCTCTAGTGCTAGTGGCGATGCAGTGACATCGCTACCAGGGCAAGAAAGAGCAACTCCTTACCATTTGGAGGGTTATTATCGCTTTAGAGTTAACGACCATATCAGCGTTACTCCAGGAGCTTTTGTATTGTTTAACCCAGAATCTAATAGCAATAATGAAACAACCGTAGTAGGTTTACTTCGGACTACGTTTACTTTTTAAAGTATGGGGGTGTACTCTTGCAAATACGCCCCTAAAAAGAGAAAATTAGCGCCTACGGGCTTGTAATTTGCGATAAACGTCTTTAATATCAACTTGATGATGAGCTAAAGCAACGAGAGTATGATACAGCAAGTCCGCAGCTTCTGAGGCGATCGCCTCTTTTTCGTCATCTTTACAAGCCATTACCAACTCAACGGTTTCCTCCCCCAGCTTTTTGAGGATTTTGTTATCGCCATCAGCAAATAATTGGCAAGTATAGGAATTATCGGTAGGATTGTCTCGGCGATCGCATATTACTTTAAATAATTCTGATAATGTATCTCCAGGAGGATCGACTTTTTGCCCGTCGGTGTCCCCGTAAAAACAACTGCGTTCCCCGGTATGACAGGCAATATCGCCAATTTGTTCTACTCCCACAAGTAAGGCATCGCGATCGCAATCGTAACGAAAACTTTTTACTTTTTGAATATGCCCAGAAGTTGCGCCTTTATGCCATAGTTCCCCGCGCGAACGACTCCAAAACCATGTTTCCCCACTATCTAGAGTTTTTTGCACTGATTCAACGTTCATCCATGCCAGCATTAAAACCGTGCCGTCTAAATAGTCCTGTACAATAGCTGGAATTAAACCGCGATCGTCATAACGCAGTTGAGCCAAAATAGTTTGAGGTGACATAGTTGCTGGTATTCCAGGCAATAACTTATTTGTTTACGATACCATTGGAACGAACGAGCGCCTATTTTCTATAAGTGAAGCGTCAGGCTATTTTTCTAACCAAAATTCATTTTTTTAGTTCCCACCGCAATACCGTAAGCCTTTGTATCGCTATAAACCGGAGAAATGTGAAATTTATATCTGGTAAATCGCGGTTCGAGATTACATAATTTTATTTTTATGCTTGGCGTAATTGATTACTATAAGAATTCTAAACCAGGCACGCAACTATTTACAGATACATTTTTAGGAGACAACTTTGGTTAATACCACCATCAAAACTACCAAATCCGAGGAAATCTTTGCCGCCGCTCAAAACTTAATGCCGGGAGGCGTAAATTCTCCAGTAAGAGCATTCAAATCCGTAGGCGGACAACCGATTGTTTTTGACCGCGTCAAGGGTGCAAATGTTTGGGATGTGGATGGCAATCAGTATATTGACTACGTGGGTAGCTGGGGCCCTGCTATTTGTGGTCACGCCCACCCAGAAGTAATCAGCGCCTTGCAAGCCGCCTTAGAAAAAGGTACTAGCTTTGGTGCGCCCTGCGTCCTCGAAAACGTCCTGGCAGAGATGGTAATTAATGCCGTTCCCAGCATTGAAATGGTACGTTTTGTAAATTCTGGCACGGAAGCTTGTATGGCAGTCCTGCGCTTGATGCGAGCCTTTACCGGGCGCGATAAAATTATCAAGTTTGAGGGTTGCTATCACGGTCACGCGGATATGTTTTTAGTCAAAGCTGGGTCAGGGGTGGCGACTTTGGGTTTACCCGATTCTCCCGGCGTACCTAAATCCACCACGGCGGATACTTTAACTGCGCCTTACAACGATCTGGAAGCCGTTAAAGCTTTATTTGCCGAACATCCAGACTTAATTGCTGGGGTAATTTTAGAACCAGTGGTAGGAAATGCGGGTTTTATCGCCCCCGATGCGGGATTTTTGGAAGGTTTACGCTTACTGACCAAAGAAAATGGCGCATTACTGGTATTTGATGAAGTAATGACAGGCTTTCGGATTGCTTACGGTGGCGCTCAAGAAAAGTTTGGGGTTACGCCAGATTTGACAACTTTGGGTAAAGTTATTGGCGGTGGGTTGCCTGTAGGAGCTTATGGCGGTCGTCGAGATATTATGTTGATGGTTGCACCGTCGGGACCTATGTATCAAGCGGGGACGCTTTCAGGGAATCCTTTGGCAATGACGGCGGGAATCAAAACTTTGGAACTATTGCAAAAGCCTGGTACTTATGAGTATCTAGACCGAATTACCAAAAAATTAGCCGATGGCTTATTGCAGATTGCTAAAGAAACTCGTCACGATGTTTGTGTCGGTCAAATTAGCGGGATGTTTGGTTTATTTTTCACCGCCGGGCCAGTGCATAACTATGAAGATGCGAAAAAGTCTGACCTCAGTAAGTTTAGCCGTTTCCATCGCGGAATGTTAGAGCGCGGTATTTATTTAGCCCCTTCCCAATTTGAAGCTGGGTTTAGTTCTGTCGCCCATACCGAGGCTGATATTGACCAGACTTTAGCCGCCGCACGGGAAGTTATGTCTAGTCTTTAGGATTTTGCCAATAGTCTTAGTTAGTTCTAACCCCCAATCTCTGCCCACTAAGGGTTAGAACTAATTTTAGTTTTGCTAGCAAGAGACTTTACCTATTTCCTGCTATAGTACAGTTGCACTATAGCGAGGCAGTATTAATCGGAGGGCAATAACGCCATAATTTGGTCAACAAATTCTTGATGGTCAACTACAGGCTTAGAAATATAGCCATCAGCACCACTAAGAGAGAGAAAACTATGGCGATCGCCTTCCATAGCATGAGCCGTGACCAAAATAACTGGCAAACAAGCCGTGGCGGGGTTGGCTTTTAACAGTTGGGTAATTTTAATCCCATCTACAGATTTACCCTGGTAAACACTGCGAGAAAGAGAAACATCCATCAAGATAATGTCTGCTAATTTATCCAAGGCAATTTGCATTACCTCCTCTACATTTTCAGTATGCTTAACATTTAAGCCTGCACGTTTGGTCAAAATTTTGGCAAAAACACGCGCGTTAATCGGATCATCTTCCACAATCAAAACAGTTTTCATACTTTATTGGGCGCAAGCAAGCTATCAAATGCTCGTAGTTAAAAATGTTGAAGCTATAACTAAAATTAACGCATCCTAAAAATAGAATAATTTACTTCTTTAAGTGCGTCCCCAAAATTCCTCCTGCGGATTACCCTACAACTTACGCTTGTAGAAAGTCAAAAGTAATTCATCCAACTTCTTAACTTAGTCTCAACATCTCTTTTATATCTAGACAGGAAAACCTCATGGCAAAACAGTTAAACCTTCTCTCAACGGGACAGGTGATCGCCACCGCCCTGCATACAGAAATGCAACGGTCTTATCTTGAATATGCCATGAGTGTAATTGTCGGGCGAGCGTTGCCCGATGTCCGTGATGGCTTAAAGCCCGTCCACCGCCGGATATTGTACGCAATGCACGAATTGGGTTTGACTCCCGATCGCCCCTATCGTAAGTGTGCGCGGGTAGTAGGGGACGTACTGGGCAAATATCACCCCCATGGCGATCAATCAGTCTACGAGGCGTTAGTTAGGCTAGTACAAGACTTTTCTAGCCGCTATCCACTGTTAGCAGGACATGGCAATTTTGGCTCGGTAGATAACGATCCCCCGGCGGCGATGCGCTATACCGAAACTCGGTTATCGCCCATGAGTCACGAGGCAATGTTGGCGGATATTGGCGAGGAAACGGTTGAATTTATTAGTAATTTTGACAATTCTCAGCAAGAACCTACGGTATTACCTGCCCAACTGCCTGTATTACTGTTAAATGGCTGTGCGGGAATTGCTGTTGGGATGGCAACAAATATTCCCCCCCACAATTTGGGGGAAGTAGTAGATGGTTTAATTGCCTTAATCGATCAGCCAGAATTAACAGAAGAAAAGCTATTAGAGTTAGTTCCAGGTCCCGATTTTCCCACTGGGGGCGAAATTGTGGGTATTGGTGGCATTAAAGAAGCTTACACCACCGGACGCGGTAGTATTGTTCTGCGAGGAGTGGCGGCAATTGAAGAAATCCCGGCGACAAAAAATACTCGGCGGCGGACAGCAATTGTCGTTACCGAGTTGCCTTACCAGGTAAATAAAGCCGCTTGGATTGAGAAAATGGCGGAATTAGTTAATGGGGCAAAACTAGAAGGAATTTCCGATATCCGCGATGAAAGCGATCGCGAAGGGATGAGAGTAGTAATTGAACTACGGCGCGATGCCAACTCTTATGCGGTACTGCAAAGCTTATATCAGCAAACGGCTTTACAAATAAATTTTGGGGCGATTATGCTGGCGATCGTGGAGGGACAACCACGACAGTTAAATTTAAGGCAACTATTGCAGGAGTTTTTAAAGTTCCGCGAACAAACCCTTAATCGTCGCTACTCCCACCAATTGGAGGAAGCTCAAGGGCGAATTCATATTGTTGAAGGGTTAAATCAGGCGTTGGCAAGATTGGATGAAGTTATTGATATTTTGCGTCAAGCGGCGGATGGCAGCACGGCAAAAATGGGGCTGCAAAGTCTTATTGGTTTAAGTGAAATTCAAGCGGACTCTGTGCTGGCTATGCCTTTGCGTCGATTGACAGGTTTAGAAAAGCAGAATTTAAAGGCAGAATTTGAGCGTTTAAGTGCAGAAATTACCGGCTTACAAAGGCTATTAAGTGATCGCCGCGAGTTATTGAAGGCGTTGAAAAAAGATTTACGCACTCTTAAACGCAAGTATGGGGATGAGCGGCGGACTAAGTTTGTCAACGAACAGATGTTGCAGGCAGAAAAGGAAAAAAACCAGCGCCTAAACGCCGAAAACGCCCAGAAAGAAGAACAGGGTGAAAAGGCGATCGTCGAATTTACTTTGCGCGGGTATGCAAGAAGGCAGGTATTTGGTCAGAAAACGGCAAAAAAAACTAATGGCACGATGGACAATGATTGCGTAGTGCAGCTAATCCAGGCAAATACAAAGCAAGACCTCGTAGTGCTAACCAGTGGCGGCAAAGTTTACCCGGTGAAGGTGGGGGATGTGCCTTTGTTGTCGAATCGCAGCTTATCGGGACGAGGTACGCCCTTGATTAATTTGCTACCTAATACAACCGAAAGTGTCGTTTCTCAGTTTGTTTTGCCAGATAATGAGGCGCAAATGGTGCTTTTAACAAAGTTGGGGCGCATCAAACGCTTGGCTTTGGAGGATTTGGCGGGTTTAAGCAGTCGCGGTTTGATGGCAATTAAGTTTAAGGATGACGATCGCTTATTGACTTGTCGAATTACCGGAGCGGGAGAAGATGCAGTTTTAGCTACGGCGGCGGGGCGTTTGCTCCGATTTAGGGTTGATGACGAGCAATTGCCGATTCTAGGACGGACGGCGATGGGCTTACAAGCTTTACGATTGCGGAAAAATGAACAATTAGTTGGTGGCGTTACTGGTGCTGATGCGGAGGAGAATTTATTGCTGTTTACGCAGCTAGGATATGCCAAACAAATGCCAATGCGATCGCTGCGGCGGGCTAATCGCGGCGATATTGGCACTCAAGCAATATCTTTTACCAGTAAGTTTGATGGGGTGGTGAGTTTAGTTTTAGCTCCAACTTCGGCCTTGTTGGCGGTGACAACCAATCAACGCTTGTTGCAATTGCCCGCTAGTGCTATTAGTGTGACGGGTAAAGAAGGTACGGGTAGTCGTATTTCTGAACTTAAGGGCGATGAGAAGATTGTTAGCGTTAATGTTTTGCCTTTACCATCAAGTTAAGTTTGGACATGGGCTTTGTAAAAACACCAAAAGCAATTAACCGGGCTGACAAAGGCTATTATATGGCTTGGATTGTATAGCTGGATTATGATTACAAGGGATTTACCCCTTGTAGTACGTTGATGGGCGATCGCTAGTTTTGGTTGTAGCTACTGAAAAACTCTGCTATTTTGACACTTTAGTTTCAACTAATCTGCTGCCAATTCTTAATTGTTTAGGAATACTATCTAAGGCGGCGAAGTAGACCAAACTCAGAACCAGATTAACATTGCCTACATAGGCATTGAGTAAAGCAATATCACTAGCAATATTTGAAATAATCGCTAAAATAACGCCTAAGCCGCTATTTAAAATAATTCCATCAATCAAGGCGGCTACAAACTTTCTTTTGAAACTTAGTTGATTTACGCTCATACAAAAATGTAGTCTCCTCGAATTACAGTTAGATTTTTTAGCTTGAGGACAGCAGAATTTAAAGAGTAATCTAACGAACGTTGCTAGTTGGAAACAAGAGAAAATTTACTGAACCCTATATAAAGATTCAGTTGTCAAGGCTGTTTCTACGGAAAAATGTGTATAAAGTCGCCTGTATATACCTCCAAAGTGGATGTAACTAGCTTCTTGAATGGCTCAAAATTGTAGTTAGTAGTACAAACAAATGTTTTAAATGCAGAGCAACATCGTTACTTCCATTGCTGATACCATCAATTACGATGAAGCCGAGCAGCAATTTATCCACCTGCTCGACTTAGAAGACTTAGACAGCAAGCTAGAAACCCAACCAGAACTTGCAAGTATTGTCGATAATGCGATCGCCCAAGCTATAGAAAATGCCTTTAGCGGCGCTTCTGGAGACGATCGCGCCCACTTATTTTTGCAACGCATCCTCTACCGCATTAATCGCTTACAACTGTTTTGGTACGACGATTTGCGGCATTATACCAACGAGCGATCGCCCTACTTAAATAAAGTTCGCGACAAAATCGAAACACCTTGGCAAAACTGGGAGTTATCCCAGCTAGATGTAGAAGCAATTAAAAAAGTAGATGTAAAGCTGGCTTTAATTGCAAGAAGCGATGGCGATCTTAATCCGCCCATATCTGAAGATAGCCGTTATTTGCGCGAAGAAATGACCGAAGCTGGTTATCGTCACGTGTTAGCGATTGGATCTTTTGATGGCTTAGTAGAAGGAAGCCGTCTTTCTCGCATTATGGGCGGTGCGGCTAATGAAGTTCACGCTACTTTAATGCGCGTCCTAATTGAAGAATATGGCAACGGTCGTTTGTCTCGCAAGCATTCAACCTATTTTGCTCAGATGCTAGAAGAATTTGGCATGAATACCCAGCCTGAATATTACTTCGATTTAGTCCCCTGGGAAGTTTTGGCTTGCGCTAACCATAACTTTTTGATGACGGAGCGGAAAATATATTTTCTGCGCTACAACGGCGGTTTAACGTACTTTGAAGTTGCTGGGCCCGCCGCTTATCGCAACTATTTAGCCGCCGCACAACGTTTAGAATTGTCTCAAGCAGCGATGGGTTATTGGGAATTGCACATTAGAGAAGATGAGCGTCACGGACAATGGATGCTTACTGATGTATCTTTACCTTTAGCCGAGCGTTACCCCGATAGAGCTTGGGAATTGGTATTAGGTTACGACCAAGAAAAAATAATGGGCGATCGCGCAGGAGTTGCGATCGTGCGGTTGGCTAAACAAGCATAAATCCCGTGTAGAGACGTTGCATTGCAACGTCTCCACATTAATAAACGGTTACTTACCGAAACCTTTACCGCGAGTTGCTGAAGGTACAGCAACACAGTTTTGTAATTGCGCTAATAAAGCATCGTGGTCTAGATTTTGCCCAATTAGAACTAATTGATTTTTAGGTTCTCCTGTCCATTCTTCGTCATCAATACTAAACCGCTTACCGCAGAGGTGAAATATATGCCGTTTAGAACTTTCCTCAAACCACATAATTCCTTTGGCTCTGAAGACATTTTCTGGTAATTGGTTATCAAGAAAGTATTGAAACTTACGAATTGAAAGCGGCTTATCGCTTAAAAAAGATATTGACGTAAAACCATCATTTTCTAAGTGATGAGAATGGTCATGGCTGGGATCGTCGCAATTATGATCGTGGTGATGATGATCGTGATTGTGTTCGGCTTTTGATTCTTCCTCAAAATACTTATCCGATTCAAACAAACCCACACTTAAAATTAATGGAATCGATACTTGGCTGCGGGTAGTGCGGAGAATCCTTGCACCTTGTTTAATGTCCCGAATCTTTACTTCTAATAAATCTAGATCGGCTTCATCTACCAAATCAGTTTTATTTAGCAAAATAATATCGCCGTACTGAATCTGACTTAAAGCCGCTTCAGAGTTAAATAAATCCAGACTATAGTTAGCTGCATCTACTACTGTAACGATTGAATCTAAGCGAGTTAAATCGCGTAACTCTGTACCTAAAAATGTCAATGCTACAGGTAAAGGATCGGCAAGTCCTGTTGTTTCTACTACTAAGTAATCTATTTGTTCTTGGCGCTCTAAAACTTTGTAAACCGCTTCAACTAAATCGTTATTGATGGTACAGCAAATACAACCATTATTTAGCTCTACCATATCTTCGCCAGTGGTGACAATTAGCTCGTTGTCGATGCCAATTTCACCAAATTCATTTACCAAAACTGCGGTTTTTACACCTTCTTGGTTAGTCAGAATATGATTGAGTAAAGTTGTTTTGCCACTACCGAGAAAACCAGTAATAATTGTCACTGGCAAACCGCGTTTTTGGATATCCATTACTTGAGATTGGTCGGAACTAACTGCTGATTGCATAGCTGCGTCGGCTGTCTAAAGGGCAAAAAATAAGGCTTCAACGTGGAGAGTGTTTCGAGTAGCATTATATGTTAGCTTTTTTCTAACAGCCCTCCTCCCCTATTATTAGCTTATCGGCTGATTTGTTTATTGCTCGACCATGACTTTAAAAATATATAACACCCTAACTCGCCGCCAAGAAGAATTTAAGGCGATCGCATCCAACACCGTTAAAATGTACTATTGCGGCGTAACAGTATACGATTACTGCCATCTGGGTCATGCGCGAGCTTGTATTGTTTGGGATGTAGTGCGCCGCTATCTGCAATTTTTGGGCTATAAAGTGCGGTACGTGCAAAATTTTACCGATATTGATGACAAAATTCTTAACCGCGCAAGAAAAGAAAATTCCTCAATGGAGGAGGTCGCAGAGCGCTATATACAAGCATACTTTGAAGATATGGCGCGGTTAAATATCAAGGAAGCCGATGAGTATCCCCGCGCAACTCACACTATAGACGGGATAAAAAGATTAATTCACGAACTAGAACAAAAAGATTATGCTTACGCTTCTGGGGGAGATGTTTATTACAAAGTTCGCTCGTTTGCGGAGTATGGGAAGCTTTCAGGACGAAAGTTAGAGGATTCGCAAGCGGGAGCTAGTGGGCGATTAGAAGACGCAGAAGCCAGTAAAAAACAATATCCCTTTGATTTTGCCCTGTGGAAGGCTGCAAACCCCGGAGAACCTGCTTGGGAGTCGCCCTGGGGTGCAGGAAGACCGGGTTGGCATATAGAATGTTCGGCAATGGTGCGCGATCGCCTAGGTGACACTATAGACATTCACGCTGGGGGCGCAGACTTGATTTTTCCCCACCACGAAAACGAAATTGCTCAATCGGAAGCTGTTACAGGTAAGCCTTTAGCAAATTACTGGCTGCATAACGGCATGGTGACGGTAGATGATGAAAAAATGTCTAAATCTTTGGGCAATTTTATTACTATCCGAGAATTATTAGATCGTCCCACAGATCCAATGGCGGTGAGATTATTTGTTTTGATGGCACATTACCGCAAACCGATTGACTTTAGCGATCGCGCTTTAGAATCTGCTAACAATGGCTGGGAAACTCTTAAAGAGGGGCTGCTATTTGGCACAAGGTACGGCAAACAATTAGGCTGGTCAAGTAATGGCGTGGCGGTTTCGGAGGCTGTAGATCGCTTTCAAGCGGCGGTAAATGAAGATTTTAACTTCTCTAGCGGGTTATCAGTGCTGTTTGAAATTGCCAAAGATTTGCAGAGAGAAGGCAATATTTTAGTTCATCAGGGAAATACGGTTACACCGCCGAAGCAACTACAAGCAATGTGGAATACCTTAGTTAAATTGGCGGAGGTTTTGGGATTAGAAGCTCAGGAGGATGTAGTAGTTAAAGGTTTGAGTGACAAGGAGATTGAGGAGTTGTTGGTACAAAGAGACTTCGCGCGTAAGTCTAAAGATTTTGCCAAGTCTGACCAAATTCGCAACCAATTATTAGAACAAGGAATTACTGTTATTGATAGTGCTGATGGCTCAAAATGGCATCGATAAATGATACCCTCCACCAATCAAAATTCAAAATTTTCTTTTGCCTCAATCTCCTCTTTGTCTATCAACTCTCCTTTTGGTTGCAACTGTTTTCGTCCATTTTGAATCACTCGTAGCATATCGTGTAATTGTTGCTCGATACCTTCAAGCGCGGTATCGGCGTAAGCATCTGCTCCTTGCTGTATTTCTTGCGCTTCAGTAACTGCTTTATTGTGCATTTGTTCCAATTCTTGAGCTAGTTGCAGACGTGCTTGCTCAACTTCGATTTGGTTTTGCTCTAAAGCAAGTTCGCACTCTTGCTGTACTTGACTTTGTAGCAATGTAGCCTCGTGGTGTGCTTGACGCAAAATCTCAGTTTCATTCAGTATCCGCTCGGCTCTAATTTTTGCTGTTTCAACAATTTGCTCCGCTTCTAATTGTGCCTGTAAAATAATTTCTTTTTTTTGTTTGACAATGGCTTTGGCTTCCTCGAAAGCCCCTGGTAAATTTACTCGCACTATATCTAACTGATCTAGCAAGCGTTCTTCATCTACTAGAGTGCGCCGCGTTAAGGGAATATTTGGACTAGCAAGCACTATCTCCTCTACGCGGTTTAATTCTTGCTGAATATCCATGCTTTGACTGCCAGTAGAAGGCGGTTCTACGGTAGGATTTTGAGGGTTTTGGTTGGAGTCTATTTTAGGTGATTCTTTTCGTGACATCGGTAGAGTTCTATTGCGACGTGCTGGGGGACAAGATGATCGACACAGCCACCAAACCTGGCAATTTCTTTGACTTGACTGCTACTTAAAAAACTATACTCATTGGAAGTTGCCAGAAACACTGTTTCTATTTCCCTAGAAAGGGTGTTGTTGGTGTGAGACATTTGTAACTCAACTTCAAAATCTGAAAGCGCTCGTAAACCCCGTAGCAAAACTTGTGCTTGCCGCATTTGGGCATAGTTTACAGTCAAACCTTCAAAGCTGTCTACCTCTACATTAGGCAAATGTTGGGTAGATTGGCGAATTTGCCCTAAACGTTCTTGGACGCTAAATAAAGGCGTTTTGTGGGGATTTCTCAGCACGGCGACAATTACCTGCTCAAATACTCGACAGCCACGCTCAATAATATCTAGGTGTCCTAGGGTAATGGGGTCGAAACTTCCAGGATAAATTGCTTTCACAGCTTTAAAACCGGTGTTCTTTGCTTTTGCAATATATCAGTTATTTCTACAGCCGTTTAAATGTATTTTTAAGAATTGTCCCAACGAAAAGCTATAACTAGATAATTAAAACTCTAACTAAAGACATAGAAAATTGATATATGCACCCTTACATAAATAAATTTAGCAAATCTATTATTGCTACTACCTTACTTTTGTCTTTTTCTTCCTTTTTATTGATAAATAGTAACAACTCTAGCGCCCAAGCTCAGACTAATATTAATTCGGCAAATTGGCAAGAATTTACGGCAAAAGTCGGAGGATTTGTAGTTTCATTGCCCGGTGAACCTAAAGAAACTACAGAGTCTGTGGGTAGGGAAGCAACTTCTGGTACTTTATACAATTTTTTTGTTGAATCGAAAGAGGGTACTTACGGAGTTAGTTATGCGGATTTTCCGAATATTCCCAAGGATTTTAATTCTCAGCAAATAGACGAATTGCTCAAATCTGTACGCGATGGTGTGGTAGGCAAAGGTAAGTTACTAAAAGAGCGCCCTATTACCTTAAATGGCTACGTTGGTAAAGAAATTGAGTTCGTAGACTTGGACAAGTTAACTTACAAAGTGAGAATGTACTGGGTAAAAAAACGTTTATATCAGCAAATAGTTGTATCGCCAAATCCAAAATTAATTCTTGCTCAAGATACTAATAGGTTTTTAAATTCCTTTAAATTACTGGCATCCCAAAGTCCAGAAACTCCTACCGTTGGTGGAAGTGGAGATTTAACAACTTTGGCACAAACGAGTAGAGAACAGCTAAACCGAGGAGAATTTAAAGCAGCTTTAACAACTTTACAACAAGCCTTGGCGATCGCCCGTCGCAATAACAACAAGCCTCTTGTCGCCATTCTATTAAATAATATCGGCGAAGCTTATCGCGGTCAAAGCAATTATGTCCAAGCGCTAGACTACTATCAGCAAGCATTGGCGATCGCTAGAGAACTTAAAAACAAGTCCGAGGAAGGGATTGTAATTACTAATATTGGCTCTGTATATCAAAGTCAAGGTAATTATGTTCAAGCTCTAAAATTTGCAGAGCAAGGTTTGGCTATTCACAAAGAAACTAAAAACCGCGTCCTTGCTGGCACTACATTAAATAACATTGGCTTAATTCACTACAGTCGCGGTGATTATGCTCCCGCGTTGGTATCGTTACAGCAAGCCTTGGCGATTCATAAAGAAACCAAAAACCGCGCCGAAGAAGGCACAACGCTTAATAATATTGGTTTAGTCTACACATCTCAAGGTCAGTATGCCAAAGCTTTAGAGACTTATCAGCAAGCTTTAGTTTTGCATGAGGCGGTAGGAAATAAATCAATTGTTGGCACGACATTAAATAATATTGGCTTAATTTATTACAGTCGCAGCCAATACCCTCAAGCCCTAGACTCGTTTCAACAGGCGGTGAAAATTTCTAGAGAATTTGGCAATCGTTCTTTAGAAGCAATTAGTCTTAATAATATCGGATTAGCTTATACGGCTACCGGAGAGTACGCCCAAGCATTAGCCGCTTACCAACCAGCTATAGAAACCGCTAGGGCTATTGGTGACAAATCTGCTGTTGCTCAACTTTTAATTAGTATAGGCTTAGTTTATGCAAATCAAAGTCAGTACGCCCAAGCATTAAGTTCTTATCAGCAAGGGTTACAAGTTGCTAAAGAAATTGGCGATAAAGCTATAGAAGTAAATATTGTCTACAGTATTGGCGATATTTACCTCAATCAAAGCCAGTATGCTCAAGCATTGGAGTCTTACAAGCAAGCTTTAGTTTTAGCAAAAGCTTTGGGTAATCCTGCTATAGAAGGTCAAATTTATGGCGGAATGGGCTTAGTTTACACTTACCGAGGCGAATATACTCAAGCACTGGAATCTTTTAATCAAGGATTGGCTATCTATAAAAAAGTTGGTAGCCCCGCCGGAGAGAGTAGGACGTTAAATAATATTGGTTTGGTTTATCAAGGTCAAAGTCGCTACGCCGAGGCGATAGCAGTCTACGAGCAGTCGCTAAAGATAGTTAAAGCGATCGGCGATAAAGCTGGAGAATCAGTAAGTTTAGGCAATATTGGCTTACTTTATGAAAGCATTGGTCAGTACGATAAATCGCTGCAATCTCTGCAATCGGCTTTGAAAATTAGTCAAGTTCTAGGCAATCGCTCTAGCGAAGGAACTATACTAACCAATATTGGTAATGTTTATCTGCGCTACGAGGATTATGATCGCGCACTTCAAACTTACGAACAAGCTTTAGCAATTTTAGAAAAGGTAGGAAATCGCGCCGGGGTGGGAACGCTTTTGAATAATATTGGTGAAGTTAACCGCCGTCAAGGAGATTATGCAAAAGCGATCGCATCTTACGAAAAAGGTTTAATAATTACAAAAGTTGTAGGCAATCGCGCCATTGAAGGCACAACTCTAAATAATATTGGCGAAGTTAGCCGCTTGCAAGGTAATTATGACCAAGCGCTGAAATCTTACCAGCAAGCCTTGACAATTTTGCAACAAGTTAATAATCGCTCCGGGGAAGGACAAACTTTAACTAATATTGGCTATACCTTATTTAAGGCTGGTAAGCTAGAAGCGGCACAGCAATCGTTAGAAAAAGCGATCGCTATAATTGAATCATTACGCCCTGGTTTGAGCGATGCCAACAAAGTATCTATCTTTGATACCCAATCGGGCATATATAGTATTTTGCAACAAATTTTAGTGGGTCGCAATCAGCCTGAAGCGGCGCTAGAAACTTCTGAAAGAGGTAGGGCGCGGGCATTTTTGGAACTACTCGCCAAAAAAGTAGCCCCACAATCGGCAGAGTCTGTACCTTTACCAAATATTAAGCAAATTCGCCAAATTGCCCAGCAGCAAAAAGCAACCCTTGTAGAATATTCCCTAATATTTGATGAGTTTAAGGTAGAAGGAAAAACTCAAATTAGAGAATCGGAGCTATATATTTGGGTAGTTAAACCTACAGGGGAAGTCGTGTTCCGACGCAGCGACTTGAAACCTTTATGGCAACAAAAAAATAATTCTCTCAGCAATTTAGTCAATAATAGCCGTCAAGCAATTCCCGGTAGGAGTCGCAGTAGTTTACAGCAACTATATCAGCTACTAATTCAACCCATCGCTGACCAATTGCCTACTAACCCATCAGCGCGGGTAGTTTTTATTCCTCAAGGCTCTTTATTTTTAGTACCTTTCCCAGCATTGCAACAAGCAAACGGCAAGTATTTAATTGAGCAACATACTATTTTGACATCGCCCTCAATTCAATTACTAGCAGTGACTCACGGGCGGAAAAGACTAGCGTCAAACCAAAATAGAGGCGCAACAGTAGTTGGTAATCCAACTATGCCCAAAGTCGCCCCCGAACTTGGTTTAGCCCCCGTACAATTAGCTAGTTTACCCGCCGCCGAAATTGAAGCAAAGGCGATCGCACCACTATTAAAAACTCAAGCAATTACTGGCGCAAATGCCACTAAAGCGGCGATTGTGGCTAAGTTGCCGGGTTCGCGGATTGTACATTTAGCAACGCATGGGTTATTAGATGATGTGCGGGGACTAGGAAGTGCGATCGCTCTAGCCCCTTCAGGCAAAGATAACGGTTTATTTACCGCCGAAGAAATCCTCGACTTGAAACTGGATGCCGATTTAGTCGTCATGAGTGCTTGTAATACTGGGCGGGGGCAAATTACCGGAGATGGAATTATTGGCTTATCCCGTTCTTGGATCAGTGCCGGGGTATCGAGTGTAATTGTGTCCTTGTGGCTAGTGCCAGATGAGTCTACATCTACCTTGATGACAAATTTTTATCAAAATATGCAAAAAGATCCCGATAAGGCTCAAGCGCTGCGTCAGGCGATGCTAAACACTATGAAGCAAAACCCCAACCCTAGAGATTGGGCAGCATTTACATTAATTGGGGAAGCAGAATAAAAATCTTGTTTGGGCGATCGTATTAACTCGCTGCCTCTGCTACTTAATACTATTCTCAGCGTTGTATATTGCTCGTATAAGAACAGAAATTAATCCCTTCTCCCCTGTTGGTACTTATTGCCATAACTTGCTAATTATGAATTTAGAAACCTTAGCAAAACTACGCAGCTTTTGCATTGACGAATTCGCGTTTGAACAACTTAAACAAACCTTGAGCGACGAAATACAACCCTTAAAGCAAGAAATTAGTCAAGCTCATTCCCTTGCCGAGCAACGGGAAACTCTGTATCGGGCGATCGCGCGGCTGCGAGAACCAATAGACTTGGAGACAATTTTTCGTACCACAGCGATCGAAGTGCGTCAACTTTTAAACGCCGATCGAGTAGGAATGTTTCGTTTCTACGCAGATTCTGGCTGGAATGATGGCGAATTTGTCTCGGAAGATGTCGATCCGGCTTTTTCCTCGGCTATGAAAAAAAAAGTTCACGATTATTGCTTTGGCGATCAGTTTGCCATCCATTATCAAAAAGGACGGGTGCAGGCAGTAGCGGATATTTATAACGCTGGACTGAGCGACTGTCACCGCGATATTTTGGCACAGTTTGAAATCAAAGCGAATTTAGTCGTACCACTTTTACAAGGGGAAAAACTCTGGGGACTGCTCTGCATCCATCAATGTAGCGCCCCTCGACAGTGGCAAGATATTGAGATTGATTTTATCAACCAAATTGCTAATCAATTGGGAGTTGCCCTCCAGCACGCCGAACTTTTGACAACCTTACGCCTAGAAATTGAGGAACGCCAGCAAGCAGAACAACGAGAGCAGGCATTAAACCAGGGATTGCGGCAAGCTATCCTTGAACTAAAAGCAGTAAATAAAGAATTAGAAGCCTTTAGCTATTCTGTATCCCATGATCTGCGCGCGCCCTTACGTAGTATTGATGGCTTTAGTCAGGCGGTGTTAGAAGATTGCGGCGAACAACTAGATCCAACGGGGCAAGACTATTTGCGGCGGATTCGCCTAGCTACCCAACGAATGGGACAATTAATCGATGATTTGCTCACCCTTTCACGGGTGACGCGCACTGATATGCACGTAGAATCTGTAGATATCAACCGATTAGCTAGTCGCATCTGCACCCATTTACAGCAGACACAGCCAGAGCGACAGGTAGAGTTTACGCTCCAACCAGGATTAGTTGCTCAAGCCGATAGTCACCTGCTACAAGTCGTGTTGGAAAATTTACTAAATAATGCTTGGAAGTTTACGTCCAAACAACTGCAAGCAAAAATTGAGGTGGGTACAAGGCTGGAAACAAACGGGACTACCGTCTATTTTGTGCGCGATGATGGCACAGGTTTTGATATGGCTTATAGCAACAAGTTGTTTAGCCCGTTTCAGCGATTGCACGCCAGCCATGAATTTCCTGGCAATGGCATTGGACTTGCTACCGTGCAAAGGATTGTGCATCGTCACGGCGGGCGTGTATGGGCAGAGGGAATTTTGGGACAAGGCGCAACATTCTATTTTACTTTAGTAGCGGAGGAGGTAGAAACATGAGCAATGAACAAACCAAAACAATTTTGCTCGTAGAAGATAATCCTGATGATGAAGCTTTGGCAATCCGCGCCCTCAAACGCCATCATATTAGCAATCAAGTCATAGTTGCCCACGATGGAGTTGAAGCTTTGGAATATCTGTTTTGTACGGGTATGTATGCGGAGCGAGATATTAACTTCAAACCCACAGTAATTTTGCTCGACCTCAAACTACCCCGCGTTGATGGATTAGAAGTTTTGCGTCGCTTGCGAGAAGACGATCGCACAAGACTTCTGCCCGTAGTAGTTTTAACTACTTCCAGTGAAGAACAAGATATGCTCAATAGTTATAGTCTTGGCTGCAACAGCTATATCCGCAAGCCTGTAGATTTTGTGCAATTTTCTGAAGCAATTAGGCAACTAGGGATGTATTGGCTATTGATGAACGAACCACCACCCCTTTAAGAGAACAAAATTGAGAAGGTAATAGCCATGAACTTGCGGGTTTTAATTATCGAAGATGCGGAAGATGATATGCTCCTGATGCTGCGGGAGCTAGGGAGGGGTGACTATACCTTAGAATATGTAAGAGTTGATACCGCCGCAGCTATGGAGGCAGCTATAGCTTGCCAGACATGGGATATTGCGATCGCCGATTACACTTTACCCACTTTTAGCGCTCCTGAAGCTCTTAAACTGCTCCAAAGTCGGGGGTTGGACATTCCTTTTATTATTGTTTCTGGCACGATTGGCGAAGAAACTGCCGTCGCCGCCATGAAGGCGGGAGCGCACGATTACATTATTAAAGGCAATCTGACTCGTTTGCTGCCGGCAGTGGAGCGAGAGTTACGAGAGGCAAAAGAACGCCACCTGCGGCGCTGCGCTGAACAAGCTTTACGGGAAAGCGAAGAACAAGTACGCCTGCAAGCCAATGCCCTAGCTGTTGCCAACCAAGTCTTGCGAGACTATACACAGGAGTTAGAAGAACTTTATAATCAAGCTCCTTGCGGCTATCACTCTCTAGACAAAAATGGCGTATTTGTCCGCATCAACGATACCGAACTCAAGATGTTGGGGTATAGCCGCGATCAAATCGTCGGCAAAAAGTTTGCCGATTTGCTGACAGAGGAAAGCCAGCAAGTTTTTTGGGAAAACTTCTCCCTATTTCAGCAACGAGGCTGGGTGCGCGACTTAGAATTTCAAATGTTACGCGCTGATGGCACAATTTTACCCGTGAGCTTGAGCGCCACAGCAATGATTGATAGTACGGGAAGCTACTTGATGAATCGCTCGGTGGTAATTGATGTTAGCGATCGCGCTCTAGCGGAAGATAATTTAAAACGCAGCGAACAAAAGTTTCGCGCCATCTTCGATAGTACCTTTCAATTGATGGGGCTGCTAACCACTGAGGGAATAGTCGTCGAAGCTAATCGCACCGCCTTAGAGGTGGTAGGAGTGGAAATCAAAGATGTTGTCGGACAACCATTTTGGCTAACTCCATGGTGGACTGGTTCGCAACAGGTGCAAGTGCAAAGGGCGATTTTTACTGCTGCTGGTGGTGAGCTTGTACGCTTTGAATCCCAGCATATTTGGGCAGATGGCACTAAGGCTTATGTAGATTTTTCTATTAAGCCAGTTTTTGATCACGAGGGCAAAGTTGTGATGCTGATTCCTGAAGGACGGGATATTAGCGATCGCTTACAAGCAGAAGCAAAAATTCGCGAACAAGCTGCCTTGCTCGATATTACAACAGACGCAATTTTTGTCCGGGATCTAGACCATCGCATACTTTTTTGGAACAAAGGCGCAGAACGTTTGTATGGGTGGGAATCCGAGGCAGTCTTGGGCAAAAATGCGATTCAATTGTTGTACAAACCAGGGGAAACCCTGCCGCAATTTGCCGCAATGCAGAAAATCCTATTTCAGGAAGGACAGTGGCAAGGAGAGTTGCAAAATGTTACTTCTAGCGGCAAAACTGTTGTGATTGAGAGTCGCTGGACGTTGGTATACGATGAATCTGGCAATCATAAATCTATTTTGACGGTAAGTACAGATATTACTGAGAAAAAGCAACTTGAGGCGCAATTAATGCGCGTTCAACGTCTAGAAAGTCTTGGCACTCTAGCAAGCGGAATTGCTCACGACTTTAATAATATTCTCACGCCAATTTTAGCGGCGGTGCAACTATTGCCTTTAAAAATTAAGGGTCTTGACGATCAAACTCGCGGACTGTTGACATTGATCGAAGACAGCACAAAGCGAGGCGCAGGGCTAGTTAAGCAAATTTTGGCCTTTGCTCGTGGAGCGGAAGCCAAACGAGTACCTCTGCAAGCCAAGCATATATTAGCCGAAGTAATCCAAGTTGCCCGTCAGACTTTTCCCAAAAACATTAAGCTTTGCAGCGATAGCTCCTCGCCCAACCTGTGGACGGTGGCTGCGGATGCTAACCAGTTGCATCAAGTGTTGCTAAATCTCTGCGTTAATGCCCGCGATGCTATGCTTAATGGTGGTACTCTCAGCTTGGCTATAGAAAATCAAGTTGTTGATTCTGCCTATGCGCGGATGAATGTAGAAGCTTGTATTGGTTGCTATGTAATGATTACGGTGGCAGATACGGGAACGGGAATTATGCCGGAATTAATGGAACGAATTTTCGATCCGTTTTTTACTACCAAAGAACCTGGCAAAGGTACAGGATTAGGACTATCTACGGTGCTAGGAATTGTTAAAAATCATAGCGGTTTTATCAACGTCTATAGCGAGGTAGGAAAAGGAACTCAATTTAGAGTGTACTTGCCGGCGATCGCCGAAACTGTAAGTTCGCAAGTTACAGAGTTGGAACTTTTGAGCGGACAACAAGAGTTGATTTTGATTGTAGATGATGAACCATTGATTCAACAGGTGATTCAAACTACTTTAGAAACCTATAATTATCGGGCTATTGTAGCTAGTGATGGTTTTGAAGCGATCGCCATGTACGTTGAATACGTTAATCAAATTAGTGTAGTGCTAATGGATATTATGATGCCGTCAATGGATGGTTTAACTGCGATCGCCCGCTTGCAAGAACTAAATCCTCAAGTTAGAGTAATTGCTACTAGCGGTCTTGCCTCCAATAGCCAGCTTGCAGAGAATGTTGGCACGGGTGTTAAAGCTTTTTTGCCCAAGCCCTATACGGCAAAAGAATTATTGGATACTTTACAAAAAGTTTTGAGTAATGGGTAATGGAGCGGTTGACGGGAATATTAACTTACCCGCCACCTCCAAAGCAAAACTATTAATTAACCGCCGTATTGCCAGCCTGTAGTCTCTAATCTCAAAGATTCGCCTTCGCGATGAATCCCAGCGGCGATCACTTCCCCAACATAAACTGTATGATCGCCTTGTTCTACTGCACCGACAACTTGACACTCAACGTAGCCTAAAGAGTCAGAAATAATTGGGCAGCCTGTTTCTCCCAAATAAAACTCTACATCATCAAATTTATTTTCAACTCGGCGCTGGGGTTGAAAAAATTTCTGAGCAATGTCTTTTTGTTCCGCATCCAAGAAGCTAATAGCAAATACCCTACTATTTTTAATCATGGCGTGAGATTTGGAATCTTGTTTTACACAATTGACGATTAAAGGCGGCTTAAAAGAAGCTTGCATCAACCAACTAACAGTAAAGCCGTTGACTTCTTCCCCGTCCTTGACACCGCAGATATACAGCCCATGAGGAATCTTCCGCAGCATGGTTTTTTTAGCTTGTTCGTCTAGCAAGGGTTTTTCTCCTATTGGTTCATCTTTATTGATGCTATAGGTTTTTAGTGGAAGCAACAATACGGGCGTATAAGTTTAGTTCTACAGCTATTACCTACCTTTTGAGCGTAACTATTGCGATCGCTCGGTTGTTAAAATCGTAATTTAGTTGCTCAATTGCTCTAATGGCGAAATCTCGACTTGCTAAACTCGGTTCTTACCTCCGCCCCCATTGGCAAGCAACTACTGTCGGTATTGTTGCTTTACTGGTTGTTAATGCGATTGGTGTCTATATTCCAAAATTAATTGGCGAAATTGTCGATAAATTTCAATCGGCGTTCAGTTTCGACCAAGTTGTACGTTACGTTATTCTAATTATTGTGCTTAGTTCGGTCATGTGGGTAATCCGTATGGTTTCCCGTATCGCTTTATTTGGCGTTGGGAGACAGGTAGAATTTGACCTGAAACAAAAGATTTTTCAACACTTGCTAAGGCTTGAACCTGCTTATTTTGCCATTAATACGGCGGGTGACTTGATTAACCGCGCTACTAGCGATGTCGAAAATATCCGCCGCTTGTTGGGGTTTGCGGTGCTGAGTTTGGCAAATACTGTATTTGCTTACGCTCTTACTCTCCCAGCCATGTTAGCTATTAGCGTCAATCTGACTTTAGCAACGATCGCTATTTATCCCTTTATGCTAATTACTGTACAGTTATTTAGCGATCGCCTCCGCAACGAACAACTAGAGGTACAAGAGGAGCTTTCTCTTGTCAGCGAGTTGATTCAAGAAGATATGAGCGGGATGGCTTTAATTAAAATCTACGCTCAAGAAGAAAATGAGCGTCGGGCTTTTAGTCAAAATAACCAAAGGCTTTTAGCTGCTAACTTAAAACTAGCCAAAACCCGCAATACTTTGTTTCCGCTTGTGGGCGGACTTGCGTATGTAAGTTTGCTAATCTTGTTGTGGCTAGGATCTAGTCAAATTATTTCTGGACAAATTACGATTGGTGATTTTCTCGAACTCTTAATTTATGTAGAGCGTTTGGTATTTCCTACAGCCCTTTTAGGCTTTACAATTACGGCTTACCAACGAGGGGAAGTTAGTATCGATCGCATTGAATCTATTTTAACTGTCACGCCCAAAATTCAAAACTGCGAACAAGTTATCCATTTACCCAAAGAGCAAGTAAAAGGCGAACTCAAAGCAGTTAATCTTAGCTTTACTTATCCTGGCGCTAAAACTCCAGCTTTAGATAATGTCAATTTAACGATTTCTCCGGGCGAAACTGTAGCTATTGTTGGTGCTATTGGTTCGGGCAAATCAACTCTAGCTAATGCAATACCGCGTTTATTAGATATTGAACCGGGACAATTATTTTTAGATGGGGTAGATATTACCCAACTTGACTTAGATTCCTTGCGTAGTGCGATCGCTTATGTTCCTCAAGATAGCTTTCTTTTTAGCACCACAATTAAAAATAACATCCGCTACGGCGATCCGGTAAGCGACCAAGCAGAAGTTGAATATAGTGCCAAAGTTGCCCAAATAGACGGAGAAATTCGCACTTTTCCCCAAGAATACAAAACTATCGTGGGAGAACGCGGAATTACTCTCTCTGGCGGACAAAGGCAGCGTACCGCTTTAGCTAGAGCAATGCTCGTAGATGCGCCCGTACTAATACTAGATGATGCCCTCTCTAGTGTGGATAATCAAACTGCTACAGATATCTTAAACAATCTTTCCCAAGGAACTAAACGCAAAACTGTGGTATTTATTTCTCATCAACTATCCGCCACCGCTACCGCCGATAGAATCTTAGTGATGGATAAAGGGCAAATTGTCCAAGCTGGTAATCATGGGGAATTGGTACAAAAACCAGGTTTATATCAAACTCTTTGGAATCAGCACCAATTAGAAGAAATATTGAAGTAGGGGCGCAAAGCATTGCGCCTTCTTGGGGATGGGTTTTAGGGAATATTCGGAGATTTCCCCTAACCCCCCTTAAAAAGGGCAGGAAAATATTAGAGTCTATCTTTTTATGGGAGTTGAGAAGGGATGGATAAGAAAGACAATTTAGTTAACGCAGCCATCCCCAAGTTGGTTTAGAAGTAGATTTGTTTAAACTTTTTACGAGCGGTTCTGGTTCGTCTTCTATCAGCATATCTTCTAGTAACTCTGTTACTTCTTCGCCGCTAGAAGAATTGTTTATCTGCTGCGATAAAACATTTAGTTCGCTATCAATAATCTGTTGGGCTTGTGCGTCGTTTTTTGTCGTTGCTAGTTGCGAATGTAATTCTAATAATCCACTGCGTAATAATGTTGTGTCTGAAGACTTGGGCAATTGTTTAACCATTTGTGTAATGGCTACTTGAGTTTCTTGGGCTACGGAAACCCCATTAACTGGCGCTGCATTTTCTGCGGGAGTGAACAGCATTAAAGCGGAAAATAGTAAACAAGTTGTACACATATTGTTACTTATCCTCAAGACTAATTAGCATTACATTCTACCTTTAGTTTTAGAGATCGCGCTTAGTGATAAGATAATTATTCGATCGCTTTTGGTGAAAATCACTAGAGGTGAAGGGAAAGTTCGGTGCAATTCCGACGCTGTTCCGCAACTGTGATGAGACTATCTAAAGTCTTTAAGTCAGAATGCCTGCGATCGCAAATAACTTACATTAATGTGCGAGGAACACTGGTTGTGAGAGCTACAAATAGTCTTAGTTTCGTTCAAAATCGGGCAATTGATTGGACTTTATCGTTACCCGTACAATTAACCCTTTATACTTCCCTATGCGCTTTAAGTGTGTGGACGGTATATTTTTCTACCTATCCCCCCGCCCACGATTCGATGCACTCCTTGCGCCACCACACCTTGACAATTAGCTGTCATTAAAGAAATGTCAAAATTTCAGCGCTCGGCGCTCATCATCACCGTTACAGGCTTGATGAGCCTGTTTTTGGTGGCAATTGTTAGCTTATCTCAAACACCAATCCCTAGGATTGAGCTAACTACAAGTCCACAAGTTGGAGAGTTTTACCCCTTTGAAGCCGAAGCTACAACGCCCCAAACGCCGACATTATTAACCTTAACTGCGCGAAATCCCGCCGGGGAATTGTTGGCAAATAGTTTATTTAAGATTGAAATATTTACACCGCCAAGCAATCCGTTTTTAGCTACCGATTTTCCCGTTGTGGAAGGTACTAAATTACTAGAATTAAATGCGATCGCCCCACAAGGTAAAGTACAATTTCAGCAAATGTTACCAATTCGGGGCAAATACAAGTTATTGGTAAATGTTACGCCGATTGCCAATCAATTTAGCCCCATTGAGCAAACTTTAACTTTAGATGTGCCAGAAAATCCGGTTAAGTATCGCAATTACGCGATTTTACTTGTAGTTTTGTTAGCGGTGGGAATTGGTGGCGGTTGGGTGATGGGCAAACAAGCTTTACCGCAAAGGGGAGAAATTGCCCCGGCGAAAGTGCGATTATTGTTAAGTGGGGCGGTGTTAGTAGCGATCGCTTGTTTAGTTGTCGTGAATGTCAGCGCCGAAGTATCCAAATCTCACCACCATTCCCACCCAGCGCCCTTAGAAACCGACGCTATTAATGATTCTGAGCTAAAAATCCAAATAAGCGGCGACAAGTACGCCACCGTAGGGAAATTAGCTAATTTACAAGTTAGCGCGATCGATCCAAAAACCAATCAGCCTGTAACAGATGTAACTTTTAAGCTCAAAACTACTCAACTAGAAAATAACTGGATAGCTTTTGTTTATCAAGGTATTCCCGATAGTACAGGCAAGTTAAAATGGCAACAACAATTTTTTGATGGCGCACCGCATCAGCTAGAAGTAGAAGTTATCCCCAATGCCAACAGTCAGTTTAAACCCGTTGTTGCTACCGAAGAAATAGAAGTAGCCCCCGTTGCAACACCGTTATTAACTAGATTAATTAGTTTTAGTTATTTGATAGGTACAGTAATAGTTGGATTAGCGATCGCCTTAACAACTCGCGCCAAAGTAAACAGCTAATCGTGGCGTTGCAATTTGCGCCAAACTAATAGAGCGATCGCAATTGTTAAAATTGTCCCGATAACAATGGCTGGAGTCAACCAAGGCGGAGTTGTTTGGCTGATAATGAGATCGGTATTTTTTTGGACGACAACTCCCGGTGACACCTTAATATCTCTGCTTTTTGGTGCAGCAATTCCCGGTGCAACATTAATATCAAATTTTAGTTCAAAGGGTGAAAATGTCCCCCCGTTTTTGGGGCTTCCTTGCAATTGTAGTTGATAAGCTCCCGCCGCCGGAAAGGTAATTTCTGCGCCGGGAATGCCTCTATAGCGCTCTTGGGATACAGGTTTGAGTGGTGGCTGTTGTAAAGTATCTTCTTTGCGAGATTGAGAGTAAACCGACAACTTACAATTGCATTCATTTAGAGAGATAATTTTCCCTCCTTTTTGAGTAAGCGCAAACCAAGTTAAAGCCGTTTCACCTGCGCGGGGAGAATCATTTGGCTCAATATGGATAGTTGCACCGACATCTTTGTGAATTTCTATTTTGTGAGCATTGGCGGGAGTAGTAACTAAAGTTTCAATTAGCAGTAACCCGCCAAAACTCATTGTTTTATCAAAAGATGCTAGAAAAGTTGTAACAACTTGAAATTGCTCTAAACACCCTGCTTTAATAGTGACCTTTCCATCTTCTCCCCCTTTTTTAAGGGGGGTTGGGGGGGATCTCCGAGCTACAAACTCTTGAAACAAACCAAAGCTTTTCATAAACCGCGCGTTTTAAGTGGATTTTGCCAACGTAATATCAATACGCCCAAAGTTATCAACCCCAAACTAACTACCATTAGCTGATTTATCCACGTATCATTAATTCCGCCTAAATAGTGAGTACCAATAAGTACGGCATGAATTACAGCAAGGAGCAAAGCGGGAATACTTAGTAAATGAATTTGTCGCCAATACGTGCCTAAACTTTTCTGTATTTTATCTCTGCTAGTAAAAACTGCGGGAACCAGCAATAGAACCGCAATTAACCCCAAAACGATCGCAATTTGATGATTTGGCAGCAAAAAGGCGATCGCGTTTAAATTCCAACCATAGTTATGCTGCATAGTATTAGTAATGTGAGCGATCGCTAGAACAAAAGCACCAACCCCCAAAGCGCGGCGATACTTCAATGGTTGCGCCCAAAAGCGGCTAATCGGACGACTGACAAGCGCTAACATCAAACACAGTAGCGCCCCATGACCTGTAAAATAAACCATCATTTCCTCTCCCATTGCCCGTAGGAGAGTTAATACGCCAACAGTAATAGTTACCCAACCCGCTAACCTAAATAATTGACCGCGCCGATCTTTGCTAACTAACGAAGTAGAAATGCCTACCCCTAACATCGTTGGTAAAGTTCCCAAGCCAAAAGCCGCCATTGTTGCCGCACCTTGCCAAATACTGCCAGTTTCGGCGGCTTTAATTTGCGCGGCGTACAAAAAACCACAAGGCATTAAACCCCAAACGAATCCTAAAATAGCTGGTGTCCACCATTGGCTACCCATAGAAAGCTGTACCATTGCTTTACTTAGGCGCTGATGCCAGTTTCCTTGAGTTAGAGGGTGTAACAAGGGAATGGGTGGTAAAAACTTGGGGTTAATTTGAATAATGCCAAACCAAATTAGCAAAACTCCGGTAGTAACAGCAATAGTTTGACGCAAAGTGCTACCGCTTCCAGCTAATTGTCCGCTTGCCAAAATCACCGAACCTATAGCGCCAATACCCGCGCCAACTAAGGCATAACTTATTAGTCTGCCAGCATTGAGCAAAATATGAAACCTAAAAAGCGATCGCATTTTTGGCGGTGTATCTTGTTTTTGCGATAAAGAAAACGCCGCCGTCAATGGCCCGCACATTCCCACACAATGCCCAAAGCTACCAAAAAAACCTACCGCTAGAATCAGTAACAAATCCAGCATGGTGCTTTTTTTTCTCAATGTATGCCTAATCGGACTAGCTTTCCTATTTTTATTCTAAAACTTTGCCGAAGTCTCTACCCGTATACAGAAAAATTTATCACATTGGTAAGCGATCAATGTCTTTATTGCAGCCAATTACCACCATCGCCGAGCCTTGCTGTAAGCTTTTTTTAGGATCGGGATTAACTTCAAACTTGCCGTCGTGACTTACAGCTATTAGGTTTAAACCGTAGCGAGTGCGAAGTTGAAGCTCAGTAATGGTTTTACCATGAAATACATCCGGGACAATCAATTCAACGATACTGTTGTCAGGGTCAAGGTCAAAACGATCTAAAATATGTGGCTTAGTAAGACTCCGCGCCAAAGCACAACCCGCCTCAAATTCGGGATAAATTACATGATCTGCTCCCACTTTTTGCAACAATTTTCCGTGTACTTCCGATGATGCTTTGGCAACAACATGAGGTACGCCAGCTTCTTTGACATTTAGCGTTGTGACAATACTTTCTTGAATATAGTTACCGATCGCAATAATTACCGTGTCAAACTCAAAAATTCCTGCTTCTTTTAATGCCGCAGGTTGAGTAGAATCTAGCTGAATTGCATGAGAAACGATTTGATCTGTTAGCACTTGAGACACAAATTTTTCACTAATATCTGTCCCCAGCACTTCATAACCCAACTTATGAAATGTTGTACAAACTGCTCTCCCAAAACGCCCCAAACCAATAACAGCAAACTGACGATTATCTTTGCGTAAACTGCGTAAAAACCCTAAAGATGATAGGTTCACTCTTTTTGTTACCTTGGTTAATTAACTTTATTTAAACTAAATTTTATTACTATTGTTGCATAATTTTGTATGGCGATTTTACCCGACAATTAAAGTTTCTTCAGGGTAGCGAATTGAGCTAGGTTTAGGATCTCCAAGCAATGCAGCCATTAGTAGCAAAATTCCCACTCTACCTATATACATAGTCATAATTAAAATTAGTTTGGCGGCGGCGGTTACACTAGCCGTAATGCCTGTAGAAAGTCCTACAGTAGCAAAAGCTGAAACTACCTCAAATAAAATTTGAATAAAGCTTACTGTTGGATCGGTTAGAGCAATTAAAATAGTTGCCAAAATGACTGTAGCAAAAGAGCCAACAGCTACACCCACTGCTTTTAAAATCAAAGAAATATCTACAGTTCTTTCATACAAAAATACTTCTTCTTTCCCTTGCAAAATTGCTTTTGTACAGCTTGTTAGCACTCTAAAAGTAGTGGTTTTTATACCGCCACCTGTACCGCCAGGACTTGCACCAACAAACATTAAAGCAATAGTAAGAAATAAACCCGCCGTTGTCATTTTACCAATATCAATAGTATTAAATCCTGCCGTTCTTGGCGTTACCGATTGAAACCAAGCGGCAAGTATTTGATTGGGTAAGCTTAAAGAGCCAAAAGTTGCTGGGTTTTTTACTTCGATAAAAAAGAAAGCAGTTGTCCCCAAAATCAATAGAGCTATAGTAGTGCTAACGGCAACTTTGAAGTTGAGAGAAAATATCATGCGTTCCGGTTTGCGCTGTAGGCGATCGCGCAACCAAATAAATAGCTCCAAAATTACACCATAACCAATCCCACCAAAAACAATTAACCCCGTAACTACCAGGTTTAAAAGTACCGAAGTTTGGTAGCCGATAAAATTATCTTTAAATAGACTAAAACCCGCGTTATTCCAGGAGTTTACACTATGAAAAATTGCGTACCATAAAGCTTCATTTAATGGATATTTGGGCGTAAAAACAGGTATTAGTAAAAATACTCCACTAATTTCAAAAATTAAAGTAACCGCAATAATCGAGCGAATTAATTGGGCGCTATCGTGCATTCCCGTCCGGTCTAAAGCCTGTTGAATGGCAACTTTGTCGCGCAAGCCAAATTTAGCCCCCAGCAGCAGCAAAAGGAAGGTAGTTGCAGTCATATAACCTAAGCCGCCAATCTGCACCAGCGCCGCTACAAAAAATTGCCCCCAAAAAGAGAAGTAAGTACCAATGTCAACTACCGATAAACCTGTAACGCAAACGGCAGAAGTAGAAGTAAATAACGCCACAATTAAGTTGCCCCAAGTCCCCGCCGCCAAAGAAAAAGGCATCATCAGTAAAATAGTGCCAACAGTAATTACCGCCAAAAATCCCAGGCAAATTGTCCGCGAAACCGTCACATCTTCAGCCCCAACTCAAACAAGTTCAAACAACTAAGATTAATTTTGCTCATAAAACGCCTCAATTAAAACTTAAGAGTCGTGTCAAGCAATCGCATCTTCTGCTACGCTAATTCCGGTCTACTTCGACGCTAGAAACATGAGTACGGCACTACAACAGCAAATCCAGCAATTTTATGATGCTTCTTCAAGTCTGTGGGAACAGATATGGGGCGAACATATGCACCATGGCTATTATGGCGCAGATGGCAAAATCAAAAAAGAACGCCGCCAAGCGCAGATAGATTTAATTGAAGAATTACTACAATGGTCAGGCGTACAGCAAGCTGAGAATATTCTCGATGTTGGTTGCGGGATTGGTGGCAGTTCTCTATATTTGGCGCAAAAATTCAATGCTAAAGTAACGGGAATTACTCTTAGCCCCGTGCAAGCTTCTAGAGCCGCAGAACGAGCAACAGAAGCGGATTTAGCCGCCGAAGCTAGTTTCCAAGTCGCCGATGCCCAAAATATGCCCTTTGCTGACAATTCTTTTGACTTAGTGTGGTCGCTGGAAAGTGGCGAACATATGCCAGACAAAACTAAGTTTATGCAAGAGTGTTATCGGGTGCTAAAGCCTGGGGGTAAGTTTATTATGGTGACTTGGTGTCATCGTTCTACAGAAAATGAAGCATTAACTACCGACGAAAAGCAGCATTTAGCAGATATTTATCGGGTTTATTGTTTGCCTTACGTGATCTCTTTACCGGAGTATGAGAAAATCGCTCAAAATCTATCATTACAAAACATCCACACCGCCGATTGGTCAAAAGCAGTAGCGCCTTTTTGGGATGTGGTAATTGATTCAGCGTTCAATTTTGAGGCGCTTGTCGGCTTAATTCGCTCTGGTTGGGGAACAATTCAGGCGGCGCTATCTTTGGGTTTAATGAGTCGGGGTTACGATCGCGGATTGATTAAGTTTGGGTTATTGTGTGGTACTAAATAAGGATACAAACCGCAGCCTACAAAGTAACAAGCTGGCGGCTTTTTGGCAATTTTCGCGCCCTCATACAATTATTGGTACGAGTTTGAGTGTCTGGGGCGTATATGCGATAGCGCTAGCGCGCTCGCAGAGCTTCGCTCTTTCTCAAAGCTTAAACACTACTTCCGTGCTGTCTATTTTGGCGACTTGGCTGGCTTGTTTGTGTGGCAATATCTACATTGTTGGCTTGAATCAGTTGGAAGATGTGGCTATCGACAAAATTAATAAGCCTGATTTACCTTTAGCTAGTGGCGAGTTTTCCCTAGCTACGGGCAAGTTAATCGTAATAGTAACTGGGATACTGTCGTTGCTATTAGCGGGGCTGCAATCCCCTTACTTACTAGGGATGGTGGCGATTAGTTTAATTATTGGTACGGCTTATTCTTTACCACCTATTCGATTAAAACGGTTTCCTTTTTGGGCGGCTTTGTGCATTTTTACAGTGCGGGGAGCGGTAGTCAATTTAGGGCTATATCTGCATTTTACTAGCAGTTTCACTATCCCGGCGACGGTGTGGGCTTTAACTATATTTGTAATTGTGTTTACAGTTGCGATCGCTATATTTAAAGATATTCCCGATTTAGAAGGCGATCGTCAATACCAAATTTCTACTTTTACAATTGCTTTAGGTCAAGAGCGAGTATTTAATCTAGCTCGTTGGATAATAACTATATGCTATGTAGGAATGCTCGTCGCGGCGGTTTTTTGGCTACCTAGCATTAATTCTATATTTCTAATTAGCACTCATTTAGGCTTATTAGTTTTGCTTTGGTGGCGCAGTTTTCAGGTAGATTTGCTCGATAAGATTGCGATCGCCTCTTTTTATCAATTTATCTGGAAATTATTTTTTCTGGAATACCTCATTTTTCCAGCAGCTTGTCTTTTAGGTTGAGAGTAACTTATTTAACAACGCTTGCAGCCTCATCGACAATAGGTTGAAACTCTTTTTTAGAAAAGGGGCGTAATTTATCGCTCCATTGGGCTATCAAATTACACAACAAGCGAAATTGTAAAGGTGCTGGAGATTGATTTACACTTTCTACACGCACATTTACAAGGTTAGGATTTGTAGAAAGAAGCTCAAATACTTCGTTATTCAAGTAACGCGGACAATAACCTACTATGTAATGGTCATCGGTATTTAGAGTCAAAGCTTGAGAATCGTAGGGATTTTGAAATTCATGAGCTAACCATAACTTATCTTCTGGGTTAAAGCTGCTAATTTGCTCAATAGAACATTTTGGTAAGTGTCGTAGCCCGTGCGCAAAAAAGTGGATATGATAGTTTCCGGATATTCAGAGATGGTGGGAAATCATTTTTTCTGTTTACACAATGATTAGTTTAAATTCATCAACATTTCTAGGCATAAACAAAGCTGATCAAATTCAACTAGAGGTAAAAGAGGATAGCTTAATAGATTTTTCTAATCCTAAGCAATGGAACCATGAATACGGATGGAAAAGTACTTTAAATAATCTGCGTCTCATTGTCCAACCACTTTTACTGTTCTGGTTAATTCTCCCCTGGTTAGATATTTTGCCTTCTTCACATTTATTGCTAGGATTCAATCATTTAATTGCGGCAATGAATCAATTTAAACCCTGTTATAATTCTGGATAATCTCACTTATTTATTACTCTTGAATCCCGGAAACTGACAAAAGCTATATGCAAAAGGTGTTGCTAACGTGAAGGTAGTTGTTTTATTGTCTGGTGGGTTGGATTCAGCAACGGTACTTTACAGCGCCAAATCCTCCGGGTATGAATGTTACGCGCTATCTTTTGATTACAACCAAAGACAAGTACGAGAATTAAAAAGTGCGATCGCGCTTTGTGAAGCCGCAGGTGTAGTTGATAGTAAAGTAATTAGCTTTGATTTGCGATCATGGGGTGGTTCGGCGCTTACCGATGACAAGATAGATTTACCCGTAGAGCGAAGTCTTGCCCAAATGGGCGAAAATATCCCTGTAACCTACGTCCCCGCCCGTAATACGATATTTTTGAGTTTTGCCCTAGCTTACGCCGAAACCATCGGCGCAGAGCGCGTCTGCATAGGTGTCAATGCCTTAGATTACTCCGGCTATCCCGATTGTCGTCCCGATTATATTCAAGCAATGCAGGAAGTTTTTAGATTGGGGACAAAGCAAGGCAGAGAAGGGGAAGCAATCAAAATAGTTGCACCGCTAATTGATATGAAAAAGACTGAAATTATCCAATTAGGTAACAAACTGGGCGTACCTTGGGAAAAAACCTGGTCTTGTTATGCCGGAAACGAAAAAGCTTGCGGCGCGTGCGATTCTTGCAAGCTAAGACTAGAAGCTTTTGCTGAATTGAGATTAATCGATCCAATTGTCTATCAATAACTTTTGTCACGCTTGACGGTGCATTTTTATATGATGCAAACGCGCTCCATCTACAGAAATCACAGTAAAATCTAGGTTTTCGTAAGTTAAAGTTGTCCCCACCGCAGGAATTTTTTGTAACTGATATAGCAAAAAACCGCCCAAAGTCTGATACTCGTTTCTCAAAGGCAAATTTAACTTTAATAGCTCGTTGAGGTCTTCTAAATTCATCTGCGCTTGCACTAAATAAGTTTGGTCGTCCAAGCGTTCAATCATCAGTTCGTCAGCGCTTCCGGGTTCTCCCGTATCTCCAATAATTTCCGCCACCAAGTCTTTAATCGTTGCTAAACCCACAATGCCGCCAAACTCGTCTACGATCATCACCATAGATAAATGACTTCGCTGCATCATGGGCAATAGTTCGCTTAGTGGCGTATGTTCGGGGACAAACCTAACTGGACGCACCCACGATTTTAGCGGTGTTTCTAGCGCCAGCTTTCCTGTAACTAAAGGTGTTGCTAATTCCTTAAACTCAACAATTCCGCAGACATCATCTAAAGATTTGCCAATTACAGGATAGCGAGAATGTCCGGTAGCAGTGACTACTTCTAACAGCGATTCAAAAGTTCCATCAATTGGTAAAGATACAATATTATTGCGTTGAATCATGACTTCAGAAGCGGTGACATCGCCAAACTCAAATACATTATTTAGTAATTCTCTTGCTCTTGCTTTCAATCCTGTAGATTCGCGCTCGGTGGCAATAATTAGCTGCAATTCTTGCGACGATACAGGGGTTCTCCAACCAACGCCCGTATAGTTAATCCCGCCTAAGCGCAACAGCCAACGAGTAGAATGATTAATTACCCAAATTAACGGATTGAATAACCGCGCGATCGCTTTTACGGGAGGCGCTAAAAATCTTGCTAACTGTTCTGGATAAAGCAAAGCTACAGATTTTGGACATAATTCGCCTAAAACTATTTGCAAATAAGCTACTAATATAAACGCGCTGGGAACAGATATGGAATGAACGATCAAGTTCCGCGTTCCTCGCTCTATAGGCAAGTTTCCAATTACTGAAGCAACCAATATTCCCATCGTACTTTCGCCAATCCATCCCAAAGCAAGGCTAGATAGCGTAATTCCTAACTGGGTAGTCGATAACAGGCGATCGATACTTTTTTGCAGAGTTTGCACCGCCACCGCTTCCACGTCTCCAGCTTCTACCAATTGATGAATGCGCGATCGCCTCACGGTAACTAATGAAAATTCCGCCGCCACGAAAAACGCATTGATGGCAATTAATACTAAAACTGACAATAATCGCAGCCAAATATCTGCCTGGGTGAGTGGATAAAAACCATTCAGCGCCAAAATATTGAAAACAAAGGCAAACATTAGCAGGTTTTACGAGGTAAAAGGCAGAAATTAGTATTTAGATACTGCGATCGCACTTTTCAATTTTTAACTAACATTATATCTACCTACTCATTTTTGGTTAGGCTGGAAGCTGACACAAGCCCAAAACGAGCAATGACAAGAAACGGTATCGGTATTCGCACAGCCCAACTACGAACCCATCGAGTTGTAGGTCAAATTCATGTCTACGACGGTGCAGGCAAAGGTAAGTCTCAAGCGGCTTTAGGGGTAGTTTTACGCTCTATTGGTTTGGGGATAAATAGTAATATTGCTACCCGCGTTTTGCTCTTGCAATTCCTCAAAGGCTCAGAACGTGCCTATGATGAAGATGGCGCAATTGAAGCGCTACAAAGAGGTTTTCCCCATTTAATCGATCAAGTCCGCACCGGTAGAGCCGAGTTTTTTAATAAAGAACAAATTACCCGTTTCGATCGCCAAGAAGCGATTCGCGGCTGGGATGTGGCAAAAGGTGCGATCGCTAGTGGTTTATATTCAGTAGTAGTTTTAGACGAACTTAACCCCATGCTCGACTTGGGCTTATTGGAGGTTGAGGAAGTCGTCAAAGTTCTAAAATCCAAACCAGAGGAGTTAGAAATCATTGCCACCGGAAGGGCTGCACCGCCGCAATTATTAGATATTGCCGATTTGCATTCTGAAATGAAACCCCACTACCATCCCACCGCCGCCGCTCAAGGAATTACCGGAATAGAAATCTATACAGGTGCAGGTAAAGGCAAGTCTACAAGCGCTCTGGGTAAAGCACTGCAAGCTATTGGTAAAGGGATAAGTCAAGATAAATCCCACCGGGTTTTAATCATGCAATGGCTCAAAGGTGGAACGGGCTACACTGAAGACGCGGCGATCGCTGCTTTAAGACAAAGTTACCCTGATTTAGTCGATCATCAACGTTGTGGGCAAGATGCGATCGTGTGGCGGGGACAGCAAAAAGAGCTTGATTATGTAGAAGCTGAAAGAGGTTGGGAAATTGCTAGAGCCGCGATCGCATCGGGTTTGTATAAGACCATTATTTTAGACGAGCTTAATCCTACCGTAGACTTAGAGTTGCTCGACCCTCAACCGATTGTGCAATCTCTCCTCCGTAAACCCCGCGATACGCAAATAGTGATTACTGGGCGCTGTCACAATCCCCCGGCTTATTTTGATTTAGCTGGAGTACATTCGGAAGTATTTTGTCATAAACATTATGCTGATACTGGGGTAGAACTTAAACGCGGTGTGGATTTTTAAACTATGGATACGCATACACTGGACTTGATTGCTGGGGTCCTGGCGGTCGCTATTTTTGGCGGCGGTTTGTTAATGATGTTTACTGATTTATTTACTAAAAAAAGTAAATAAGTCAGCAGAGGGATGAAGAACGCGCTATTAGAAGTAGATGATGGAAAAAACGGTATAAATTGTACCTAAATTTTTGTCATGAATCGCTCTCAAAAAGATCGCTCTATGGGGCGAAGTCTTCAAGAATATTTACGCGGAATTGCTGGGGGGCTAATGTTTAGCTTGCCCCTACTTTACACAATGGAAGTATGGTGGGCAAGTTTTACAATGCACCCTTTGCGGCTACTAATGTACGTTTTAGCTACTTTTACTTTATTACTAGGCTATAACCGTTACGCGGGTTTGAGGTGCGATTTTACACCTTTAGAAATAGCCGTTGATTCGGTGGAAGAAATGGGAATAGGGATGGTAATTTCTGCCGTTGTTCTCTGGCTATTGGGCCAAATTACCACCGAAATGCCAGGAAGCGAAGTTGCAGGCAAAATAATTATTGAATCGATGACTGTAGCAATCGGTGTATCTGTGGGTACTGCTCAGTTAGGGGGTAGTGAAGATAATGGCGATACCGGAATGGATGATAAATTAACGCCATTTTTATCAGAAAATAGCGACTTAATGGGACAAGTTGCGATCGCAACTTGTGGAGCGGTATTATTTGCCGCAAATGTTGCACCCACTGAAGAAATTATTATAATTGCGACTCAAACGACAGCTTTAAAATTGGTAGCAATGGCAATGCTATCAATGGTTTTCGGTTCGCTAATCTTGTTTTATAGTGACTTTAGCAGGTCACAAAGCTTTAGTAAAAGTAGAGGCATAAAAACTGTATTTGGTGGGGCAATAATTACTTATGCGATCGCCTTAATTGTTTCGGCGGCAATTTTGTGGGTGTTCGGGCGCTTTGACGATACAAGTGCGATCGTTTGCTTGTCGGAAACAGTGGTACTAGGACTTGCGGCTACTTTAGGCGCTTCGGCGGGGAGGCTGCTATTACAATGAAATTACAAAAAAATTGGTTAGAATGGCTGGTTTTTGCGATAAGTTTGGCGATCGTACTTTGTACTTTGGGCTATTTGGTGTATGACGGTGCAACCTCCGCCAAAACCCCGGCTAATATTCAATTAGAGTTAGGTCAGCCCCAGCCGCAAGCAAACCGCTTTATAATTCCTGTTTCCGTTACCAATAGCGGCGACACCACTGCCGAAACCGTGCAAATTGAAGTAACCCTCGAAAATTTGGGGAAAGAGCAAGAAAACGCTCAATTAGAAATTGGTTTTCTTCCCCGTCACTCTAAGCGTGAGGGTTGGGTAACTTTTCAAACCGATCCGCGTAGCATAGAGGAGACAAAGGCGCGAGTTTTGGGATTTGAACAGCCTTGACTCAATACCACTAATCTTAGAAATAGTCAAGTATTAATTTTGTGTATCCTAATAGATAGGAACCTTTTTTGCGGAGTAAAAGTCTCCTTAACTAACACGCACACAGCAGTTTACTAAAGAAAAAAGGGTATTTATGGCTAATTGGAAATCTGGAACTGCCGCCCTCATGGCATTAGCAATTACAACAGGTATAAGCGCACCAATATTTACAACACAGTCAGCTTCGGCTCAACTATTCCCCACATCGCCAAGAAGTACCACACCTAGCCAAATTACAATTCCTTCGGGAACAACTATTCCCGTGCGCTACGACAAAGCCGAAAAAATTGTTGTTAGTCCTAAAGAGACTATGGCAGTAACTTTGACGGTAGCCAGCAATATTGTTAATCGCAGTGGTACTATATTGATTCCCGCCGGAAGCACCGTTGAAGGAGAGTTACAACCTGCTACCAATGGTTCGCAATTTATAGCTAGAACACTAATTACAAATAATCGCCGTCAGTCCATTGATGCGTCATCTCAAGTAATTAGCCAAACTAGCGTTAATAGCCGTTCTAAAGTCGGCAATATTTTAAAAGGTGCAGCCATTGGAGCCGCCGCCTCTGCTGCTTTAGGAGCATTGACAGGCGATCGCGCGATCGCTACAGAGGAGATACTATTAGGTACGGGAGCAGGTGCATTAGGTGGGGCTTTACTACGAAACAGAAAGGCTGATGTAGTAGTAATTGAGCCTGATACAGATTTAGCTATAACCCTAAACTCCAACCTAGCATTGCGTTAAGCATGACAAGCGTAAATGAGATTTTAGATTTTTGGTTTGGTAATCCTCAGTCAGTAGATTATGGTAAAGAGCGATCGCACTGGTTTACCAAAAAGCCAGAATTTGACCAAGAGTTAAGCGATTACTTTTTACTAGATTACGAACAAGCCGCTAGGGGTGAATTAGACTACTTACAAGATTCTCCCCTTGGTTACTTAGCGCTAGTTTTGCTATTGGATCAGTTTCCTCGCAATATGTTTCGGGGAAGGCCGAAAAGCTTTGCTACGGACGCTCAAGCGCTGTCTGTCGCCAAAAATGCAGTAGAAAAGGGGTGCGATCGCTCTTTACTACCAGTACAGCGCTGGTTTATTTATTTGCCCTTCGAGCATAGCGAAAACCTTGGCGATCAAGAGCGGTGCGTTGAACTATTTGCAACGTTAGCCGACGATCCTTATAGTGCAAATACTATCGATTATGCTTTGCGTCACAAGGCGGTAATTGAACGTTTTGGGCGTTTTCCCCATCGCAACAAAATTCTTGGTAGGGAGAATACACCCGCAGAAGCAGAATTTCTGACTCAACCAGGCTCATCATTTTAATGAGCGGTTAGCTAGTTATGTTATAATATGACAGCAAATAAAGCATCCTGCCGTGGCCGAGTGGATTAGGCAACAACCTTCTAAGTTGTACCACGGGGGTTCAAATCCCTCCGGCGGGGTTTAATTTAATCAACGGACAATTGTTCGTTGATTAAACAAAATTTTCAGCATAATCGCCGAGCGGTAAACCCTACAAAAAAGTAGCAAAACCCGCGTTGAGTATTGATTGTAGCTCATCTCTAAATGTTCGATAATAGAGATAAGTCAAAGATAAAAGCAATAGCTAAATGAGAATACAGTCATCGGTATTGGTACATTTAGGATTTGGTAAGTATGTCCGCTCCGACCAAGTTACCGCCGTTATTCCTATCGAAGAAGATAGAGGGCCAGGTAGAAGGACGTTTGTACAGGTACAAGGTCAAAAAGACCCGGTAGTAGCCTCTCGCGCTGAAGATTCCATCGTGCGCGACTTAGTGCAAGAACCCCGCGAAGTTACCCAGTCACGCCAGCAACAAGAAATCCTCCACGACTTATTGTTAGACCTCAATAATGTCAATAAAACTGTGAGGCGGATTGCAAGGGATGAAGGTGGTTTAGATTTAGAACGATTAGAGCAACGCATCCGCGAAGTTTTAGAAAACTAAACTTTTGGGCGCAGGATGATAATTCTGCGCCGCCTATTTTTTTCTCAGTCCTAGTTTATTTGCACTCTACAGATTTTTAATTAAATGAACTCCGGCGTTATAGTCCAAAACCCTCCCATTGTTGAGACACCACGATCTAAGTTGTGGATGCCCGACCGCGTTATCTTCACCCCAGCAGCCCTAGATGAACCTTGGGGACAGCAACTTTACAAGCGGATGCAAAGTTTTAATTTGCCTATTGAGGAGTTGCCCCGCAACCGCTTAACAGGCTTACGCGGCGAGACTCCCCGCGAAACTTACAACATTGCTAAACGTACTTTAGCAGTGGTAACAGCCCCCCCTAGCGCCTTCAAGCTTAGTCCTATTCCTCCCTCGGCAGATTGGCAGTTTCACATCGCCGAAGGCTGTCCAGCCCACTGTCAGTATTGTTATTTAGCCGGGAGCTTGCAAGGTCCGCCAGTAATTCGCGTCTTTGCCAACTTGCCGCAAATACTCGCAAATTTAGCTAACTACGAGAAGCCGGGGGAAGCTAAAAGCTTTGAAGTTAGTTGTTATACTGACCCCTTGGGAATTGAGCATTTAACCGGGAGTTTGGCTGAAGCTATCCGCTATTTTGGGACGCGGGAAGATGGTTATTTGCGTTGGGTTTCCAAGTTTGATGCGGTGGATAATTTACTAGATTTGCCTCATAATGGTCATACACGCTGCCGGGTAAGTGTCAACGCTGCGCCCGTTTCTGGGCGGTTTGAGGGCGGTACAGCGAAGGTAACAGCACGGCTTGCGGCATTACGAAAATTGGCATTAGCGCACAGTCTTGGTGGCGGTGGATATCCGGTAGGAATAGTAATTGCTCCAATTATGCCTGGTGAAGATTGGGAGTTGCACTATAATCAGTTATTTGATCAAATTTCGGCGGCGCTTGATTTTGATTGCGATCTAACTTTTGAGTTAATTTCTCACCGTTTTACCCCAGGCTCAAAAGAAGTGTTGTTGAGTTGGTATCCCAACACCAAGCTAGACTTAGACGAAGAAAAGCGCAGCGTCAAGCGTAACAAGTTTGGCGGCACAAAGTACGTTTATAACGCTGATATTATGAAGGTAATGCGCCGCTTTTTTGAAGGGGAGATTCAAAAGAGATTTCCTCAAGCCCGCATTTTATACTGGACTTAATCAGGCGCGTTTTTAATAAAGACTTCGTAAGCTGCTTTTTGTTTGGGAGTTGCAGAGTTTAGACATTCTTGATGGATGCGGTTTAAACTCTGCAAATACTCCTGATTTTGGCTCAAAACTTCGTTGCTGGCGGTGGAATTAATCAACGACAATTGAGCGCGTAGGGGTAGTTGACGGAAGGCTTCTAAGCGTTTTTCTAAAGATGACATAAATTATTTTTCGCTCATTGCTGCTAATCGCGCTAAAGCTTCTTCCATTGCTGCGGGTAATTGACGCATAATTTTACCTTTTTCCCGATCTATAGCCACTAGCACAACTTGCGCTGACACATACAAGTCTTGAAAATCAGGGGATTGAATTTGATAGTCCCAATTAATCCTTACACCGCTAATATCTATCATGCGAGTTTTGACGATCGCTGCCATTCCCAACTGAATCGGGCGATGATAGCGAATAGAAAGCTCGACAACGGGCAATTCACATCCCATCGCCACTAAATTCGCATAGTCTACACCAATTGAGCGCAAGCATTCTACTCGCGCTTCTTCCAGCCAAGCTACATACGCGCCATGCCAAACAACTCCGGCATAATCTGTATGATGGGGTTGCGCTCTAATTGCATACTCAAACCAGTTTTCAAACGTTAATGATGGTAATTTTTGAATTTCCCCAGTAGGTGGTAGTTGGGGGGGCTGATTTTGTGACACTGTTGAAGAAAACTCCTAATTTGTCTCTCTTGAAAAGCTTAGGGGAGGGAAACCGCTCTCTTGGGAAACTCTGTGGAAGGATACCCTCCCCACAGATTTCCCGCTCCCCTCAACTTTTCGCTCTTTTAATATTACGGGATTACTTAGCATGAATTTTCGCATCGGTTGCGCTGTTTGGTCTTACAAAGGTTGGGTGGGAGACCTTTATCCGCCCAAAAGTCCTAGTAGTAAGTTTTTAAGGCTTTATAGCGAAGTCTTTTCAACTGTTGAAGGTAACACAACTTTCTACGCTATCCCTAATCAAGACACTTTAAAGCGTTGGATAGTAGCAACTCCGCCAAGTTTTAAGTTTTGCTTAAAGTTACCAAAACAATTAACTCATCAAGGTTTATTGCAGCCTTCTATTGCTGGTGCGTTAAGCTTTTTAGCACAAATGCAGACATTAGGCGATCGCCTGGGAGTAATTTTTGCTCAACTTCCCCCTAGTTATAGCCCGCAATTACTAACAGATTTAACAACTTTTCTCGAAACTTGGGCGGATACTAAAGCACTTTTAGCTTTAGAAGTTCGTCATCCCGATTGGTTTACAGAGCCTCATAGTAGCAAGCTAACAGCTATTTTAGAAAAGCTAGGAATCGGTAGAGTTTTACTCGATTCTCGTCCTATTTATAATGCGCCAGACGATGCACAATTACATAGCGATCGCCGTAAACCTAATTTACCTGTAAACTTTAGCGTCACTGCACCTTTTAGTTTAATTCGCTTTATTAGTCACCCTGAGCAACAATTTAATCAAAGTTACTTAGAAGAATGGGTTAGTTTTTGCGATCGCGCTTTACGTCAAGGTACGCAGATTTACTTTTTTGTTCATTGTCCGATGGAAGTGCGATCGCCGCACAATGCTCGTTACTTCCACCAATTATTACAACAGCATAACGTAACTGTACCGCCCTTGCCTTGGCATAAAACTAACAAACCTACACAATTAAAGTTATTTTAAATTTTTACTTAGAAATTTTCTTACTCATAGTTTATAGTAAAAGTGTTTTAATAAGCTTTGTTTTAATTATGGTTAATTCAAATAATATTGTTTCTCCAAGCTCCAATAACAAAGAACCTTGGCTTGCTGTAAATTTATCAGCATTTTTAGCTGGAATCGGACAAATATATACAGGCAATATAGTTAAAGGCTGGCTTTTTATTATTAGTCAATTATTATTATATGTTTTTGGATTTGGACTAATATTTAGTTCTAAAGGCGATACAGTAATTGGTATTTTATTAATTGTCTTTGGGTTTGCTTTTGGTATTTTCAACTTGTTTGATGCCTATAGAAGTGCTGTAAATAGAAACAATACTGATTTTGAAATACTAAGAAAAGATAATAAAGATCCTTGGAAAGCTGTCTTTTTTTCTAGAATAATACCAGGTACGGGTCATATATATTTAGAAAAAACATTTTTAGGGATATTTATAATAACTGTTTGGATAAGTTCTTTCTTTTGGCAGCCAGGAAGTAAGACTATTATTTTAGCTATTTTTATAACAGTAATAAATTTGGTTGTTTTTGTAGCGATCGTTTATCATGTCTATATCTCATCTCCTATCAAGCGAGAATTGTCTAAAAAAGCAATATTTATAATTTCTACTTTGTCAATTATCATTCCGTTATTTATTATTAGTCCTATTTTTATTGCAGTTAGAGCTTATGTTGCTGAGTCCCGTTATATTGCTTCTAATGCAATGCTACCCACATTAAAACTTAACGATCGCTTAATTATCAATAAATGGGATTATCACTTTCAATCGCCACAAAGAAAAGATATTGTAGTATTTTCAGTGACAGATACAATCAAAGCCCAAAATCCGGTGATTAAGTCCAATGAGGCTTTTATCCAGCGCTTAGTTGGATTACCTGGTGAGACAGTAGAAGTTAAAGAGGGAAAGGTTTTTATTAATAATCAACCTTTACAAGAAGACTATATTTCCGAACCTGCGGAATATCAATTTAATTCTACAACTGTACCGCCTAATTCTTACTTTGTATTGGGAGACAGTCGTAATAATAGCTTTGATAGTCATATATGGGGATTTCTACCCAAAGCTAATATTATTGGTAAAGCAGTAAAAATATTTTTTCCTTTTGAGCGCAGGAGAATATTATAGTTACTTAATTTATAACGCTCCTAAATCAATTGTTAACGTTGTAGGGGCGCAATGCGTTGCGCCCCTACGGTTATATATTTATGAATCAAATAGGATTGCTATATAATACAAAGAGTGCAAATTAAATTTTGATTTGTATTGGGAATTATATAATTAGCAAAAACTATTAAAGTAATAAACATGGAAAATCTCACCCACCAAAAATGTACGGCTTGTCACAAAGATGCACCCCGCGTCACTGATACAGATATCGCCGAACTTAAACCACAAATTCCCGATTGGCAAATAATTGAAGTTGAAGGACAATCGCGGTTAGAACGTACTTATAAGTTTCCTGATTTTGTGAGCGCGATCGCCTTTACAAACAAAGTAGCAGAAGCCGCCGAAATTGAAGGACACCACCCCGCTTTACTCACTGAATGGGGAAAAGTAACCATAACTTGGTGGACTCATGCCATTTGTGGACTGCATCGCAACGATTTTATTATGGCGGCAAAAACAGACCAAATAGCGAGTTAGGACATATTGGCGATCGCGCGATCGATAAGATCGGACATTTTTTCCCGATCTTCTGAAGAAATCCCTTGCATAGCTTGTTCTCGTAACTCTACAGCAATCGGAGGTAAAACGCTTTCTAGCTCTTTTCCCGCATCAGTGAGCCAAATTCGCCAGATGCGGCGATCGCGCGGATCTCTTTCGCGGCGAATTAATTGGCGTTCTTCCATACGATCGAGTACCCCGGTTAAAGTACCTCCTACTTGTTGCAGCTTGTCCCCAATACTTGAAGTTGGCAACCCATCTTCTGTCCACAAACAGCACAATACTAGCCAATGAAAAGGAGTCAAGCCAAAAGGTTCTAATCGGTCGGAAAAAGCACGGCTCAAAAGCTGTGACAGTAGTTTAATTCTATAACCCATGTTGAAGGGTGCTAAAACTTGCTGCCACTGACATATCGTTTGCTCAACAGGCGTAGAAGGCATTTCCAAAGTTATTTAGGTACTTATGATTTTAAAGGAATTTTTTTGTCAATCTTACTCTTTCCAACGTAGTAAATTTACATTTCGTAATTTTTTCTAAACTAGAAAGAGTAAAGCTAATCGTTACCTCATAATAATGCCCCTGCGACCGGATCAACGTACAAAATTAGACAATACCGATGATCGCCAGTTTTATTCTTACCCGCGACTGGTGACTCATGTAGACGAAGGTTTTATTCATCAACTCACCGACTTGTATCGCCAAAGATTAAAACCCGATACGCAAATCTTGGATATGATGAGCAGTTGGGTGTCGCATTTACCCGACGAAATAAAGTTTGCGCGCGTCGAAGGACACGGACTCAATGGCGAGGAATTAGCCAAAAATCCCCGCTTAGATAGCTATGTAGTCCAAGATTTAAACGCCGATCCTAAGCTACCGTTTACCGATAATCAGTTTGATGCGGTGCTTAACTGTGTTTCCGTGCAGTATTTGCAGTACCCCGAAGCCATATTTACGGAAATCTACCGGATTCTCAAGCCAGGGGGAGTAGCAATATTTAGCTTTTCTAACCGAATGTTTTACGACAAAGCAATTCAAGCTTGGCGAGAAGGCTCGGAAAGTAGCCGCGTAAATTTAGTAAAAAGTTACTTCCAGTCTGTACCAGGATTTAGCTCACCAGAAGTAGTTAGCCGTCAAGCCACCGCGCCTAATTTCCTCCAGTGGTTAGGTGCAGGCGGTGGCGATCCTTTCTATGCTGTAATTGCATACCGCAGTTAATTTAAACAATCGTAGTAAAAAACAACTATTGTCGAAATAACGGTAATAATCGCCCAATAAGCCTTTAGGAGGCAAATAATGATAGTTCGTAATGCTCGTAGAGTTGTAGCGGCTTTGCTAGTTTCGGTAATGCTGCTAGTAACCGCTTGTGCAACCGAAGCGCCTACACGTTTTGACCAAGCACAACAGGAAAGCACTCAGAAAAAAACTGGTTTAGCCGTTGCGAAAGATGCAACTCAAGGAAGCAGTTTTAACAGATTTTTCCCCGGTACTCAAGCAGGTTTTGAGCGAGTTTATACCCAAGAGAAAAAAGGCTTTGCTGAAGCTAAGTTAAAAAAAGGCGGTAAAGACGTAGCAGTATTGTCTATTTCCGATACCCAAGGGACTACTGGTGGCGCAAATCCTAGCGCCAAGTTTCAAAACAGCAGCCTGCAAATTGGTGGTTATCCCGCCGTTACTCAAGGGAAAAATAGTACGGCGCTGTTAGTTGGCGATCGCTACCAAGTAAAAATCTCCTCCCGCGATGCAACATTTACAGAGAGCGATCGCGAAGCTTGGCTAACAAAATTCAACCTCCGAGGACTTGAAAAGCTATAGGCGACAAGAGAAAACTTGTCTTTTAACCCCAGATATTTAGCAAAAAATTGGAGACTAATGTGAGCAAATCAATTTTTGAGTTGGTTAATGAATTACCAACAAACAACTTAACTGTTTCCATGCTGCGAAGTCTTGACTTTGTTGCACCGGGAGAGTGGAATAATTTAGTTGGCTTTGAAAATACAATTCGCACGGTAACGGGTGAAACGGACGAGAGTTTGATTCAACAAATTGGCGAAAGAGCTATATTTTTGTACAACGACAGATCCCAAGGCTATCAAAGAGCCATGTGGCTTTATCAAACTGTAGATAGCACCGATAAAGCTTTGGGTGCAGCAGCTTTAGCTAACAAAGTCGGCGAAGCAGTCCCCCTTTTAGGTTTTTTAAACAAACTTACTCCCAAAGCTGACAAAGCTCAAACTATCGATTTGACACTCAAATTAGTGGCAGAATTAGTTGCTTTTTGTCAAATTAATGGCATTCCTGGAGATAGTATTGGCGATTTTGTTGGCTCTTTAGCCGATTATAGTGGCGAGTCGCTGATCCGAATGGTGGCTTTAGTTTGCGTCGATGGTTTAATTCCATTAGGCCCGGATTTTATTAGCAAAGTTCAATCAAATCTAAGTCAAACAACCCCACAGGATTTGGAAAAAAGTTCAACTTTTCAAGGTATCAATAGCGAGATTCCTGGAGGCAATCCCGCCGGAAAACTTAGCTTTATCAATCAAAGTTTTGATTCGGTAAAAGGTTGGATGAGTAGCTTAGTTACTTCTCACAATTTGACACCGCAAAACGTTGTCGGTAACTTACAAAAATTTGTAACCGTTGCTGACGATAAGTTGGATTATTTAGCAGCATTTATTGATGTTAGTACCAACTATTACGAACATACTGGTACTCAAACTTTAGCGCGACGCTTAATTGAAAGAGCCGTAGCTGAAATCTAAATAGCTCAAAATGCTTAGTTTAAAATCCCCCTTGTCAAAAATATTCTCTCCCCTTTTTCAAGGGGAGTTGGGGGGGATCTCTAGAAAAATTTTTATAACCTAAAACCTAATTATCTTTACTATCAAACTCAGCTAAAATTCTTTCCGACTCAGTGCAAAGCTCTACCTGACAATTGCCATTACTTGCAAGTAAACCACCCCATTGATTTACATCACCTTGATTGTATTTTAAAGGCGTGCCATCAAAATGAGTAAATTGTCCGCCAGCTTCCGTTAATATTAGTTCAGGTGCTGCCATATCCCAGTCTTTGGGCGCAGATTTGCCGGAAAGAGAAATATATATATCGGCTTTTTGCTCAATAATATTCGCAATTTTACAACCTACACTCCCTACATACTTCCGCTCTTTACAAGGCAGAGTTTGCAGCAGATAATTTAATCTTTCATCTCGATGCGTGCGACTAACAACTAAAGTTAAATCTTCAATTAAGTTGCGTTCAGAAACTTTTATCGGTGTGATTTGTTTGTCAATAGTTTCTACAAAAGCTCCCTCCCCAAGAGTTGCATAATACAACTTTTCGGCTTCAGGATAAGCTACTACAGCAAGTATTGGACGATGATCTTTAACTAAAGCAATATGAATTGCATATTCTCCAGTTTTATCAATAAAATCCCGCGTACCATCCAAAGGATCGATAATCCATACAAAAGATTCCTCTAACTGCTTTGAATGCAACTTATAAGTTTCTTCACTAATATACCCAAAGTCTTCTTCACCCAAGTTAGTTTTTAGCCTGTCTAAAATGTAATGATTGACAGCAATATCCGCCGCCGTAACTGGCCCATCTTTTTTATTTTGAATGTCTAAATTGCCATCGTTAATCTCGCCGTGATAATAAGAGCGTAAAAGGTAAGATGCACCCCAACCGATAGAGCGTGCAAGTTCTAAAATCTCTGATAGTTCTTTCATTATTTATCCTTTAGTATCCATCCAACGCCGAGTACCGAAAGCTTGACAAGAATCCGCCGCAATTTGAGCCGCTTCTACTAAACTATCAGCAAAACTTTTAAATAATATAAAATGACAAAAAGCTCCGTGAAATATGTCTCCAGCACCTAAAGTATCAATGATTTTAACGTTAGGAACGTTTATAGTATGAATTTGACGGTTACTCAAGTATTCTATCGGTTGTTCGCCATGAGTAATCGCAATATGGGAAATACCAAAGGAAGACAAATAAGCAAACACCTGTTCGCTATTATTACAGTTGGGAGGATGAAAATTAGCCGAGCAAATCGCGTAATCAACATTAGGTAAAATACGCTCAAATCCTTGCTTCCAACTACCGCCATCAATTACTACAGGAATATTTTTTATTTTAGCTTCCCGCGCGATCGCATTTCCTACAGCCATTTGATGCCCATCAATCAGGACAATATCACTTCTACTCAAAAGCTCGGTGGCTACATCGCTGCTAGTTACTTGAGTTTTCATCGCGTTGATCGAAACTACCGCTCTTTCCCCTGTCCCTTGAGTGATAATAACAGAAGATACCGGGGGCAAAGAATTAGTAGTTGGGGCAAGATCGCTTAGTTCTACGTTGCAAGTTGCCAAATCTGCCTTAACAAGTTCGGTGATAGGATGATTCCCCACTACACTTAATAAATTTGCTTCGTTGCCTAAATAACTAAAAGTTGCCGCAGCATTGGTCGCCGGGCCACCAGCAGAGACAGTATAATCAGAAGCAACAATTTTTTGATTACTTTTAGGAGCGCAAGTCGCTAGGTAAACAAAGTCCAATGTTACTAAGCCAACGAATAATCCTCTAATTGTGCGATCGCCCTTCATCTTAAAACCATGCCTACCGAACCCCAACCAGGAACACTTTACATAGTTGGTACACCCATAGGCAACCTAGAGGATATCACCTATCGCGCCGTGCGAGTTTTGCAAAGTGTAGACCTTATTGCTGCCGAAGATACGCGCCATACGGGTAAGTTATTACATCATTTTCAGGTCAAAGCACCACAAATTAGCTATCACGACCACAACCGCCATAGCCGCCACCCCGAAATCTTAGAGCATTTAACAGCAGGAAAAGCGATCGCTTTAGTAACAGACGCGGGAATGCCGGGAATCTCTGATCCTGGCTACGAATTGGTTATTGCTTGCATTGAAGCTAATATTCCTGTAGTCCCCATTCCTGGAGTTAGTGCAGTAACTACAGCAGTTAGCGCCAGTGGCTTACCAACAGATAGGTTTATATTTGAGGGATTTCTACCCGTCAAAGGACAAGAAAGGCAAAGTCGCTTAGATTCTTTGGTTTCAGAAGCACGAACAATAATTATTTACGAGTCTCCCCACCGCTTGTCACAAACAATAAAAGATTTGACAAAAGTATTAGGAATAGAAAGAAAAATTGTTTTAGCGCGGGAATTGACTAAATTGTACGAAGAATTTTGGCGAGGAACTTTAGAGCAAGCAGCAACTCAGCTAAAAAATAAAGAACCTCAAGGCGAATACACTCTAGTTGTAGCAGGTACACCTACGGCTTTACCTTACCTTTCGGCGGTGGAAATTGAATCGGAGTTAAAAGCAATCATGCTCCAGAAAGTATCCAGATCCCAAGCCAGCCGTCAACTAGCAAAAGTTACCGCCCATTCTCGCCAAGAACTCTACCAGATTGCATTAACTATTGTGATGAATGAAGCAGCAACAGAAACTTAGCCTACGCTTTAGACTTGAATATTATTTTCGCTATGTTAAAGTACGTACAAAAAAATTAGGAATCTAGAAGATATTTTGCAACTATTTAATAACAATTGTATATTTTAGGTGAATTTTACTTGAGAAAAAACAATATTTGTATTTTGATAAATAAAGAAACTTTTGGGAAATAACTGATCGGTTGTGCGTTAAATTGTTGTGGGATAGGTGATTAAGGCTTGCCAAGTCAAAGGAGCAGTTGTCAACTCTGCACGTTGAGCCGCAGTTGTTTTAAGGTAACGGTGCTGCCAAATCCAATTGAAATAACTCACCACCAATCGGGTTGTAACTTTCGTTTGCTCCCACACCTTACCAAACTTATTTTGTCGTCGATGGCATCGTCCTGTCTGTTGCCTGACAATGCCATTGGTTCGTTCCAATCGTTGGGTCTTATCCTTGCCAATATGGTGCAAGATTTCCGGGGGTAGAACTCGTTCATCGCCACCCCAATCATCACTATTCCACCGTTTACAGTCCGTTTTCCCTTCCGTTGTGACCACCAGTTGCTCAATTAATTTGTCTGTGTGCTTGCCCACTCGTGCCGCCAAAATTAGCCCACTTCCTAGCGCCAAGCTTAACCCTATCCAACAGTCTCCAGCAACTAATTCCTCCGGCAGGCATTGCTGCTGTTGTTTGTACAAATGACCATATCTCATCACTGCTCACCTCCTCGGTTTGAACCGGAGCTACTTGGTGATTAGGAACTATTTGAGCTTTGACACTGGCGGCACGAACAATACTTACAACTGTGTTGTATGCTAGCCCGCTAAGGCGGCTAATCCCTCGTAAGCTACTCCCTGCGCTGTGGGATTGGAGGACTTGCCTAATTTGCTCTGGACTGACATGACGGCAGTAGTAGAGGGTGTCAAAACTCCCTTTAAAAAGTTTGTAAGCACTCAGGACAGAAGTAGCGTTGATGTCCGTTGGGCATCGAGCCATATTTATGAGTTTTATAATGACCACAGAGCTTACATTCCATAGGTTAAGTAGATGAATCATTGATTCCTTCTCTTCCCAGACCCATATCATTTTGATGCACTACCGAGTTTTCTCTAGCTCTCTTAACAAAACTTTACAACGTGTCCCGTTTTGCACATATCTCGGCGGCTTCCAAAAGATTGACTCTAGTTCTATAACTAAATCATCGTAGATCCCCTAGAACTAATGCGATCGCCCTCCGGTTTTTGGGAAAGCTGTAACTGTAGGAAAAATCTTGCCTCCAAAATTTTATTCAAGCATCATGACTTAATTCCTTTTTCAGCGAAAAACCTTTTTGTTTCTTCAACACTAATAAACCCATGCCTTTCGGACTGCTCGATAAAATCATCTACGATCTCATTTCCAGGCGAGACAAGGAAGTATTCAAAAGTACCTTTTTCCATCTCGTCCAATATGGCAAACGCCTCGTGAAGAACAGCAAATAGCAAGTCCCGTTGATTTTCATCATCCTTGCTCATGCGCTGATAACGCAATGAGGTATTTGCAAGACGACCAAAGAACTCAAGTTTTGACGTACTATCATACAAGTCTGAAAAAATGTCCCGAATTTGGCAGAAAAGCCAACTCAGTTCCTTTGCGTCCTCAGTAACAACGTATCTTAGCTCAGAATAAAAACTACTGCTTGCTCTGTTGACTTGAAGAGAAGTTATCACAACATTAGCGCCTCCCCACTCTTTATCAGTCGGGATTGGCGTTAGTAATAGTCTTTGAGACAGATAGTTAAGTGCTTCTCTTTTTTCTAAAAAATTACTATCCATTTTCAACCCAAGCTGTTGTTTCGTAGAGTTTACACGATTGTCAAAATTTCCATCGTATGGGTTCTCTTGACTGCCCTGCAAAGAAACAACCGCAGCATTGGAAGTTGCATCAATACCTTCTCTCTTGACTAAGTTTTTGACATTTCTTAGTTCTGGGGTAAGAGTTTGATTTTAGCAAGCGTTTCAGGCTTATTTTTATTTTTTGTGACTATGATTGTCGATACATTAAAAATGGTAAAAAGACAAACTCTAATCTATTCATAATCTGTCTGTAACCTATTTATTGTTGACAATCTGATATTCTGGCGTTGCTGGCTGAAATGACGATGCTTAGAACAGTTGAGGATATCTTGATGACAAATGACTCTTTAGGATTTAAACGTTTCGCCACTACTCAATTACTGTATAAAGTGTGTTTAATAGCTCTAACTGTGCCTTTTCTAGCAAGTCCAGGGATTGCTAAAGAGAATGAGTATGGTAATGAAAACGCGACCTACGCTATCGGGCTTTGGGGCGACTTACCTTACTCTGACTTGCAGGCGACAATTGGGGTTCCAAACCTCATCGCTGACATGAACTCGCAAAACCTAACTTTCACTGCTCACAACGGCGACCTCAAGGCTGGCAATTCTACACTCAACTCAGTTACGCCGACTACCTGTAGTAACGACCTTTATGCCCAAGCCGTCGGCTATTTTAACGCCCTCAAAGCTCCAGCCGTCTTTACACCCGGCGACAATGATTGGACTGATTGCGATCGCCCCTCAAACGGTGGATTTAACTCGCGAGAGCGTCTCGACTACGAGCGTCAGATATTTTTTAGCACCAAGTTTTCTTTAGGTCAACGTCCGTTAGCCCAAGTAGTGCAAAAAGAGCCGCTATGCCTCGGTGCAAACGCCTCAGTACCCTGCTCCGAAAACCGTCGCTGGGCAGTTCGCGGAGTTACTTATGCCACCATGAATATCCAGGGTTCGTGTAACAATTTGTGCGACACTGCGCCAGACCAGCAGGAGTACGCGGCACGAAACACAGCTAACATTGCCTGGATGAAGCAGACTTTCGCAGAGGCAAAGGCAAGAAATTCAGTAGCGGTCATGTTTATATCCCAAGGTAATCCAGGGTGGGATCTATCTGATGGAACTAGAGCGCCTTTACGCGATCCCAAGACGCTTGCCCAAACCGACGGACAGCCTGATGGCTACCAAGACTTTTTGTTAGCTCTGCGCGATGAGACGATTGCTTTCTGTAAACCTGTTAGCTATGTGCATGGCGACTCGCACTATCATCGGATTGATAAGCCATTTCAAGATGCTCAAGGCAATCGGATTGAGAACTTTACTCGTGTCGAAACCTTCGGCAATAGTGCGGCAAATGGTAACAACGAAGTCCAATGGGTCAAGGTGATTGTAAATCCTCGTAGCCGAGAGGTATTTTCCTATCAAGGGCAGATTGTACCCGGCAATCGAGTGGCGGTTCCAGTTCCTTAACCTCCCTTGACCGAAAGTGCGATCGCTGGTGATAAGTCTCTCTGTTTCTTGCAATGTAGAAGGCAAATTTTCCTAGCTTTTTTACATACTCGACCTGGCAAGAGAATCTTGAATAGAGCGCAAGATCGCTGTTTTGTCGTTGAAATTTTTGGGAATTATCTAAAGATAATACAGATAATATTCGCATTATCCCAAACAAATAGTTTGCATCGGTTTTATATACGTTTCGCTGCAAATAGAGGATTTTTAATTTAATTTATGCGATCGCATTCCTCAGCAATCGCGTTTTACTTCCTCAATAACAACATTAAAAGTAAACTGCATCCCCTTAGATAGAAGGTTAATGTTATCTGAGTTAGTTTTACGTCTCATTGGTCTTTTGCTTACCTTTCCGCAACTACTTATTATTACTTTAGACTTTCCCCTACGTTGCCTAACAAGAAAGCGATCGCCAAGCAAAGTTAGTATTGCTCCAAACACGGCTTTGAAAATTTTTACCCAAGCGTAATGAGTTAGGATCGACGGTAGCTGCCACTTGTTCTAAAACTATCTTGACTGCTGACTGTTTGATACTGATACATTTAAAGATGAGGCTATGCAACTTCGCTCAATTGAAACTACTCCCAGTCCTCACTGTATCAAGCTTAACCTAAGCGAGGTAATTAGCGCCAAAGCTCTAACCTTACAACAAGGAGTGACGAAGCCGGATGCCCCTGCTTTTGCCCAACAGATACTTGCCATTGAATCGGTACAATCGGTCTTTTTATTCCAGGACTTCATTACCCTTACGCGCCAAGGAAACGCAGATTGGCAGCCTATTTTAGCTAAAGCTGCGGATATTATTGGGGTAGCGAAGGATGCTAACAAAGCGTTACTCGCTCAAGTTTCTCCGTCTCAGATAACAGCAACAAGCGCTAATTCCACTACTGAGCAGCCTACACCCTCAAATTTTGGTCAAGTTGAAGTTTCTGTACAGGTGTTTCGGGCAATTGGGATTCAAGTTCGAGCGGTTTCTGCTGATGGTCAACAAGCACGAGTAGCGTTGCCTGACCGATTTAACCAAGCATTGCAAAGGACAATTGTTGCAACGGGAGCCAATTATGTAGCCGAGCGACGCTGGGAACCTTATCCGTCTCCGGCTGGTTCTGCTGATGACGTGGCAAGGATAGTTGCTGATGAAATTGCCGATTTAATTGATGACGATGAGTTGGCTCGAATCGAAGCCGCCGCTATCTCTAATCATGCTGAAACTAAACAATTCAGCCATACCGATTTGCAGCAATCTCTATTAGCGGAGCTACGTCACCCGAACTGGAAACATCGACTTAAAGCCCTTCAACAGATTGAAGTTAACTCTGAAACATTGGATCGGGTTTTAACTTTACTCAATGACGAACAAAGCACAATCCGACGTTGGGCGGCGGCTCTTTTGGGTGCTAGTGGGATGACGGCGGTAGTTGAACCCCTCTGTCAGATTGCCCTTGCCGATCCCTCCGCTATTGTACGTCGGACGGCGGGGGATGCCTTGAGCGATTTGGGAGATGTAGCGGCGATCGCCACAATGACTCAAGCATTAACAGATCCCTCAAAGCTAATGAGGTGGAGAGCCGCTCGATTTTTAAACGAATTGGGCGATCTAGGTGCGGTGGATGCTCTACACCAGGCTGTAAACAGCGAAACCGAATTTGATGTACGCATTGAGATGATGGCAGCGTTGGAACGGATTGAGGGCGGTGGCGATACGCAGCTACCAATGTGGCAGAGAATTACTCAAGGAATAGTAAACCAATAATTGCAACTCTAATTGCTGCATTACTTAATTTTCTCTAGAAGAATCAAGTAACGGTCGTGTCTTCATTATGACTACCCTCCTCTCAGAGTTTTCTGGGGTTAAGCATAAGTCTACAAACCTGATAGAAGTGTTCCCTGCAAAGAGCGGACGGGTATTTGCGCTGCTGCTGACGATCCTGCCGTCTCTGAGAGCTTTGTATAACTTCATTACAATTACCCATTTTTGTTAATAAATATTGCAGATACTTGATCCCATTGCTAGGGTGTGTCTACACAGTTTCTTCTGTTAGTGGTTGTATTTAGGAAATATCTCATCCATGCTCTACTTCAATCTAGTTTTTTCCCAGTCTGACACTGGTTAACAGCGCATTCAAGACCACAAGCAAGGAGGTTTTATTTATGGACATTCAAGGAAAGACAGCTTTAATTACTGGAGCTAGTCGTGGGATCGGACAAGCGATCGCCCTGGAACTAGCAAAAGCAGGAGTCAAACGCCTATTGTTACTAGCACGGGATGAAGCTAAGTTAGCTGAAGTGGCAGCTAAGGTGTCCGAACTTGGCGTAGAAGTTGTCATCCTAGCTTTGGATTTGACAAAGCCTGTAGAACTAAATACGGCACTGGCACAAGCATGGCGAGATTACGGAGCAATTCATTTACTTATTAATTGTGCTGGCGTTGCCCACCAAACGCCTTTCCTGCAATCTCAACTACCGCATATGCAGGAAGAAATTGCTGTTAATTTAGTTGGAATGTACACCATTACTCGGATAATTGCTCGGCGCATGGCAAGACAAGGGGAAGGAAACATCGTGAATGTTTCTAGTCTCATGGGCAAGATAGCCGCACCGACAATGGCTACTTATTCTGCTACCAAGTTTGCAATTTTAGGCTTTACGCAAGCCTTGCGTGGTGAACTAGCCGCACACAATATTCGAGTAACAGCTTTGTTACCATCTTTGACGGACACTGATATGGTGCGAGAATTAAAATTGTTCCGTTGGGTAGTGCCGATGACTTCTAAGCAAGTGGCAACTAGATTAATTGCCGGACTGCGTAAAGACGAACCAGAAATTTTGGTAGGATGGCAAAGTCATTTAGCTGTATGGTTCAATCGTATTGCTCCAATGTTGGTAGAGAAAATACTACTAATGGCTGCTCCGCTTTCTCAGGAAAGACAAAAGCGCTATCAAAGATTTAGATACGCTAGGAACGCTTCATAAGAAACCTTTGTCCCTTTTCTCTAGAGAAGGTCTAATTTAAAAACTGCTTCATAACCTTAGACCTTCCTATGTGCTACTAGCCAAAAAGCAGCATACTACCAAGGCAACACCTCTCCATTGCTGTGCCAAAAAGTCCCCGTATTCTCTAGCGTTAGCCCATCAATCCGAGCTAATAATCCCCGTACCGATACTTCTGGCGTGATACCAGAAGCACTAAAATTAGTCATTCGAGTTTGCACCAAACCTGGATGCAAAATAGCCACAGCAATACCTCGTGGTTTGAGGTCGTGGGACAACGATTTACCTGCCATTGATAGCGCCACTTTAGACATTCGATAGCCGTAAGAACCGCCAGAAGTATTATCGCCAATTGACCCCATGCGACTTGTCATCATTACCACCTTTGCACCTACCTTGAGACGCGGAAGTAATACCTGAGTTACCCGCAACGCGCCTAAAGCATTTACTTCAAACTGTTCTCGGATACTGTCAAAGTTTAGATGTTCCAGTGTTATGTTCTTGGCGATTGCAGCATTGTTAATTAGTACATCAATTTGGGTTTCTCCTAGCTTCTTGTGCAAGTTGGCGACAGAATCATCAGAAGTTATATCGATGTTTTCTTCTACTCGGATTCCTAGCGCCTTCAACTCCTTAGACGCTTCCCGACAAACTGCGATCGCACTATCCCCCCGCGCCTGAATTTGACGGCAATATTCATAGCCGATGCCACGATTTGCCCCTGTAACTAAATACGTTGTCATAGAATGCGCTACTGCCTGGTTAACTTTTTCCACCATAGCGCGATGCTAAATGCGGTTTGCTCAAAGGTGTTTGTATAGTTACCGATCGAGAACGTGAAAATTTACTGTATGGTTCGTTTGACAAAACTTCAACAAGTTTTTTTGACACTCCCCATAGCTTCAGTCAGGGGCTTGCGTCTCGCTTTTCGGTCAAGTAATAAGAAATTTTCCAAAGCTCCGTGCAGGGTATGTTTCTAGGCTTCTGATTGCTTTTCTAAACCTGATAATTGCTTAGAGCTTTTTCTCCTATCCGCTCGACGCGACTTTTCTGGCATTGTCGCCACTGTTACACCGAAAACGCGGTCAAACTCTGATTTGATGCTCTCATAGCACTCGCAGCTAACTTCTTCCAAACCAGGACGGTTGAGAATAGTCATGCGACCGCGACTATAGCTGATTAGTCCTGCCTTTTGCAGCATACCAGCAACTACCGTTACACTGGCGCGGCGCACGCCTAGCATATGGGAGAGAAACTCTTGGGTGATCGGAAAGTGGTCTGACTTGGCGCGATCGCCACACATTAGTAACCAACGACAACAGCGTTCTTCGATGGAGTGATGGCTGTTACAAGCAACGGTTTGGGAAATTTGACCAATCAGCGTATGGGTATAGCGTTGCAGTAAATTGTGCAGCGCACCGTCTAAAAGTGCTGCTTTAAAGTCAGAGGTCCGCATCCGCATAGCATCACCGGGAATTTGCACGATCGCCTTAATCGACGTTACATCAATTCCCAAGAATACAGAGATACCTGTTATGCCTTCATTGCCTACTATACCCACTTCAGTTTCCGTCCCGTCTGCCAAGATAGTGAGTAAGGAAACTACGCCACTCAAAGGAAAATAAACGTGCTGGATCAGTTCTCCAGGCTCGTAAATTACCTGCTTGAAAATCAAAGGAACATTATCGAGCTTAGGGAGAAGACGTGTATAAGATTCAGAAGAAAGTGCAGTCAAAATCTGGTTTTGAACCAAAATTGGCAGTGAGGTTGACAAGGACATCAGCAGATTCCTTTGCCACCTGCGTTTAAAAAAGCCAGCTAACAGCACGAAAAGAGGAGTTTGTTCCTACTTCTGATGTCAAAAGATGAATTCTCAAAAAACAAGCTTTTGGGCAATTTATTTACACGCCCATTGTAACAAACTTAATTTAATATCGTACCATAACGTACATAAGCGCTATATTGAAAAGTAGTAGTTTAAGTACGTTGGCGTACAGAAAAGGTTAAACCTTGTTATTGTACAAGGCAGTCTGCATTTAAGAGCTTGCGATCGCACTATAAATAAAGATTACTCTCGAAACCTCTACACAATGGCAGGGCAAGATAATACGTTATCAAGAGCTATTTAGTTTAGCCTGTTTCAATAGGTCTAAAAACTGGTGAAGCCCAGTCTTGCAGATTTTTTACAACTCTGAACAATATTACTTTTACACGCAACAGTCAACAAGCAATATTTATCAGTAATTCCTAAATAACTGATAACAAACCCCAAGTAGTATTTTGGTTTTTTACTTTGCTAGACGAGATTGAATTTCTTGCCACGATTCATATATTGAGGAAAGCGGAACTTCAATCAAGTTTCCTGTTCAAACTATTTCATTCTGATTGAAGCTTCTAAAGTAACTTGCGATCGCCGTCACAATAACAACCCTTAAAGGTGCAGAATGTCTTACGAATTAATCAACTTAACATTGCCCCTTGTAATTACAGAAATTGAAAATGTTTTAGAGGATTACCCTCAATCTCCTTATCAAATAGCTTTTTCTTTGCCGGAAATGCGGCAAAGGCTACTTGCCCATGTTCTAACTCACATTCCCAATCGCTATGTAGTTCAAGGTGAGCAGCTAACACTTAAAGAACCTAAATTTCTACATCCTTCTCCTGTACAGGAGCGGGTACAGATGGAGAATTTAATTCACGGAGGTATCCTGCATCTCCTGCGAGAAAATGCGGAATGGATTGGTAGTCGCCTTAATCAAATGGGGAATGTGAACTGTGCTACTCACAATCACTCTAGCTCATTGCATTTTTAAATTACCTTAATTGTTGCTTAGAGCCAACTTTGATTTGAATATTCACAAAAATCAGGTTAAAAAATGCAAAATTTGGTAAATAAGTCTTGTTCATGGCTGAATTATTATCCAAATAAGTAGTCACTGGGAAAATACAATTTCGTATAGTTGGCAACCTATGATGAGTGAAAATGCTTGTCCTTGTTGGTCTTACACTTTGCTGCGTCACATCAGCTTAACAAGAACTTCCTGGCGTTGTAGTCACTGTTACCAAAATATTCCAGTTTATTAACTTATTAGAGAAATTAGACTTCGCGTTTACAAACTAACTCAGAAAGTCTGTTGCCTGAAAGTTAATATCGACAGCCTCTTACTAAATTACTTCACAAAATAGTTTTGATAAATTGTTAGCTCAATACAATCTGTCAAATGTGCATCTCATAGACTACGTTCTTTTAAAAGGAATCTCCAAAATCACAGTGTTTTGATAGAACAAACTTGAAGAAAATAACAAAATGATTAGACTACTCGTCAACATTTTAGAAGCACTACTAAATACCTTTTATCGTACTCGCATATATCCACGATTTTATGTATTAGAAACAGTCGCTCGCGTCCCTTACTTCGCTTTCACCTCCGTTCTACATCTGTATGAAACAATGGGTTGGTGGCGCAAAGCAGACTGGATAAAAGTCCACTTTGCCGAATCTTGGAACGAATTACATCATCTACTTATTGCCGAGTCTCTTGGCGGCAATCAATACTGGATTGACCGCTTTGTTGCTCATACAGGAGCCTTTGTTTACTACTGGATTGTTGTTTTTGTATATGTCCTTTCCCCCCGCCATGCCTACAATTTTATGCAGCAGGTGGAAGAACACGCATACCATACCTATAATGCTTTCATAAAAGAGCATGGTGATGAACTTAAAACTTTGCCAGCACCGCAAATCGCCATTAATTACTATCAGGATGGCGACCTTTACTTATTTGATGAATTTCAAACTACACGAGTTCCTCAAGAACGTCGTCCCAAAATTGAAAATCTCTACGATGTATTTGTTGCTATTAGGGAAGATGAACTAGAACACGTCAAAACAATGATTGCTTGCCAACAACCTGATGCCCAACAAACCTTTCAAAGTCCCCATGCTGCTATCAGAATACCTCTAAGCGAATCAGTTAAAGCTGCAATTAACGAACATACGGCTGACATCATGCGAGAAGCAGTGGAGAAGCAACCAGTTGAAATTTTGTAACCTGAATTCAAACATGAATAAAGGTTTGAGACGCAAAGGCAACTGAATTTAAAAGAGGATAATTACTGTGTTAGATATTGATGAAATGAGTTCAAAAGAAATACAAGACCTCTTGCAAAAAGTAGGGTACGGTCATCTTGGCTACATACATGAAGGAAAACCCTATGTGATGCCAATGAATTATTATCTCAAAGAAAAGGACATCTACCTGTTTACAACCGAAGGCATGAAGACTCATGACATAGACGCGAATCCAGAAGTTTGCCTACAGGTTGAAGAAATCCACGAGTCCTCTCATTGGCGTAGCGTGATTGTTTCGGGTCAAGCCGAACGTCTCACGGAGCAGCAAGACATTGATCGCGCTATGCAATTGGTCAAAGAACGCAATCCAACGCTGTCACCTGCTATCAATCGAACCTGGGTTGATTCATGGGGACATTCCGAAGCGATCGCCATCTACCGCATCCACGAGAGTGAAAGGAGCGGACGCACAACTGATGGCGTAAGTAGTAAGTAAGAACCGAAGGAAAGTATTAAATCTGCAACCAAAAAACTCAATTTAAGACGAAATAATCTGAGGTGAAGCTGAATGTCGAGAAATAGAAAACCAGTCGCAAAGTTGAGAAACTTGAACACCAGGCAGATAAAGCTGAAGACTATGCCGCTTGATAAGACAGAATTAAACCAATTTTTTTGGAGAATTAGTTGACATGGTTAAGAAATCTAATGCCTATCTGTTGGGTGGTGGTATTGGCTCTTTAGCCGCCGCAGCTTTCATGATTCGTGACGGTGGACTCCCCGGTCAAAATATTTTTATCCTAGAAGCAAAGCCCATCTTGGGCGGGAGTCTGGATAGAGCCGGAAACCCTGTAGACGGTTATTCGTTGCGAGGGGGACGGATGTTGACGACCGACAATTACGAATGCACTTGGGATCTCTACAAGTCAATACCCTCGATGAGTTCGCCCGGTAAAACGGTATTTGACGAAACCATAGATTTCAATGAGCAGCACAAGTCAAATTCTATGGCGCGGCTCGTTGACCACCGCCGGGCGAAAGTTCCCGTGAGTTCGATGGGCTTTTCTATGCAAAATCGCAAGGAATTGTTGGAGCTTAGTCTCGCTGATGAAGACAAGTTAGGTGCAAGTTGTATAACCGATTGGCTTTCTCCAGACTTCTTTGAAACTGAATTCTGGTATATGTGGGTTACTACCTTCGCTTTCCAGCCCTGGCACAGTGCCATTGAATTCAAGCGTTATTTGCATCGCTTCATGCTTGAATTTACTCGGATTGAAACCCTTGGAGGTGTTAAGCGCACCATCTACAATCAGTACGATTCATTGGTTCGTCCATTGCAGAGTTGGCTCACCTCCCAAGGTGTCAATGTCATTTTAGATTCTAAAGTGACAGACCTAGAGCGCACCACTGAAGAAGGTAAGTTGGTAGTAACAGGTATTCACTATCAGCAGAAGGGTGAAAGTAAAGCGATCGCGGTTAAAGACGGCGACCTAGTTTTTCTGCAAAACGGATCGATGACTGATGCCTCCAGTTTGGGGTCAATGACAAGTGCGCCTAAGCAGCTAACAAAACCGGACTGTGATAGTTGGACTCTATGGGAAAAACTGGCGGCGGAAAACCGAGATTTTGGGAATCCTGCGGCTTTCAACAGTAGTATTGCTCAATCTCTCTGGGAGTCTTTCACCGTCACGCTAAAAAACCCCGCATTTTTTGATAAAATCGCCGAATTTAGCGGCAATCAAGCGGGGACTGGCGGACTCATCACGTTTAAAGACTCAAACTGGCTGATGTCGATTGTGCTTGCCTATCAACCCCATTTTATAAATCAGCCTGCTGATGTACAGGTCTTTTGGGGCTATGCCCTTTTCCCCGATCGCGTGGGGAATTTTGTTCCTAAACCGATGAGTGAGTGCAACGGTGCAGAAATTCTCAAAGAACTCTGCGGTCATCTGAGATTTGAGCTAGATATCATGGAATCAGCAAACTGCATTCCTTGCAGAATGCCCTACATCACAAGTATGTTTATGCCTCGTCTACGCACAGATCGACCGTTACCGATCCCGCATAGCTCAAAAAACCTCGCTTTCATTAGCCAGTTTGTCGAAATTCCTGATGATGTCGTTTTTACGGTTGAGTATTCAGTACGAGCGGCTCAAATGGCGGTTTACGAATTTTTAGGTATCGAGCGCCAGATTCCACCTATTTCATCTCATGACAAGTCACTACGAGTACAGTTTGAAGCTTTAATTAAGGCGTTTAAATGAGTGTTGCCCAGATAAATAATCAGGAGAAAATTATGACTAATATAATCAGCCGAGAGATTCAGTTAGTTTCCCGCCCTAACGGGATTCCAACCGCCGACAATTTTGCCTTGGTGCAGACTGAACTAGAGCCGCTTCAAGAGCAACAGGTACTTGTTCGCAATCTCTATATTTCAGTCGATCCATATATGCGCGGTCGTATGAACGACAGAAAATCCTATGTTCCACCATTTAAGTTAGGTAAACCGCTTGACGGTGGTGCAGTAGGTGAAGTTATCGAGTCGCACGCTAAAGAATTCAAGCCAGGCGATGTCGTTACTTCCAATTTTGGCTGGCGGGAATACTTTATTGCTTCACCGCAAGAGTTGCATCTGGTCAACCGTGAGGTTCAACCGCTTTCTGTTTACCTCGGTGTCCTCGGTATTACAGGTATGACCGCTTGGGTTGGGTTAAATTTGGTAGAAGTCAAAGCCGGGGATATAATTTTTATTTCAGGAGCCGCCGGAGCGGTGGGAAATGTGGCGGGACAACTGGCAAAATTGCGTGGGTGTCGTGTCATTGGTTCAGCCGGGTCACTGGAGAAAGTTAGAATGCTGCGGGAAGAATGCGGATTTGATGTTGCTTTCAATTACAAAACCGACCCTATTCTCGAACAACTGAACCTTGCAGCACCAGACGGGATTGATGTTTATTTTGATAATGTCGGTGGCGAAACCCTCGAAGCAGCGCTCTCGGCATTGCGCGTGCATGGTCGAATCGTTGCTTGTGGCAGCATTTCTGGTTACAACGATGAAAAACCGCAGCCTGGCCCTACCAATCTATTTAACATGATTGCTAAACGGTTGACGATGAAAGGGCTAATCGTTAGTGATTGGTTAGATCGTCAAAGTGAATTTGAGCAAGAAGTAGGCGGCTATTTCCAAGCTGGCAAATTGAAAAACCAGGAAACAGTAGTGACCGGAATCGATCGAGCGGTAGACGCATTCATCGGACTTTTTGACGGCAAAAATGTTGGCAAGATGGTGGTGAAGTTGAATTGACAAATCAGCCAAACCGAAGCCGGAACATAGATCGAATCTTCTCTGGTATAGCAAGCGATCGCAACTGATATTGCCGGAAACATGGATCAACATTGCCTTGGGGATTTTGAACAACTAAACAGCGAAAGAAACTTATTTATAACTGAACAACCCACCGCCGGAGAACCGAGAGGTTAGTAATGGCAACTGCAACAGATTTTAAGGACTACTACGCCACCCTGGGAGTAAACAAAACTGCAACTTTTGAAGAAATCAAACAAGCTTATCGAAAGCTTGCCCGTAAGTGCCATCCTGACCTCAATCCTGGGGACAAAGATGCAGAGGCAAAGTTTAAAGACCTTAATGAAGTAAATCAGGTACTTTCCGATCCAGAGAAACGGCAAAAGTACGATCGCTTTGGTCAGCACTGGAACCAGCCAGGTTATGGTGAAGCACCGCCACCCAGTGCAAATAATAATGCGGCGACGGGCGACTTTAATCAGTACGACAACTTTGATTCCTTTATCAACGATTTGCTAGGTCGATCGGGACGTAGAACCCAGTCCAGTCGTAGTCCTACTGATGATTTTAGTAACGGTTTTCGTTCCCAAGCTCCCGCACCAGATACCGAAGCTGCGATCGCTCTCACATTTTCTGAAGCGTTTCATGGTGTCCAGAAACGTTTGCTGCTTGATGACGAAACAATCAACGTCCGCATTCCCGCAGGCGCAAAACCAGGCAGTCGAATTCGGATCAAAGGTAAAGGTCGTCCGAGTCCTTTCTCTCCACAGCGCGGCGATTTATATCTCACGATTGAAGTATTGCCTCATCCATTCTTTCGATTTGAGGGCGACAACCTTGTTTGTGACGTGCCAATTCGCCCCGATGAAGCGGTTTTAGGGGCTGAAATTAAAGTGCCGACCCCTGATGGCAGTGTGACGATGAAAGTTCCTAAAGGCTTACGGTCAGGGCGATCGCTTAGATTGCGCGGCAAAGGCTGGACATTGCAAAAAGGGGGACGAGGAGACTTGTTCGCCAAGCTTCAGATTGTTACGCCGCAAGACCTAAGCCCAATCGAGCAAGAATGTTACGAAAAAATTAAGGCAAATACTAACTTTAACCCACGCGCCCAGTTGGAGGAGATCAAATTATGAGCTTCAGCCTGTCAAAAATTGTGGTTTCACCGGAAGGCGAGCAACTGTATACCTTTGAATATGCCGCATCTATTGCTGAAACTTCAACTACGGTTGTGGAAATTTATGTTGAATTAGGCGTAATTGAAGCTTTCGGCTCTATGCTCCGTTCCCGCGAGATTGCGCGAATTGCTCAGATTGGGAGGTTGCGTCAAGACTTGGGGTTGAACTTAGTCGGAGCCGCAATGGTGCTAGATATGGCTCAGGAAATTGCTCAATTACGCGCACAGCTTAAAGTTTATCAATCTCATCCATCTTAATGTCGCTCCTGGAATAGACCAATTATTTTCCAAAAAGTCAGAATTAATGCCGCTAATTTTGGCATTTGTATCTAGTCAGATTGACCTGCTTTTGATGTTTCATAGGAAAAAGCGAGATTATGGTTTCTCTAGTCGATCTCAATACCGTGACTGGCTTATCTGAGCAAGACGCGGCTTCTCAACTCAAACAAGAAGGCTACAACGAGCTTCCCTCAACTCAATCTCAGAGTCTCTGGTCGATCGCTTGGGATATGGTTCAAGATCCGATCTTTCTCTTGCTGGTCGGGGGTGGCATCATCTATTGGATTTTAGGCGACTTGCAGGAAGCTTTGATTTTGCTAGGTTTTGTCTTTTTTCTGATGGGGATTAGCCTTTACCAAGAAGGCAAAACCGAACACGCCCTAGAAGCCTTGCGCGATCTTTCGAGTCCCCGTGCTTTGGTGGTTCGGGGGGGAGAGCGAAAACGAATTGCTGGGCGAGAAGTTGTTAGAGAAGATATTTTAGTGCTGGCAGAAGGCGATCGCATACCCGCAGATGCGATCGTGTTGTCTTGTACCAATCTTTCCACCGATGAATCATTATTGACGGGGGAATCTCTGCCCGTTCGTAAAGTTGCCGCCAAAGGCAAGGTGGAGATGGCGCACCCAGGGGGTGACGAGTTGCCGTTTGTCTATTCTGGGACATTGGTAATTCAGGGACAAGGAATTGCTCAAGTTCAATCAGTCGGCGCTCAGACGGAGATGGGAAAGATTGGCAAGGCTTTACAAAAAGTGTTGCCCGAATCAACTCCCTTACAGCAAGAAATGACTCGGTTGGTGAGCCGTTTATTTGGCATCGCTTTATTGTTATGTGTGGCGATTGTGGTGATTTATGGATTCACTACAGGCGATTGGCTCAAAGGAGTCCTCGCAGGCATTACCTTAGCAATGGCAATTTTACCGAATGAGTTTCCGGTCGTTGTGACGCTTTTCTTAGCGTTGGGAGCTTGGCGCATTTCTCGAAACCATGTCTTGGCTCGTCGTGCGATCGCTGTGGAAACTTTGGGTTCTGCAACGGTTCTCTGTGTCGATAAAACCGGAACTCTGACCCTCAATCAGATGGCTGTGCAGCAACTATTGCCTCATAAACCAGAAAAAACTCAGCCTTATAATTTGGGGCTGCATCCACAAAAGCCACTACCCGAAGCCGTTCATCAATTAATCGAATTCTGCATTCTGGCAAGCCAAAGAGATCCCTTCGATCCAATGGAGAAGGCTTTTAAGCAATTAGGAAGTCGCTATCTAGCAGATACCGAACATCTGCACAACGATTGGAAACTGTTGCGAGAGTATCCGCTCTCACCAAATCTATTGGCAATGTCTCACGTTTGGGAATCAAGCGATCGCCAGCAGTATGAAATTGCTGCCAAAGGCGCACCAGAAGCGATCGCGGATCTGTGTCATTTCACCCCCCAACAGCAGCAAATTCTCACAGCACAAGTTAGTGAAATGGCAAGTCAAGGATTGCGGGTATTAGGCGTTGCCAAAGCGTCTCTTATTGATGCGCCACCGCCATTTTTACCGCCCCATCCGTCGCTTAATCCTGAGCATTTACCCGATAAACAACATGACTTTCCTTTTGAATTTATCGGATTAGTGGGGCTGTCCGATCCAGTGCGTCCAACGGTAGCGGCGGCGATTCAAGAATGTTATACAGCAGGCATTCGAGTTGTGATGATTACGGGTGATTATCCAGAAACTGCTCAAAGTATTGCCCGTCAGGTGGGATTGTTGCAAATGGGAGCCATTCTAACCGGGGCGGAATTGGATCAAATGGGTGATACTGAACTCCAACAGCGCATTCAAAGTACAAATATCTTTGCAAGAGCAGTTCCCGAACAAAAGTTGCGGATAGTCAACGCCTTGAAAGCCAAGGGCGAAGTCGTCGCCATGACGGGAGATGGCGTAAATGATGCCCCTGCCCTCAAAGCCGCCCAAATTGGGATTGCGATGGGGCAACGAGGAACAGATGTTGCCCGTGAATCTGCGGCGTTGGTGTTATTAGATGATGATTTTTCATCAATCGTCCAAGCAGTGAAATTAGGGCGGCGAATTTTTGATAATCTCCGCAAGGCAATGTCCTATCTAATTGCTATTCATATTCCGATCGCGGGGATGTCTTTGATTTCAGTGTTATTTAAGTTGCCGTTAGTATTGCTTCCCATTCACGTTGCCTTTCTACATTTGATTATCGATCCAGCTTGCTCAATTGTTTTAGAAGCTGAACCTGCTGAAGCAAACGTAATGAAGCGCCCTCCCCGAAATTCCCAAGAACCTTTATTTGGTAAGAAGACTTTGGGCTTGGCGATACTGCAAGGAGGCGGAATTTTAGTAATTATCCTAACAATCTTTGCGATCGCCATCTATCGCCAGCAAAGCGAATTCGATGCTCGTGCTTTAACGTTTACGACGTTGATTTTGGCTAATTTAGGACTGATTTTGAGTGAAGGTTCGACCTCACGCCTGAGTCTGAAAATACTGAAATCTCCAAATCCTGCCCTTTGGTGGGTGCTTGGGGGAGGACTGTTTTTTCTCATCCTTGTACTTTATATTCCGTTCTTGCGCCAGTTGTTTAGTTTCTCTTTTCTACATTCAATCGACCTTGTTATTTGTTTGGTAGGGGCGGCGATTAGCTTAATTTGGTTTGAACTATTAAAGTTACGCCATCAACCCCAAAGAGTTATTAAATAGTCAGTCACATAAAATGATTTTCCTTCCTTTGATTTCGATACTATTGCTTGTGGGTCCAGCGATCGCTTCCATTGCCATAATGCGATCGCTTTCAATCCGTTGGCACTTATTTCTATTTGTCCTTTGTATTTTCTATGCAATTTTACCGCTTCTAGTAGCTTGGAGCGGCATAGGTTTAGCAAAGCGCCTTGGTTGTCAAGCAGAAGCTATTGTTTTTCGTTGTCCCGACCCTTCCTGGCATGGAGACTTAGTTACAAGAATGGCTTTTATGCACTGGTTAGCAATTATTAGCATCCCATCGGCGGTATTGGGAGCGATCGGACTTGTTATATCTTTGATTCTCACCGTCAAGAAGTCGCAAACAACAGTAGATATTGCTGGGAAACAAACTGCCGTTTTTTACCGTAGTCGCCGCCATAAAGTCATTGCCGGAATATGTGCCGCGATCGCCCAGCAATGGAACTTACCCCTTCAAGGAGTACGGATTGTCACTGTTATTGTAGCGATCGTCTTTTCTCCATCTGTTTTACTCTACGTTTGGTCGTGGTTAGCATTCCCGCTAGAACTACCAATTGAATCCCATTAAATAGGTTATTGAAATGAACAGAGAAAAATTTATCAGCCTTGCGATCGGGACGACAATTACCGTCGGGACAACATCTTATTTATTCAGCGATAAAAGTAATCTTTTAAGGGCAGATATGAAAACTACAGAAGATAAAAATAAAAATCTCAAGTCAGACGAAAAAGAGATTTTGTTTCTTGCCTCCCTCGCACCGAGCGGTCACAATACACAGCCTTGGTTTGTCCAATATCTCGAACCATTACATTGGATTATCGGTAACGACAAAAATAAATGGCTACCTGCGGTTGATCCGACTCAGAGAGAAACCATTTTATCAATCGGCACTTTCATGCAAAATCTTGAATATGCTGCTGGTGCTTTTGGTTACTCCTGCGATTGGAATTTACTAGCTAAAACTAACCAAGACGAACAGGTGATGGAAGTAAACCTGATTAAAAAAGAGTCAAAAAATGCTTTTGACATCACTAAAATCAAAAACCGCCGTACTGTTCGCTCCAATTTTTTAAGTGATGTACTGAAAAAAGAAGATATTGAGTATCTTGTCAATTCAGAACCGGAATTTATTCATTATCTGCCTGTCACTAGCAAAGAAAGTCAATATATAGACGAACAAACAATTATTGCCAACCGCATTCAAAGCGATCGCAATCCAGCGCAGCAAGAGTTAGCCGAATGGATCAGATTCTCTAGCAAGGATGCTAAGAAATATAGCGATGGGCTAACAACGGCAACTATGGAAATAGAAGGATTCTCTGGCTGGGTGGTGCGGAATTTCTACAGCAAAAACAATGTAATGAAACAAGATTTCCGAGAGCGAGGCATTGATAATGTTAAAAAACAGGTGTCAGAATCGGCAGGTTGGATTCTCATTACCAGCAAGGATGATTCGGTAGCGACACTGCTAGAAACTGGTCGCAAAATGCAAAGACTTTTTTTAAAAGTGCGAGAAAGGAATATTGCGATTCACCCCATGACTCAAATATTGGAAGAATCTTCAACAAAGCAACAGCTAAATCCAGCGATGGGAATCAGCGAGAATATTCAATTTATTTTGCGAGTGGGTTATTTAAAGAATTATCCTCAGCCAGTTTCACTACGCCGCCCCGTTGATTGGTTTATTCGTTCATAAATACCGCCTACAAATAAATTTACTCTTACTGTATGGCGCTCAATAAAAATATGAACCAAAAGAAGCGATCGCTTAAGCAAGTTGGATTTTTTCTACTTTACACTTTTTCAATAACATGGTTGTCCTGGTTAATTATTATTATCGCCAACAGATATTTTAATACTCTTTGGTATGGTAAGCCTTTATCTTTTGTTCCCTACACAGTTGGCGGTTTAGGCCCAGCCATTAGTTCTTATATTATTTATCGACAGTTCAAAGAAGATTTTGGTAAACAATCTTTTATTAAGTTTGTCTTTGGTAAAAAGACAGATAAAAAAGTGTGGCTGATATTTGGATTATTTTTAATTTGGCGTTTATTTATGGTTTGGGTTGCTTTTGGAGTCAAGAATCCTATATCTATTCTCTATATCTTAATTAGCTTACCACTTCTTATAATTGGAGGTGGATTAGAGGAACTAGGATGGCGTGGAATTTTACAACCGCCTTTAAATCTGTAGGCAAACTTAAGATTCAGCAGACTGGCAAAGAATCTCTCACGATTAGCGCCGAGGACAACATCCTAGCCCAAAATCAATTGAAGTTGAAGATAGGGAAGAAAGCATAGCAATTTATGCACCTTTAAATGTGACTTGCCAAGAACTTCCTTTTGCTATAACTGGTAATAATAGATTTGGTTCAGGTGTAAAAGCTGTATTGAACATTGCTTTTATGACTTTTTTGTTGGTACTAATTTCTAGTTTTTTGCTAGTACCACTATTAAAAATATTAGAAATTCCTTCGTTCATTGTCGGCAATAATTATTTTTTGATTATACGTTGGGAAAATACTACAAAAGGATTTGGTTTTGAGTTTACCATACTGTCTTTTGTAATAGTTATTTTTATATTATTGTTACTAACTTTCCTAACTAATATGCTTAGACGACGACACCTCTAATATTACTTTTTTAAACATAGCGTTTTCTAAATCAATTGCGATCCTACGGTTAATATTTGTGAATTAAAGTGCGACCGCAATATACCTAGTTTTGCCTCTGCAAGTGCCGAAGATTCTGCTGAAGGAAGACAACAACTAAAAATATTGAAGGTACAGTTCAAGTATGAAGAATTTAAAAAAACCTTTTTCATTAAAAATTTATTTTTTGGTCGTTATTGCGTTATCTTGGCCATTTCAAATCGCCTATGTGCTGTGGGCAGAAACACCATTTATGCGCTATGCCTTAAGCTCATTACCAATGATTATGGTGACAGTTGGCACTTATATCGCTGGGCGCTATATATTCCGTGATGGTTTCTCTACTGCTGGCTGGAATTGGGGCAAATCAAAACACTATTTAGCAGTATTTTCATTAGCAATCTTTGTCTGGGTTGTTCCCACAATCCTCGAATTAGTCTTAGGAATGCGAAGTATTCCTAGAGGATTCATGCTTTCAGATATTCTCGCCAATTTTCTACTTCGTTTTGTGGCAACGTTGATTCCAGCCTTTGGTGAAGAGTTTGGTTGGCGAGGCTATATGCTGCCGCACCTAGTCAAACAATACAGCCTAAAAACAGCACTGCTACTTCATGGGTTGATTTGGTGGGCGTGGCATTTGCCTGTAATTATTGGCATGGGTATCACTGAAAAACTTACCGATAATGTGGGAAATTCAATCGTCATTGTGCTTGCAGTAAGTCTAATTCCTACAATGATGCACGCGATCGCTTATGCCTATATTTGGACAGTTACTCAAAGCCTTGCAGTTGTAACAGTTTATCACGCTGCCTTTGATGAAATTCGAGATGCGATCGCATCTTCAATCGGGTTTGGTTCTCTAGTTGATATCTGGCAGATGCTAACGTTTACAATATTAGGCGGATTACTGCTGTGGAAGGGTAATTGGAAACAGTTAACTCTAAGAAAAATATAGAGTAAAGCCTATGGAAAGTAAAACTAAATTGACTCTAATTAAAGTCATCCATACCTTGATATGGATATTCTTTAATTTTGTAATTTTTTATATGCTTTATGCTGCGATCGCCAACAAACTCGATCTCTGGCTCTGGATGGGTTATGGATTTGTATTTTTAGAAGGGCTAATTTTACTAGCTTTTAAAAACCACTGCCCATTAAATCTGATGGCACGAAACTATACAAATTCTCCAAAAGACAATTTTGATATTTATCTTCCCAGTTGGCTTGCCAAGTATACGAAGTTAATTTATACAACACTTTTTGCGATCGCTTTCATCATCACAATCTATCAAATTCTCAATTAACAAACAGAGGTAAGTATCATGTGGATTCAATGGATGGCAATTATTAGTGTCTTAATCATAGTCAGCTTAGGAATTGCCGCCATTTATGGTAGCTATCGCTGGCAGATAGGTACTGATAACTTACGCGCCCAATTAACAAATGGACGGCGGGAAATTCAGCCCAAAATCTACGAGCAAAAAGAAATTTCAGGCGAACCCGCCCCTGTACAGCGATTTTTTCAAACGGTGCTTAAAGATAAACAATCGATCGTGTCTGCGGTCAAACTCTTTCAGCAGGGAGAGTTCAATCTGAATGAAATGAAAGATAAGTGGAATCCGTTTACTGCTACTCAACTTTTTGTGGCTCAACGTCTGGGTTTTGATTGGGATGCGCGTATCCAGATCGCTCCATTGCTAAATGCTTTTGTCCATGATACCTATTTGTTAGGGGAAGGCAACTTGCACGCATCATTACTCGGTCTTTTCACCCTTGCAAAAATGCACGATACGCCTGAATTGAACCAAGGTGAATTATTGCGATTCTTGGCAGAAGCGGTCTGGTATCCTACGGCTTTGTTGCCCAGTCAGGGTGTGGTTTGGGAAGCAATTAATGACACTTCTGCTCGTGGTACTTTGACCGATGGCGCTACAACTGTTTCCCTAGTATTTCAGTTTAATGCTGAAGGAGTAATTTCTACGATTAGGGCTGAGGCTCGTTATCGTGACAAGCTGACTGCAATGCCTTGGGTCGGTCGATTTGGGGAATATTCAATTCAAAATGGGATGCTCATTCCTTTATATGGCGAAGTGGGATGGGAGCATCCAGAAGGGCTTCGGCTTTATTTCAAAGGAAAGATTACAGAGATTAACTATGAGTTTGCACTGTAGCAAAATCTATTGCTCTTACTCAAATTGAAAGCAAGTTTTTCACCCCCATTACTAAAATAGCCATGAAACCCATTAATATTTTTTACTTTTCTGATGTTCTCTGTATTTGGGCTTATATTGCTCAGGTTCGCATAGATGAGTTGAAAACAACCTTTCAAGACCAGATTGAGATTGAATACCACTTTGTCCCCGTCTTTGGTAATGCGCCAGAAAAGCTAGAGAAACAATGGCGCGATCGCGGAGGATTGCCAGGCTACAGCAATCATATTCAGGAAGTTGCCAAAAAGTTCGCTCACATCACCGTTCATCCTGACATCTGGACTCACGTTACACCACCATCATCTACCTCCTGTCATTTGTTTCTCCATGCCATACAACTTCTAGAAAAGAAGGGTTTAGTAGAACAACAGATGTTTGAAAAAGCAACTTGGGCATTTCGAGAGGCATTTTTTACCCAACTAGCAAAGGTTGGCGATCGCCCTGTGCAATTTGAAATCGCCGAGAAATTAGGACTCCCCGTTGCTGCTATTCAAGCTCAGATCGATACTGGTGAGGCTTACGCTCAGTTATCAAAAGATTTTGACTTAATCAAAGAACATACGGTTACGGTCAGTCCTACCCTGATTTTTAATGAAGGTAGGCAGAGACTCAACGGCAATGTAGGTTATCGGGTCATCGAAGCCAATATCCGCGAGTTGCTACACAATCCGCCAGGAGAACAATCTTGGTGCTAGGACTGTTGAATCTATTTCACGAGCAATCTTATGATATTTAACTTTGTGAAGACTTTGACGATCAACTCTATCTGCTGCAACAGGTTTAAAATTCGCCCCGTGCGCTGGCTGCTGGCTGCTTTAATCTGCCTTTCACTACTTGTTTGGAGTCCCTTACCCGCTTTTGCTGCTATAACGAAAATTGAAGAAGCAACTGGGCAAATGCTCTATCAATCCCGACAAAACTTGCAAGATCAGACTGGAAAATCCTGGCAGGCGATCGCCTTCAAGCGGATCTATCCCGATGGTAGTGCTATGGTTTCTTTGCGGCTAGTGGGCTTTCCTGGTGCAGTAGAATTTGATCGCACTCAAACCCTTACTCTAACTACATCTCTAGGCAAAACTTTTACCGCCAAGAATGTTTCTAGCAAAATTTCTCAGGACACATCAGCCCTAACCAATGTCGGAGAATATGACATTCAGCAAGTTTTACCACAGTTGCAGGCTGAAATTCCCCTTCACCTAACTTTGCCGATGGTAAGTGGGACATCAATCAAGTTACAAATCCCCTCCACAGCGATCCAAGAATGGCAAACAATTTCTGCTCGTTAACTCACCCCAAAAAAACAAACTTTAGTCTTTTTTGTACCTAAATCAATGCGCCAAACTCACGTCAATTTAACAATTGAATTATTTTATGAAGAAATTAGGTCAAACTGCCAATGCGTCCAAAAAGCCTAAAACCAGAGCTAGCCCGTCTGTAGATTCATCTAAAACGCTCATCAATGTCGCTCATAGTAGTGTAAATGAAGTTATACACTTATTCGATACTTCTCTAGAAGGACTGAGTGAGACGGAAGCTAAACGGCGGTTAGGAAAATCCGGGTTGAATGAGATCGAGCGCGAAAAAGCGATCGCATGGTATGTCCAATTACTGAAAACAGTAACTAATCCCCTCTCGCTTTTACTCATTGCTCTGGCGACTATTTCACTACTAACTGGAAGTCTAACCGCCGCCTTCATCATTTCTATGATGGTGATTTTTGGTGGGTTGCTGCGCTTTTCCCAAGAATTTCAGTCAAGTAAAGCTGCCGAAAAGCTGCGGGAAATGGTGAGCGCAACGGCAACGGTGAATCGCCAGGATGCTGCATCGAAAGAAGATAAAGGAATAACCGCAGGTAAACAAATTGCGGTGAAACTGCTAGTACCTGGTGATATTATCTTTCTTTCTGCCGGAGATATGATTCCCGCCGATGTCAGGCTGATTACTGCGAAGGATTTATTCTTGAGTCAGTCAACCCTAACCGGGGAGTCTCTACCCACTGAAAAACACCCAGAACTCCCCGATGATAAGGAGACAAACCCACTAGAGCTAGTCAATCTCTGTTTCATGGGTACAACGGTAGTTAGTGGTTCGGGAACGGCTGTTGTCGCCGAAACTGGTAGTCATACTTATTTAGCATCACTGGCTAAAACTCTTAGCGATCGCAAACCACGAACCAGTTTTGATAAAGGTGTAAATGGTGTAACTATTCTGCTAGTGCGCTTTATGCTGATTATGGCTCCGCTAGTCTTTCTGATTAATGGAGTAGTTAAAGGTAATTGGATTGAGGCATTCACCTTCGCTTTATCTGTGGCTGTAGGACTAGCTCCAGAAATGTTACCTGTAATTGTCACAGCAAATTTGGCAAAGGGAGCGATCGCTATGTCTAACAAAAAGGTAATTGTCAAAAACATTGATGCGATTCAAGACTTTGGCTCTATGAATATCCTGTGTACTGACAAAACAGGCACGTTAACCCAAGATAAAATTGTTTTACAGAGGCACTTAGATCCCTACGGTCAAGACAGTACAGATGTACTTAAATATGCCTATCTCAATAGCTTTTACCAGACTGGATTAAAAAATTTATTAGATGTCGCCGTTCTCGATCGCCATCAAGAACTTAAATCTTTGGACGTTGAGAAAAACTACCAGAAATTTGATGAAATTCCTTTTGACTTTGTGCGCCGTCGAATGTCTGTTGTCGTTGAAGAAATGGGAAAACAGCATATTCTGATTTGCAAAGGTGCAGTTGAAGAAGTCTTAAAAGTCTGTACTCAACTCAAAGTCAATGGTGAGGTTTTGCCAATGGATGAATCAGTCCATACCAAGGTTGCCGATTTACAACAAAAACTAAACTCTGACGGGTTACGAGTAATTGCGGTGGCATACAAAGTAATGCCTCCAGATCAATCACATTATGCCATTACCGATGAGAGCGATTTGATTTTGTTGGGCAATATTGCGTTTCTCGATCCGCCCAAAGATTCCGCCGCTCAAGCAATTAAAGCCCTCAAGCGCAATGGAGTTGATGTAAAAATCTTAACTGGGGACAATGAAATCATTACTCGTAAAATCTGCAAAGATGTAGGCTTACCTGTCCACCACGTTTTATTAGGTAGCGCTATTGAAACAACTTCCGATAGTGAATTAGCCGAAGTTGCCGCAACCACAACTATTTTTGCTAAATTTTCTCCCACCCAAAAAGCCAAAATTATTCAAGTGTTGCGAAAAAAAGGCAACATTGTGGGATACATGGGAGACGGTATCAATGATGCAGCCGCTTTGCGGGAAGCAGATGTAGGCATCTCCGTTGATACAGCAGTCGATATTGCCAAAGAGTCGGCAGATATTATTTTATTAGAAAAAAACTTGTTAATTCTGGAATCTGGGGTAGTCGAAGGTCGTAAGACTTTTGCCAACATCATCAAATACATCAGAATGGGTACTAGCTCTAACTTTGGTAATATGTTTAGCGTCTTAGGTGCGAGTGCGATTCTGCCATTTTTACCAATGCAGCCAGTACAGATATTAATAAATAATCTCCTCTACGACTTTTCGCAGACGGGTATCCCCTTTGATCGTGTGGACTCTGAAGATTTGGTCAAGCCGCCGAAGTGGAAAATTGATAATATCCGGCGATTTATGGTCTTTATTGGCCCAGTTAGCTCCATTTTCGACTATTGCACCTATGCCCTAATGTGGTTTGTATTTGGGGCGACTTCGGTAGAGAATCAAGCTTTGTTCCAAACGGGTTGGTTTGTGGAAAGTCTGATGACTCAAACGTTGATTGTTCATGTCATTCGCACGGCTAAGGTTCCTTTTTTCCAGAGTCGGGCTTCTTTACCGATGCTGCTGATTACTGCAACGGTGATGGCGGTTGGAATGTATCTACCATTTTCGCCGATCGCACATAGTTTAGGATTTGTTCCCTTACCAGCCGTTTATTTTCTCTGGTTGGCTTTAATCCTCACTTGCTATTGCCTATTGACTCAATTTGTGAAAACTTGGTTCATCAAAAAATATGGATATACCTAACTGAAACTTTAAACAATCAAGAAATGTGACGGTTGTTTAGAAATTGCTTCACTTTCATGGGTTTGATGTGAGGATAGCGAGCGTTGCCAAGGCGATCGAGTTTGCCCTTGCCCGATACCATCGCGTACATATACTGGTGATAAACGTACTCCTCAAGAGAGCTAGCTGAAGCTTTTTTGGCAGCAATCCAAGCTTGCATCTCGGCTATACTGCCCAGTGATTTTTCGGTTAATTTACTACCCGTTGCCCCTTCATAAGTAGCCTTCAACTGCTTTGAGGTTAGAGTGTCACCCGCAACTTCCAATGCCATGTTTGCCAAGAGCGGATCGCTCACCGCTTCCGCTACATACTTGGCAGTATCATCAGTGGTGGTGAAATCGAGCGGCGTTTCACCATCGCCCCAGTATTGAAAAATCTGATGTTCCAGGTCAAACAGTGGCATATAAGTAATGAATTCCATAAATGCGCCGTTGAGAACTAAGGTATATTCCAAACCGCTTTGCTGAAGATACTCAAACACTTCCTTGCGCTTATCTAAATTGTCATTGTCACCGTAGTCTAGCTTGCGATAGTCCACCGAATAATCAGAGGGAATGAAGCGCTTTACGCCCTGCTGTTTGGCTGCATCAATCAAGTTTTTCTGCCCTGGGACAGTCACTTCATTATTACCGATCGCAGAGACGACTACATCAACTCCTGCCAGCGCTGACAGTAGTGTTTCTGGCTGCATCACGTCACCTTCTACAATCGTTGCGCCCTTGGCTTTCATTGCGTCGATCTTTTGATGATTTTTTGCGTTGGGATCGTTGCTTTGTCGCACCATTGCTCGAACATCAATGTTGCCTTTGTCGAGTAAAGCCGAAACAATCTTATCACCCAGCATTCCAGTAGAACCAGCAACCAAAACTATCAATTTTGTAGTCATAATTTTCCTCGTAAAGTTTACAGGATTCATCAATGAGGCAGACTCGTTACATGAAAAGCAATTGCAACACCAGCGATCGCTTTGCTGGAGCTAAACTTAGATTGTCCGGTGTTTGATAATTTAGCGTGCGAAACCTTGTAGAAAGTTGGTTTTAGCCGCAGGATACTTCTTAGTAACTTGATCGAGCGCTTGATTGGATTGTTCGCGATCGGGAAAAGGCAGCGAAGCAGGAGGCAATGTGCGCTGTTGAGCGGGTACTGTCGTCGCCATAATCGTATACTCAAAACCTGCGGGTACATAAGTATTAAGTAATCGTGCCGTTTCAGAATCGATTTGAAAAGCGTGTTTTGTGCCTCGTGGAATTGACACAAACGACCCGGCGGTTGCTTTAATTGGCTGGTCTTCTACAAAGAAGGTTGCTTCGCCTTCGAGAATATAGAAGGTTTCATCTGCCGCCTCATGGATGTGAGGCGGTGCTGCTGGGCCCTGCGATAATAGCTCCTCTATACAGGAATACTCTCCATTAGTATCTTCGGCAGTTGCCAGCATAATCCAGAGAATACCCATACCCCAGTAAGCGCGACCTTCGGCACTATTGACTTGAAAAGATTGTGGCTTGTTTTGTTTGTTCATTTATGGCTCTTTTACTTCAATTAGCGATCGCCAACGGGCTTTTGCGATCGGGTTCAATAGGCGTTGGGAGCGAATCTAATCTATTGTTTAAAGATTCCAATTTTTCTAGTTTTTGTTACTACAGCTTGCGAGCTTGATTTAGAAGGAATCTTTCCATAACGTAATGAATTTAAGCATCGAAATCTATCAAGTTCTTGCTGTCTTGAACGTATTGCCTCGGAGTAACACAAACAAGCCGCTTGAAGTATGCTCCAAAATGGCTTTGACTTGCAAATCCAGTTTCAGAGGCTACTTTTTCGATTGCCCACTCTTTTCTTAGCAGCCGTTTTGCCTGCAATATTCGTACTTGAATTTGATAAGCGTGGGGCGGCAGCCCAAAGGTTTTGCGAAAAGATCGATTGAGATGAAAGGAACTCAAATTTGCAATCTGTGCTAATTGTTCTAAGGAAATCTCTTGATTGTAATGGTCTTCTAGATACGCTCGAACGCGGTTGACGGGCTGACGTTCTTCCCCTAACTTGGTTTGGCAAGGTGGATATTTTGCACAGCGCAGAATTAATTGTGCTAATAATTCTAGAATTAATGTTTGTTGTTCAAGCTGAGAGATAGGTTGTTCTAAAGCTTGATGAACTTGAATAATTTGTATATTCAGGTCGCGGTCATGGACTATAGGCATCGAAAAAAATGGCAGCGCTGTTTCGCGTCCTGCGACTTCTGTTGCCACTTGTTGAAGTAAATCTACACCTACCCGTAACCCTCGAAAAGTACAGTTTTGAGCGCTCGTAGCATCTGCATAATGTGCCTCTCCAGGTTGGGTCACTACCAAGGTGTCTGATGGCACGCTATACATTGCGCCTCGGTAGTTAAATTGCCAGCCGTCACCCTGTCTAATATTAAGCTCCAGTTCTTCGTGAAAATGGCGGGGCAATGAATAGCTTTTGCAAAAACTATGTACCAACTCAATCGATTGCAGGTACAGTGATCGCCAGATTCTAGGGCGCGACGGATTTGCTGTCATAAGTTGTTGTTCTGGTTGTATTGCAAATTCTTAAGAAGCTAGTAACTTGGCAACTAACGCTGATATTTAACAAAAGGGACACGCTTAGTTGTGTCCCGATTATTTACGAAGCAACCGCATAGCGAATTAGCTGCGAAATCCGTTGGCGCAGAGTTTCTAACCCCAAGACTTCGCGCGCTGAAATAAATACAGCTTGAGGAAATTCCTCTCTAGCAAGTTCTAATGTCTCACTATCAGCGCAATCAATTTTATTTAAAACCACTAATGCAGGACCCGGAGTTATTGGCATTTCGGACAAAATACTCATAACTGATCTAATTTGACTATGCCAAGCTGGATGGGATAGATCGGCTACGTGCAGCAAAGCATCGGCTTCGGTGACTTCTTCTAAAGTTGCTCGAAAAGCATCCATTAATGACGCTGGCAATTCGTGAATAAATCCTACCGTATCTGTAAGCACGATCTGCTTAGGTCTACTTGTCACCGCGTCCGGTAACAGCATTCGGCGAGTAGTAGGATCGAGGGTTGCAAATAATTGATCGGCGGTGTAAACGTCCGAATTAGTCAAGGCGTTTAATAGCGTTGATTTTCCCGCGTTTGTATAACCAACGATCGCAATTGAAGGTACTTCCCGATGTTGGCGCTGTTGGCGCAACCGCGATCGATGAGCTTGTAATTGGTCTACTTCAGTTTGCAACCTGCTAATTCGCTTGGCGATCGCTCGTCTTTCGGTTTCTAGTTTAGTTTCTCCAGGTCCTCGCGTCCCAATACCACCACCCAACCTTGACATGGCTTGACCTCTACCCGTCAATCGCGGCAACATATATTCAAGTTGAGCCAGTTCTACTTGCAGTTTTCCAGCTCGTGATTGAGCGCGTTGAGCAAAGATATCTAAAATTACTTCTGTTCTATCTACAACTCTAATCCCAATTTGGATTTCCAAATTACGCACCTGAGAAGGGGAAAGATCGCGGTCAAAAACGATTAAATTAGCTCCCAAAGTTTGAGCCATAAGAGCAATTTCTTGAACTTTTCCTTCACCAACAACCGTTTGGGGATGAACCCGCGATCGCTTTTGCTGCACTATTTGTAAAACTTCCCCCCCGGCGGTATTTATCAGGCGTTCTAGTTCCACTACAGTATCTTTAAGTTGTTGGGGTGTAATGCCATCGGTAATCATTCCGACTAATAAAACGCGATCGCGATCGCTATCAACGTTTTGAGCAACAAACTCTTGCTGAAACCTTCCTTCTATTTCTGCTACTAAGTCAATAAAATCTTGATTGACAACAATATCTAAGCTCAATGGTGGCGATACTTGCCAAGTTGACCCATTTTCGGGAGTAAGGTTAGCAATATAAGCTTCTTTTACATAACCTGTAGCACCGCCGCCACGACGTTCAAAGCCCGATCCGGTAACGTTTAGAACGATTAAACTATCTAATCGCTGAAGCGCCATAGCAGTTAAAGAGGCTTCATTTGGAGGTTCGGTTTTTAGTTGCGTAGTTATACATCTAATCCCGCTCAATCTTTCCGCGCCATAGCGGGGCAATTCTAAGGGGGGAATCTGGGTTTGACGGGGCGTACCAACACCTACTCTAATAGCCTGTCCCCGGCGATTGAAATAGGTGCATATAGGCTGTTTTATGTCGGTACTAATAGCAGCGAGTCTTTGGGCAAATTCCGGCGTAGTCAAGCGATCGCCTGGTAATCGCTGATGATACAGTTTTTGTAATTGTTTAATTTGGCTAGATTTTAGCCCTTGAAGATTTCCGTATATAGTTTCTATAAGCGTTTTAACCAGTAAATGGTTCCCGAATCCAGTAATCCTATTCTACAAAAATGCGTTGCTTTAAGAGAGTTTCTGAACAGACAATTCTTTCAACATTCAAACGCTCTACTTTAATACAGTTAGACGAAATCTAAACTCACACTTATTCTATGAATCTAATCAAAAATGTCTTGGTCTTAGTTAGCTGCTTTATGGTAGCTACTCCCTCTACCACAATAGCCAATTCACAGCCAAACTCATTACCTAATCCACAGACCCCTCTCACCTTACCCTCTCAACCTCTAAGACTTTTTGGAAATAAAGCATTATCACCTGACCATTTCATTAAAAAAGAATTTTATCAGTCAAGAATGCAACCAGGGGCTGTTTTGAGGACATTTGAGACAATGACATACGGGGAATATATGCTTAAGTATGGAGATGGGGGTAGTGTTCCCTATGATACTTCTCCCGACCGAATGGTATCAGTGTTAACAGTAGATTTTCCTAACGGACTTGAAGCTGAAAACGCGGATTACTCAAATGCTAGTGTCATCTCAGCGCGTGATGCTGAAACGGGAGATTACTTCAGCCACATAACGGTTGGTAACATAACCCGTCAGAAAGGACATAGGTTAAAAAAATGCTCCGGTAGGCTCTAAAATGAATCTTTACGATTGAGCCTCAATGCGATCGCCCCAAGTTTGATATTTTGCCTGTAATTCCCCCGTTAGCCATCTTTGATATTGAGGATAAACAGGTAAACGCGGTACAAGTTGCCAAGAATCTAGAATATCGGCTAAATGCTTAGAGTTTAAGTGTGGATAATCAGGGTTAACTTCGTCTTTTATGCCAATTCCGCCCAAATCTCGCGCACCTGCTTCTAAACAAGCAAGTAATAAGCTGGGATATACAACTAAATTGGGTGGAATCTGAATTGCAATGTCTGGTGGTAAAATTTCCCTAGCTAGGGCGATCGCTTTTGGTAACTCCTCTAAGTCAAAACTTGGTGTATCGATGGCTTGTAAAGTTCCGGGGCTATGAGGTTGTAAGATAACTTCTTGAATATGACCGTAGCGTTGATGTATATGTGCGATTACTTTTAAAGTTTCTCTCCAATCTGCGATCGTTTCCCCAATTCCTAAAAGCAACCCAGTAGTAAAAGGAATTTTTAATTCTCCCGCCCATTCTAGTTGTTGTATCCGTACTTCTGGAACTTTACTAGGTGCGTGTCGATGAACAGTTTGCAATAGTTTGGGCGTTATTTGTTCTAACATCAATCCCATCGAGACATTGACAGCTTTTAATTTAGCCATCTCTGTAAAGCTCAAAATGCCTGCATTAGTATGAGGTAAAAATCCTAGAGATAAAGCAAGTTCGCACAAATCGTAAATTAGTTTAAACCATGCTTGACGGCGGGACGAATGGGGGTGAACTTCGCCGCTTAAAATCAAAATCTCGCAAATTCCTTGACTTTGGAGCAGTAATAGCTGTTTTTTTGCCGTTTCTAAACTCAACCAATTACTTTTACCGGGGTCTGTGCGAAAGTTGCAGTAAGTACAACGGTTGAAACATTCATAAGTTGGGACTATTGTATGAGCGGGGCTATAAGTAACAACCCTAGAAGATACTTTAAGATTATTCTGATTACTATCCAATAGCTATACTCTTACTAAAAAAGGGTAACAACTCTATATTTTCTATATTTTCCCCCCTTTTTAAGGGGGGTTAGGGGGGATCTCTTCTAAACATTATGCGATCGCACTAAATACCCACAACGTTGCTCTCCATTAATTATCCAATGGGTACGCTCAACGGTACAATCGGGCAATACCTGAGCAAACATTTCTAATTCGTGTCCGCAAATTCCCGGAAAAGATTCCGCAACGTTAGAAATAGCGCAATTATGCTCGGTCATAATAAAGCCTTCCCTAGACTCTAAAGAATGACACTCCGCCATAAACCCTTCAGCTTTTCTCAGTTCTACAAGTTTAGCAACGCGATTTTCTAAAGAGCCATTACCTAGTTTTTCCCGGTACTCCATAGCTTTACGTTGCCATTGTTTGCTTAAAATTTGACTAACTTGCTCTGCGCCTACCGTTTCGGCTAAAGTTCCTAGTAACGAGATTGCAAAAGCGCTGTAATTTTGACTTGTAGACTTATTTAAACTTTCGCGCCCTTTACTGCTAATTTGATAAGCGTGTTGGGGACGACCCATTTGCTGAGACTTGGCGCTGTAGGAAATTAATTCTTGATTAGCTAAATCTTTCAAATGACGGCGCACGGCTTGTTGACTAATTTCTAGCTTTGTTGCCAATTCCTGAGCCGTAGCTGAAGAATGCTGCCCTAAGTATTGCAGAATGTCTTGCTTTGTTGAGGGCTGCTGTGCGATCGCCATCTTTTTCCCAAAAAATTTCACTTTGACAACATACCTGTTGTTAATGTAGCCTAAAATGGAGATACATTAAACAACAATTGTGTTGCTTTAATCGTACTATATAGTGAAAGCCATTTACAAAAATGGCGACTTCCCATCTGCCACCTAAAGAGAGAAAAGTTAGTAGTTTAGCTGCTAATAGCCAAGATTCACAAGAGAACGCGAGAGAACACTACTGATGAGTGCAACTGTCCAAACGTTAGTTAACCAACCCTACAAATACGGTTTTATCACCGACATTGAGTCAGACACGATTCCTCGTGGACTTAGTGAAGATGTAGTTCGCCTAATTTCGGCGAAGAAAGAAGAACCGGAATTTATGCTAGAGTTTCGGCTTAAAGCCTATCGTCAATGGCTGAAAATGACCGAGCCTACTTGGCCCAATGTCAAGTATCCAACTATAGATTATCAAAATATTATTTACTATTCTGCTCCCAAGCAAAAAGCCAAGCTCAACAGCTTAGATGAAGTTGACCCCACACTTTTAGAAACCTTTGAAAAGCTAGGAATCTCGCTATCCGAGCAAAAACGTCTATCCAACGTCGCGGTAGATGCAATTTTTGACAGCGTATCTGTAGCCACAACCTTCAAAGACAAACTAGCCAAAGATGGCGTAATTTTCTGCTCAATTTCTGAAGCTTTAAAAGAACATCCCGAATTAGTCAAAAAATATTTAGGTAGTGTTGTCCCCGCCGCCGATAATTATTTTGCCGCTTTAAATGGCGCAGTATTTAGCGATGGTTCTTTTGTCTACATTCCCAAAAACACCAAGTGTCCAATGGAACTATCCACCTATTTCCGCATCAATAGCGGCGATACAGGGCAGTTTGAGCGGACTTTGATTGTCGTAGAAGAAGGTAGCTCAGTTTCGTATCTAGAAGGCTGTACAGCCCCCATGTACGACACAAACCAGCTACACGCGGCGGTAGTAGAATTAGTTGCTTTGGACAATGCAGAGATTAAATACTCTACAGTTCAAAACTGGTACGCTGGCGACGAAAATGGTAAAGGTGGAATTTACAACTTTGTTACCAAGCGCGGTTTGTGTCAGGGAGTCAATTCTAAGATTTCGTGGACGCAAGTAGAAACAGGTTCGGCGATTACTTGGAAGTATCCTAGTTGCGTACTTGTAGGCGATAATTCTGTAGGTGAATTTTACTCGGTAGCGCTTACCAATCACAAACAGCAAGCCGATACCGGGACAAAAATGATTCATGTGGGCAAAAATACCCGCAGTACGATTATTTCTAAAGGAATTTCGGCGGGTAATTCCTCTAACAGTTATCGCGGTTTGGTGAAGATTAATCCCAAGGCTGAAGGAGCGCGGAATTATTCGCAATGTGACTCGATGCTAATTGGCGATAATGCTAGTGCGAATACTTTTCCCTATATTCAAGTACAAAATCCGGCGGCGAAGGTAGAACATGAAGCGTCTACTTCTAAAATTGGCGAAGACCAATTATTTTACTTCTCGCAACGGGGTATTTCTTCAGAAGATGCGATTTCAATGATGATTAGCGGCTTCTGTAAGGATGTATTTAATCAATTACCGATGGAATTTGCCGTAGAAGCAGATAGGTTATTGAGTCTGAAGTTAGAAGGAAGTGTAGGTTAAAGATAAAGAATTGAAAGCAAAATGATTTATATGCAATGGATATAAATCATTTTGCAACATAATTGACAGGCTTAATTAGAGAAATATTTATCTTTGGTGAAGAAGGAGTAAAATAATGCTTGCAAATAGCTCGATTGTTAATGATACTACCCTTCCTGTATTCACAGAAGATGAATTTGATCGTGAAAACACCGAAAATGAAGATGCAGAATTAAATATTAGTAGTAGTATTAAAATTCGAGATAGAAAGCTATTCGTGCATCCCTACGACTATAGTATTAGATCCCTAAAAGAGCAAGTAGAAGATGGAACTTTAGTGCTTGCAGATGACTTTCAACGTCGTAGAGTTTGGGATGATACAAAAGCAAGTAGGCTGATAGAATCTCTATTAATAAATGTACCAATTCCTGTTTGCTATTTTGCCGAGTTGGAAGATAGTAGTTGTAGTGTAATTGACGGACAGCAAAGGCTTACGGCTATTTATAGATATCTTAATGATGATTTTAAGTTAAAGTCATTAAAAATCAGGGACGATCTTAATAAGCTGAAATTTAGTCAATTGAGTATTGTCGATCAAAGATCGATTAGATTGAGAATAATTAGATGTGTTGTTATTTTAAAGGATTCAGATCCAGAGATTAGATTTGATGTCTTTGACCGACTGAATTCTAATTCAGTTAAATTAAATCGTCAAGAATTAAGAAATAGTTTATACAAAGGCTCGCTTAATAAATTAATTAAAGATTTATCGAAACATGAGACATTTATAAAGCTGCGTAGAGCTAAAGATGTTGAAAAGAGAATGAATGATTGTGAAATGATTCTACGATTTTTTGCTTTTTATTTCAATGGAGCTAACTATAAAGGTAAATTATCTAAATTTTTGGATGATTACCTAGAATCTGGTATGAAATTTAATTCCAAAATATTAGAACAGCATCGAGAGATATTTTTAAAAACCATTGATATCATACATAATATATTTGGGGAAAACAGTTTTCGTAGATACGATCCTACCGAGCGGGTATGGAAATCAACTATAAATAGAGCAGTTTACGATGTGGAGATGTTGTATTTTTCTAGATTGTCTTTGGAGTTGCTCGAACATAAGCGTGATGAAATCATTAGTGAATTTACAGAACTTTTCAAAGCTCCTAAGTTTGAAGATGCAATTGTATCTCAACCCGAAAAAGTAACTCAGATGCAATCTCGACTCGATTTGTGGCGAGATAGACTTGAATATATTGGCATCCCAATCGAACGAATCGTTATTGGAACGACAGCACATGAAACTATATAAAGATGAGTTTCATGAAAGATCGGTCTCCAGCCTTGATGAAGTTTTGGGTTAACTTGAGAGAAGTAGGAGTTTTAGCATAATTGTCCAAAGAAAATGACAGTTCATCAAAGCAAAGAGAAATTAATGAGTGTTTATCTAGAGCATCTATTTTATTACTTTGCAGTCACATTGAAAGCTTCTTTGAGGATTTGATTCTCGATATTTTGACCTTTCATGAATACAATCAAACATCAATAAGTATGTTACCCGATCGCTTAAAAGTTATTCAAACTCTTCGTAAACCAATCACCGACAATTTAGGCTTTGATAAAAAATGGAAAATTATTGAGAGTATGATTCAAAGTCCGTTTGCTAATACTAACAATAAATGCTATCAGGGTATATTTAATTTAGAACTTCATTTAAAAGGATTTGCATCACCTGGCAGTAAAAATGTAGACGATTTGTTTAAAAGTATTGGGATTAATGATGTTTGGAATTTGGTAGAAAATAAAGACACTACTATGAGGTCAAAAAATAATTTAGATGCTTTTATTAATAGGCGAAACAATATTACACATGGTTCGGCGGCAGATAAACCAACTATGGGAAATGTCAGGAATTATGTTCGCGACGTGTGTGCAATAGCTCTCATATTTAATGCAGTTGTAACTGAATACATCGTTAATAATTTTAATGTTCAAAATCCTTGGGTAATTACATCAATATAATATGAACTTGTAACTGTAGTAGAATGGATGTTGATATTCAGATATATTCATCCAATGATATGATGAAAGACTAAACGCATTTGATTGAACATTATATAGAATGTAATTAAACGAATCTAAATATGATTAATCCTAGTAGTCCCATTATCCTGTCGATCAAAAACCTCGCGGCGGAAGTAGATGGAAATTCGATTTTAAAGGGTGTGAATCTGGAAGTAAAAGCCGGAGAGATTCATGCAATTATGGGTCCTAACGGTTCGGGTAAAAGCACTTTTTCTAAGGTTATAGCGGGACATCCAGCTTATGATGTGACTGCGGGAGAAGTAACTTTTCTAGGGGAGAAGTTGCTAGAAATGGAAGCCGAAGAACGCGCTAGAGCGGGTATATTTTTGGCGTTTCAGTATCCCTTAGAAATTCCTGGAGTTAGTAACCTAGACTTTTTGCGCGTAGCTTACAATTCTCGTCGCAAACAACAGGGTTTAGAAGAATTAGACTCTTTTGATTTTGATGAGTTGGTGCAGGAAAAGCTAGATATTGTCAAAATGAATCCAGCTTTTTTGAGTCGTAGCGTCAATGAGGGTTTCTCCGGTGGAGAGAAAAAGCGCAACGAAATCTTGCAAATGGCGATATTAGAGCCAAAAGTAGCAATCTTAGATGAGACAGATTCGGGATTGGATATTGATGCGCTGAAAATTGTTGCTAATGGCGTTAATCAGTTAGCAAGTCCTGATAATGCGACGATTTTAATTACTCACTACCAGCGTTTGCTAAATTACATTGTCCCGGATTACGTTCATGTAATGGCAGAAGGACGAATTATTAAGAGTGGCGGTAAAGATTTGGCGCTGGAATTAGAAGCGCGCGGTTACGACTGGGTGCTAGAGCAAGCGGTAACGGAGGTAAGATAAGTATGCAGTTACTTACAAATCTTGAGCTAAAAGATAGAGATGCAACACTTAGCAACTTATTAGAACTGTGTCAGGCACAAAAAATCGCCGTACTAGAACCAGAATTAATATTATTGTTGCAGGAATTGCGCGATCGCACCTCCTCAATAATAAATCTTGCTACTCTCCCCACAACCCGCGATGAAGAATGGCGTTTTACCGATTTATCGGCTTTGCGTCAACTAAACTTTAGCGAAAACACTTCACCACAAATAGATATTTCATCGCTAATTCTACCGGAAGCTGAAAACAGCCGTTTAGTGTTTGTTAATGGCGTTTATACCTCTGAACTATCAAGGGTTGCAGATTTACCCGATGGAATTACCGTTAGTAATTTAGCTGGTTTACCAATAACTCATCGCTCTAAAATTAAAAAATATCTAGCGCAGCAACAAGGCGCTACAGAAGTCTTTACAGCCTTAAATACTTCTGGTATAAGCGATGTGGCGATTGTGTGGGTAGGTAAAAATGTTGTAGTCGATACTCCCATTCATTTATTATTTGTTTCTACAAGCGAACAACCAATAGTTTCTCAACCGCGCTGCTTGCTGGTGGCGGAGTCTGGTAGTAATGTGACGGTAGTTGAAGAATACAAAAAAGCTGGAAGCGCAGATACGGTTTACTTTACCAATTCCGTTACGGAGATTTGGCTAGAAGAAAATGCCGAAGTTAGCCATACTAGAATTGAGCAGGAAAGTTTAGAAGCTTTCCATATTGGGAAAACGGCGGTTTCTCAAGCGCGTGATAGTCGCTATACTTGCTACGCGGTAAGTCTTGGCGGTAAATTATCGCGCCACAATTTAGAAGTTTTCCAAGCTGGCGAACAAACGGATACTAATCTCTTTGGATTGACGGCAATTTCTGGTAATCAAGTGGGCGATACTCACAGTGCGATCGCACTTAATTATCCTCATGGTACGACAAATCAGTTACATAAGTGTATTGTCTCCGAAAAGTCGCACGGTGTTTTTAACGGTAAAGTTTTTGTCCCTAAACCAGCGCAATTAACCAATGCAGCGCAGTTAAATCGCAATCTATTATTGTCTTCTAGAGCGAGAATTGATACTAAACCCCAGTTAGAAATTACGGCGGATAATGTCAAATGTTCTCACGGTGCAACGGTAAGTCAATTAGAAGATGATGAGATTTTCTACTTACAAAGTCGCGGGATAAATGCCAGCGATGCGCGGAATCTTTTAGTTAATGCTTTTGCGGCAGAAATTATTAATAAGTTGCCAATAGATTCGTTACGCGAAAGTTTGAATGCTTCCATTAAACGCTTTTCCACAGTTAGTTAAATAAGCAAACTCATTACTTATTCAAAATGACAGTTACTAAAGAAAAAACTCTTGCTGATTTAGTCCGCGCTGACTTCCCAATATTGCACCAAGAAGTTAACGAGCATCCTTTAGTGTACTTGGATAATGCGGCTACTTCGCAAAAACCAATCCAAGTTTTAAATACTCTCCGCGATTACTACGAGCAATACAACTCTAACGTTCATAGAGGTGTACATACTCTTAGCGCCAAAGCTACCGATGCTTACGAAAGTTCCCGCGATAAAATTGCAGCTTTTGTAAATGCTGATTCTCGTCAAGAAATTGTGTTTACTCGTAACGCAACCGAAGCGATTAATTTAGTCGCTTATAGTTGGGGTACTAGCAATTTAAAGGCTGGCGATGAGATTATTCTATCAGTGATGGAACACCACAGTAATTTAATTCCTTGGCAATTGTTGGCGCAAAAAACTGGAGCGGTGCTAAAGTTTGTTGAATTAACGGAAACTGAAGAATTTAACTTAGAACAGTTTAAAACGCTGATTTCTGACAAAACAAAATTAGTTTCAGTTGTTCATGTTTCCAACACTTTAGGCTGTATTAATCCCGTTCAAGAAATTATTGCGATCGCACACAAGTACGGTGCTAAAGTATTAATTGATGCTTGCCAAAGTGTCCCTCATATGCCTATAGACGTACAGAAGCTAGATTGCGATTGGTTAGTCGCATCTGGTCATAAAATGTGCGCTCCTACAGGAATTGGCTTTTTGTATGGAAAGTTGAAATTACTGCGCTCTATGCCTCCATTTTTAGGCGGTGGCGAGATGATTGCCGATGTATACCTAGACCATTCAACCTATGCAGATTTACCCCATAAATTTGAAGCAGGTACTCCAGCAATTGCGGAAGCGATCGCACTAGGGGCAGCAGTAGATTATCTTACTAATATTGGTATGGATAAAATCTATACCTATGAAGCAGAGTTGACGGGATATTTGTTTGAGAAGTTAGCACAGATTCCCGAAATTCGCACCTATGGTCCTTTGCCTAAATTAGCAGGTTTTGGGAGAGCCGCCTTAGCATCTTTTACGGCGGGAGAGGTGCATCCTCACGACTTATCTACCATGTTAGACCAAGAGGGGGTTGCTATTCGTGCCGGACACCATTGTACGCAACCTTTGCATCGTTATTTAAAAGCTCAATCCACTGCAAGAGCTAGTTTATCTTTTTACAATACTCGCGCGGAAATTGATGTTTTCATTGCGGCTTTGAAGGAAGCTGTAGAGTTTTTTGGGAGCATTTTTTAGAGGGAGATTTTCTCCAACATACGACAATAAAGTAGGGGCGTAAAGCATTGCGCCCCTACTCTTTAAAAAAAGATTTTTTGTAAAATGATTGTTACTTCAATTCCCGCCGAACAACGTACAATTTTACAAAATATTAGCTGGCAAACTTTTGAAACTTTGTTGACAGAAACGGGTGAAGACAGGGGTTTTAGGTTTGTTTATGAGTGTGGAACTTTAGAAATAATGTCTCCATTAATTGAACATGAAAGTTATAAAAGTAATTTTGGTAACTTAGTTGTTGTATTAGCAGAAGAATTAGGAATTGAAATTAAAAGTGCTGGTTCTACAACTTTAAAACTTAAATCAGCTAATCGCGGTATAGAACCAGATAATTGTTATTACATTCAAAATGAAATAGCTTTTAGAGGTAAACAAACCTTAGATTTAACTATAGATTTACCGCCAGATTTAGCGATTGAAATTGATATTACAAGTAGTTCGGTAAATAAGCTAGATATTTATTCCGCTTTGGGTGTCCCGGAAATTTGGCGATATAACGGACAGATTTTACAGTTTTATCAGTTAGTAGAAAATCAATACATTGAACGTGAGTTTAGTTGTGCTTTTCCGCTCGTATCAGCAACAGAAATAAACCAATTTATAGAGCAAAGTAAAACTATCGGAGAGATTACATTAATCAAGTTATTTCGTGATTGGGTGAAAAATAAGATACTTACTCAGCCCTCTTGACAACAAAAGAATTATATGTATGATTGAAGTATGCTAAGTAAAGGAGCATATTTCGCGTTACTAAGTGCGATAGCGCAAGCGCGCACGCAGGGCTTCGCGTCAATCTTGAGCAAAACCAACAATTGTTGGATGTGTGCTGCAATTTCATGTCTTTGAGGCTTTCTAAGTCTTGTAATACGTGAGATTGCAATACAAATTCAGCAGTAACAGGCAGTTATTTGCTAAATAATTGATGCTGTCTCTATTTTCAGGTTTCTAGCAACATAAACTATTTCTTATTTAGGGAGTAGTAGGTTTTTTGTAGTAACTTGAAGTAGCGCTATGTGTGCTTTTTGCATGGTATTTAACCATAGCTAAAAGAGATGCAATGTCCTCTAAAACTAAGCGAAACCAGAAGCGAAAGTTAGCTAATAAATATGGCTCTAAATGTTGCTGGTGCAATAAACCTCTTACAAAAGAAGAACAAACTCTTGAACATATCAAACATATAAGCCGTGGAGGTTCTAATTCTATCGACAATTTACGATTAGCTTGCTTTTCCTGTAATAATTCTCGTGGAAACCGCCCTTTCCCTCCAGGTTTTCCTCAGCAATCAAGTTGTCCTGAACAATTAGAACTTTTGGCAATGATCAAATCTTACTTAGGCAATTAAAAAAATAATGTCCAAACTACCAGAATTTAGAAATCCTTCACTTTTACGCCTTGCTCTAACTCATAGCTCCTATATGCATGAAAATCCTGGAATAAAAGGGAATAATGAGCGTTTAGAGTTCTTAGGCGATGCCTTATTAGGTTTATTGATTGCTGAACGACTTTATCATAAATATCCAGATATGGATGAAGGTCAACTTACTAAATTACGTTCTACATTAGTAGATGAACAGCAACTAGCAAAATTTGCTAGAAAATTAAATATTGGGGGTCAAATGCTTTTAGGGAATGGCGCAAAATTAGACGGAGGATGTCACAATTCTAATTTACTCAGTAGTACGTTTGAAGCTGTTATAGGAGCTTACTTTCTTGATTCAGGAATTCAAGCTACTTCTTTTTTTGTAGAGTCGCTAGTCATGGAAGTTGCTGAACATATTGTCGATTTTCAATCAAATAAAAATTATAAAGGTATGCTTCAAGAATGGTCAAAACCTCAATTCGGAGAAGAACCTAAATACGATCTAGTAAGCGAGTCAGGAGCAGACCACAATAAGGAATTTATTTTCAAAGTAAGTATAAAAGGAAAAGAATATGGCAGAGGAAAAGGTCATAGAATAAAAGAAGCGCAAAAAAACGCGGCGGAGAATGCGTTGAAAAAATTAGGGCTTTTGTAGTCTGTAAAATAGGAAATGCGATCGCATTTCCTTTACCCTTAACTTAGAGCCAAGTAATTGATAATAATAAGCAAACCAAAACTAAAGTAAATAAAAGTGTGTTTTTTATTTCTCCAATTTCTTTTGAAAGAGCGCTATTTTTCATATTTTTAAGAATTAAATTTAAAAGCTATAACTCAACTATATTACCGATCCCTTGATATAAAAACCGAGAATACACTGAATAAATTAACCATTGCTAGACAAATTAATATTTTGCTCGCGCTGCCAATAAAATCTTTATTGAAAACTCGTCAAAACTTAATAAAGATTTAAGATAAAAAATACGATTCAAACTTAAGGAAGATTAATCTTGTTTTTATCCATTGGCATTATAAATGTGTAAGGTTAAGACAATAAAGCTAGTATGGTTAAATCTTGGATGGCGATCGCATTGATAACATTCTTCGTCGCCTTTGGTGGCGTGTTATTTAAACCCCGCGATCTCAAATGGGCGATACAATTGCGCCGCCCAAAATGGTTGACATTTGAGCCTTTAATCCCGGTAATTTGGACGATTATATTTATTTGCGGTGCTTGGTCAGCTAATATAGTTTGGCAACACGAACCAAATAGCGCTAAAACGTGGCTGTTAATGGGCGTATATTTGCTTTTAGAAATTATTACCGTTTCCTATACTTCCGTAACTCTGAGGCTTCGCAGTCTACTTGTAGGGACGATTTTAGGCGGGTCGGGAGCGGTGTTAAGTGTGCTTTTGGCGATCGCAATTTTCCCCGTTTCTCATTTAGCCGCCGGATTACTTCTTCCTTATATTATTTGGAGTCCTGTAGGTACATATACTACCGAAGAAATGATCCAACTAAATCCAGGTGCAGAATAATTCAAAGGGTTGATTGATCTTAAGCAAGTAACCTTACAAGATTGGATTAGAAAAGCAATGATAAAAATATGATTAAATCTTGGCTGGTAATTGGGGGTGTAACGCTACTTGTGGCGATGGCGGCGAACTTTTTTACACCAAGCGATCGCAAATGGTTTAAACGCTTGCGTCGCCCAAAATGGTTAACCTTTGAGTTTGCAATTCCCTTTATTTGGATTACTATTTTTATTTGTGGCGCTTGGTCGGCTTATATAGTTTGGGAAAGTAGCAAAAATTGGTTAATAATGGGACTGTATTTGCTGCTAGAACTTGTTACTATTGCCTACACTCCAGTTATGTTTAGACTCCGCAGTTTAAAAATTGGCACAATTATCGGCGGTACTGGTGCAATTATCGGAATTATACTTACCCTAGCAGTATTGCCAATTTCTGGCTGGGCAGCATTGTTACTTGTTCCCTATATACTTTGGAGTCCCATCGGTACTTACACTACTTGGGAGATGATGAAAATAAACCCCCAAGATGCTTAATTATTTTTCTACTCGCCCGTAACGCGCTAATACAGGCTTAGAACTCAACCACGCCCACATTTGATCCCCTTGGCAAAAATGCCACCATTCCCCAGGATGACGCGCAAAACCTGCGTATTCCATTACTTCTAGCAACAGTTGGCGATAGTGATGTGCGGGTAAGTTACTATTAGCAAAATAATTAGGATGCGATCGCGCTGATAATTCATCTATAGGCGAACCCATATCTACTACTTTACCCCGATCGTCTACTAAAGTAATATCTATCGCCGCGCCCGTACTATGAGGCGGTGGAGTAAGTGAATCTAAACTAGGTACTGCCCAAATTTGATAAACTTGTTGCCAGATATTTTCGATTTCTACGGCGGATAAGTTATCTATACTCAGCTTTTGCGCTTCCACTACCTGAGAAAAAGTGTAATCAACCATAAACTGTTGTATAGTAACCGGGCGATAAGCATCAAAAATTTGAATCCGCCAACCGGGATGTTTTGTCTGTAGATACTCTTGCGCTTTAATTAAATTATCAAGTACAGATTTACGCAGATAATAGGGCGACATTTCTGCATAAGTTGCACCTAATAGCTGATAAGGATGAGGAGATTCTACAGCAAATAGTTCTAAGGGAATTGGTACTAAAGGTTCGCCACATTCTGCGATCACAATTTGCTGATAAGGTTTCATTTTATAACTTTTTCCGGTAACGAAGGTACGGGATCGTAACCACCCGGATGCAACGGATGACAGCGCAAAATCCGCTTAATTGCCATAAAACTACCTTTTATCGCCCCAAATCTCTCTATAGCTTCTATAGCGTACATTGAACAGGTGGGATGAAATCGACAAGTAGGCGCAAATAAAGGCGATATAAGTAACCGATAGCCATGAATTAGCCACAACAGCAGGATTTTCATCATTCAGAATCTACTACATTTATATAAAGAGCTTATTTTTTACCGTAAACACTTTGGATACTTCACTTGCGCCGATAAGTCTACAAATTGCGATCGTTGTACTTTGGATAGGCTTACTTTTACTTGTAGCATCTTTGTTAAGTCGCTTTGGTACGGGTAATTCCGAAGTTATCCGCAAAGTTGTCCATATTGGTACGGGGAATGTAATTTTATTTGCGTGGTGGCTGCATATTCCCGCTTTTGTTGGCGTTGGCGCTTCAATTTTGGCGAGTATAGTTACTTTTTTGTCGTACCGTTTCCCAATTTTACCGGGAATTAATAGCGTCGGGCGCAAAAGTTTAGGTACGTTCTTTTATGCGGTGAGTATTGGGATATTAGTTGCTTGGTTTTGGAGTATAAATAAACCCCAGTATGCAGCTTTAGGGATATTAGTCATGGCTTGGGGAGATGGTTTAGCGGCTTTAGTTGGACAAAGGTTTGGCAAACATCCTTACCAAATTTGGGACAATCTCAAAAGCTGGGAAGGTTCTGGCACAATGGCTGTAGTTAGTTTTATTGTTTGTAGTTTAATTTTTCTGAACGTCCAAGGTAATAATTGGCAAACTTGGATAGTATCTTTAAATGTGGCACTGCTGGCAACAACTTTAGAAGCTTTTTCTATGTACGGGATTGATAACTTGACTGTACCTTTAGGAAGTGCGGCTTTAGGCTTTTTCTTGATTGAAATATTGCCCCGTTATTTGGGATAATTGCGAATGTTGTAGGGGCGCAAAGCATTGCGCCCCTACGATAATATTTATCAATCTCTCTCCAAAAGTAGTTATAGCAAACTTCACATCTACTCAAAGGCTACTTAAATATATAAATTTATTAGCTCTTTTGATTGATTAAATAACATTAATTTGTAGGCAAAATTATTAATAGCAAAGTAGATAAGCAATCTATTTTGCTAGGTCGTAGCAGGCTTTTTGCTGTTTGTCTTGCTAGTTGCTTCCTAAAGGAGAACGATGTCTAAGGATCAAGCGATCGCATAACTTGCAATTGATTGGTAGTTTCCGTTAAATGGTAGTGGTGTAGGGTTTTTATCGTTTCCCCTACTTTGTAGTTATCGAGGGGACATTAAACTGTCCAGTAGAACAGCCTAAGATATCTAGCACTGATTAGATGCACTTTTAACGGAAACTGCGATCGCGCAAGTGATTTATTTTAGCTTATAAAAAAGTTGGCGAAAATAAAACTATTTCCACCAACTTTTTTGAGTATTCTATTTAAAACAATCTTTTTTAGTGCTAATCTGCACCAGGCTTAAAAGGTTCACCAGTAAAAGGCTGTACGCCAATTACAGGATATTCATCGTCAGTAGGTCTAAAAGTCCGCGCTAATCCTTCAAAAAGATATTGAACAATGCTGACAACTCTTTGAGAAATATTCATAAAATCAACCCTCCAAGCAAAAGCCAAGGAATGTTACTTAATTGCATTCTAAAGTCAAAAATGAGTAAAACCCTTGCTATCTCAATCAATTGCAAGCATTCGCAGTATTTGTTTGTTTATATTCGCATTACTTTATATTGTCTGTTTTAGCAAAAACTACCATAAAGAAAAATTAATAAACTAACTATTTTCTATATGTGTACCGAAGAATACCAAAAATCTATTGGCATTTTGGTGAAATGCACTATAATTAAAAAAATCACCATCGAGGTAGCTGCGCCATGACTACTTCCCCTAATTGGGAGTGTCTGCAAGATAACCACCTGCAACCAATAGCATCAACTCAAGAATTAACTTTAACCGAAGGACAAGACTACAGTTTATTAACAGACCTTTACCAGCTTACAATGGCAGCCAGCTATGTAGGCGAAGGTGTAGAAACAAAACAAGCCAGCTTTGAATTATTCGCGCGAAAATTGCCCGAAGGGTTTGGCTATTTGATCGCTATGGGTTTGGCGCAAGCATTGGAGTATTTAGAAAAGTTTTGTTTTAGCGCTGCGGGATTAGAAGCATTAAAAGCAACGGGAATTTTTGCCCACGCACCCGATAAATTTTGGGCTTTACTTGCTAGTGCGCGCTTTACAGGCGATGTTTGGGCTGTACCAGAAGGAACGGCAGTTTTTGCCAATGAGCCATTATTACGGGTAGAAGCCCCATTATGGCAAGCTCAATTAGTAGAAACTTATTTACTCAATACCTTAAATTACCAAACTTTGGTAGCCACAAAAGCGGCTCGTTTGCGAGATGTAGCTGGGGCGGAAGCGACTTTATTAGAATTTGGGACGCGCCGAGCTTTTAGTCCTCAAGGCTCTTTATGGGCGGCACGGGCGGCTTTAGCAGCAGGATTTGATGCAACATCGAACGTATTAGCGGCTTTGAAATTAGGACAAAAGCCTAGTGGGACAATGGCTCATGCTTTAGTTATGGCGCTGACTGCCTTAGAAGGTACTGAGGAGCAAGCTTTTAGCGCTTTTCATCGTTATTTTCCTACAGGTGCGCTGTTAATTGATACTTTCGATACAGTGGCGGCGGCGGAAAAATTGGCACAAAGGGTTAATGCTGGAGAGATTGAGTTAGCTGGAGTGCGGATAGATTCAGGGGATATAGAGCAGTTATCAAAAATAGTCAGAAATCTTTTACCAAATGTACCGATAATTGCCAGTGGAGATATTGACGAAACCGAAATTGCGAGGCTAAAAGCCAACGGTGCTTGCATTGATGGTTATGGGATTGGTACAAAATTAGTAACCGGAGCGCCAGTAAATGGGGTGTATAAGCTAGTAGAAATTGACGGTATTCCCGTAATGAAAGCTTCTACAAGTAAAGTAACTTATCCAGGACGTAAACAAATTTGGCGAACTTATATTGATGGAGTAGTACAGCACGACAAATTGGGACTAATTACAGAGGCAAAACCGCGATCGCAAGTGCCACTATTGCAGTTGGTAGTTAAACAAGGACAAAGGTTACAATTACCAGAAAGTCTAGCGGATTTGCGATCGCGTACTACGGCTTCTGTAGCTAGTTTGCCCCCAGAATGTCGAGATATCAACGCTCCTGTAAGTTGTAAAGTAAATATTTCTCCCGAATTGCAGAAGTTAACTCAACAAGTGAGTGAAAAAAATAGATGAGAGTTGCATTATTTGGTACAAGCGCCGATCCGCCCACTTCTGGACATCAAAAAATTCTTAATTGGCTTTCTCAGTATTACGACTGGGTAGCGGTTTGGGCGGCGGATAATCCCTTGAAATCTCATCAAACGGCTTTAGCTCATCGTAGTACCATGCTGCGATTGCTGATTGAGGAAATGCGCCCACCACGACATAATATTGGATTTTATCCCGAACTTAGTAGCCGTCGCACCCTGGAAACAGTAGAAAAAGCTAAGAAGTTGTGGAGTTCTGAAAAGGTAGATTTTACCTTAGTTATTGGTGCAGATTTAGTTAACCAATTACCCTGTTGGTATAAAGCCGAGGAATTGTTACAGCAAGTTCAAATTTTGGTTGTCCCGCGACCAGGTTATACACTGGAAAATGAGGATTTGCAACAATTAAAGGACTTGGCGCTGGGTGTAGAAGTTGCTGATTTAACCGGGCTAGATGTATCTTCCACAGCATACCGCAATTATGGCGACGACCAGGTTATAACTCCTCAAATTCAAGCCTATATTCATCAAGAGCAGTTGTACAAGTGCCAGGACACATCCAAAAAAAGTTTGCCGATTCACTAAATAAACAACCTTTAGCTGATTTTAAGGTTGGGGTTGATAATGTAATTTTTTCTGTCGATACTTCGCAAAATCGGCTATTAGTTCTATTAGTAATGCGACACCAAGAGCCATTTTTAGATTATTGGGGACTTCCCGGTACTTTGGTGCGTCAGGGGGAATCGCTGGAAGATGGCGCTTATCGGATTTTGGCGGAGAAAATTCGCGCTAAAAACTTGTATTTGGAGCAACTATATACTTTTGGCGGCCCAAACCGCGATCCGCGTGAAGCGATGGATTGTTATGGAGTGCGTTATTTGTCGGTGAGTTATTTTGCTTTGGTGCGGTTTGAGGAAGCAGAATTAATTGCTGATGGCGTGAGTGGAATTGCTTGGTATCCCGTCAAAGAAGTACCGCAACTAGCTTTCGATCATCAAGAGATTTTGGCTTATGGACATAGAAGATTGAAAAATAAACTAGAGTACAGTCCGGTAGCTTTTGAAGTGTTACCGGAATTATTTACTTTAAGCGATTTGTATCAGCTTTACTCTACAGTTTTGGGCGATAACTTCTCTGATTATTCCAACTTCCGAGCGCGGTTGCTAAAGTTGGGATTTTTGGCTGATACCAAAGTTAAAGTATCGCGGGGTGCAGGTCGTCCAGCTACATTGTATCGGTTTGATGCGGATGCTTTTGCACCATTTAAAGATAAGCCTTTAGTGTTTATTTAGATTGAAATTATGAAAATTGCGATCGCCCAAATTAACCCAACTATCGGCGACTTGGCTGGAAATGCCGATCAAATCCGCCAATTTGCCCAAAAAGCACAGCAGCAAAATGTCTCTTTACTTCTAACCCCAGAACTATCTTTATGTGGCTATCCACCCAAGGATTTGTTACTTAATGCGAGTTTTATTAACGATATAACGGCGACTTTAGAGAAGTTAGCGCACGAATTGCCGCAAAATATGGCGGTATTGGTAGGTTGCGTACAAATAAACGATAAATCTCATCAATCCGGCGGAAAACCGTTATTTAATAGTGCGGCTTTGTTGCACCAAGGCAAAGTTGAGCAAGTTTTTCACAAGCGGCTTTTACCTAATTACGATGTATTTGACGAACACCGTTATTTTGAACCAGGATTGCAAACTAATTGTTTTAGTTTCTCCTCAATAAAAATTGGTGTCTCTATCTGCGAAGACTTCTGGAATGATGAAGATTTTTGGGGAAAACGCAGTTATGCAACCAATCCCATTGCAGACTTGGCTAACTTGAATGTAGATTTAATCGTTAATTTGTCAGCATCTCCTTATAGTGCGGCGAAACCACACTTAAGAGAAGCAATGCTGCGACACGCTGCTATTCGCTATCAAAAACCAATTATTTACGCCAACCAAGTAGGTGCAAATGACGATCTAATTTTTGATGGTTGTAGTGTAGGTTTTAACCGCAAAGGTGAAGTAATTTGTCGTGCTAAGGCTTTTGAGACTGATTTAGTAGTAGTAGAATTTGACGAACAATTGGTATTACAACCAAGCGCGTTAGCACTTATGCCAGAAAATGACGACGAAGAAATCTGGAAAGCCTTGGTATTAGGGGTTCGTGACTATAGCCGCAAGTGTGGATTTTCTAAAGTAGTTATCGGTTTAAGCGGCGGGGTAGATTCAGCTTTAGTTGCCCAAATTGCTGCTACAGCTTTGGGAAAAGAGAACGTTTTAGCCGTATTAATGCCTTCTCCCTATAGTTCAGACCATTCTGTAAAAGATGCGCTACTTTTAGCCGAAAATCTAGGGATTGCTACCCAAACTCTACCGATTGGCGACTTAATGGCGGGTTATGACAAAACTTTAGCGCCTTTATTTGCCGATACACCTTTTGGATTAGCGGAGGAGAATATCCAATCGCGGATTCGGGGTAACTTATTAATGGCGATCGCAAATAAATTCGGTTACTTGCTACTGTCTACAGGTAATAAGTCCGAAATGGCTGTAGGTTACTGTACTTTGTATGGTGACATGAATGGGGGTTTAGCTGCGATCGCAGATGTTCCCAAAACTCGCGTTTATTCTATCTGTAACTGGCTAAATCGCACCACTGAAATTATCCCCAAAAACATTTTAACTAAACCCCCCAGCGCCGAACTTAAACCTGGACAAGTGGACGCAGATTCGTTACCGCCTTACGATATCTTGGATGATATTTTGCAGAGATCGATTCATAATTATCAATCTGCGGCGCAAATTGTGGCGGCGGGACACGACAAAGCAACGGTTACGCGGATTTTGGCATTGGTTGCGCGATCGGAGTTTAAACGCCGTCAAGCACCCCCAGGATTGAAGATTACCGATCGCGCTTTTGGTACAGGTTGGCGAATGCCGATTGCGAATAAATGGGTAGATGCTAGTAGTCATCAAACCGAAGCTAAAATTCCTTCCCCGGCTAGAAGCTAATCGGATATAAACAGCGTTTTTATGTAAAGATAAGCTTAATTTATCTAAACATTCATGACGGCGGTTTCTCTCCAAAACGTCCATAAAGTCTATAACAACATCCCTGTAGTTAACGATTTATCTTTTACAATCCAATCTGGAGAAATGTTCGGTTTACTTGGGCCAAACGGCGCGGGTAAATCTACTACCATTCGGATGCTAACAACTCTTACTAAACCTACTCAAGGACACATTGAAGTAGCTGGTTTTGATGTAACTCGCCAACCATTGCAAGCCAAGCAAAATATTGGTGTAGTCTTGCAGCAAACCAGTGTAGACGCTGATTTGAGCGTGTGGGAAAACATGGAATTGCACGGGCGCTTGCATCACATTCCCAATCCTCAACGCCAACAATCTATTAATCGCTGGCTAGAATATGTCGAACTAATCGAGCGGCGCAAAGATTTAGTTAAAACGCTTTCCGGGGGGATGAAACGCCGCTTACAGATTGCTAGAGCGCTATTACACGAGCCGAAAATATTGTTTTTAGATGAACCGACAGTAGGCTTAGATCCGCAAACAAGGCGGCGATTGTGGGAGATTATTCTTGACTTAAATAAGCAAGGAATGACAATGTTACTCACAACACACTATATGGATGAAGTCGAGTATCTGTGCGATCGCATTGGAATTATGGACGGCGGTAAACTTATATCTTTGGGTACATTACAACAACTAAAATCTCAGTATGGCGAAGGATTGGTCATGAAACAAGAGGGCGATCGCTGGGAGTATAAGTTTTTCCCCGATTTAACCGACGCAAACGCCTACCTCAATAGCCAACCTGATAAAACCGGAATGATGGTACGCCCAGCTAACTTAGAAGATATTTTTGTTGAACTCACAGGGAGACAACTTGATTAGAGCTTTTTCAAAGCGTGGTTTCTTCCCAATAAGGCGGATTACCAAACCGTTTAATTAAAAAATCAATAAATGCTTTTACCCTCAACGAATTTCTGCGAGAGGGCAAATAAAGCGCGTAAATACCCATATCTGTACTGGTTTGGGGGTAAACTTGACAATCGGTTAACACTGCTTGCAAACTGCCTTTGCGGATATCTTCACCAATTAACCAAGTTGGCATCAAAATCAAACCCGTACCATCCAAACAAACTTGGCGCAATACCTCAGAATTACTTGATATTAAAGAGCCGCTTACTTTAACATCATAAAACTCGGTATCTCGTTTAAATTTCCAGATGTCATAGCCCATAAAATAGGCAAACAATAAACAGTTATGATTTGCTAAATCCTCTGGATGTTGGGGTTTACCATGTTGCTCGAAATACTTTGCACTACCGCAGACGAGGCGCGTATGAGAGGCGATTTTACGCAAAATTAGATTTCCCCCAGAGCGATCGAGATTGCCAATCCGAATCACAACATCTAAATCTTCTTCTACTAAGTTAGATAATCCATCGCTCAATCTCAAATCTAGCTTTAATTCTGGATACTGTACAAAAAGATCGCTGACAATTGGTGCAATGTGCAGCCTTCCAAAAGCAACAGGTACGCTAACTTTCAACAATCCACGCGGAATATCTTGTTCGATTACACCTTGGTTTGCTTCCTCCAAGTCTTGCAAAATGCGAACAGCGCGATCGTAATACTTACGTCCTTGCACTGTCAAAGTAACGCTGCGAGTTGATCGATTAAGTAATTGGGTATTGAGCATTGCTTCTAAAGCATTTACCTGGCGAGTTACAGAAGATACCGCCATTAAAGTTTGCCTAGATGCTTCAGAAAATCCGCCTGTTTCTACTACTTTGACGAAAGCGCGCATTGCTGCAAACTGATCCATCGGAGTTTTTATACTTTTGCATAAAACGCAAAGGTGTTTAGCATATTAGCTATATTATCATTTTTTATGAATGGAGTTATTGTTAAAAAGTCAGGAATTAAAGGAAACAAACTCATGACTTTAACGATTGAAATTACCTCAGATTTTATTTGCCCTTGGTGTTTGGTTGTAGATAAAAGACTCAATAGAGCAATTGAGCAACTAAAAGCCCCCATTAAGATAAAGCGCCTTTGGTATCCCTTTGAACTAAACCCAACGATGCCAGAAGCAGGGATGAATCGTAAAACCTATCGCTCTCATAAGTTTGGTAGTTGGGAATATTCCCAGAGCCTTGATGCTCAAACAATGCAGGCGGCTAGTGGTGATGGCATCAAATTTCGGTATGACTTAATGCAGGTTACCCCCAACACTTTAAAGGCGCATCGCCTCAGTTGGCTTGCAGAACAAGAAGGCAAAGCAACAGAAATGGTTGAGCGAATTTTAAACGCTTACTTTACTGAAGGTCAAGATATTACCGATGTTGAAACCTTAGCTAAACTTGCTGAGGAAGTTGGGTTAAAAGGTGACATTAGAGCATTTTTAAATTCAACTGAAGGCGTTGAGGAGGTCAAAGCGCTAGAAGAACAAGCAGCAAGCCGAAATATACGCGGCGTACCGTCAATTAAAATCGGCAGAGAAACAATTGTTGGAGCGCAAAGCGTTGAGGTTTTCTTAGCAGCCTTACAAACGGCGGTAAATGAATTAGAAGTTGTATAACAAGAGGTTCAATGACTATCAAATCAACAGGTAATCGAGCAATTGTTATTGGTGGATCGCTCGGCGGTTTGTTTACCGGAATCATCTTGCGTTCTATTGGTTGGGATGTCGATATTTACGAACGTTCCGATCGCACTCTTGATAGTCGCGGTGGTGGTGTTGTATTACAAAGCGATGTTATTGAAGCTTTTGAACGCGCGGGAATCTCTACTCAATCGCTGGGTGTAGTAGCAAAGGAACGTTATTATCTAAATTCTGATGGTAGTGTTGATGAGCCAATGCCAATGCGTCAAATGTTGACTTCTTGGAATCTGCTTTACGGTTCTATGCGTCGGCATTTTCCCTCGGAGCGTTATCATTACGGCAAATACTTAACTGATATTGGGCAAAACGGCGATCGCGTTACAGCCATTTTTACCGATGGAACTCAAGAAACGGCAGATTTATTGATTGGTGCAGATGGCCCAAATTCTACAGTACGCCAACAATTTTTACCCCATGCTGATTATCGTTACGCCGGATATGTTGCTTATCGAGGACTTGTCAACGAAAACGAACTGCAATCAGAAGCGGCGGCGCTGTTTACAGAGCGATTTGTATTTTATCAATTTCCCAACTCGCATATTTTGCAATATGTAATTCCTGGCGATCGCGAATCATTAATACCTGGAGAACGCCGTTTTAACTGGGTTTGGTATGTAAACTATGACGAAACAACCGAATTACCGCGCATTTTGACCGATAAAAATGGCAAACGTCGAGATTATTCTATTCCACCAGGTGCGATCGCACCTTCTGTTGAGCAAGAGATGCGTAATTATGCAAATACCGTACTCGCTCCCCCATTTCAAAAACTTGTTTCTGCAACCCAAGAGCCTTTTGTCCAAGCAATTCTAGACTTGGGAGTACCGCAAATGACCTTTGGACGAGTGGCGCTAGTTGGCGATGCTGCTTTTATTCCTCGTCCGCATACCGCAGCAAGTACCGCAAAAGCAGCAGCAAATGCAATTTCTTTAGCAGAGGCGCTAGTTAAATCCAATCATGATGTTACTAAAGCTCTGTCAGCTTGGCAACCAAGTCAACTAGCTTATGGCAGACAACTTATGGCATCAGGTAAACAAATGGGCGACTTCTCTCAATTTAGTTATGGTACAGGTCGATTTGGTGAAAATTTAGCGACTCTGCAACAAAAAGCGTAGAGTAAACTGATTTAAACTACTACTTCAGGAGACTAAAATGCCGCAATTGGAGAGTACAAAACAAGTTCCCTTGATGAGTTTAAACCGTTTTGAGGCTTTTAGTGATGGTGTATTTGCGATCGCTGTAACTCTACTTGTAATCGAAATCAAAGCACCGGACTTAACTCAAGCCACCTCCTCTGAAGTTATTGCTAAACTACTCCAAGTTTTACCCCATGTTCTAAGTTATGCCACCAGTTTTATTGTCATTGGCGTAATTTGGATCAATCATCACGCACTTTTTCATTTTATCAAACGAGTCGATCGCACTATTTTAGTAATCAACTTACTATTGTTAATGTGCGTTGCTTTTATCCCCTATCCTACAGCGCTTATTGGTGAATATGGCTCATCTCTACCTGTCGTTGTTTTTTATGGGTTATCTCTAGCAATTACTGGATTTGCTTACAACGCACTTTGGTTTTATGTTGTTCGTCGCTACATTAAGACGGAAAAAACTATTCACCAAAAAGTTGTTCAAAAAGCAACCCTTTGGACTCTTAGCTATCCAATTTCTTATCTTGTTGCCGCAGGTTTAGCTTTTATCAGCCTTAACTTGAGTATCATACTTTACGCCCTTATTCCCGCGTTCTATCTTTTGCCAGGAATTATTGATAAGCAATTGATAGAACAAGCCTGAAGCGATCAGACTTGTTCTTAGTACCTATTGAGGAATTAGCACTGTATCAATAATGTGAATCACACCATTATCTGCTTCAACATCGGGGGTAACAACGGTAGCATCATTTACCTTGACACCATTAGAGGCATCAATTTTCACGGTTGAACCTTCTGTTGTAGTTGCTGAGTCAAGTTTCACTACATCGGCTGCCATTACTTTGCCAGATACGACATGGTACTCCAAGATTTTTCGCAGTTGAATAACATCTTCTAACAGCGACTCAACCGTTCCCGATGGCAGCTTTGAAAAAGCTTCATCAGTGGGTGCAAAAACAGTAAATGGCCCTTCGCCCTTCAGTGCTGTATCAAGTCCCGCAGCAGTGATAGCTGTTACCAAAGTATTGAAAGTACCCGCGTTAATTGCAGTATCTACGATATCAGGCATAAATCTTCGCCTTAGTTAAATAAAGAGCAGTGTATTGGCGCGAACAAATCGCCCTTTTAACTTTACAGTGCAATCCTTGATTGGGACAAAACGCGATCGCATCTATACAAAATAATCCGAGGAAACCAAAATGACCCAACTAAAAGATTTAGATTCTACACAACCAAATCAAAAAAAAGTCCGGCTTTACGGTCAACCAGATTCAGCCCAAGCCTATGAAATCCGTGATTTTCTCAATCGCATGGTAGTTGAATTTGATTGGATTTTAATTACTTGCGACGCTGATTGCAACCGAGAACTTGGATTGCCATCTTTAAGCAATATTCGCTTACCAGTAGTTGAATTACCTGATGGAACGAGGCTATTTGCTCCTAGTATCCGCGAAATTGCTCAACATTTGGGCTGGGTAACGCAACCAAAGCTTAAAGAATACGACGTATCAATTTACGGTGCAGGGCCAGCAGGGTTAAGTGCGGCGGTTTATGCGGCTTCCGAAGGTTTGCGTACAGTTTTAGTTGAACGTCATGCGGTAGGAGGACAAGCGGGTACAAGTTCCTTGATTGAAAACTATATGGGCTTCCCAGAAGGAATTAGCGGTGCTAATTTAGCCGAACGCGCACGGCAGCAAGCGGTTAAGTTTGGCATAGAGATTCTGCTGTTGCGCGAAGGAACAAAATCAGAATTTAAGAATAATCGTATCTATACAGATATGGCGGATGGCAGCAAAATGGTTGCACGAGCAAATATTTGTGCCACTGGGGTAGAATATCGACGACTAGATTTGCCCAACGAAGACCAATTTTTAAAAGTCGGATTGTTCTATGGTGCAGGTGCAAGCGAAGCGCCCATGTGTCAAGATGAACACGTTTTTGTAGTTGGTGGTGGTAACTCCGCAGGTCAAGCTGCTATGTATTTCTCTCGCTACGCGCGCAAAGTGACGATGCTAGTTCGTGGCAATAATTTAGCAGCAACCTTATCTCATTATTTAATTAATCGAATTACAAACACTAGCAACATTGAAGTGCTGTTTCAATCTCAAGTTACTAAATTAAGTGGCGATACATCGCTTCGTCAAATCGAAGTTACTAATTGCAGTGATGGAGAAGTGCAGCAAATCGATACAGGACGACTTTTTGTTTGCATTGGTGGCGCGCCAAATACTGAATGGGCAAAAGATACCAGTATTATCCGTGACTTGTCAGGTTATCTAATTACTGGCTCAGATTTACTTAAAGATGGTCGTCCACCCGAATGCTGGACTCTAGATCGCGATCCATTCTTTCTAGAAACTAGCGTTCCAGGTTCTTTTGCGGCGGGGGATGTCCGACACGGTTCAGTAAAGCGCGTAGCTTCTGCCGTCGGGGAAGGGGCGATGGCTGTTACTTTTGCTCATAAATATTTAGCCGAGACAGCTTAAAAAGTGTAAAAACTTAAGCTAAGGCTGTAATTGTTTCAATGCAGCTTCGGCTTTTTGTAAGCCTTCTAACTGTCCTCTTTGCTGATAAAGTTCGCGGGCGCGGCTAAAAGCGGCGATCGCATCTGGTATTTGTTGCTGCTGTTGCAAAGCTACACCCAAGCTATAGTAAGCATTACCATTTTGTGGCGATAGCACAATTAGCCGCTTGTAGGCTCTAATTGCTGGCTTTAATTCTCCCCTGGCTAGTAAAATATTCCCAATCGCTTCTTGGGCTGTAACTAAGTTTGGCTCGACAGTTAAAGCTTTTTCGTAAGCAAGTATTGCATTTTCTAAATCATTTTGTGTCAACAGCATATTGCCAATTGCTACTTGGACTTTTGCATTGCTTGGTTCTAGCTTGGCGACTTGCTGCAATGTTAATAATTTAGCCGTTTCATTCCCTTGTTTTCCCCAAGCGTCGGCTAAAGATAACAGTACAGTGCTATTGTTGGGGTCTATTTGCGCCGACTTTTGTAAAGCCGAAATTGCTTCCATTGAACGCCCCTGTCTTAGTAATATTTCTCCTAGAAAGCCGTGAGCGCTGGCATTATCCGGTTCTAGGGCTAAAGCTTTTTCGTAGGCTGCGATCGCGCTATTATAATTTCCTTGGCGTAACATAATTACCCCAAATCCTAAATAAGCTTTAGGGTTATTTTGGTCTAACTCTATAGTGCGACTATAAGCTTCGGCTGCACCCGTATTTTCGCCCAATTTCCCTAAACTATAAGCTAAAGCATAGTGAAAGTCTGGATTCTTTGGCTCTAATACTACCGCTTGACGATAGGCTACGACCGCCGCCGCAAAATCACCTTTCAATCCTTGTAAGTAGCCTATACCAGAGAAAATGCGAGGATTATTTTTCTCTAACTTCGCTGCTTTTTGATACAAGGCGATCGCTCCTGACCAGTTGCCCGCATCTACTAATTTACGCCCTTGTTCTAGCAATTTATTTAACTGCTGGCTGATGGCTTGCTTACTACTGTTTTTTGACGCTATCTGTATCTCCGCAGTAGCTACCGTCGGTACTAAGACCGCGATTCCTCCCAGCAATACTAAACCAATTCCTAATAATTTTGATCTTTGCACTAGCCTATAACCTATAGTTCTTTACAATCTTTACAAATTTTTACATTGACTACAATTATTTTTACATTAAATCAGAATTTGGTAAATTTGCAAATTGTACAGATTAAATTTGATTATTTGTTTAAATAGCCGCCGAGTAATTAAGCAATTATTATTAGCCAAAAAGTCGTTGTTTTAAAAATTTAATCTCCTTTATGAGTTAATTTTTTGTCAGCCCAGAGAAGATCCCAATCATTTTGAAAACTTTTTAAAATTACTTATTAAAACAAAAAAACTATGAGGATTTTAGACATTTATTGAAGCTTATAAAAACCCCAAAATCAAAGATCATGGTGTGGATAGAAACTAATTTAATCATAATTTTTTCTTTTTTATGTCTAAAGGTAGACAATTAATGTATTTCTAGTGATAGATAGTGTAATGACGAATTTTGTAATTAAATAAAGCTCTGAAGTAAAAAAAACTAAGCAATCCTAACAAATAAATAATCAGGAAACATAAAGTTATGTCTTACGTAAACAGACCAATTAACGATGTAATTACAGAGCCGGGAGTAACGGCTAACGTTGTAGATTATCATGATCGCGTCCGATGGGGCCCAATATTTTCAGGTTTAGTAGTAGCCCTAGCAACTCAGTTAGTTTTGACAGCATTAATTGGCGCAATCACTACAGGGTTTATTTCTGATTCTGGCGCACCCAGATCGAACGCTGATAATGCTGGAGCGACGGCGGGAATTAGTGCAATTATTGCTTTGCTAGTTTCGTTATTTATCGGTGGTTGGTTTACAGCCCAAGCTTGCGGACCAATGAACCGGAAAACAGCTTTACTAAATGGGACAATTTTGTGGGCAACAACTCTAGCTCTTAGCTCTTGGTTACTAGCAAGTGGAGTTAGCGGTGCTTTTGGTTTGGTAACTAATGCGGCGGCTAATGCGGCAGGAGCCATCACAAACCAGGTACAGCAGCAAGGTGGCGTAAATGTACCTCCAGCGCCAAATGTGAGCGCTAATGATGCACGGGCGATCGCGGAAGGAGCAACAAGAGGCTTGTGGTCGTTTGTATTTGGTTCTTTACTAGGTTTAGCCGCTTCAATGATTGGTTCGGCTGCTGGCGCACGTAAGCCTAGAGCAAATGGAAATTATTAACTTCACCTGCTAACAATTTGACAACTTAAAAAGCACCCCATAAGGGGTGCTTTTTGATTATTTTGCGAAGACTTTGCAGATTATTTATAGGGCAGCCACAAAACTGCCCTGTTATATTATTTAGGCGCTAAAGTATTTAGCCGTGGGGTGATAGGCAATAATTGCCGTTGTAGACTGTTCGGGATATAGTTGTTCGCTTTCATCCATATGTAGATTAATGCGATCGCTTTTCAGTAAATCCAACAACTTGTATTGGTCTTGAATATTTGGACAAGCTGGATAACCAAAACTATAACGAGAACCAGGGTAGCGTTGAGCTAATATATCTCGAATACTGGTCGGTTCCGCGCCCAGACCCAATTCGCGCCGAATCCGAAGGTGTACCCATTCCGCCAATGCTTCCGCCACAGATACCGCTAACCCGTGAAAGTAGAGGTAATCAGTATATTTATGCTCGTCAAATAAGGATTTAGCAAACTCGGTCGCCACTTCTCCCACTGTTACCGCCTGCATTGGAAATACATCCATAATGCCCGATTCCACCGGAGCAAAAAAGTCAGCAATACACAATCGTCTCAATGACTTTTGACGCGGAAACTCAAAAGTTGCAATTTTTTCTGTCGTCTCTGGCTCGTAAATATACAAAGAATTTCCCTCGGATTGACAAGGAAAATACCCGTAAATTATCTGAGGATGCAACAGCTTTTCCTCAACTACTCGTTGCTTCCATTGCTCTAAAACTGGGTAAACTTTCTCCCCCAAAAATGCCTCGTATTCTTCTTTAGATTGCTCTCTAGGCTTGCGAAACTGCCATTGTCCGGCAATTAGGGCTTGCAAGTCCAAATACCCAAAAACTTCCTCTAAGTCGATGTCAGCACCTAATAACTGAGTTCCCCAAAAGGGCGGCGTGGGGCGTTTTATGTCTATTGCTACCGCCTCCGAGCGGCGGGTGTCTGCGGGTAGGTTTTCAGCTTCAACTACAGTTTCAGCCACTTCTACGACGGGCTTAGAGCCATTTTCTACAACTTCTATTGCCGTACCATCTAAAAAGCCCGTGCGATCGCTCCATTTATCTTGGGACTTTGCTGGCATTAATTTATCCATAAAATGCAGGTCAGAAAAAGCATCTTTACCGTAAATTACCTGACCTTTGTAGGCGTTTTGACAATCTTCGTAAACAAACTTAGGTGTCAGCGCTGCACCGCCTAGAATTACTGGGGTAGTAATTCCGCGATCGTTAAATACTTGCAAGTTCTCTTTCATAAAAGCGGTAGATTTAACCAATAGTCCACTCATGGCAATACAATCGGCTTCGTGCTGCAAGCAAGCGTCAATAATGGTGTCTACAGGCTGTTTGATGCCTAAATTGACTACTTTGTAACCGTTATTCGACAAAATAATATCTACAAGATTTTTGCCGATATCGTGGACATCGCCTTTAACAGTGGCAATTACAACTGTACCTTTGGTACTAACTTCGCCGGCTTTTTTCTCCATAAACGGCTCTAAAAATGCCACCGCCGCCTTCATTGTTTCCGCCGACTGCAATACAAAAGGCAATTGCATTTGTCCCGAACCAAATAATTCCCCTACAACTTTCATCCCATCGAGCAAGAAAACGTTGATAATCTCTAACGGTGGGTGAGTTTCTAGAGCTTTTTTTAGTTGTTCTTCTAAACCAATCCTTTCGCCGTCAATGATGTGGCGCTTGAGTCGTTCTTCTACAGGTAAGTTTTCGTCTTCAGTGCGATCGCGTTTTGTAGTTGCTCCTTCAAATAAGGTTGTTAATTGGGTCAACGGATCGTATACGCAGATATCCCCGTCAAATTTGCGCTCGTCAAAAATCAACTGACGACAAACTTCTTGATGCTTGTCTTCAATCCGCGCCAAAGGCAAAATTTTACTAGCGCTAACAATGGCTGCATCCATCCCAGCTTCGGTTGCATAGTGCAGAAACATCGAATTTAGCACGACTCGTGCGGCGGGGTTCAAACCAAAAGAAACGTTAGAAACACCCAAAATAACGTGACATCCGGGCAATTCTTGGCGAATTGTTTTAATAGCTTCAATAGTCGCGCTGCCATTAGCTCTATCTTCCTCAATCCCTGTAGAAATCGGTAATGCTAGAGCATCGAAGAATATCTCATAAGGGGCGATACCATACTCTACAGCTTGATGATAGGCACGGTGAGCGATCGCAAACTTTTTATCTGCCGTTCGCGCCATCCCATCTTCATCAATTGTCCCGACAACTATTCCCGCGCCATACTTTTTTGCCAACTCCAACACTTTCAAAAACCGGGGTTCGCCGTCTTCGTAGTTAGTCGAATTAAGCAAACACTTACCACCAGCAACCTTTAAACCAGCCTCCATTTTTTCCCATTCAGTCGAGTCCAGCATTAAAGGCAAAGTTGCGCTGGTTACTAGACGAGATGCTAATTCGTGCATATCGCGCACCCCATCGCGTCCTACATAATCGACGTTGACATCTAATATGTGCGCCCCTTCCTTAACTTGCGCCTTTCCTAAAGCCACAAGTCCGTCCCAATCTTCCGCATTCAATAAATCGCGGCACTTTTTCGAGCCACTAGCATTAAGCCGTTCGCCGACAATTAAAAATGAGTTATCTTGCTCGTAAGGTTGAGCGCTATAGATAGAAGCCGCCGCCGGTTCGTACTGAAACTGTCGCTCCTTGGGTTGTAAAGTTGTACCTATTTCGGCTAATTTTTGAATATGATCGGGTCTTGTTCCGCAACAACCGCCGATTACTTGTACTCCCAAATCTTCGATAAAGTGCATCAACGCCATTTTTAATTCTATGGGCGTTAATTTATAGTGAGCGTGACCGCCAATATTTTCCGGTAAACCCGCATTAGGAATACAAGAAACCACAAAGGGCGAATGCTGGGATAAATACTTAATATGTTCCGCCATGCGATCGGGCCCAGTGGCGCAATTTAGCCCTAATATATCAATGGCGTAAGGCTCCAAAATTGATAATACAGCGCCGATTTCTGTACCTACAAGCATTGTCCCTTGTACTTCCATTGTCACCGACACCATTAGAGGTCGTCTTTCTCCCTTGCGCTGAAAAACCTGCTCAATGCCATTTAGCGCCGCTTTTATTTGCAGCACGTCTTGACAAGTTTCGACGATGAATAAGTCTACTCCACCGTCATACAGCCCTTCTGCTTGCTCGGCAAAGGCAGATTCTAAAGAGTCATAATTAATGTGTCCAAGTGTTGGTAACTTCGTCCCAGGCCCAATAGAACCCGCTACAAACCTAGGTTTTTCGGGAGTTGAAAACTCGGCAGTAACGCTTTTAGCAAGTTCGGCGGCGGTTTTATTTAGTTCGTAGGCGCGATCGCCTAAATCGTACTCCGCAAGTACAATAGATGTGCCGCCAAAAGTATCTGTTTCAATTACATCTGCTCCAGCAATCAGAAAGTCACGATGCACTGTTTTAACAGATTCAGGCTTAGTATGTACCAAATATTCATTACATCCTTCATACTCCGCACCGCCAAAGTCTTCAGCAGTTAAGTTTTGCGTTTGCAAAGATGTACCCATCGCCCCATCAAATACAATAACTGGGCGGCTTTTACTATGAAGACGAGAAAGGAAGGAGCTATTCATATAATTGGCGACTGTATAAGTATTTGAGCTAGGCTGGGGATAATTAACTTATTATATTCTGCTTATATTCTGCAAAATTTTTAGTTTCTTATTACACCTACCAATAATGAATGCAAATATATTATCACTCTCCTAAGAAACAATTTGAGTGGAGGGTGTAGCAACAAGCTCAAATCCTAATGTTTGAGCCTTTTTCTGAAGATGTTTGAGAATTTGTTCCTGGTAGCGTTGCTCGTAGTAGTTGAAACCTGGGTCATCATAAGTTCTACCATTTCTCCAAAGACGATAGAAAATGCGAGCTAGTTTATGAGCGGTGGCAGTAATGGCTTTCGGTGTTCCCAGACGAGTTCGCAACCGCCGATAAAACCCACCGAGGGCAGAGCGGGTTTTACCTGCGGCTAGCGCCGCCATACGGAAAGCGTTCGCAGCGCGATTGACGACCCCGTCGAGTTCGGGAGTTTTTCACCTTACTGCCTGTATATAGCTTCTGAGAACACAGATTTGGTCATCAGGACGAAAAGAGGTCGAGAGTAGACCGTAGCTGTGCAGTTGCTGTAACCACTGACAGTCTAAAACATCACTCTTGCGCCCTGGCAGAGTTTTGACATGATGAGCATTGACCAATTTGACCTCAAAGCCACGAGTTTCAAGAATCTGAAATAGCGCAATCCAATAGACTCCGGTTGATTCCATTGCCACTCGTAAGCTTTATGGTAGGGGTTTGCGCCCACAAACGCAGGCAAAAACGAGTGATGAATATTAACTATCTGCGGAAATTTAGTAATAAAGTCTGCACTCACAACTTGCAGATATTTAGCCAAAACTACTAAATCGATCTGGTATTTTTTAAGTAATTTTAGCTGTTGTAGTTCTTGCTCTTGTTTATTTTCCTTGGTAATGGGGATGTGGTGGTAGTCGATGCCAAATTGCTCGGCTACTCCTTGCAAATTAGGGTGATTGCTAATAATTAGCGGTATTTCGGCAATAAATTCTTGAGCTTGTTGGCGCAAAAGTAAATCAAACAGACAGTGATTTTGCTTGCTCACCCAAATAGCAATTCGAGCAATACTGTCAGAAAAATGTAATCCCTACTTAGCATCTAGGGGTTGAGGAATCGCACTAAAAGCTGGTTTAATATATTCGCACGGCAAATTAAACCCTTCTAACTGCCACTCTATACGCGTTAAGAATAATCCCGCCGCTAAGTCTGTATGTTGATCGGCATGAATAATATTGCCACCATTGGAGTAAATAAAGTTAGCAATTTTTGCAACTAATCCTTGTCTATCAGCGCAGGAAACAAGGAGAGTTGCCGTAGGACTACTCATGGCGAGGGGTTTGTGGGTTGATTTTTAGTATCTTGGCTTTGCCATTCTGATAGTTGCCGATTTACAGCGTTGGCGAAGTCTGGAGAAACTAATAATACGTTGACATTACCCTTAGACTTAGCCGGAGGATCGACTAAAGCATACAAAAAAGTGCGGTTAAAGTCTGGTTTGCCCAAAATTAATTGATGAGTTTCGGCATTTTTTAAGGTAATGGCGATCGCACTAGATGGCTCAGTTAGTCCATAATCAGCTAATTGGGTAGTAGGTACAGAGAAAGTGCGATTACTTTTTCCTGTTTCCAGCAAATTTAACAAGAAAGCAATCGAAGCGTTACTCGCTGGAGTATCGTCAGGCTCTTTCATTTGCCATCTTGAATCAATTTGTTCAAACTTTAGCGTCTGGGATTGATTTTTAATTGCAAAAGCCTTGACATCAGCTTCAGTAAAAGCAAAAATTTCCTCACTTTGGGCTATAGCTTCTTGTCTTTGACTTGCACCTCTAATTTCATAGAAATAAACAAAACCGCCTAATCCTAGTGCTAACAACAGCAAAATCAAAGTTGTTTTCGGTAACTTCATAAGTAAGGGATCAGTAAGAATTACTATCTACGCAGCCACCAGAGGATAACTGCACTAACAAAACCAATTAGTGGTATCAAACCCAGTGCAGTCCAGCTTAAAATACTCGCTTGCGCTGCTTGCAAATTAATACGGCGATTTTTTGCTTCTTTGGGACGCACAGAAAGCTGTGCTGCTCCGTCCTGCTTACTTAACCAGCTAATAGAGTTAGTAAATACATCTCCGTTTAACTGCTGTGAAAATTGATTGTTGGTAATAAAGTCAGAATTGCCAATAATAACTAAACGCGATTCTGAAGGCTTGCTGTTACTGGTAGTTGTAGCTTGACGGCTTAGAGCAACACCCAGAGTTAAAGGCCCTTGGCGATCGCTTTTTGGGTCAAAATTTAAGTTTTCGTCTTTTAAATTGCTCTCTGCCCAGCTTTGACTACTTGTTAGCAACAAAGGAGTTGCCTGTACTTCCTCAACAATCGTTGTTTCAATTGGTCTAGCACCGCGATAAAATGATAAACCATTGCCAAAATCTTTAGTAATGGGATGTTGCCCGTAAGTATTTACTAAGATGACCGCCGGGCCCTGTTCTACCGTTGCACCCGCCGGATCTACAGCTAAACGGTTATCTAAAGTTACGCCCCAATTTTTCAGCAAACTATCAATTCCCAAATTAATCGTCGGATCGATAGCTAAAAATAAACTACCACCTCGATTGAGGTAATCATTTAAAGCCTTTGCTTCTGATGGCAACAAACCCCGTCTAGCACCTGCTAATACAACTACAGTGGCATTTTGAGGAATAGTCGTTTGTGCCAAATTAAGCGCTTGGGGAGTAAAACTTTTTTCTGTTAGTACATTCAAAGCTTGAGACAAACTATTTTGTTCGCCTGTTAATGGTTGTTCGCCATGACCTTGTACAAAATAAACTTGAGCGCTAAAGTTAGTGGTTATTTGTTGCAAAGCGTTTGTTAAGCGAATTTCTGTTAAAGGCTGCTCGTTTGCTTTTGACAATAGCTGCCTTTTTTCTCCCTTTTCTAGATAGATTTCGCCGAGACTTTGGACGTTGAACTTTTGTGCAAGTCCTAGCTTGATTTGCGGATCTACATACTCGTAGCTAAAGTTTTTCCCTTGCTGGCGGTAGTTTTCTAATAAAGCTCGCTCTTCCGGCTTTCCATCTCGTTCAAATACCCAGACTTTGACAGGTTGTTGCAAGCTTTTGACTAATTCGCGCGATTGGGGAGCAAGGGTATATAAACCAGTTTCGGTTAAATCTACTCTTGTGGGATAACGAACAGCCAGAAAATTGATTAGACCCAAAATTACGAAGACAGATAACGTTGCAACTAAAGCATTAGTTCCCGATTTGGTAGACCGCGAAATCTGCCAGGGGGAATTGTTTTTGCGATCGCTTTCGCCTTTATTGTCTCCGCTACTTCGCGAGGATAAAAATATTAGCCACAAACTGCTAGTAATAATTGCTGCAATTAATAATCCCAATGGAATTACGCCCCAACTATTAGAGACAAGTCCCGCCGTTATCCCCATCAAAGCCAGAAACGGAGCTACCCAAACTAGATATTGGCGGTATTTTTTTAAGATATTCATAGGTTTTACGATCTTTGGAAGCGCAAAGCATCAATCGATTGAGCGGTGAGAAATACACCCAAAACGATGTAACTTGCAAATAAAATTAAGCTGCTGGTGTCAAAAATGCCTTGGACTAAATTGGTGTAATGTTTGAGTAAAGAAAGATGACCTAAAGTAGCACCCAACCAACCACCGATACTTTTAGCAATTGCGTCAAGAATCCACAAAAACATAATTAAGCCAAAAGTCATAATTGCTGCCAAGATTGTACTGTCCGTTAGGGAAGAAATAAACATTCCCAATGACAATATCGCCGCCGCTAATAGAATTAATGCCAAATGTCCCAAAAAGGGTATAGCCGGGGGAACGGGGGGATTGGCGGCACTAAAGGCGATCGCTTCGTAAGCAAATAATGGCAATATCAACACCGTAAAAAACGTTACTACTCCCAGCAGTTTACCCACTGCTACCGCCCAATTAGTTATCGGTGATGTGGCGAGAAGTTCTAAAGTACCGCGCTTGCGTTCTTCGGCGTACAATCCCATTGATAGGATAGGCAAAATAAATAATGCCAATGAACTCATCACACTCAAAAACGATCGCAAAAATTCGTAAGCTACATCAATTGGTGGTAGTTGTTGACCGGTTTGCTGACTTTGCGCTTCGGCGGCGGCGACTTGCGCAAGAATACCTTGATCTCCAAGTAAAATTGCTACAAAAAAGTATCCTGATAGCAGCCAAAAAATCACCGCGATCGCATAAGCTAAGGGCGATGTAAAATAACTCTGCAATTCTCGGCGGTAAATAGCAATAATATTGCCCAAAACAATACCCATCTAAATCTCCTCTGCGGTGTTAGTTAGTTCATTCTCCGGGGTAGGCGCACTAGCTTCTAAGTTGTCCTTTTCAAGAGTTGCTGGTGCTAATTTTTCTTCAGTCGTTACTAAAAATACATCTTCCAAACTTGCACGAGTGCGGCGCATTTCATAGACACTAATGCCCATATTTACCAATACTTGAACAATATCGCTTCCGGGTTCAGTTCCTGGTTCTGAGGATACTTTTAATATTGGGCGATCGCTTTGCTTATTTCCTGAATGGGCAATTTCTACTAGCCGCACGTTCAGCAAAAATTGTAGTTGCTGGACAGCTTCTGTTGCTTCGCCATCAATTTCAACTTCGTACTCTACACCGCCTGCTAAACTTGCTTCTAAGCCTTCGGGGGTATTGGTAACAACTACTTTACCGCCATTAATAATTGTCACGCGATCGCACGTCATACTAACTTCAGGGAGGATGTGAGTAGAAAGAATAATTGTATGACTACCTGCCAGGCTTTTAATTAAGTTTCGCACATCAATAATTTGCCGAGGATCTAATCCTACCGTCGGCTCATCTAAAATAATTACTGGCGGATCGTGTACTATTGCCTGAGCAATGCCTACTCGTTGCCGAAATCCTTTAGATAACTTGCGAATTAATACTTTGCTTTTTTCCTGGAGGTTGCAGCGCTCTATAGCTTTTTTTACTGCCGCCGCCTGATTTCCGGCACTTACTCCTTTTACCCTAGCTACAAAGTACAAAAACCCTTCTACAGTCATTTCTGGGTATAGTGGCGGCGTTTCTGGTAAGTAGCCGATGCGCTGTCTAACTAATAATGAATTCTCATGCACGTCATAACCAGCAATACGCGCCGTTCCGGCGGTAGCTGGTAAGTAACCCGCTAATATCCGCATAGTTGTAGTTTTTCCAGCGCCATTGGGTCCCAAAAAGCCCATAATTTCCCCTGGTTCTACATTAAAACTAATGTCTTGGATGCCTGGGGTAGAGCCGTAGTTTTTACTTAAATGTTCAACTTCAATCACAATGTTTAAATCAACCTCCAAAAGGAATATTTAATAATGCTCCTAAGTATATAGTTAACGCAGGTTTAAAATTATCGTATTAGTTGTACCTAATATAGGTGATTTAACGATAGGCTATAGGCGAACGATATTTGCTTGATGCCGCAAATGCGATGTTGACAGAAACTTTGGGAACGCCTATCGACTTAGCAGTAAAATTATTAACTCACTACAGTTTTGATTTTGGTGGCTGTAGTGCAAACGTGCTAATGGAGCGCTGGTTAAAAGATTATACCGATCGCTGGATCTATTTAGCGGTCATTGAAGCACTGTACCAAGGGCGTTATAAAGCAAACTCGGTAGAGCAAATTTTAGCAATTTGGCAGCGTAAAGGACAGAGTCAAATTCGTTTTAATCACGAATTTGAGCGCCTAGTGTGTGGTAATTTTGCCAATGGATGGCGAAAACTAGATCGCCCAATACAAGCAGATTCTCAACTTGCTCAAAAATTAGACATCCTATTAACACAAAATTCTCGTCAAACCAAACCTACACAGGCTAACCAACCCATCGAGCAGTTTAGCCCGTACAAGGGCGATACTAACGATTTTTACGGTAAATTAAAAGCAATTTCGCGCGATCGCATCTAAAGAGCTTTGAAATCAGATATTGGTGGAGTACGTAGAATTATTTAGCCGCCGTCATAACCCAGGTGATGAAACTAAATTGGCTAGAGAGCGATCGCATTTTTGGCTCAAAAGCTAAAAAAGTAGAAATTTGGATAGGATGAGGCAAAACACATGACGGAAAAAGTAGAGTATGACCTAAAAGAACTTCTTAACAAACTAGACAATAGATTTGAAACCCTAGAAACAAAACTAGAAAGTCGATTTGAACGAATTGAAACCAAGCTCGATAAAGTAACTGTTGATATTGCAGATGTGAAGACTAATTTAGTGAGAGTTGAAGCCACCTTTAAGGGTGAAATAGAAGGACTTTCAAAAGATATCCAAGGAATAAACAAAAGACTAGACGGACAAGAATTTATTAATCGCAGCGTAGCAATTGGATTATTGGTAGCTTTGCTGGGTGGACTTGCTAAACTGTTCGGGTTTGATGGAATTGCTAAATAGTGGTAAGAAAAGGCGCACTTTTCAGTACGCCCTAAAAAATTGATATCAACTTGCTGATGATGTAACCGTTTCAGAAGTTGGTTTTAATCCACCTGTGCGAATTTCGGAAGTAAAGGAAGCCATACTGAAACCACCAAAGCGCTTTAATACGCTAACTCGCATTCTTAAATTGGGACTTGCAAACCATAATCTTTCTTCTGAATACATGGTTTCGTACTCAGTAGTTAAGGTTAATGCGTCATCGCTACCCATAGCATAACTACCTGCTACTGGCGCTTTTTCGGCATAACCCATTTCTCGCAGCAATTTACCGCGACTAGGATCGTCTGTATCGGGTATGGTGACTAATACTGTCGAACCTGTATGCTTTTCTTCGTCCCATTCCATTGTTCCATTCCAATTAACTCTAGCGCCGCAGGTAGCCAAGGCAGGATCGATTTCGTATTGCTGACAAAGCTTAATGACTTCTGGATCGTCTTTAGCCAACATTTCAATTGTTATATCTGATTTGCCGTCTTCAGCTTGCTTAAAAGCTAAGTGGTGGCTAGTACGGTGAGAGAACCATTTACCAGCGCTTAGTTCAAAAAACTCTGTAATATCCATAAGTCAAAATCGCCAATATCAACGTCACTTTAAAGCTCATCTTTTAAGGTAACTTAAACCGACTACATAGCTACTAGGGGTGAAATCAGCGAGGCTGTCATTTGCCGCCACTTGATGGCTGAAAGGTTGACTATTAGACGACACTGTTAATGGCGGGTTATGGCAGAGTATTGGCGGGTAGGTGAGACGAAGAAGCGATTCTGTAAGACGGACGCTGAATGAACCAAAAGTAGAATCAAAGCCAACCAAAAAGAAAGACACTAGAAAATCTCCCAGCAAAGAGAAAAAGTCTAGTGTCAAGAAAAACTATCCATTTATACCAAAAAAGGGCGTATGTCAGAAATCGCCGCATCTCGATCTAAAATCAATAAGTCCCGCAATCCGTTAGTATCTAATTCCGTTAACCATTGTTCCCCTGCGCCTACTATTTGTTCGGCTAGTTCTTTTTTGCTTTCAATCATGGCATTGATTTTTTCTTCTAAAGTGCCAGTACAAACAAATTTATGTACTAAAACATTCCGCTTTTGACCAATTCTAAATACGCGGTCAGTTGCTTGATTTTCAACGGCAGGATTCCACCAGCGATCGAAGTGAAAAACATGATTTGCTCTCGTCAAATTCAACCCTACGCCACCAGCTTTAAGGGAAAGAATAAAGATTGGCGGCGCTTGCGGATCGTGCTGGAAACGATCAATCATTTCTTCTCTTTGCGTCTTTGTAGTGCTTCCATACAAAAACAAAACTTCTCTATTTAACTGTTGTTCTAAATGGGTTTTTAATAACTTTCCCCATTCGGCAAACTGAGTAAAAATTAAAGCGCGATCGCCTTCGGCTAAAACTTCCTCTAACATTTCCTGCAAACGCTGCAATTTACCCGATTTTTTATCAAAATCGCTAGGTAATATATTTACTTTTGCTGCTTTTTCTCCTATCATCGCTGGATGATTGCAGATTTGTTTTAGCTTCACAAGTAACGCTAAAATCATGCCGCGACGCTGTACGCCTTCCGCCGATTCTATTTGAGCTAAAGAGTCTTCAACTACTTGCTGATAAAGGCTTGCTTGGTCTACCGAAAGTCCGCAAAACACGGTCAGTTCTTGCTTTTCTGGCAAATCTTGGATGATCGTGCGATCGCTTTTCAATCGCCGCAGAATAAAAGGCTGTACCAGGGATCTTAATGTATTTAAAGAAGCTGCATCGCCATACTTTTCAATTGGCATGGCAAATCGCCGTTGAAAAAACTGTTTAGCGCCCAAATAACCCGGATTGAGAAAGTCTAAAATTGACCATAATTCCCCTAATCTATTTTCGACAGGCGTACCAGTTAGAGCAATTTTAAAATTAGCTTTTAATTGTCTAACTGCTTGGGATTGTTTAGAGTCAGAGTTTTTGACATTTTGCGCTTCATCTAATACCAATCCTTGCCAAGAAACACTTTCAAATATCTTAATATCCCGGTACACTAACGCATAACTTGTAATCACAATTTCATACTTCTGCACTTCTTTAATAAAAGCCTCACCTTTAGAGCGTTTATCGCCGTGATGAATCATTACTTTTAAGCTAGGTGCAAACTTTTTGACCTCTCGTTCCCAGTTACCTAATACCGAAGTAGGACAAACTACCAACGTTGGCTGTGTCAAGGCGTTTTGTTCTTGCAGATGTAGTAGAAAGGCGATTAACTGTGCTGTTTTTCCTAAACCCATATCATCAGCTAAACACGCACCCAAACCCCAACGTTCTAAAAATACCAACCAGCTAAAACCCCTTTGTTGATAAGGGCGCAACTCTCCTTTAAACTTGCTTGGTGTTGGTAAAACTGCGATCGCATTATTATCTTGCAATGTAGTCATCAATTCCTGAAGCACTCCCGAAGCTTCAAAACTGACTACTGGCAACTTTTCAATTGCCATTGTATCCCCGGTACTCAGGCGCAGAGCATCTTCTAGGGATAATGTCAAGCTATTTTTACGAGCGGCAAAAAAGTTTTGGGCAGTTTTAATATCAGGCGATCGTAGTTCTACCCATTCCCCATTTATCTCTACAAGGGGGCTACCCAGCGCTACAAGGCGATCGAACTCGGCTTTTGATATAGTTTGCCCGCCAATCACTAATTGCCACTGCAAGGTTAGTAAACTGTGCAATCCTAAACGTTGCTGTTGTAGGGGAGTAGCATTGCTAATTTTTAAGCCCAAACGATTAGCCCAACCGCCGCTACTACTTAAGCTCGGCGGTAGAACTACCCCTAAGCCATTATCTTCAAACCGCCAAGCGATAGACTTAATAAAATCATAAGCTTGTAACGGAGTCAAAGTACAGCTTTCAGGATAAGCAGATTCTAAACTAGGGGCAACGGGTTCGTATAATCTAGAAGCCAAACCCAAGCCGCGTAAAAAAGTTTCTTGAGGGTTTTCTATTTCTCGATTTTGATACACCCAACTTTCAACCGGATGTTGCCAAATAGCCGCCGCTTTTACTAAAAACTCCGCTTCATCTACAGCCTGGAGAGAATACGCCAAAATCCACTCATTATTATCAGAGGTTGGCGGCACTAACTCAAAACAAGTCCGAAAACGATTTTGAGCCGCCGTTAGTTGATATTGCATTGGCGCAATCCAAGCATTTAAAGACGATTCCAGCCGCTCTAGTTGCCCTGGCTCTGATTTAACAGTATTACTGGTGCGAGTTAAACTTTGTAGCCATTCTTTCCATAGAGGCGGTAAGGTAGGCAAATCGCTACTAACCACCGTTCGCACTTGAGCATCTATGGTATTGCTAAGGAAGTCTTGAATTAGTGTTTGCGGCGGTAATGGTAAATTTATTACTTGGTTGGTTTCCTGCTGATAGGATAGGCAAGAACGAGGCATATTATGGGCAAATTGTTCTAAGCGCCCCGAATCGACATAACTATCTAAAAGACTCCGCCATCTGGTTGTGAGCGTATTGTCTTCAAGTCTTTCTAAAGTAGGCAAAAACTTAGCCCTACTCATGACATCCCAACTCCACCTAGCAACTTGCGCCCAAAAACGCAAATCTCCACCCAAATAAGAATTTTCTTCAATTCCCAAAGGTAAAGCTGTTAGCAGTTTCATCGCTTCTAACGGGCTAAAGCAAAATCCCTCAACTTGCCAAGGGTACAACAAATTAGTGTCTAGCACGTCCGCCGCCGAATGTACCGGATACAGTAGAGTTTTATCTTGGTGGGTTGGTAGCGCAATCCCTTGAATGGAAGGTAGTTGATTATTATCTAGCTTGGCAATACTTGTCCCTTTTCGAGGAGTTTTTGCTACCCCACGAGGAAATAATTTAGCCACTGCTGGGTTTTGTAGAGATACCCAAGCTATTAATTCCTCTGGTGTCATCGCCAACGGGTGATTAGGTATCTCTGTAGAACTTTCTGATAATCCTACGGAACTCCGCCAAGTTTCTCCCCAAACAAATAAACAACTACCTTGCTTTTGCAGTAACCAACTACCGTGTAAAATTGCCATCTTTTTCCCAAACTTTCGACTTACGCAAACTGGTTTTCTTTTAAAACTTTAGAGTAACTATTTATACATTTGTTGTTGAAAAGTGGGACTTTTAGCGCCTAACTTGTTTTATGTTAATCAAATTGAATATTAATTTAAAGTTCAAAACGAATTTGCAGTATTTACACATAACACAATCAGCCGTGCGATCGCACTATTAGTTTTTTTTGTCTACCCCTTGTCTGGTCTATCGATGCTAGGATTGCCACAGAGAAAGCAGAAAAAGAGAAGGAAGAAAACTGAATGATAGAGATTGATAGGTCAATATCCTTTGATGGACGGGATATTAGACTGAAGGTTGGTCTATTGGCTCCTCAAGCTGGTGGCTCAGTTTTAGTGCAATCTGGAGATACCGCAGTCCTCGTAACCGCGACGCGCTCCACCGCCAGAGAGGGCATTGATTTTTTACCATTAACTGTAGATTACGAAGAAAGACTGTATGCTGTCGGTCGGATTCCGGGAGGATATTTGCGTCGCGAAGGTCGTCCCCCAGAAAAGTCAATTCTCGCTAGTCGTCTAATTGACCGTCCCATGCGTCCCTTATTTCCCTCTTGGTTGCGGGATGATTTGCAAATAGTCGCTACTACCTTATCAATGGATGAATTAGTACCGCCAGATATCTTAGCGGTAACAGGCGCGTCTTTAGCAACGCTACTGGCTAAAATTCCTTTCAATGGCCCAATGGCAGCAGTAAGAGTTGGGTTAGTAGGAGACGATTTTATCATTAATCCTACCTACGCAGAGATCGAAGCTGGAGAATTGGACTTAGTAGTAGCAGGCTCTCCCGATGGCGTACTGATGATTGAAGCTGGAGCTAACCAGTTGCCAGAGCGAGATATTATCGAAGCGATTGATTTTGGCTACGAAGCAGTGCGGGACTTAATTCAAGCGCAACTAGACCTGATTGCGGAAATGGGTATTGAAAGGGTGACAGAAGTGCCACCGCAAGAAGATCAAACATTGCTTAACTTTATCAGCGATCGCGCCACTGATAAAGTTAAAGAAATCCTAGGGCGATTTGAAAAAGATAAAAATGTCCGCGATGCTGCTCTAGATGAAGTCAAAAAATCTATAGTCGAAGAAATTGCCGCATTACCAGAAGATGATTCAGTCCGAGTGGCAACGCAAACAAATAGTAAGGCTTTAGGCAACAACTTTAAAGCTTTAACCAAAAAACTCATGCGCCGTCAAATCATCGAAGACGGGGTTCGAGTTGATGGACGCAAACTAGACGAAGTGCGCCCAGTTTCTTGTCGCATTGACTTATTACCCAAACGGGTACATGGTAGCGGATTATTTAATCGGGGACTAACGCAGGTGTTATCTGCTTGTACTCTCGGTACTCCCGGAGATGCTCAAACCCTTTTAGACGACTTGCAACCAGACTTGCAAAAGAAACGCTACTTGCATCACTACAATTTCCCACCTTTTTCTGTAGGCGAAACTAAACCTTTACGCGCTCCAGGTCGGCGAGAAATTGGTCACGGAGCTTTAGCGGAAAGGTCGATTTTACCTGTACTACCATCAAAAGAAGATTTCCCCTACGTTATTCGCGTAGTATCAGAAATTCTTTCTTCCAATGGTTCAACCTCTATGGGTTCAGTCTGCGGCTCTACCTTAGCATTGATGGATGCGGGTGTACCAATTTCTAAACCTGTAAGCGGCGCAGCGATGGGTTTAATCAAAGAAGGCGACGAGGTGCGCGTCCTTACTGACATTCAAGGCATTGAAGACTTTTTAGGCGATATGGATTTCAAAGTTGCCGGGACAGACGCAGGAATTACCGCCTTGCAAATGGATATGAAAATTAGTGGTTTACCAATAGAAACCATTGCTAAAGCCATCGAGCAAGCACGTCCAGCTAGGCAGCATATTTTAGAGAAAATGCTGGAAGTAATTGATAAACCTCGCTCGGAGACTTCACCTTTTGCCCCTCGTTTACTAACAATTAAGATCGATTCGGAGTTAATTGGCTTAATTATTGGCCCTGGTGGTAAAACCATTAAAGGTATTACCGAAGAAACCGGCGCAAAAGTTGATATTGAAGATGATGGTACGGTAACAATTTCAGCTATTGATGAAAGCAAAGCTAAAAAAGCCCGTAACATCATTCAAGGCATGACCCGCAAGCTCAATGAAGGCGATGTTTACATTGGTCGCGTAACTCGAATCATTCCGATTGGCGCATTTATTGAATTTCTACCCGGTAAAGAAGGAATGGTTCATATTTCCCAACTTGCCGAACACCGTGTAGCCAAAGTTGAAGATGAATTGACCATTGGCGACGAAGTGGTTATAAAAATCCGTGAGGTTGACAACAAAGGGCGAATTAATCTTACCCGTTTAGGTATTCACCCCGACGAAGCCACCGCCGCTCGCGCATCGGCCGCCGTTAATCGTTAAGTATTGTCTTAAAACGATCGCCAGCACATAAACATAATGTTTGTGTGCTTTTTTACGGATTAGAATTAAAAGTTTTATAGCCCAAAAAGCTTGATATAATAAACCTTTAATCTTTGAGTAGATAATATTTTTTTTGTTTGTAAAAGATTATTTTCCTCAATATTTAGAGGAATAATTACGGAAAATTTTTACAAAATTTTCGTAAAGAAATTGCAAGATTAATAAATTATTAACCAAAATACTATCAAAATATTGCCAAAGATAAAGGGTATATCTAACATTTAGATAAAGGTTAATTACAGGAGTCAGAGATGAAGACAATTTGGAGTATACCAATTTTGACTGCTGCATTGAGTTTAAGTGCAACGCTGCCGTTATTAGCTCAAGGAGCAAACCAAGGGGAAAAAACAATTTTTGAATGCGTGAAAGAACAAAGTAGTGGCAACATTGCCACGATTGCCAAACGAGGAAATAGAACCTCAACCCCGCTCATTGTTTGGACTGCAACCCTTAATTCTGATGCCAATGGAGGTTTGTATACCCCAGAGAGACGCTGTAATGCCGTTGCTAAACGCTTAACAAATTTAGTATCAACTTTAGGACAAGGTAGTTTAAGAAACTTACTACTTGATTACAAGCCTGTAAACAAAGAAGTAGCAATCTGCGTTTACCATACAGCCCAAGCTCAATGTACTACCGATAACGTTGTCTTTACGCTCAAACCCGAAAATAGAGTGATCGCTTCTCAAATTCTCGCTTCCTTAAAAGAGTTTAGCGAAAAAGGTTCCGGTTCACCAATTTTTGAATCGGAAGACGATGCCAACATAGCGCCCACTCAAGCGGTTAGTCTAGAAGCTTGGAGCGAAAGAGCATTCAAAGCTAACTAACCTATCGCCTTTTGGCAACGAATAAAAAACAATTTATTACTCGTCAATTGCTGTGAAGTATTTACAAGTATTGGCGATCGCATCATTATTGATAACATTACCCTTATTGGTATTGGCATCGGTAAGCGATGTCGCCACTGGTCATCAACTTAATTTAACAACACGTCGTCCCGCCGTTGCCGATTCCGTCACCGAAATTGCCCGCCAAGTGACAGTAAGAATTGTTACAAATCCCGGCGTAGGTGCGGGAGTAATTATTGCTCGTCACGGGCAAACTTATACAGTTTTGACCTGCGATCACGTTGTCGCCGATAGTAAAGACGATAATTACCAAGTTTTAACCGTCGATGGGAATAGGCACAAAGCGCTACGGCGGCAGTCAATAAAATTTGGCAATGTAGATTTAGCCCTAGTAGAGTTTAGGAGTAATTTAGCCTATCAAGTTGCCACTATCGGCGACTCTAAAACTCTAAAAGTAGGCGAAACGGTGTATGCTTCAGGATTTCCTAATTGGCACTGGATTAATAAACTAACTATTGAAAATACCCGCACGTGGGGCTTTTTAGCCTTTCGCGTCACCACAGGAAATGTAGAATTATTGCTAAACAAATCCTTGCCTAGAGGCTACCGTCTTGGCTACACCAATGATATAGAAAACGGCATGAGTGGGGGTCCAGTCTTAAATAGTAAAGGTCAAGTAATTGGCATTAACGGGCGCTTAAAATATCCCTTTCAAGGTATAGAGTCTTACATCTTCGCTGATGGAAGTATCCCATCCCAGGCGTTTTTTGAGCAGATGACCGCCCTAAGTTGGGCAATTCCGATTAGTACAGTTTCTCAGCAGTTGGGGGCGATTTAAGTAGCTAGAATGACAAGTTTTTTTACAATGTTTAGGAGTAACCAATGAAATTTTCCCTAGTCCTTGTTGCGGTTTCCTGTAGTGGAGTATTTCTGAACTTACCAAGTCTTGCCGGAACTCGCCCGCTAGAAAACAAGCCGGGTTTTTGGTGCGATACTTCTGGTACTTACCCAATTACAAAATATCAAAACAAAAAAAATGTGCAGCAACTATGGATTGGTTGGACTTCTACGCTGTTATCCGCCTCCGGCTACAATCCTGTCAGTCGCTGCGAACAAGTAAGCCGACGCTTTGAGGAGTATCGCAGTACAGGCAAATTGGCGATTATTACTACTAGCACAATTAACAATCAGCCAGTAATTTGTACAGGCAATGCTCCTGGTCATTGTACCGGATTGCTTTATACTCTCAAGCCTGGAGAATCTGCCGTTGAAGCTATTAACTCGATTAGAAATTTGGCACAAAACAAAGCTGGGGCGCAGATTCGCTATGAAAGCGAGGATGATACCTTTGAGCAAGATATTCCCTACGTAGATGTACGGGGATTAATCGATATAGGCGATCCACCTATGGTCATTATGCCGCTAAAACGCGATCGCACTTTACCGCCACCAGTCCAAAAAAACGACGATGGTTATTAAATTTTGACATAGTTAGAAAATATGCTGTCTATTAAACAATGTACAGTTACAGCTTTAAGTGGGATTTTATTAGGGATAGGGGCAAGTCCGTCAATGGCGGCTCTTTCTATTGCTGAAGTAAATTCTATTGCTAGGCAAACTACGGTATTAATTGCCCCAGGACTTACCCCACAATTAAAATCAGAAATCGAAAATAACCGCAATAACCCCCTCGCTGAAAAACGCAACCCGGAAGGAGTATGGAATCCAGGATCGGGAGTCATTATTGCCGTTGAAGGAAAGAACTATTACGTGTTGACCGTTGCCCATAATTTCTTTCAAAGACACTTAGATACAAAATCTTATTGGGAACAATCCGGCGGCGCTCCCTACTATGGTATTCGCACAAGCGATGGAGAAGTTCATGTAGTTAGACCTGTAGACGACAAGCGCGGTTGTCCGCTTCAAGGTAAACCAGAATTGGGAGTGCTTTTGCGTTACGGTTGCCGCGATCGCTTTATTCCCGGTACAAATACCGTTGACCGCTTGGCAGGGAAAGACGACGTAAAAGGTACAGATTTAGCGATCGTTACTTTTACAAGCGATAAAAATTATCCCATTGCCTCTATCGGCGATGCTAATGCTGTCAAACTTGGAGACACAGTTTACATTTCTGGCTGGCCTGACCCAGAAAAAGAATTAGATACTGATACTGGTAAATGTCGTAATAAAGTAGCTAGGCGGCAACGGCGTTTAGCTTGGGGACCCGTGACCGGAAAAGTCAACCCTGAAAATCCTGATACTCTGGGATATAGTATTTTTTATACCGATAATACTCGTGTAGGCATGAGTGGCGGGCCTGTATTTGACAGCAACGGGCGAGTAATTGGCAGTCACGGACAAGGCAGATTAGGTAAACCAAAATGTGGTAGTAGCGTTGCTCTAGAAACTGCCACCCCAGAGTCGGGAGCAAGGTTAGAATCTGAAGCTAATGCCGCCGCCGCGAATGGTTCGGATTTTAGCAGTTTGCAAAAACGATTTAGTAGTTCTCAAAATGTTAATTTCTTTTTGAGTTTGATCAATCGAGACGGTGTAAAATTATCCTTCAATCTCAAAGCTCCTTCAGAACAAGCAATTAAAAAAGGACTAAGAAGCAATGAGATTAATGAGCTTGCCCAAGCAAGCGGTAAAGTAGAATTTGATGCTAGTGCTGATGCTTTGTCCGATCCCCAAGATGTTGTCAAAGATATCTATAAAGCTTACTCATTTCAACTCGGTAACTTGCTTAGAGATTGCCCATCTGGGGGGGTTGGCAGCGTTTTGTTAGGCGATCGCGATTCTAATTGTAGCGGTTTGTAATTTTTTGACTACTTACTAATGTCTTTACCTTTGAAGCTCGTAAAACTTTAGTTAGGTTACTTATTTCCTCAATAATTTTAAGAAAAATTTAGTGATTAAATCAACAAAAGTATGGTAACTTATTGGCGACAGGAATACCTCTAGAGGCATTTCTCCTAATAGGTGTGAGGGATAATGTGTTAAATAAACAGCTTTTTTTACTTTTATCAAGTATATCAATATTATTTTGTGCTGCCCCCGCAGTATGGGCAGAAGCATTAATCAAAGTAAACTCGGAGCAACTACCAGTAGAAACACAAATTGTTGATAATAACAGTTCGTTAGAGCAAAAATTAAGAACGCAATTGCGTCAAGAAGTTTTAACCAATTCATCAATAGATCCAACTTTATCTGCTCAAAGCGATCTCAATTCAACTCAAGAGACAATCGAACAAGTCACATCAGTATCGCAACTATCTGACGTACAACCTACAGATTGGGCATTTCAAGCTTTGCAATCGCTAGTAGAAAGGTATGGAGTAATTGCCGGATACCCCGACGGAACTTATCGGGGAAACCGCTCTATGACGCGCTACGAGTTTGCGGCGGGACTAAATGCGGCATTAGACAGAATTAGCGAATTAATTGCTTCTGGTACAGCTAATACCGTCAAACGCGAAGACTTGGAAACTCTACAAAGACTGCAACAAGAATTTGCAACCGAACTTGCCAGCGTGCGCGGTCGAGTTGATAACTTAGAAGCGCAAGTAGCAGAACTTGAATCTAATAAATTTACTTCCTCTACCACCATCTTAGGCGGAGAAGTAGTAGTTGCCGTCTCTCAAGCCTTTGGCGGCGGCCCCCCCGGAACGGGAGAATCTAATACTATCCTTACTCATCTGACGCGGTTGCAGACCGTTTCTACCTTTACGGGTAAAGATCGCTTGCGCCTCGAATTAGCGGCAGGAAATTTTGACGGATTAGGCTTTGCTAACCGAGATATCTTTAATACCAACGCCGCTTTATTATCTTTTCAAACCGCTACCGATAATCAGATTCAATTATCAACATTAGAGTATCGCTTTGCGGCTTTTGGCGATCGCGCCGTGTTTACAATTAGACCAGTAGGTTTTAGTCTAAGCAGCGTCCTCACCGCTAATTCTCCTTATTTTGATGCTGGGAGAGGAGCAATATCTCGCTTTGGAGAGGCTCCGCCAATATTTAAAATTGGTAACTTAGATGCAGGGATTGGGGCGGACTTCTTGGTTAGTAGAAATACACGCATTCAACTTGCTTATGGTGCTAATAATGCCAATAATCCAGACAATGGGTTTGTATTTGGTCGACGTTCTCATGCGGCGGCGGCTCAATTACTATTTACCCCAGCCCCTAGCGTCCTGACGGGACTTAGTTATGTGTACGGCTACTCCCCGGACGGTCGATTAAACACTTTTACCGGAAGTGCGATCGCTGATGCTTCAGGTTTTATTAATCAAAGCTCTAATATTCATGCTTTGAGTGGAACTTTGCAATGGCGTTTGACACCACAATTAACTTTTGCAACCTGGGGCGGTATTGTGGGTACTTATGCTGCTCAAACTGATGCTTTTGCGGTTAGCACCAACTATCTATTTTCTCTTGGTTACTCTGACCCCTTTGGCAGAGAAGGAGATTTATTCGCTGTTTTGTTTGGGCAACCTCCCAAATTGATTGACATTGGCGATACTTCGGCATCTACCGGGCTTGCTGACGAAGCGACATCATTGCATCTTGAAGCTTTTTATCGCCTCCTGGTAAATGACAATATTTCCATTACTCCAGGCTTTTTTCTAGTTACAAATCCTGGAAATATCGACAATAATAATACTATTTACGTTGGCACAATTCGCACTACTTTCCGCTTCTGAGAGCGGAGAAAATCATGACAAAAAAATCGATAACTTATTTACTGTTAGTTTCAGCTTGTTTAGGCGCTAATTTAGCTTTGGGAAATAATAGTTTAGCCCAAACTCCCCCAAATCCCGCTAATAATGCTGTTCAAGCTAAACCGCGCCTGCGAGCAACGTTTTTTGAAGAAGAAAGAAGACTAAGACAATTTGGATTTGGTGACTTTCTCCGCTCGGCTTTAGATGGCGAACAAAACTCCTTTGCCGATCCAGCAAAAATATCTGGCTTTGAAGCAAATGCTAATTCTTTGTATGCTACTCCAGGAAACGTCGCTGGGACTATTGCTGTTAGAAGTACCAATGAAGATAGTCCCAACTTCTTGTTCACAACCTTTAATAGCGATCGCAATTTCGGTAGTCTTCAATTTAGTTCCGTACAACAAAACTCAGACTTCAGAACCGGGACTTTAACAGTTAATGGCACGATTACAGCTAACGGTCAAACTGTAAATTTTGTTAACACTCGCGCCACCTACAATGCTGGCATCAGTAACAAAAATGATACTGTGAGTACAGTAATTTTGATTTCTGACCCGAATAATCCCACCCAATCGCTTTATATTCAGCTTCCACCAACAAACATTGCTGGCTATCAGAGATCGGATCGGATTCCCCCCACTCCTGCTAGTTTATCTATTGGTTTTCCGAGCGATCGCTAAATCTTAGAGCATCGCGGTAAAATAAGCGCTAGTTTCTCGTTATATCAACCCCGATGCTCAACCGTCCTACACCGGAGCCGAAAATTTGGCGGCTACCAATACATCGGTGGCAAATTCACACCAATGCCCAAAAAGCCACAGAAATTGCCCAAAAAAGTCAAATATCGCCGATAATTAGCCAATTGCTCATCAATCGCGGCGTAGAAACTTTAGCACAAATTCAAGCATATCTAAATCCTGAATCTCAAAACTTACCTTCACCCCTAGAGGAGTTTCCCGATCTAGCTTTGAGCGTAGAGTTGCTAGAAAAGGCGATCGCTACTGGACAAAAAATTGCGATTTGCGGCGACTACGATGCGGACGGGATGACTAGCACCGCCCTATTATTACGCAGTTTGCGGTGGTTGGGCGCACAGGTAGATTATGCTATTCCCAGCCGGATGCACGAAGGCTATGGTATCAATAAACGCATCGTTGAAGAATTTAAAAATACTGGGTTTGGGGTAGTTATTACTGTAGACAATGGCATTTCTGCCTATGATGCGATCGCACGCGCGCGCGAATTAGGATTAATTGTCATCGTTACTGACCACCACGATGTCCCGCAAAAACTCCCTCCAGCTAATGCTATTCTCAACCCCAAACTAATCGCCGAATCTTCGCCTTATCGCGGTGTGGCGGGGGTGGGTGTTGCCTACATCTTAGCTATTTCTTTAGCCCAACAACTAGGACAAATTAAAGGCTTAGTTAAGCCACTATTAGAACTATTTACCTTGGGAACAATTGCCGACCTTGCACCCTTAACTGGTGTCAATCGTCGTTGGGTAAAACGCGGCTTGCAACAGCTACCTCATTCTCAACTAGCGGGCGTACAGGCTTTGATTCAAGTATCGGGAGTCAAAGGTAAACAAACCCAAAAGCAACAAACCCTTAAGCCTGATGATATCGGTTTTCGCTTAGGTCCGAGAATCAACGCGATTGGGCGGATTGCTGACCCCCAAATAGTAATTGAATTACTCACTACTGACGACCCCGGAATCGCTCTAGAAAGAGCCATGCAGTGCGAACAAATTAACCAAACTCGCCAGCAACTTTGCGAACAAATCGAAACGGAAGCGATTTCTGTGGTCGAAAAATTGTATGCTTCTTCTCTCCATCAAGATCGGGTGTTGGTGCTTGTTCAACCAAATTGGCATCATGGTGTAATTGGGATTGTCGCTTCACGCCTTTTGGAGCGCTACGGCGTACCCGTTTTTATTGGTACTGATGAGAATGAACAACAGATTCGGGGTTCGGCGCGGGGGATTCCAGAATTTCATATATTTGCCGCTTTAGAAGCCTGTAAAGACCTTTTAGGCAAGTTTGGCGGACATCAAGCGGCGGGGGGCTTTTCTTTGCCGGCGGGTAATTTGCCCCAATTGCGATCGCGTTTAATTACTTTTGCCAACCAATACTTGCAAGTCGAACACCTCAAACCCTTATTAAAAATTGATGCCCAGCTTCAGCTTGAACAAATAAATTCATTACTTTATCAAGAGATTTTAGTTCTAAATCCCTGTGGAATTGAAAACCCCGATCCGGTATTTTGGACGGCAAATGTTCAAATAGTAGAGCAAAAAATTATCGGCAAAGGTCATATTAAACTTACGGTAGCCGATGGTAGTAGTAAAATCAAAGCGATCGCTTGGCGTTGGGGTGATTATTTTCCCCTACCACCTAGACTTGATATTGCCTACCGATTGCGAGAAAATACTTGGAATGGCAACACAACTATTGAACTTGAATTATTAGGGGCAAAACTTGCCACCCCGTTGCAAGTGTCTGGGAAAATTTGGGAGCAGGAAAACCACGCAGCCCAAATTTCCGTCCCGCTTTGTTTTTCTCCCCCTACACCCAAAAACGCCAAATTTGACTACAAACAACGCCACTACACTTGTGGCTTCTTTCCCACAAATGCTTTATTAGAATTAAGAATTAAAAATGATGTTGGTAAAGTTTTAGCTATCCAATCCGGTCAAAATACAGGTTTGCTTGGTACTAATCGAGAAAACGCAACAATTGTGGATTTATCGCAGCCCAAATTTTATCATTTAGTCCAAGCAGCCCTCCAAGCCTTAGAAACAGACAAAAAAGCTGGAGATAATTAAGATTTTATTTGAGAATAAATGGTTTTGCGATCGTAAATTTTGCCTACTTTTAAGAAATCGTAAGTTGCTAGAGAACTTAATAATTTAAAGACTTCGTAAAGATTAAAGCAAAAAATCTCTACAAAATTAGGAATTGAAACCAGTTAAAATGTAGTTATAAAACAACTAGAGTTCAAAGGTTGGCACAGTTATTAATACCCCTGTGCAAACTATATTAGTACAGCAACTCTAGTTATATATAGCTTTTTATAGTAATGGATTATCTTTATGCGATCGCCTATCATCATTACTTCCATTCTTTTAATCGGCTTAACAGCTATAGTTCCTACTATTAATCCTTCACCCGCTCAAGCACAAACAGCACTAAACTCTACTGCTTTAGCCAAACAATTTTACAACCAAGGATTAAAACAGTTTCGGAACGGACAGTACCCTGAAGCGCTCCAGACTTATCAACAACTACTGTCTATAGAAAGCGAAAACGGTAACAATGCTGGAGTAGGACGCACCCTCAATAGCTTGGGTGGGTTGTATTACGAGCAAGACCAATATTACCAAGCCTTGGATGTTTATTTAGGCAGCCTAGCAATTCGGCGGCAAATGGGCAACAAATTAGGCGAAGCTAGAACCTTGTACAACCTTGGATTGGTTTATCAAGAGTTACGCCAAAATACGAAAGCTCAAAAATCTTTCACTCAAGCAATGACAATTTTCAACCAAATGAAAGACGTTAACGGGATCAAAGCAACTACAGAAGCTTTATCTCCTACTCGTCCGCGCCTAGAGTCAGGATTTAGTAGTGGTACTATTTTGTTAGACGAATACGAAACAGAGGGATTAATCTCACCGGCGGGTGTTATCTCTAACAACAATCCGAAAATTCCTACTCCACTACCACTACCTAGAAGTATTCCTAACGGGCGTCCTACTACACCCGCTCAAACTGACGGCTTAGGCCCAATTTAAGACAACAATCTACTTCTTCTCGGCAACAGGAATTTTTAAATTATGCGAATTTATAAAACTTTATTCAGCGTTGCTACTGCTACGCTGATATTGTCTTTTTACCCTTGGCAACTCATCCAAAACCTAACAATTTCTAGCGCTGTAGCCCAATCTCTCAAAAATTCAGAGCCAGTTTTGCCGCAAAATCCAGTAACAATCCCCATTGTGCAATCTCCCAGAGGTTCGGGAACGATTTTGCCGGAAGATAGTAATAATGGGGCAAGTAGCACCGAGGAAAACAGGCTACTTAAACAAGCAACGGAGCAATTTCGTAACCGTCAATACACCGCCGCTCTCCAGACTTATCAACAAGTTTTGTCACTTCGGCAACAAAGGGGCGATCGCACGGGCGTGGGGGAAATTCTGCAACAAATTGGTGCAGCTTACGATCGCTTAGGACAATATTCCCAAGCTCTCAACTATTATCAGCAAGCTTTAACGATTCGCCAGCAAACTGATAATAAAATTGGCATTGGTAGCACTCTCAATAGTATTGGCTCTGTTTATCAGCAGCAAGGCAATTTTCGTCGCGCCTTGCAATTTTACGAGCAAGCTTTAGTTGTCCGCCGAGAAGTCAAAGATACGGCGGGATTAGGACGTACCCTTAATAATATTGGCTTAGTTTACAACCAATTGGGGCAGTATCCCCAAGCAATTGAGTCTTATCAGCAAGCATTAAATATTTTTCAATCTACTAATAACTCCACAGGCGTAGGCGCTATTTTAAATAATATTGGTTTAGTAAAAACTCAACTTGGTCAGTACGATCAAGCAATCAAGTCTTACGAACAAGCTTTAATAGTGCGTCAAAAAATTAACGACAAAGCCGGAGTTGGCGCAACCCTGCACAATATCGGTTTTGTTTACGATCGCCAGAACAATCCTAATAAAGCCTTAGATTTTTATCAAAAAGCTTTAGTTATTCGTACTGAAGCTGGCGACAAAGCTGGAATTGGGGCCACTCTCAACAACATTGGTGTTGTTAGCGCCATTTTGAAGCAGCAATCAAAAGCTTTAACTTCTCTAAATCAAGCTTTGGCAATTTTTCAAGAACTTGGCGACAAAGCTGGGGAAGGGCGGACAATAGACAGCATCGGTACAGCTTACAAAATTCTCAATAACTCGGCGCAAGCTTTAGGCTACTATCAACAAGCTCTAGCAATTCAAAAAGAAGTCGGCGATTTGGATGGCGAAAGAATTACCCTTAGTAATATTGGGGAAGTGTTAGAGCAGCAAAAACAGCGCAGTCTAGCCATAATTTTTTACAAGCAGTCAGTCAATGTTACGGAGAAAATTCGCCAAGAATTGCGAGTATTAGAAACTTCTCAACAGGAATCTTACACTACAACTATTAGCGACACTTACCGCGCTCTAGCCTCTTTACTTCTCAATCAAAATCGCGTAGTTGAAGGACAGCAAATTCTTGATTTGCTCAAAGTTCAAGAGCTTGAAGACTACCTGCGAAATGTAAAATCCAACCAACAAACGGTAGTAGGGATTCAACTACTACCAATGGAACAGCAAATTTTAGCTAAATATACCGCAATTCAAGGGCGATTAGCAATTATTAGCAACCAATTAATCCCCCTTAGACAACTCTCGCCAGCTTCGCGCTCTGCAACTCAAAAACAACGCCTAACTCAATTAGAACAACAACAGCAGCAAGTTATAGCCGAATTTAACCAATTGACTAATAGTCCCGGAGTTGTAGCTTTAGTCCAACAGTTAAATCAAAGCCTACGCACCCAAAACCCCGAACTACCTAATTTTAATTACTTACAGCAACAGTTAAAAACTCTAGATGCCAAAACTGCCCTACTTTATCCCTTGATTTTAGAAGACCGCTTAGAACTTGTCTTAATTACTCCCAATTCTGCCCCGATTCACCGCTCTATTCCCGTTAGCCGGACTGAACTTAAGCAAGCTGTAGCCGATTTTCGCGCTGCTCTTACCAACCGCAAATTATCTACAAAGCGAGTTATTCCCTCCGCCAATAAACTGTATAACTGGCTAATTGCTCCTCTGGAAAAAGATTTAGTGACGGCGGGCATAGATAGTCTTATTTACGCTCCCGATGGTCAGTTGCGTTACGTGCCTTTAGCGGCATTACACGACGGCAAGCAGTGGCTAGTTGAGCGTTATAGCGTTAACAATATCACGGCAGCAAGTTTAATCGATTTTAGCCCCCAGCCTTTGGACGCTCCCAAAATTTTAGCGGCGGCTTTTACTAAGGGTAATTATAATTTCAACGTCGGTGCTAATCAATTTGACTTTGTGGGGTTGCCTTTTGCTGGCAAAGAAGTTGCGGGAATCGCCGCCTTAATTCCAGGGACAACCCAACTATTAAATGGGCAATTTAACCGTGCGGCTACAGTTCCCAATTTAAGCAATTACAATATCATTCATTTGGCAACTCATGCAGCCTTTGTTAAAGGTCAACCGGAAGAATCTTTTATCTTATTTGGCAATGGCGATCGCGCTACTTTAAGAGATATCGCCGATTGGCAGCTAACGGCGAATTTAGTGGTACTGAGTGCCTGTCAAACTGGGGTGGGCGGACAATTGGGCAACGGGGAGGAAATTCTTGGCTTAGGCTACCAAATGCAACAAGCTGGAGCAAAAGCAACTATTGCCTCTTTGTGGGTAGTTGATGACGAGGCTACTCAACAGTTGATGAATGCTTTTTACCAATCCTTGCAAACTCAAAAATTCTCTAAAGCTGAAACTCTACGTCAAGCTCAGTTGACTCTAATTAATCAAACTTCTGCTGGCAGTCGCAACACTCATCCTTATTACTGGGCATCGTTTATATTAATTGGTAACGGGTTTGTTTTGTCTAACAGCGTTGGGTTTTAGCTTGATTGAAAATAGATTAGGGGTACAATAAGTACCCCCAAATAGCAAATTTTTGTGGTCTTCGCTTTAGGCTTTTACAGGTTGCCGTTGCGAAAGGCAAGAATAAATATTACTACTGGTCCTGAAATCATAATTAGTCCTACAGAAACCAATTGAGCCAGTACAAGCCAATTAATGCTGCCTAATCCATCAAACAATGATTCCATTTTTCCTCCAAATTTACCCAAAAAAATCTTTAAATGCGGTATGAAATCCGCACCCTATCTTACCTCAAAGAGCGATCGCCTAATTAAAGTAACTTCACAATTCTATATTACACTCTCAACAAAATCTCTGATTTTGAGGCATTTTTTGCCGCCAAACCACGGCAGCACTCAAGAAATTAACTAAGATCGAAAGGCAATATCTTTAATTAAATTATGGCAACTTGGCAATGTGTTAAGCAATGTGGAGCCTGCTGTCATCTTGACGCGCGCGATCGCCCGGATTTGGAGGAGTATCTTTTACCTGAACAATTAACCTTATATCTCAGTATGGTAGGAGTTGATGGCTGGTGCGTCAACTACGATCGCACTGCCAGAGAATGTCGCATTTATGCCGATAGACCGCGTTTTTGTCGTGTGGAAGCTGAAGTATTTGGCGATATGTATGGTATAGAACCAGAAGAATTAAACGACTTTGCAATCGAATGCTGCGAAGAACAAATTACCGGAGTTTATGGCGATTTGTCTTTAGAAATGCTGCGCTTTGAAAAGGCAATAGGTATAAGTTTAGATTTGCCTCCTACACTATGAAGCCAGGTTTTTTGCTGAAGTAGTTGATTTTTGTCGCAAATACAGAGAAAATGAAAAGAATATGAGAATTACCTAATCGTGAAACTTGATGTTGCGCCTTTGAGTGCTAATCCTAATTCAGCGATCGCTCCAGAGCGCCATCGAGGCTCTATGGGGGCAATTTTTGGCTCTACATTTTTGACAATATTTTTGGCGGAATTAGGAGACAAAACTCAGTTAGCAACCTTGCTGATGAGCGCAGAATCTCAAAATCCTTGGATCGTATTTTTAGGTGCAAGTGCAGCTTTAGTTACTACTAGCTTGTTAGGCGTAATCGTAGGACGCTGGATTGCTAGTCGTTTTGCGCCCAAAACTATAGAAATAGCCGCAGGTATTAGTTTGCTATTGATATCTGCAACGCTGTTATGGGACGTAATCAAAGGTTAAAAATATGGATTGGCATTTGCTAGGACTGAGTTTTGTTACCGTATTTTTGTCGGAATTAGGCGATAAAAGTCAGTTAGCGGCGATCGCTTTGAGTGGACAGTCATCTTCACCCCGCGCTGTATTTTTTGGTACTGCGGCGGCGCTAGTTTTAACTAGCTTGCTGGGGGTAATGGCTGGAGAATGGATGGCGCAATTGTTGCCGGTACGGACAGTAAAATTAATTGCCGCTATCGGGTTTGCTATATTGGGGATTCGGTTGTTGATGTCTAAAAGCGATACTGAAATTACTTTAGAGTCAGACTTATAGAAGTTCGAGGAAAGTTTGCAAAATATAGGTGGAGGGCGATTTTTTGAGATTTGCCCAGAAAAATCGCCAAAAATAATTACAGTACAAAAGTAGTTATTTTCTTGTATTCATTCCTAAGACAGAATTTGCGACAACACGCCACCCCGATTAAACCAATACAATAGGAACGACGATTAGGAACGCTGAGTGCGATCGCGCTAATTATGTGTAGATTATTAGGCTATATCGGCTCATCAATTCCATTGGACTATATATTATCCAAACCAGAACACTCTTTGATCGTTCAAAGCTATCAACCGCTCGAAATGAACTCAGGAGTAGTCAACGCCGATGGTTTTGGTATTGGTTGGTATCATCTTGAAAAAGAAACGAATCCTTTTATCTACAAAAACATTATCCCGATTTGGAATGATGTAAATTTGCCTAGTTTAGGGAGATATGTAGAGTCAGGCTGCATTTTAGGATACGTCCGCAGTGCAACCACCGGACAAGCAGTGGATATGAGCAATTGTCAGCCGTTTGAGTTCAATCAACTGTTATTTATTCATAATGGTAGGATTGAAAACTTTAAGCAGACGCTCATGCGTCCAATCTGCGAAGCCCTGAGTGACACTGCATACAAATTTATCAAAGGTAGCACTGATTCTGAACATTTTTTTGCTGTATTTCTTGATGAATATCTAAAAAACCCCGATGGTACTCTAGAACAAGCTTTGCGAGCAGCATTACTAAAATTGGATGAATTAGCTAAAATTCATCAAGTTTCTGCCTCCGCTAATATCATTATTAGCGATGGTAAGCGGCTAATTGCTGCTCGATTTGCAAGCGGGATAGAGTGTCCTTCTTTATATTGGACTAGGGACGACCTAGCTTATCCAAAATCCGTAATTATCGCCTCTGAACCTGTATTTAAAGGCGACTGGCATCGTTTTTCCGAACAGAGTATTCTTAGTGTGGGACAAGACCTTGAGATCGAAATCCATCAACTTTCAACAAACTAGCCAAGTTGTTGACCGCAGACAACAATTAGAGCAATGGTTGCATCAGTGTAGAACGGGAACTTTAGAGTTATTTGAATCTATAGACGAAACAACATTTTGTCATCAAGCGCACTCGGAATTTAGCCCCGTTGGTTGGCATTTGGGACATATTGGCTATACTGAGTCCTTGTGGTTGCTCGAACGTCAAACAGGCATAAAGCCAGAGTTTCCCGAATATCGCCGTTTGTTTGTCGCCGATGGATTACCCAAGTCTGAGCGCGTCAAATTGCCCCCCATAAGCGAGATTAAAACCTATCTTGAAGCAATTAGAAACAAAGTTCTTTTGCGTCTAGAAACCGTCGATTTGGAGCAAGAAGAACGTCTATGGCGTTGGCTACTGCAACATGAAAGTCAGCATACTGAAACTATTGCTTTTGTGATGCAACTTCAACGCTGGCACGACCGCGCCCCAGTAGGTGCAAGTTGGCAAAATCTTACTACTCAAAACAAATTTACCGTGCATCCCGCTCTCAATTCCTCTACAGTTCCAGCCAACTGTTTAGATTCAGAAATGGTTTGCATTGAATCGGGTGAGTTTACCCAAGGAAACGACTCTATAGACGCTTTAGACAACGAGCGTACCGCTCATCAAGTTTGCCTTGATACCTACTATATTGACCGCTACCCCGTTACCTGCGGGCAATATAGAGCTTTTATTGAAGCTGGTAGCTATCAAAATCCTACTTGGTGGTCAAAATCAGGCTGGAAATGGGTACAATCTGGGCAAGTAACAAAACCTTTATATTGGTCAGAAGATCATCGCTGGGACAATCACCCCGTTTGTGGGGTTAGTTGGTACGAAGCTGATGCTTACGCCCGATTTGTTGGTAAACGGCTACCTAGCGAAGCTGAATGGGAAAAAGCCGCCGGGGGCGATTGTACTTATCCTTGGGGAGAAGATATACCAACAGAAAACCACTGCAATCACGATAATACTGTTAATCAGACAACGCCAGTAAATGCTTACCCCGTTGGGCAAAGTGTTTATGGTTGTTACGATCTGCTGGGTAATGTTTGGGAATGGACATCTACAATATTTGAGGGATATGAAGGTTTTGCTAGCTATCCTTATCCTGGCTACTCTCAGGTATATTTTGATCGAGAGCATTGGGTGCTAAAAGGTGGTAGTTGGGCAACTCGTCCCTGGGCGCTACGTTCTAGTTTTCGCAACTGGTATTATCCTGACGTGCGGCAAATTTTAGCTGGGTTTCGCTGTGCTAAAAATAAGTAAATGGGTAATTGGTAATTGGTAATTGGTAATAATTTCAATTCCCGATTTTCGGATGGTTTTAAAAGATAGGTTGTTTCCTAAGTAGGAGTGTCAATGTCAATTTCTAATAATGCAAGCGGTAATCTTTCCACTAATCTAGAAAATCGTTTGCAAATCGAGCATTTGTTAAATGCAGCCACTTTATCGGCTTCCGCGCTTACAGAGAAAAGCGATGTGATTGCTGGATTAACTCAAACGCCTAAATCTATTCAAGCTCGTTACTTTTACGATGACTATGGTTCGCAACTATTTGAACAAATTTGTGAATTGCCCGAATACTATCTTACGCGCACGGAAACCGCCATATTACAAGAATGTGCGATCGCGATTTCTCAACTTACTGGGGCTTGCGAACTGGTAGAATTAGGTAGTGGTAGCTCGACTAAAACTCGCATTCTTTTAGATGCTTACAATCAATTAGACTATCCTCTACACTACCAGTCTATTGATGTGAGTGCAGGTATTTTAGAAAGCAGTGCCAAAGCGCTCTTGGCTGATTACCCCTATTTACAAGTTCATGCTCTTGTTAGCACCTACGAACTTGCTTTAAAACAACTAAAACCTTCTCCATTACCGAACCGAGTAATTTGTTTTATTGGTAGTTCTTTAGGCAATCTCAATCCTCAAGAATGCCAGAGTTTTTTCGCGCAAATTACTAAAGCTCTCCAACCAGGAGAATACTTTTTATTAGGCATAGATTTACATAAATCTAAAGATGTACTAGAACCTGCTTATAACGATAGTCAAGGAGTTACCGCAGCTTTTAATCTCAATATGCTTAACCACTTAAATCAACGCTTTGATGGCAACTTTGATTTAACCCAATTTGAACACTTAGCTTTTTATAATGAAACTGAGCGCCAAATTGAAATGCACTTGCGAAGTGTATGTTCTCAAACTGTGAGATTAAACGCTCTAGATTTAACAATTGATCTAGCATCTGACGAAACCATACTTACAGAAATATCCCGCAAATTTGACTTAAATACTATCGAGCAAGAATTGCAAGCACAAGGACTAAACCCAACGCACGTATGGACAGATGCTAATCAAAAGTTTGGTGTGTTACTTTGTCGATTGCTCCACTAACTCGTTGTTAAATTCATTTACCGGACGTAGCTTTAGTTCTTTTGACTGCAAGCGAGGTACGAGGTTAAATACTTCGCGTAATTTATCATCTACCTCCTCGTAAGGTACTTGTCCTTGCTTGTCAAATACTAACTTCCCAGCCTTATCTAAGATGACAACTTGAGGCACTATATCTTTGTAATAATATCCTGCTTCCGTTGGTGTATAGCTACTTTGTACAGGAATTGCATCTACATTTACAGGGATGATATCGGCAGCACGTCCATAAAAAGCTTGCATATTAGAAACAACGATCGCATACTGTTTGCAATCGCTGCTGTCATCAACATAATAAACTAATATCGTCGGCTTTGCTCCGGCTATAGATTGCGCTAAGGTGACTTTAGACGGCACTAACGAGCCATTGCCAGCATACAATACAAAAATATTGCCTTCAAAGCGATCGCTGTCTATCTCTGCATTAGCTATAGGCATTCCCAGTAATAATAAGCACACCACTACCATCAGTGTGAAAGTTAGATATTGCTTGAAAAAAGTCAATTTTAGTTTTAGAAAATTCATCAAAAAATCAGCCTGTTTAGTAAAAATTGATGCAACTAATCGCAGTAAAAGCAATTATAGTAACTTTTTACTTAAATGCAATTTATATTTTACACTTACTACCCGCATAAGATCGGCGGCACAGGTTATTTAATTCACGTACCGCAGTATAAATAATGTTACTGATACCTTGGAACTAATTCCTTGTTGTATAATTAATTTTGCTGCTTTAGATAGAGATATTTATTATTAATTAATTGCTATAAGAAGTTAGATATATCTTATTATTAAAAAGCAATGAGAAAATTAATTGTAATGTCTTTATCCGTTGCTTTGAGTATAATTTTAGTTGCTCCAGCTTTTAGTAAACCTCAGCCTCAGCAGCCCAAACCTACAGCAGGACTAAAAACGCAAGAAGAAACCCCATTATGCTATTTGCAAACATCCGATGGTAAAACTTGGAATCTCAACAATCTTTGCAGCCAGTCACCTAAAGAAGCAAATTCTTCAAAGTCAAAGGTAGCGAGCGCTAATCCCTATAATAACAATGCTATCAAAAAATTTGATGATGAATTGTATGGAGAAGGTAATTAATTATTGCTCGTTTATAATTTTCTATCAAAAATAACTGCGCTCCCAGTAAAAAATCTGGGGCGCAATGGCTTGTGTGAGGGCGCAGTGCATTACGCCCTTACTTAGAATCTGGGACAATTGATTGTTGCTGAAGTGACTTGGCTAAATTTATGGCTTTAGTATAACCCTCTCGATTGGACTGAGTTAAAAAAAGTTTAGCCGCTTGTTGATAATCTGCGATCGCTAAATCTGGATTTTTTAGGTTAGTATAAATTTCACCGCGAATAGTGTAAGCTTCTGCGTCTTTTTGATTACGAGAAATCGCACTATTTAAGTCTGCCATGGCTTTTTCATTTTCGCCTAGTTGATAATAAGCTGCGCCGCGATGGCGATATCCCGCACCTTCTTCAGGATAAATGCTAATTGCTTGAGTATAGTCTTCAATAGCATTTTGATAATCACCTAAAGCCGCGTAGGAAACCCCTCGGCTATTGCGGAGATAGGAATGGGCGGGATTAAATTCAATGGCTTTGGTATAGTCATCAATCGCCGCTTGATAATTTTTTAGTAAGCGGTGAATATCCGCCCGATAAGTAAAAGCAAGATAATGACTAGGCTGAATCTCTACAGCTTTACCAAAGCTTTCAATTGCACCAGAGTAGTTTTTTTGATGTAGCTTAGTTAGCCCTTCATTGACGTGGGATTCAGTAAGGCGCGAACTTTCCCTTTCTGCGGAAGTTTCGGACGGACTAGGTACGGAATGATGTTCGCTATGATTTTGAGAAATTACAGGTTTATTGACCGTTAAAACTATCCCAATTGCGGCTATAAATGCGATCGCCCTACTAAACATATACCTAAATTCTCCTTAAGATACTATTTCAAATCAAGCTTTTTTAATTTACATTTAGTAAATTTCTATGCTGCTCTAGCTTAGTGCTAGTTACAGGCTTAGAATACAAAGAGCTATGAGGCAATACGCGCAAAATTTCTTGTACCGTAGTTACCCCAGTTGTTACTTTTGCGATCGCCGCTAGTCGAAAAGAATCAAAGTTAGCCCCACGAACATAATGTTGCAGTTGTGTCATTGTCCCTTCGTAAATTATCTGCCGGATGCTGTCATCTATATTGAGCAGTTCAACTAGAGCTTCTCGCCCCAAATACCCAGAATTAAAACACTGACGACAGCCTTTACCATACCGCCAATTAGCCGTTTTTGCCTGCTCTGTATCCAAGCCTAAAACTTTCAAATCTGCTTCGGTAGGAGTATATTTTTCTGCACAATGAGGACACACTTTGCGAACCAAACGTTGAGCTACAACTCCTAAAAGTGCATCGCTAATAAATCCCGCATCTGGGCAAAGGTCTTTTAAACGTGGAATAGCACTTAGAGCATCATTAGTATGTAAAGTTGTTAATACCAAATGCCCCGTTAAAGCTGCTCTTACTGCCGTTTCTGCTGTTTCGCGATCGCGGATTTCTCCAATCATAATAATGTCTGGATCTTGACGCAAAATTGCTCGTAAACCCGCCGCAAAAGTCATCCCCGCAACTTCGTGAACTTGAGTTTGAGTAATCCCAGGTAATACGTATTCTACAGGGTTTTCTACCGTTACCAAATTGACGTGTTCTTCTGCCAATCTTTGCAAACTGGTGTAAAGCGTACTTGTTTTACCAGAACCTGTTGGCCCTGTAAAAATAATCATTCCTTGAGGCTGTTGCAACCAATGCTTGTAAGTGGCTAAAGTGCGATCGCTAAAACCTAATTCTTCGATACTAGAGAAATTATTTTCTCTTGGTAACAGCCGAATTACAGCTTTTTCTCCACCTATACAAGGCAACGTACTAACTCGCATATCTAGGCTTTGTTCGCTATCTTGCGCCGACATATATTTGTCACTAATTCTCGCATCTTGAGGACGGCGGCTTTCAGAAATATCCATTTCTGACATAACTTTGAGCGCAATAATTGCTTTGCGGCTTACTTCTAAGGGCAAAGTTGTAATGTTACGCAAAATTCCATCAATGCGATAGCGAACTCTCAAGCCATTAGGCATTGGTTCTAAGTGAATATCACTAGCTCGACTACGCAAAGCGCTAGAAATAATCGCTTTGATTCTACTAATTTGGTCGGCGGCTTTTGATAAAGAAATTTCGGTAGATTCGCTTAGGTTTTCTACTTTTGGCGCTTCTTTGTCGCTATAGTCAGGCGAAGAAGTAGAACTAAGACGATGATTATTTGCTTGGTTGTAACGGTGAACCCAGTCTCGGTAACTTTGATGTTTAATAGGCACAAACTTGATATCTGTTGCAGTTTGTTGACTGATTTTTTTAATTATATCGGGTGTTAACGGTACAGAACTTCCCAGAAAGTAGCAATTGCGCCATAGCAGTAGTGGAATTACTGGGGGTATAGTTTTCCGGTCGGAAAATTGCCGCAGAAATCTTTGACTTACTTCTGGATCAAGCAATCCTAAATTGACAACTCCTTGGTCATCTACTAATATTTTTAACGCTTGTTCGCAATTAATTTCTTGGTTTTTTAGACGCTGCCAGATTGAATGATGATTTTGCATTTTTAAGTTATTTAATTATTGATACTTAGCTATTTTATTTTTTCAGTGTATAACAGCTTATTAAATAAATTTTAGGTAGTAATTCTTGCCAAAGTAAAAGGTTTTATGATTCTCAGCCAAATAAAAACCAATAAGTTTTTAACTTAAAAGTTATATAGCCAGCAGCCCCCGTAATGCGATCGCATTACGGGATACTTAATAGTAGATAATCTCAGTCCACTTTAAAGAGGTGGCGCTGGTAATGATTGGGCTGGAGCCAAAGAAGCAAGGTTGACGGTGGCTTCGCCGACTTTAAATTGATTCATCATGTCATGGTCTTCGTGGACTGTATTATGACAGTGAGACATATAAGTACCACTATTTGGACCAAATCTACCAATGACTCTTAGGGTCTCATTTTCACCCACATAGAACACATCTTTCCAACCTTTTTCGTAAGCGAAGGGAGGCTTACCATTGCGGTCGAGGAGTTGCATATCTAATAGGTGCATATGAATTGGGTGAAACCAACCACCAGCATTGTTGTATATCTTCCAGATTTCCACATCACCTAACTGAGGACTGGCATCAAAGCGTTGATTGTCCCAGATTTTCCCATTAATTACCCATAAACCATTAGAGCGCTCGTATCTAAATTCACGGGTGCGGACGGCGGAAGCTTCATCAATAGGTTGAACGTAGCGCAGTGTGCTAGGAATAGAGCTAGGGTCGCTTTCCGTTCTCACTACCTCAAACTGCATGATTTTTTCTGTGTTGTCGTAATTGTCATTATTGGGTGGTTGGAGATTCCTTAAGACAATTTTGGTTCCAACTGCATATTTAGAAAAGTCAATAATTACTTCGTAACGTTCTGCCATCCCAATTCGCATACTGCTAGTAGGTACTGGCGCACTTATTAACCCCGCATCCGTACCGATGACAATCAAAGGTTCGCCAGTGCTAAGAGCAAGTTGGTAAGACCGTGAAATTGAGCCATTTAAAATCCGAAAACGGTACTTTCGATTTGCAACCTGCATTTTGGGCCAAGGTACGCCATTAACTAAAATAATGTCGCCCATTTGACTTTTTTGACCTTGATCGTCAAATATCAAATTGCCCTTTGAACCAAACTGCTTGTCTTGAATGAGTAGCGGTACATCATAATCACCTTTGGGTAAAGGTAAATTAAGTTCTTCTTGATCTTGAACTAAATAAGTTCCTGCTAGTCCCATGTAGACGTTGCGGGCGGTTTTATGAATAGCGTGATCGTGATACCACAACGTAGCTGCACGGTTATTGGGGTAAATATAATCTTTATATTGACCTGGATTGGTCAGGTCTTCAGCATAGCCATCGTATTGAGGTAGCGATGCCATTCCATGTAAGTGTACGGAAGTAGGCGTACCTACACTATTATTTATAAATCTAACTACTGAACGCCGATCTTTATTTTGCTTAATTGTCGGACCAGGAGTGATACCGTTATAAGCCCAAACTTCAGTTTTTAGCTTTGGGAGAATCTCTACCAAAGCTTTTTTCATCGTAATTTCGTAGTAATCAGTAGTGCTATCACTGCGCACTGGGTTAAGGACTGGTGGGACGCGAAATGGCAGCGTAAAGGGCGTTACGCTAGGACTACCCGCAGTTCCAGCATAACTACGGCTTTGGAATGCGATGGGTAATAATAATGAACTTCCTGCAAGCGCTCCTAGCTTGAGAGCTTGTCTTCTACTTATTGATGTCATTTTGGTGTTCTCGTTTGAAAGGTGGCGGTGTGCTATTGGGTGGCTGGAAAATTAGCTAGAAGTTAAGATTTATTAACCTTACTTTTCTAAGATGACAACTTTATAGTCATTAAGTGGTTACTTTATGTCTAACTTATGTAGAGAGTTAGACTAGGCTATTAAGTTAGACAGTTCAGGCAATGACAGCAATTACAAGGGTTAGTATAAATACTCGCATCCTTCCAGTGGCGAGGAAGTAACTAATTATTAGTGGTGCTAGACCTATTTCAAAGGCTATTTGACATTTACTGCAAAGCATGATATCTTTAGAGACTGATAAATTAATTTCCCGCAAATAAAGCTGTTTGTAGTAGCGGTAAATAAGATAGAGCGATCGCCTAGAAAAATTATTTGCACAACAATCCTCTACCTATGTTTGCTGGAAATTAGGTACAAAAGTTTCGCATCACCGATCGGTAATGCGATCGCCCTGAAAATTGTAAACTTGTAGGGTTGGTGACTTAATAATGAGAAGAAAATAAGTAATTGTTGGTGTCTAAGGTAAAAATTGATGATGCCACCATTACTTGTAACATTCTCACCATCAATAAAAATAACGAAAACCTGTTTCTGGTTTAACTATTAAAGCAAAAACATAAATTATGAGTTATTTGCGATCGCGGCAATATTTTCAACAAGAAATTAGTCAGCAAGACGAAGAAATCGATTTAGCATTATCAGCACTGTACATTGCTCAGGAAGAATATTCTAGTTTAGATGTACTCAAATATCTTAATACTTTAGATGCTATGGCAGCCGAACTAAAAAAGCGCTTACCAAGCCAGCGTTATCCGTTAAAAAATATTCAAACTATTAACAGTTATTTGTACGATGATCTAAAATTTAGCGGTAACGTTACTGAATACTACGATCCACGTAATAGTTTTTTAAATGACGTTATTGAAAGACGAGTAGGAATCCCGATTACCCTATCATTAGTATACTTAGAAATTGCTAAACGAATTGATTTCCCCATGGTAGGCGTAGGAATGCCGGGACATTTTGTAATTCGTCCCCAGCTTGCAGACATGGAAATATTCGTCGATCCTTTTAATCACGGTGAGGTGCTATTTCTTGAAGATTGTCAAGAACGGATCATGAAAGTTTACGGGCAACCTGTAGTTATGCAACCGGAATTTTTTGCAACTATAAGTAATCGGCAGTTTTTAGCCCGAATGCTGAGTAACTTAAAACTAATTTATCTCAATAGTCAACAATTAGAAAAAGCTTTAGCCGCCGTTGAGCGCATTTTAATGTTGTTTCCGAGCGCCATTGTAGAAATACGCGATCGCGGATTAATTTATTATCAAATAGGTAGTTGGATATCTGCGGTAAAAGATTTTGAAACTTATTTACAAAAAGTTCCTGATGCTCAAGATGCTCCTGTAATCCGGCGTTTATTGAAGCAGTTGAGTAGCGATAGTTAAATCTATCTTTTAATTAGTAAACGTTGTAGGGGGCGCAATGCATTGCGCCCCTACGAGATAATGTTTATGAATCAAATAGAATTACTATAGATATCAAAAAGGCAGAAAATCTAGATAAAATATGTTTAATCTGAACTTTCTGCCTAAATAATATTTAGGATTTAGCACCCATTTCAACTACTAGACTCCGCATGAAATTGATACGTTGTTCAAAGTCAAGTTGTTTGATTTGATTTACAAATTCATCGGTTTGAGATGGCAACTGATAATCAGAAGGGACTTGAATAATTAAACCTTCATCCATACCTTGAGCCAAACGCAACCATACATCCAATCTACCGCTAGAACTCAAAGCGCTGTAGCTACGGCTAATATCGGAATCTGTACCGCTAGCAATGTCGCGCTGCGCCTGTAATTGTTGATCTTGAGGCATTGATTTAATGCGATCATAGAAAGCTTCGGCGCTGTCTTGAGCAGAAGCAGAATTGCCGGGATTTAGTTTATCTTTGAGATCGAGATAACCAAACCAGAGAATGGCTAATTGTGTATCTACATCAAAGCTTTTGAAGGTTTCTAGAGATTGCGTTGTGTTTTCGTCGGTAGCAAAAGTCATAGTTAAAAGTGTCTGATTGTTCTTATTGCATGGCAATAACTTAGGTTTAATCAATCAAAGCGGCTAAATTAACCCTGCAAAAGATAGATGTATAGGTCGTTACTAAAGATAGATGTAGGCAAGTTACTTGATACTGAAACCTGCGTAAGCAAGACACAGCCAGCCAACAATAAATGCCGCACCGCCAAGAGGGGTAATTGCTCCCAGGATTTTGATATCGGTAAGACTGAGGGCGTATAAGCTACCAGAAAATAGCGCCATACCGATAATAAAAGCCCATCCGGTGACAACTAAAATTGTGGGCGAATCAGTCCGCAGCAGTAATATCGCGACTATTAGCAGTGCGATCGCATGATACATCTGATATCTAGCGGCTGTTTCAAAAATTTCTAGAGCGCGATCGCTTAGTGTTACTTTTAAGGCGTGAGTGGCAAAAGCACCAGCAGCAACGGATAAGCCACTAAAAATTGCCCCTAAAGTGATGAACAATTGAGTCATTTTTTGGGTTTGGATAGAAAAAGAGCGATCGCTTATGATATTTAGCCACCTTTAAAAATTTTACGATTTGACCGGACTTCAAAGCTCAATTGCGAACGATAAAAGCAGACATCAAACTCTAAAAAGAAATTCATGCGACCTAATAGTAATGGTGCATCATCCGACTGACTCCATGCAAATACCAACCGAACTGGAGCAAAATTACCAATTTGAGCAGAAACCAATAAACCCCGTGCCTCAACTGAAGCTAGATTGCCAGCCAGAGTCACTAGAAGTTGTCATATCTTCCCAAACCGCACCAAGCTGGACTCCAATGCTATACGGAAGCACGTTAACACTTGCATCTGTATCTAGTAAGGCTAAAACCTTGAGCGATGAATCTCGGTACATTAATGTTAGAGGCAGTTGAGGCAAGGCATCAGAAACGCCAAATGTATCAAATCCTTCCGTGAAATCAAATCTTTGACTGTCAAGCATTAAGCTGTGGGTTGATCTGATTCTAAAAGTTGAGCCAATTTTTGCGCCGCCCCGTGAGAGTTCAATGGCGACCAGACTGGATAAGTTGCTCCAGGTTGTAAACTTGGTTCTTCTTCTTTAGCCAGTTCCATAACCAAAAACTGTATAACTTTCAACTTATCACCGCGCGGTAAATCTCTTAAAGCTGGAAAGAGCTTCGTTACAATCATAGATTTTAGACAACTTACTACTGCTCTATTTTTCCACATATCTCTTAAATTGAAAGCTTCTATAAATGCGATCGCATGATACATCTGATATTTCGCCGCCGTTTCAAAAATCTCTATCGCGCGATCGCTCAATGTTGTTTTTAAGGAGTGGGTTGCAAAAGCTCCAGCAGCAACGGATAAGCCACCTAAAATTGCCCCTAAAGAGATGAATAACTGAGTCATTTTTTGGGTTTGGATAGGAAAAGAGCGATTTAGTATCACGCTCATTTTGCTGTCGATGTTAATCTTCTACTTACAATTAAGCAAAGCTTCAATATTTGCTGATACGATTTTTTCTAAATTGTGCGTAATCTTTTCACTTTCCCAATTCCACCAAGCTATTTCAAGTAAAGATCGAATAGTTTCATCATTAAATCGTTGACGAATACACTTGGCTGGATTGCCCCCAAAAATTGTATAGGGCGGGATATCACTTACTACTACGGACTTTGCGGCAACGATCGCTCCATCTCCTACTTGCACTCCCGGCATAATCACTGTTTCATAGCCAATCCACACATCATTACCAATAACTGTGTCTCCTTTATATGGTAGTTCTTGAGGCTGAGGATTGACTTTTTCCCAGCTATTACCGAATATCCCAAACGGATAAGTTGAAAACCCATCTAACTTGTGGTTTGCACCATTCATGATGAATTTTACGCCTCTAGCCAAAGCACAAAATTTGCCAATGATTAGGCGATCGCCGATAAAGGGAAAGTGGTACAAAACATTACGTTCAAAGTCTTCCGAATTTTCTGGATCGTCGTAATAGGTGTAATTTCCAATGATTATATTGGGATTCGATACGGTGTTTTGAATAAAGCAAATTTGGGGAAATCCCTCCATAGGATGCTTATTTTTGGGATCGGCTCCGTACAAAATAGACTCCAGCTTTTGCAAATTCTTGTTTCTGCATCCTAACCCAAATTTTAAGCCTACTGCTTTAGCCTGTAACTGAAGCAATAAGCCTATTTATTGTACTGTGCGACTTTTTACCGAAAAACGAGCTAAAGCCCCTGTTTTCAAACATGGGGATGTAGGCGGTTAGTGCTTTTAAGCACCTGCAATATGTTATAATTAAGTAAATGGAAAAAGTAATTAACCACTTAAAAAACCTAGTATCTAACCTATACGCTGATTCGATACAAGGAAAAAGGCTCGTATTCGGGAAATAAACAAAACAACTCAAAAGCTGTTATTGTGGAACTCCTCGAAAGTTTGAATTTGACGTTTGAAGCAGGGGATTTAAGCGAACTCGTAGCAAACGCACCAAACACAAATCGTACAATAGATTTTGTCATTCCCAACAAGCAAAATCCGAGAATTATAATTGAAAGTTCCTATCTGGCGACAACTGCTTCTAGTCAAGGAGACAAAGCTAAAACAGAAATTGCCGTCGGTTTTTTACTCAAACAACATTATCCAGCAGCGAAATTTATTGGATTCGTGGATGGTGTTGGCTGGTATGTTCGCAAACAAGATTTGCGGAGAATGGTCGCGGCGTTTGATGAAGTGTTTACTTTTCACAAAAGCGAGTTACTACGCTTCTCTTGGAAAGGTTTTCGGTAGGCACAGCCTCCCGCAAACTTTCCGCTTCGAGCAATTTTTAATTCAGGAATTAACTCAATGATAGAAAAGTATCTAAACCAAATTGTGCAAGGCGATTGCCTGAATTTACTACGCAAACTTCCAAGTAACAGCGTTGATATTGTGTTTGCCGATCCGCCGTTTAATCTTAAGAAAAAATATAATAGTCACAAAGACAGTCTGGCTTTGCAAGACTATTTGAACTGGTGTGAAACGTGGATTACTGAGTGTGTCAGAATTACAAAACCAACGGGTTCTATTTTTTTGCATAATATTCCTAAATGGCTAACTTACTACGCGAGTGTATTAAACAATCTCGCAGATTTTCGGCATTGGATTTCGTGGGACGCGCCAACGGCACCGATGGGAAAATCTCTACAACCGAATCATTACGGAATTTTGTTTTACGCGAAAGATGCAAAGCAGAATAAATTTTACGAGCTACGTTACCCGCATAAACGCTGTCGAAAATGCGGCTATTTACATAAAGATTACGGCGGCAAAAAAGCTTTACTTCATCCATTTGGTTCGCTAGTTTCTGATGTTTGGACAGATATTCATCGCATCAAACATAATAAATACCGCGACGAGCATCCGTGTCAATTGCCCATACATTTACTTGAGAGAGTAATTTTAATGTCAACGGACGAAAACGACGTTGTGCTTGACCCATTTTTAGGAACAGGAACAACGGCGATCGCTGCTAAACGATTAGGCAGAAATTTTATCGGCTTTGAACTTGACTATGTTTATTGTGAGGCTTCAAAGCTTAAACTCGCGCAAGAAATAGCAAGTTCCAAAATCGGCGAGTGTTGGGTTAGTTATTTCTTAGATGGAATTGTAACTTTGCGCGACAAAGATTGGTTAGAAATTTCTCAACATTATTTTATTCCCCAACAAATCAAGCAAATAGACTCAATTAAAATTACTTTGCAAAAGGCAGCAAAAAATTGTTTTTGTCCGCCAAAGCCAACTGAAATAATCAGCGATTTTTCTCTCCCTTGTTAACTAATTTTCATTGCATCCAAAGTCTTATAACTATATTTAAGATAGAAGTTTTTAGTAGTGCAAAATTATATACATCTTGCACTACTTCACATTTATTTGCGGGTCGCTTCTAAAATGCGGGAAAAGTAAAAGCTAGTTTTAGTCATTGCTTGTCTTTGGACTACAAAGCCGTTACTTTCCAGAATTTTGATCACATCGGCTTCGCGATGTAGGTAAGCGCGAGTTGCTTTACTTGCGCCAGGAAAAAAACTACCAATTTTTTTCAAAATACTTAAAGCCAAAGTTTTCGGAGCAAAACTCAAAATTAGGCGCGATCGCGCCATAGAAGCAAGGTGAGAGATCATTTTATCCGCCTCGGTTTGGGGATAGTGAATCAAAACGTCTAAGCAAGTAACTGTATGGTATTCACCGCTAAGAGTTTCTAAGTCTTGAACCGCAAACTTAAGCTTATCTGTTTTACCTAACTCGGCAATACCTCTTTCTATTGCTTCAGTAACCATTTTCTCAGAAATATCGCTGCCGTAAACTGTCGCTCCAGCTTGGGCTAGGGGGATGCTCAGACTGCCTACACCACACCCCGCATCGCAGATGGTCAACGAGCTTAAATCATCGGTTTTGAGCCAATTTAGGACGGTATCAACAGTTTGCTGGTGTCCGGTACGAATGTCTAACTGAACTTTGTTAACTTCGCCATCGCCATAAATTCGCCGCCAGCGATCAAATCCGGTGGAGTTAAAATACTCTTTAACAATGGTTTTATCGTCTGCTGGATTCATGAATTTATTTTTATACTTTCCCAGGGTTTAACTTAACATTTATAGGTGCTAGAGACTCATCAACTGAGGTGACGAGTAGTCAAGAGAATCTATTAGTCTTGCCCAACTTAGGTTTTTGGTCGATTCGTCGAAATGCCAACGGATTAGTTGATTAGCTACAGTGTTTTCAATTCCACTAGCGATATTAATGGCAATTCTTGGTGAACTTGTAGCTAATGCGATCGCACTACCAACTTCGCATATACCCCATTTAACTAAGTTTTGGACTCCGGTAAATAATGGTAAAGTTGTGCCGGATAAAGTGTTGTCAGCTAATCGTGCTGTACCCCTCGTAACAGTTATTTGTCTTGTATCCCAGGGGTAAACGCCATCAGGTAATCCCAAGGGTGCTAAAGCATCACTAACTAGAAACAATCCCTGTTGGTAATTGCTGGCTTGAAGTAACACTTGAATCATGGTAGGGCAGATATGTTGCCCATCGGCAATTAAACCGCATTTTACGCGCTGATTTACTAAAGCTGCTCCTAGCAATCCTGGTTCTCGATGATGCAGTGATGGCATGGCATTGAAGGCATGAGTTACCATTGATGCCCCTAGTTCAAAAGCTCGTTTTGCTTGGGCTGCGGTGGCTAGGGAGTGACCTAAACTAATAGTTATGTCTAGGTTCTTTAAATAGGGGATTGCTTGCCCAGTGGGGTCTAATTCCGGCGCTAAGGTGACGATCTTAACGATGTGACTTTGTTCGGCCAAAATATACTTCAAGTTGTCAATAGTCAGTGGTAATAAGTATTCTTTTGGGTGTGCGCCGCGCTTTTCAGGGTTTAAAAAAGGCCCTTCTAAATGCACTCCCAGAATTTGCGCGGTTTGTTGAGACGTGGATTTTTGACTCTCAATAAAATCAGTCAGGGTAGCGAGAACTCGTTTAATATTTTCCACAGAAGTTGTAACTAGAGTAGGGACAAAGCTATCTACTCCTTGTTGCCAAAGAAATTGACAGATTTTTGACAATAATTCGCTGTCTTGTGCCTGGAAGTCAGTAAATGCTAATCCTAGCGCCCCATTAATCTGTAAATCTACACCACCCAAGGAAATGTAATCGCCAGCTACATCCAATACTTTTCTATCTGTTGCAAGTTTGCTCATGGGTAGAATTTGAGCAACTTTGCCTTGAGAATCGACTCTAATTGCCCGTAAAGTTCCACCATCAGGTACACGAGCATTGATAATATCTAAGTTGGCGATCGCACTATTCATTAAATTGCGTCCCTATATCTGCTACAAAATTTTTAACTAACCTCTAAATACTATGACTCAACCACTAATCGGCATTATTATGGGTAGCGATTCAGACTTACAGGTTATGCAGGATGCGATCGCAATTTGTACAGAATTTGCGCTAACGCCTGAAGTTGCAATTATTTCCGCTCATCGTACTCCCGAACGGATGTTTGAGTACGCCACTGAAGCCCACAAACGCGGCATTAAAGTTATTATTGCTGGGGCAGGTGGTGCGGCGCATTTGCCTGGTATGGTTGCAGCTTTAACTCCTTTGCCTGTAATTGGCGTTCCTGTACCTAGTCGCCACTTACAAGGGCTTGATTCTTTGTACTCTATTGTTCAAATGCCTGCGGGTATTCCTGTCGCTACTGTAGCGATTGGTAATGCGGCTAATGCTGGGTTGTTAGCGATTCAAATTTTAGCAACTTCGCAAAGCGAGTTATTAGAGAAAGTCCAAAAGTATCGCCAAACTTTAAAGCAATCTGTTTTAGACAAACAAGCAAAACTTGAAGCGATGGGCTATCAAAAATATCTAACTAACTTTAATCATTAGTTTGACGCACCCCATTTAACACGGGCTGCACCTCAGAATCGGAAAATAAATTACTGCCACCATTCCAGTTAAAATCGCTAATCCGCAAACTTAAAGAGCCTAATTCCAACACTGGATTATAACGTAAAGCAACGCCATAGGTGCGGCGGCTGTATTCCAAAATGTAGTCAGTGCTAATATTTTCTCCCGTATCTAAGTTAAGGGCGGCTTGGATACCAAAACGAAAAGGCCCGTAGATTTGTTGGACAAAGCCAAGTTCGAGAACTTTATTATCCACCGCGCGATCAAACAAAAATGGTGATAGTCCACTACGAATATCTTGGGAAAAATTGATTTTAAAGCCCGTGTAATCAAAAAACTCCCTAGAGAAATGCCCAAATTGTCCTTGAATACCAATAGTTCCGGTAATTGTATTTTGGCTATCTCCACTACTGTAAAGGCTACTAACTCCTTTTAATCCAGTAGCTAAACTGACATAAGGAATTACTGGGGCGGGGGTATATCGCAGCCCCTCGGTAGGAGTAGCAGCTAAAGCTTGTCCTTGCCACAAAGTAAAGCCACGATTGAGGGCAACGCTGGCTTGCAGGCGGCTTAAAGAAATGCGATCGCTATCTCTCTGGGATGCCAATAAGTCTGAGCGATCGCTTTCGGCATTAATCAACTGTGCGCCACCTTGATAGCTCAAAGCAATTCCAGTATTTCCCAAAGCAATCACTGGTGAAGTCAAAACCCCGCCTAAACTGCTTTGTACGGTTTGATAACCGAGACTGCCATTAAACAAGCGATCGCGATAGCTGTATTCTACGGTCAATTGATGGGGTCTAGCGCTGCTCCCTACGGCTTGAGTAAGTCGCAAGCTCCCTCGCAAATTGTCTTCTAATTGGCTTAAGTCTAGGCTAGTAATTGAGGCTCTACCTCTAACTGAAGTCCGCTCTCCCAGATTTACTTGCAATTTTGACCTCAAACCATACAAATCGGGATCGAGGACGTTACCGCCGCTTTCGGTGACTGCTGATTGTACAAAAAACTGTGGTGTTAAAGTTAACTGTATTTGTTCGCTATTGATGGGGCTAAAGTTGCGCTCAATAAATACTCCACCTCGTTCGTCACCATCTAAGCCAATTTGAAATAATCCTGGTGTAACTTCTCTTTCGGTGCGATCAATGACTGTTTGATTTTTAGGAATGGGGATTGATAGCCCTTGGTCGAATACTAAACGCTGACGAGTAGTAACAATGCGATCGCGCTGGGGCGTTTCCCGTGTCAGCGTCACTGTATCTGCTCTTAATTCTAGTTCTGGTGGCGCAAAGGGATCGTTGGTAATTTTGACATTTTGAGCTTGCCAACCTTCCGGGTAAAATTGGACTTGTTGTGCCTGAAAACTCAAGCGGCGAACTTCACCCCCTTGTTGCGGTAAAGCAACGTTGTTAACGTCTCTACCTGCACCTATACTAATGCCAATTCCCCCTGTACTCGTAACGTCTTGCCTGGGTTGATTGGCGGTAATGCGATCGCTTGGTGGTGCGCTTACTCCTCCGGCGCTGATATCGGTGGCTAAATTAACAGATAAGTCTTGACTAGCGCTAGGAATAAAAATTTCGCCACTAGCATTGAGCAATTGACCAGTATTTTGCACAAAGTTGTAGGTAAATCTTTCACCCCGAAGTATTTGTTCGCCTCGCGTTACGGCTACATTTCCTTGCCCTACAGCGATGCGATTAGATAGATTGACTTGCAAGCTGTCTGCGTCTATAACTCCGCCATTTAGCCTTACTACGACGTTACCTTCGGCGGTAACAATTTGTCTTTGCTCGTCGTACTCTTGGCGATCGGCGTTTAATTCTACAATTCTGCTATTTACTGGAGCAACATTACTCGGTTGGGTTTCTCCGCTCCCCGTTGGGGTGGGAGGGTTTTCCCTTGGTGGCGATTGTATTTCTACGGGTGTAGTTGGACTAGGCGAGGTTTCTACACTTTCCGTTGGGATATTTTCGACGCTTTGGGGGTTGTTTGTAGGGGTTGCTGGTGCTACAGGTTCAATAGGTGTCTGTTGGTTACTTTGAGTTGTCGCCGCTTGTAAGCGATCGCTAAGACTAACAGGATTATCTAGAGCGATCGCTCTCTTATGGGCTTGTAAGGCAGAAGGTAAAGGTGAATCGGGGGTATTTGGCGTTACTACCGGGCTAATATGAGGCTTTGATAATGGCTTGGAATCAATAAAGCGGTTTTTTTCTACTTGAACTATAGGAGGCGGTGCAGGTGACGGTAATGGGTAGGGCATATTCGTTCAAAACATGAGTAGCGAATTATCAGCCCGGAAGCATGAATTTAACCACACTGGCAACCGCCTCTAGTATTAGTTGTTTGCAGGTGTCTATAGAAGTCGCAAGGGGCGGTTTATTCTAAATCGCGACGGCTAGGATTGCGAGAAGGATCGTTGGACAAAAAGCCAAAGAAAAACATGGCGACAAATATACCAACAACAATATACACAGCTATTTTGAGAGTGACCACAGGAATTGTCTCCGCAATAAATATTCAGCAGATAGCTTTCTTATAATACCCAAAGATCGGGCTATTTTTCTGCAAGTGCGATCGCCCTAAGTAAATTAATTTAGATTAGAAGTCGCTAGCAAAAACTACTAAAATAATTTTTTTTACCCATAAAAGTATCAAGAGTTGCCAATTCAAGGTAGAACCAGGTAAACAATAGCCATAACCACCTTACTTAAATCTCTACTAACTCATGCAGCCAATTCGGACTTTTAACGTTTATCCCTCTTTGCCGCCTCGCTTAGAAAGCTTGCGCCCGTTAGCTTACAATCTTCATTGGGATTGGAGTGCCGAAAGCAAAGACTTATTTCGCCGTTTAGATCCTGACCTTTGGGAAGCAAGCCGCCATAATCCGGTTTATATGTTGGGCAATATTAGCCAAGTACGTTTACAAGAAGTGGTAGAAGACGAGGGCTTTTTAGCCCAAATGGACAGAGCCGCACGTCAGTTGGAAGATTATTTGCAAGAGCGTAGCTGGTATGACAAAAATCGGGCGCAGGAAACAGATAATAAAACTGATAAATACTCCCAAGAATGTTTTGCCTATTTCTCCGCCGAATTTGGGCTAGTTGATTGTTTGCCAATTTATTCGGGAGGCTTGGGGGTTTTAGCGGGGGATCATTTAAAGTCAGCGAGCGACCTAGGTTTACCTTTAGTAGGAGTTGGCTTACTTTACCAGCAAGGATATTTTGCTCAGTATCTCAACGCCGATGGTTGGCAGCAAGAGCGCTACCCCATCAATGATTTTTATAATATGCCTTTGTTTTTAGAGCGTAATTCTGATGGTTCGGAGTTGCGAATTGAGGTAGATTACCCAGGACGCACGGTTTACGCTAGAGTTTGGCGGGTGCAGGTGGGAACTGTGCCTTTGTATCTATTGGATACAAATATCGAACCAAATAACCCTTACGATCACGACATCACAGATCAACTGTATGGTGGCGACATTGATATGCGTATCCACCAAGAGATAATGCTGGGAGTTGGTGGGGTAAGAATGCTCAAAGCTTTGGGCTTAAGGGTCACAGCGTATCACATGAACGAGGGACACGCGGCTTTTTCGGCTTTAGAGCGGACAAGAATCTTGATGCAGGAAGAAGGTTTAAAATATACCCAAGCAAGACAATTAGTTGCCTCAAGTAATATTTTTACAACTCATACCCCCGTACCGGCGGGAATTGACTTATTTGCACCAGATAAAACTTTGTATTATTTGGGTCATTATGCGGAAATTTTTGGTTTGTCCAAAGATCAATTGCTAGGTTTGGGACGGGAAAATACGGGAGATTTGACTTCGCCGTTTAGTATGGCAGTGTTGGCGCTCAAAACTGCAACTTTTGCTAATGGTGTTGCTCAGTTGCACGGTGTCGTATCGCGAGGAATGTTTAGAGCCTTGTGGCAGAATTTACCTGTACAAGAAGTACCAATTACCGCCATTACTAATGGCGTTCACGCCCGAAGTTGTGTTGCCAGCGCTACTCAGACGTTGTACGATCGCTACTTAGGCCCAAATTGGTCTTCAGCCCCGGCAAATAGCCAGTTGTGGGAGCGTGTACATACAATTCCCGATGAGGAATTGTGGCGCAATCACGAACGTTGCCGCTTAGATATGGTGGTGTTTGTCCGCGAACATTTAGTAAAGCATTTACGCGATCGCGGGGCAAGTCCGGCAGAAATTACCCAAGCTCAAGAAGTGCTAGATCCTTCAGTATTAACTATTGGCTTTGCTCGTCGGTTTGCTACCTATAAAAGGGCTACGCTATGGATGCGCGACTTGGAGCGATGCAAGCGGATTTTAGCGGGAAATAAAGATCGTCGAGTGCAATTTGTAATTTCTGGCAAAGCTCACCCTAAAGACATTCCTGGTAAAGAGCTAATTCGCGATATCAACCACTTTATCCGGGAGCAGGGTTTATCTAAGCAAGTGGTATTTGTGCCTAATTACGATATCCATGTAGCGCGGTTATTGGTTGCTGGCTGCGATATTTGGCTCAATACTCCCCGTCGTCCCCGCGAAGCTTCTGGTACTAGCGGTATGAAAGCGGCGATGAATGGGTTGCCCAATTTGAGCGTTTTAGATGGCTGGTGGGATGAAGCGGATTATGTGCGCACGGGTTGGGCTATTGGTCACGGGGAAAATTACGAAGACCCCATGTATCAAGATGAGATTGAAGCTAATGCTTTGTATGATTTGATTGAGCAAGATGTAGTGCCTTTGTTTTATAACCGCGATGCGGAAGGCTTACCCCGCCCTTGGGTAGCAAAGATGAAAGACGCAATTCGGCTCAATTGTCCGTTTTTTAATACTGAGCGGATGGTGAGTGAGTACGCACAAAGGGCTTATTTCCCGGCAAGCGATCGCTATCATAGTTTAAGTGTGAATCATTACGCGCCCGCTAATGAATTAGCCGAGTGGAAAGCTAATTTAACTGACCACTGGTACAACATCAAAATCGATAGTATTGATATCTCTGATACTACAGATGTTAAGGTAGACCAAACGATCGCTGTTAAGGCAAAAATCGATCTAGCTACTTTAACCCCTGATGATATTCAAGTCCAACTCTATCAGGGTGCTATTGATGCTAATGGCGAGATTGTTGATGGCGTTCCGGTCGTTATGGAGTGTCAAGGGCATGATTCCCACGGTAGTTGCGTGTATACGGCAAATATTGTTTATACTCGTTCTGGCTTGCAGGGTTTGTCTTTGCGCGTCCTACCTCAGCATGAATACTTGTCTAGTCCCTACGAACCCCGCTTGATTTTGTGGGCTTCTTGATTTACGTTGGTTGCATAAAATTTCTCTAGGAAAAACCAAGACTTGGGGGGTCTGCCCCCCAAACCCAACGGCAACAAAGCGGGAAGCAGAGCTACACCGCTTTTTGCCTCCCCATTGGGGGACGGCTTGCCTCCCCCAAACCCCCTGCAAAAGGGTCATATCTGTTAACCGCTAAATTTGTACATAACACTGTTGCGAAAATCTCAACAAAGCTCTTTATAATACTTCAATCTCAATAAAATTCCTTGCCTAAACAACGCCTAGATACTCTACTCGTAGAGCTTAAATTATGCTCCTCTCGCGCCTTAGCTCAAAGGCTAATTCAGGCTGGCGAGGTTAGGGTAAATGGTCAAGTTGTCGATAAAGCTGGTACAGAAGTCGATACCACAGCGCCAATTCAAGTTAAAGAAAAGTTGCCTTACGTGTCTAGAGGTGGCGAAAAACTTGCTAAGGCTCTATCGGTATTTGCTATTAACGTAACCGATAGAATTTGTCTAGATGGTGGCATTTCTACCGGTGGCTTTACTGACTGCTTGCTGCAAAATGGCGCAAAAAAAGTTTATGGCGTTGATGTTGGCTATGGACAAGTTGATTGGCGCTTGCGTACCGAAAAGCGAGTAGTTTTATTAGAACGTACCAACTTGCGCTATCTAAAGCCTCAAAACTTATATCAGGGTGCGGAAATCGCCGATTTAACGGTGGTTGATGTGTCGTTTATTTCCCTAACTAAAGTGATGCCTGCTTTATGGCAATTACTAACCCCGCCGCGCGAGGCGGTATTGCTAGTTAAGCCGCAATTTGAGGTGGGCAAGTCTCGCGTGGGCAAAAAAGGCGTTGTTCGCGACCCCAAAGACCAAGCAGAGGCTATTTTTCACGTCCTCCAAGCTGCTTTAGAATTTGGCTGGCTTTATCGTGGTTTAACTTGGTCGCCTCTAGTTGGGCCTGCCGGAAATATTGAGTATCTTTTGTGGTTGGGTATGGATAGCCAAACGCCGCCTACAGACCAAATAGAAATTGCACAATTAGTTACAATGGCTCATCAAGAATTGAAAAATAGTTAAGTTGAGCGTTTCGATCGCAAGTTTGGGAACTCTAAGATTAAGAGCTAAATAAAATAATGAAACTCCTAATTAATCGTTACTCAATTTTTGCGATCGCTTTAACTACTACATCTATCACTGTTTTACTCCTGTTATTACGCTCCATTACTATTGTTCCGGCTGGCTATGTGGGCGTGGTTGATAGCTTTGGCTCGGTTTCAAGTCAAACTCTTAAGCCTGGTTTGAGTTTCAAAAATCCCTTATCCCAAGTAGTCAAGTTTTCAACTCGCACTCAGGAAATGAAGGAAACTCTAGATGCACCGTCTAAAGAAGGATTAAACATCAAACTAGATGTCAGTATTCTTTACCATGTGGACGAAAAAAAGGCTCAAGAAATTTATCAAACTATTGGCACGGATTACGAGCAAATTATTTTGATTCCGCAATTTCGCTCGGTAATTCGGAAAGTAACCGCTACTTACAATGCTAAAGCTCTCTATACCTCCGAAAGACAGAAGCTAGCTCAAGAAATCCGCGACTCTTTGAGCCAACTTGTAGCTAATCGAGGCATAATTATTGAAGATACTCCCTTAAGAAAGCTAGAATTACCCGCAAAAATTAGCCAAGCTGTAGAAGACAAATTGCAAGCGGAGCAGCAAACTCAGCAAATGGATTTTGTGATTCAAAAAGAACGCAAAGAAGCTGAACGCAAGCGCATTGAAGCTAGAGGAATTGCTGATTCTCAACAGATTATTTCTCAAGGACTCAATGATAAACTTTTGCAATTAAAACAAATTGAGGCAAATGAAAAATTAGCCCAATCTTCTAATGCCAAAATTGTTGTAGTTGGTACTAGCAGACAAGGAGAGCCTTTAATCATTCAGCCATAAGAGCTAATTTCCAACGAGTTCTAGAAAAGCTGCACACTCAACATGAGATGTTTGGGGGAAGAAATCGGCGCTTTGGACTCTGACTAATTCGTAGTTACCATCAGAGCAAAGTAGCTTCAAGTCACGGGCTAAAGTTGCAGGTTTGCAGCTAACGTAAACTATTTTTTGGGGCTTAGTTGCAATTAAAGCATCAATTACTGTGCGATCGCATCCTTGGCGGGGTGGGTCTAGCAATACAACATCTGGCTTAATCGTCAAAGCTGGAAGCGCCTTTTCTACCGAACCTAATTGAAACGTCGCATTTTCAATATTATTGCGCCAAGCATTAAACCTAGCTTGCTCTACGGCGGCGGCTTGTACCTCTAAACCAATTACTTGTTTAACTTGGGAGGCTAAGGGCAAACTTAACGTCCCAATGCCACAATAAGCATCCACTAAGACCTCTTGACCTTGTAAGTTGAGTTGGAGTTTAATTACCTCTAACAACGCCTCTGCCGCCTCTGTATTCACCTGAAAAAACGTAGTAGGCAACATCTGAAACTCTAAGCCAGCAAATTGTTCTACTAAGTAAGCCTCCCCAGCAATACAACGAGTTTTTTCACCAAATATCGTATTAGTAGCTTTGGCGTTGAGATTTAGCGACACTCCGACTAATTTTGGATAGCGGTCTAACCATTCTTGCGCTTGGGTTTCAAGTTCTTGTAAAGTCCAATCTGTAACAACTAACGTTAGTAACATTTCCCCAGTGCGGCGACCAATTCTCAAACCCAAATGCCTCAATCTTCCTTGATGGCGGGTTTCGTTGTATATTGACCAGCCGCGATTGTAAATATCTTGCTTGATTTCTTTAAGTAACGGATTTAGCCGCTCATCTTGGACGGGACATTGATTAAGATTAATTAGTTGATGAGTACCTTTTTGATAGTATCCTGCTTGTACTTGTCCTTCTGCTGACCTACTAAGGGGATAAGTTGCTTTATTGCGGTAGCCTAAAGCTTCCGGTGCTGCTAAAACTGGATCTACGGGGGGATTTGTAAATCCGCCAATTCTTTCTATTGCTTGCACAACTTGATTAAATTTTGCTTTTAGTTGATATTCGTAAGCTACGCTTTGCCACTGACAACCCCCGCATTTATCGGCAACAATACAGCTAGGTCGCCGACGGTGGGGCGATCGCTCTAAAATTTCATAAAGTTTACCATAGGCATACTTAGGTTTTACTCTAATTAACCGCGCTAAAATACGATCGCCTGGTACAGTATCCGGTACAAATACAACCCGCTCCTCAAAGCGTCCTACCCCGTCCCCTGTATCGCTCAAATCGTCGATAACTATCTCAACTAAGTTACCCTGTTGCCATTGCTGCGGTTGATTTTCTGCATCGGTGGATAATTGATTTAAAGACATAGTGTAAATTTCTCTTTATTTGTGTACATAGACTTAGTTAAACTACTAATGTTTATTAGCGATCGCAATCATCATGAGTGTAGTTAGTCAACTTATTTTGCAAGCCGACGACGATCTTCGCTACCCCAGCACTGGCGAACTTAATACCATTAAAGAGTTTTTGAGAACTGGGGAACAGCGCATGAGAATCGCTGCAACTCTAGCTGAGAACGAAAAAAAGATTGTCACTGAAGCCAGCAAGCAGCTTTGGCAAAAACGCCCCGACTTTATCGCCCCTGGCGGTAATGCTTACGGCGAACGTCAACGAGCTTTATGTCTGCGCGATTATGGCTGGTACTTGCGCCTAATTACTTATGGCGTACTGGCTGGCGATAAAGAACCGATTGAAAAAATTGGTTTAATTGGCGTGCGTGAAATGTACAATTCTTTGGGCGTTCCCGTTCCAGGAATGGTTGAATCTATCCGTTGCTTAAAAACTGCGGCTCTTAACTTAATGAGCGCCGAAGATGCGGCAGAAGCAGCACCTTACTTTGACTATATCATTCAGTCAATGTCCTAAACCTGTGTTAAAAAGCTCAACATAAAATGTGTACTCCGCTAAATTTTTAGTGGCGTTACATAAAAATTCTAAACTTTTAACTTGTTTCCTCACTGGAGGCGGCTGTAAATCTAGCATTTTGTTAGCATCCGCAAGCAGTGGGGAAATTTTGATTTATTTGAGCATAACTCTAAACCAATGTTCAAAGCGATCGCCTAATGCTTCTAAAGAATAGTCTGTTTCCGCACTCTGGCGGCAGTTAGAGCGGTCAATTTGGGGTAAATGTGCGATCGCACTTACTAATCCTTTTACACTATCTGGTTCTACCAAAAACCCTGTTTTCCCATCTTGTACAATCTCCGCCGGGCCGCCGCGACGATAAGCAATTACTGGTACGCCACAAGCTAAAGCTTCAATTGCTACATTTCCAAAAGCTTCTATCCAGCGCGGTGTCATTAGTAAGGCAATACATTGGCGCAATTGTTGCTGCATATTGGTTGTAGACAAAAATCCCAAGTATTCTATCGGCGCGTTGGGGTAAGTAATGCAAATCTTTTGCCAGTATTCCTCGTCTTGCATTTTGCCCATAATTTTTAGGGGAATATTACTAATTTGCGCCGCTTGTACCGCATCCTCTAAAGCTTTTTCGGGGGCAATTCTCCCCAACCAAGCTAAATAATTATTTGGATTGGGGCAAAATTCGTATAAAGATAAATCTACGCCGCTACTCAAACACGCACATTCAGTATTAAGAGCAAAAGTTGCCGCTTGAGACGGAGTATAAAAACCAATCGTACCGGGAAACTTTGCGACTACTTGGACAACCATTTTATCCATTGCCACCGATAACGAACCCATACTAACAAAATGAGCGATCGCTTTATCAAAAAAAGGTGTCACATAAAAAGGCAGCCAATCGTAAGCAAAATTAACTATTAAATCGTACTCTCCCTGTACTTGCCGCGCGTACTCCCACATATTCGCCAGTACGGAATTATCGGGCATCATAATCGGCGTGTCGCGTCCCTGACTTTGGGCGATAATCTGCCTATTGCCCGGAATTTCTATTATGGGTAGTTGGGCAAGTTTTGAGCCAACAGGCGCAAGGATTTGTAAGCTATGTCCTCGCCTTAGCATTTCTTGAGCAATATTATATAAACTTAGTTCCACTCCGCCACCGATTCCCGTACCCAATGCACCAACGGGAGTAGAAACAAATAATAATTTGAGAGAATAGTTAGGCAAAATAACTTTAAGGTAAGGTTTCAGGTTCGTTTAAATTAACAATTGCCTGCTGCAATTGGGTTTCGCTGCTAGTAATTACAGGATTTTTAGCGGCGGTTAAATTTTCTCTTTGATTTACTAGGTAAATACTGACTAAAGTTAAGCCAACTCCTAGCCACTGCAAAGGACTCAGGAATTCTCCCAAAAAGAGATTACCAAAAAATAAGGCAAATACCGGAGTTAAAAAGGTTAAGGAGCTAAGACTTGTTAAGCTACCGCTAGAAGCAAAGTAGAAAAATAAGCCGTAAGCTAAGGCACTACCAAATATAGTTGAATATCCTAACGCCAGCCAGCCGCCCAAATCGATATTTATCCACTGTTGGGATTCAACGCCGCTCGACAGCGCAAACAATGGTAAACCGCCCAAAATCATATGCCATCCCGTAGCTACTACGGGATCTGTATAGCGGCATACATAACGGATTAAAATCGTCCCTACCGCCATCGACAGCGCCGCTAATAGCATCAACCATTCCCCACTAGCAAACAAGTTTTGCCAGCTAAGAGCAATATTAATTGCATCTTTATGGAACAGATTGATGATCCATTCATCGGGTAAACCAATTAAACTAATCCCCAGTACCCCAATAAACAAGCCTAGCCATCCCCATAACCCAATGCGATCGCCAAATAGCCATAGCGCCAGTATTGCCACTGCTAGGGGCTGAGAATCAATCATTACAGATCCCAATCCCGCCCCGGTTCTTTCTAATCCTTCTGCCAAAAAGCCTTGAAACATCGTCCCATCTACCAAGGCAAATAAACCAATCCACAGCCATGCTATCCAGCCTTTAGGCTGAGGTTTGCCTAAAATTGCCGCAACTATCAACACCAGTACCCCCGCCGGGACTAGACGCACTCCTGCCATAAATAACGGCGTAGTATGGGGTATTACGGCTTTCATTGCTACCATTGCTGTACCCCAGAAGAAAAAGGGCGCAATAAGTAACACTGAAGCCAACAATTTTGAATCAGTAAGTTTTAGCTGCATGGAGTCGCTGGGCATTTTATTTAATTTTACTTAAATATATATTTTTGTTAAGGCTGCGACTAATTATCCTCTCCTGTGCGCTGGTATATGTAGCAATCCTATGCAGATTCATAATCATTTTCCGTAGGGGCGCAATTGATGAAAGAAAACGCTATAGCTTTAGGCAATGAAGTTTCTCACTATTCCCTTGGGGATAAAATTTAATTACCAGCTAATAGAATTAGGTCTACTTATATAACCCTCAAATATAATTTCTAAAATAGATAAATCGTCATCAAACCCTGTTTTTGAGTTTAATGTTAGTAAATGATTTAGTATTGCATCAAGACTACAACTGTTGTTGTTGTACTGCTCTTGAAGTAGGTTTACAAAAGCCTCAAAGTCCCAATCTCTACCTTTTGCCGAATTGATTTCATAAACCCCATCACTAAATAGATAAATAATACTAGATTCTTCGATGTGACAAAACCCGTTTACATATTCAGAATCTGGAAACATCCCTACAGGAACACCCGCAGTTCTTAGTAATTTTATTTGACTGCTATCTGTAGAATTTTTAGAAAGTAATACTGCTGGAGGATGTCCGGCACTAGAATAAATTAATTGATGATTTATACGGTTATAAACTCCGTACCAAATTGTAAAATACTTATTATTGTGATAGCTCATTTGAAAGGCATCATTAAGCGCACTTAAAACCTGATTAGGTTGATAGTAATTAAGGCGAGGAATAGCACGAGAACGAAGGAGATTTAGGACAGATATAGAAGGCAAAGTAGCGCCTAACCCGTGTCCCGCCGTATCTAATAAATAAATTGCTAAATAATCTCCATCTAACCAATAATAATCAAAACAATCGCCACCAAGATTTTTACAGGGTATAAAGCGCGAATTAATAGTTAGAGGTTGATACATAGGACTAGGCAAAATATTTTGCACATAGTCCACAGCTTCGCCCAATTCTGTTTCTAAAAGTTGCTTTTGATTTTGTAAATCGCGGCTCATTTGATGCCAGCGCAAACCTGCTCTTACCCGCGCTTTTAGTTCATTTGGCTCGATGGGTTTAGTAATAAAATCATCCGCTCCAGAGTCTAAACCTTTAACCACATCTGCAACCGAATCTAAAGAAGTTAGTACGATAAAAAAAGTAGTGGATAAATTAGGAGTGGCTTTCACTTGACGGCAAACTTCTATCCCGTCCATTCCTGGCATTAACCAATCACAAATAATTAACGATGGTTGCAATTGTTGCGCTTGTTCTAGCCCAGTTTCGCCGCTCGTAGCCGTGATTATTTGATAACCTTGTTGTTCTAATATTTTTGTAAGTGTTAGCTGTACTATTCCGTCATCATCAATAATTAAAATCGTAAACATGAATAATTAAGTTTATTTATCATAGAGATTTTAGAGGATTTAGCCAGAAAACAATTGCTTTTTTGAGTTGATTTAGATCCCGATAAATTTCTTGTTTAAACCACTGACCCATCGCATCAAAAGGTGTAAATGTTGTTCCCGATTGCCAATTGACATCTTGCCCTAATGGTGTAGTATGCGTGCCGTTGAGAGTCTGGGCTGTTACCATATTGGGAAAACGTTTTTGTAACAATTGAGTCAAGGCAGCAGATTGGTCGAGAGTATCATTACTAAACTTAATTAACAAGTTGCGACGGACATTATAACGTTCTTGAACTATGTTATTAGTTTCTAGAGGCGAGGGGGTAAATTCGACAGCAAAAGCAGGATTAAGTTGCTGAACAAAAGGTATAGCATCTCGCGCTGCATAGTTATTAAAAGAAATTAAAATATTGCCCGATCGCTCTACAGAAAATAAACTACCAGCGAGGAGATGAAGTTTGCAACCCATACTATGACCTAAGCCATAAATAGGTAAGTATTGCTGGCGGAGTAAGGAGCGATATTTTAGTTCGCTGATAGTGCGATCAAAGCTTTGCAAAACGGATTGCGCGATCGCACTATGATCGAGAGTATTTACAAAAGGTGTAGCTACAACGATGTAGCCTTGCTTGGCGACTTGTTCCAATAACCAACGATAAGTCACTTGAGGAGCCGCCGCCACAAACGCCCCCCCTAAAAAATGTACAATCCCCACTGGGTGCGGGGGAATTAATACCCAATTACCAGAAATTTCTTGCCAATTCATAACTAAATTGTGCCATCAAGCTTAGATACTTGACGATAAAAAAAGCTACTTATTTATTGCAAACTTTGTTCTGGTTGAGTAGCTGAGTTTTGCCCAATTCGGGGTTCAGTCCCGGCAATTAAGCGCTCAATATTGCTGCGATGTCGTAAAATCACGTAAAATCCACCCGTAAGCGCAAATAGTACGTAAGCTAAAGGCTGATGGAAAAATAGCATTAGTAAAGTTACTGCGATCGCCCCCGCTATAGAACTCAACGACACAATCCGCGAAAAGGCAAATACTAACCCAAAAACGGCGATCGTTGATAAGCCTACCATCCAAGACATAGCCAGTAAAACTCCTAAACTTGTAGCGACAGATTTACCGCCACTAAAGCCAAGCCAAATTGACTTACTATGTCCCAAAACAACGGCTAAACCCGCACTTGTCACCATCCAAGGAAGCCAAGAAGAGATATTTACTTCTGGGGGAATGAGTTGATTGTTGGCGGCAAAATTGACTAACCAATGAGTAGATGCGATCGCGCTATAACCTTTGAGCGCGTCTACCAATAAAACAAACATTCCTGGGACAGTTCCGAGGGTTCTTAGCACGTTTGTTGCCCCTGTAGACCCGGAACCGTGTTCGCGGATATCAATGCCTTTTAGCACCCGCGCGGCGGTGTAGCCTGTGGGAGTAGAACCTAATAAGTAAGCTACCAGCAAAAGTGCGCCGCCCAAAGTTAACCAAGTAAGCATATTTTTTCTAAAAAGGGGACATCGCTTTAGTTAAAAAAGTCGTCTTCTCGCTCTCTATTGATTTGCGGATCGGGAGCAAAAGCTAGTAATAAAGGAAATTGCAATAGAGAAAGGCTAATTTTTTCCTCTGAATCGTCAACAATAATTAACGGCAACTCGTTAGCTTTAACTAGACGCTCGGCTTTAATCGCCAAAGCGTCCGCAGACTCAAATAATACTACACCGCGATCGGGGCCAAAATCAGCGCGAACAATACCCAAACAGTCCTGTAAGCCGCGCCGCCATTCTCCCAAACGTTCGGGGGTATTAGCAAGAATTAAGGCGCGGAGGCGATCGCCATGTAACTCTGACAAAATAGAGATAACGGCGGAACTAATTAAGATATTCTGCAAGCGACTACCCATTGTTTTTAATGCACCTCTACCACCTTGATTGAAAAACCACTGCGACACCCGCTCTGCATGGATGGGTTCAAAGGTGCGGCGTAGTTTCCAAGGTTCTCCGTAGTAATCGGGCTTGGTGCGGTATTCGTCCAGCATCTGGCGAATTTCTTTAGTAGTCGATTGAAAGCGTTGCTCGGCAAATTGGGGCGTACTTGGTGGCGCAACAACTTTTTTTTGTGGCGGCGGTTCTACAGTGGAAACGGGCGGTAAAGGTGGCTCTATGGCGGCGGGGGTTAATTGTAGCTGTTCGACGGACGCTGCCAAATCCTGCAAGCTACCCGTAAGATAATCTTTAAAACCTTGAACTCTAATGGCTAATTCTTGAGAAGTTCCAGCAAAAGTAGTTCGCATCTCAGTCCGGATACGTTCAGAACGGCGTTCTAGCTGCTCAATCGTAATTTGTAAGGTTTGTTTGCGTTGCTCTAGGTGCGCTAAAGATTCTTGCACCACTACCGACATAGCATTTTGCGTTTGCGCCAACTGCTCAGAAATCGAACTGTAAGAGGCTTGCAAAGTTGCAATTTCTTGTTTAAGACGTTGTTCCTCAACTTGTAAACCAGCTATGCGTTGTTGCTTTGATTCTATTTGCTCAATGTCAGAAATGCCTGTTTTTATTTGTGTTGACGACTCATTTTCTGATTTTGGAAGTTGGATTGCAGAATTACGATCGGCTTTTTCTGACTCTGCTACAGGCTCAGTAGTTGTTTCTGGGAGGGGAAATTGGTCTGCATTCATATAAAAACAAGTTTGCCAGGCGATCGATACAATTTATGTATTACTGATTAGGTAGGCGTTGCTCTAAGCAGCTTTTCAGCATTTTGGGATCAAACAAAATGGGCAGAAAATGAATACTTTTAACTTCTTTAAAGTAAAACAAAATTGGTACAGATGACCAAAATATGCGCCAAGTTTGCCACTCAGTGAAGGGAAAGCAACGAATTAAAGTTTCACCTCGATAAATATCTAAAGCGGTGTCGCTAAATTGTAGGCGAATTGTTGCCGCTTGAAACATCAGAAATAATCCAAATAAAGCGCAAACCAATCCTACCCACATCTGCAACAACAATACTGGAATCGCCACAATGACAATAACTATAGGTAAAGTGTAGCTAGGGGCAAGTTGTACCGTTGAAGCTGATTGTGTCGTAGAAATAGTCATAATTTTGATTTTTGCTCTAACACATAGTGCTTACTATTTTATGCGATACCGGAACGAGTCAACAGTCAGGGATAATTCATTCTAGAAGAGAAAATAATTTATCGATATCATGAGCAAGACATCGTTCGGCTTTGGTAAGAGAATCATAGCCAGACCTCCGCGCGATATTGCGGATAATAGACCAATTGGTGGCAGCATTGTAGTTACTAAATGGGGCAGCATTTTCTCCAAAAATTACATCTTTCACGAGCGTGCAAACGATTTTCAATTCCCCAATGAGTAGCGAATTCCCTTCGCAAAGGTAATTGCTTTTGAGACTAAGGAGCTAATGTAATAGTTAGTCTGTAGATATTTCTTGCCTACGCGGATACCGATGCGTTCAATTTGAATAAGGCTTTGCACTTCTACCCAATCGAGGTCAATGTTCTTAAGTTCACTAAAGACCTTGACGATGCGACAGGTAATTCATCCGTGAGTTTTCTCAATATCAACAATAACGTCTACATCGAGATGTTCGGAAATCTTTGATTTCCTGCAATGATTGAATTAAGTTGACCGCCATCAAAATTTCCAAAACTTATTTGTTTTCATCATTTTAATATTTTTCTCATCAACGAATTATCCCTGATGCGCTCTGGGTTCCACTGTTCCATCTGTGCGATAGCGTTTTAATAAATTCTCAATAAATGTCAAACTAACTCGGAATCTTTTAGCTAGTTGTCGCTGTGATCCCTCTGGCTGGTTGTACGCATCAATAACTTTCTGGCGCAGGTCTACAGAGTACGCTTTTATTCGGCTTCCGTTTAAGTTTGCCCTTTACTTGTATCCTATTTAATCAAGAACTGCTGTAAGTGGCGGCACTATTCGCCCGAAATCATTTTGCGATAGGAAAGCGGATATCTTAGTTATCCGCTTTCCTATCGCCAAGTAGCAGAGATAGTAAATGAGTGCGGGAGGTATATTTTACAACGGTGTTTCGTTGGGTACAGGAATATAGTCCAGAAATAGATAAGCGATGCCGACCATCACTGCGTTCGACCAATGACTCGTGGCAAATAAACGAAACGTACATTTTAATCAAATAAAAGCTGTCGGCTTTTCGCAAAATCGTCAATCGTCCTAAAGGTTTGATAAACTTAGCCGATACCCAGCCTCGTGTTAGGACTGGAGCAGAGCCATAAGGATATTGCTCATTAATATAAATTCACTGCTTAGTAGCATCTCTTTTGACCGTAAGTACCGCCTAACCAAAAGGCACTGTACCAATTATTTTACCTTTGGGACGAAAACCAATAGATAAGTCGTCACCGTCTTTGGTCGCTACTCTACCGTATCTCAATCGGGGGTTATTGTAAGAACAATCTTGAGCAAGTATTGTTTCATTACTTGTAATACTTATCTGTGAATCTATCCCACTAAGGTCAAAAGGTGATAATCTAATTGTCAGAGTGATTAAGTCCTACAGAATATGGCGGGAAGATTTGAGGGATTAAGCGATCTAGAATGGAAGTTGTTTGAGGATGTGATCGGCGAGAAAGGAGAAAAACGGGGACGGGGAATGCCCCATGCGCCTTTCCGTCATGTAATCAACACCTTAATGAAGGCAATTGATTACGGGCTGCCGTTGGTGCGATGTACCGAAGGGAGAAGTTTGGGCATCAAAAAGTTCAGCCCACCGATGGCTAAAAAGCTGGCAAGCAGATGGAACGCTAGAGCGACTACAAGCAAGGATATTAGGCATCGCCTCGGAAAAAGGATTAATTAACTGGAGTCATGGTGCGGTCGATGGCTCTTTTTCCCCCTGGGAAAGGAGGAGGTGAGGACGTTGCTTATGGCTATAAGGGCAAAGGAATTTTAATTCATACTTTGACCGACGGTAATGGTATGCCTCTGGCTAATTGCACGACCGCAGCTAATGGTAGTGAAAGAGAACAAGTGATGCCGCTATTGAATAGCGTTACTGTCAAAACTAATTCTCCTGGCAGACCCCGTAAACGGGTCAAAGTGCTGGCTGGGGACAAAGGCTATGACTCCAAAGATTTGCGTGCGGCTTTACGCAAACGTGGTATTAGACCGCAGTTGCCGAAGCGAGCCTGGAAAACTAAAAGAAATCGAGGTAGACCCATAAAAATGTCAGTCCCTCGTTTTCAACAAGAGCGCTGCTTTGCATGGTTTCAACGGAAATACCGTAGACTTGTTGTTCGATGGGAAAGAATTTCTGCCTGCTTTAATGCTTTTATTTCCCTTGCAACAATTCACATTTGGATTAACAGAATTTTATTACTGGGATAGGTTCGTGGTTTTTTGGCAGCGTTAGTCCTAGTACCAAGTACAGATAAAGTCATCAACACTATAAAACTTAGAACCGATCTCCATATTTTTGTATTTTTCGTAAGTTGGCTACTTTCTAGGTAAAAGTGGAAAAATTTATTTAGTTGATTACTAAAAACTAAATTATCAAATATTGAATATTGAACATCAACCTTGTTTAGTCATCAGTTTAGTATTATTAATTATAAATAACTATAGCATTTTCAAACATTAAAAAAATAAAATTTTTAAGGCACAGGTGCTTGAAAGGGCGGAGGTAGCAAATCTTGGTCTTGATTAGATTCTCGCAATCGCTGCACCTCTTGCTCTGTTTGTTGACGAATTTTTTCCGCAGTTTCTACATCAAAAGGATTAGATGGTTGACCTAACTTAAATACCACACTAAAAACATTATCTGTAGTTAACAACTCTCTCCCTACTGGGTCGTTACCAAAATCATACTCATTATTAGTCCACCGGAAAATCAAAGAAGGACTATTGTAGCTTTTGCCCAACCGTAAATTAGCACTAGCACCATAGCGACTGCGGCTAGAGTTATTATTAATTGGGGTAAGATAAGCAGATAAAACTAGATTTTTGCTAATTCTTAAATCTAAATTTGCCAATAAAGTATCATCAATTGATTCAGGAAGTAAGTCACCAAAGTAATTAGTTAAACCAAAAGAAACCCTACCTACATTAGCTCTTGCACCCAAAGTAACGTAACTAGCAGGAGAAATAATTACGGTACTACCAATCATTGTTTCACGATCTAAAGCATAATTAAACGCCGTTGATAAAATTACGTTGGCATTTTTATTAATTGCAATTCTTTTAGCTAAATTCCCAACCAATTGACTGTAATAATCGCGGTCTGGATTGAGATAACCAATAGCTCCAGTATTAAAAGTCCAGCCGTTTGAAGTATTTTTTGTATAATCTAAACCCAAATAAGCTTTAGTTCTATTTGCTGGAATTACCCCAGCATAATAGCGCAAAACATCTTCCGAACCTGTAATATTTCCTGTAAAACTAATATGGGGATAGTAAGTAGTTTTTTCTGTCAATCTGGTACTACTAACAAAATCAGCATTTTGATTTAAAAATGTTAAATAAATTTGGGTATAAAAATCTTGAAACTCATCTGTTGAGAAACCTTGATTATTAACTACCGAGACAAAAGCCACATTAGAATTAACTCCACCTTCTCCACCAGCAGCAGCGAGAATTCGCGGCAGACCCGTAACATTGTACCGAACACTGCGAGAAAAAGTACGCTCTGTAATGGGAGAAAGACCAACCCAAAGGCTATTGTAATTAACACTAGGAAGTTCGCGTAAATCTGTAGGTGGTACTTTTGGAGTTGGCGATCGCCCAATTCCGGCTTGATAAGCTGTAAAACTATTTAAGGGAACGCGAGTATTATTAGCAGCCAAAAACAAGTTTTTATTGATATTACTATTGACAGGATTAACCCCACCATCAAGCTGCGGTTCTACATCCGGGAGCAAGTAAGCGCCTAATTGCCATAAAGAATTAAGACCCGTATTGTCATCTTCCAATATTCCCGTCCAGCCGCGAATAGTACGAGCAATTACCGCCTCAGAGTCATTAGCCTTAATAATTTGTCTAACTCCCGAAATAGTCAGCGCTGGAGTATCTTCAAGGGTTTCTCGGCGCTCAATTCTAGTGCGATCGCTTTGGGTATTACCTGGAAACGCCCCAACATTGGGAAAGTACAAATCTATTCCTATTTGCTGCCCATTAGCGCCAGATTGAAAGCCTGGACGCTCAATTATCGCTAACGATTCGGGTGTAACAATATCGAAGACATTAGCAGTTTGATTGATGCGTGTAGGGACTAAAAACTGCGGATCTATACTGTTTCTGTCGGTAACTAATCCTGGCGTATAGGTACATTGCTGTGAAGTGGAAGCCGTTTCACCAATACAAGCAGCAGTCAAGCTAAGTTGAATTTGTAAGCCAATTAAAGTTTGAGGATCGAAGCGGGTAACATCTACTTCTCTAAATTGTCTAACTGTTCGCAACTGAGCGTAAGTACCTTTTTGATCAATAGTTAAGACATTATTTCTAGTTAAACTCTCTGTAACTGAACTTTCAAGTCTGACAATCCCATCAACAATAAAACTATCATTTTGATTCTCGCCAAAATTATAACCACCGAGAGCTTCCCATTGGGTCAAATGACTAATTGATATGCCATTTAGAGGTAAAGCAGTTGTGAAAGGATTAATTTTATTATCCGGGACAACACGAGGAGTAATAATATATTCAGAATCTTGTGGGGTCGGTGTTGTATTTTCTAGTCGAATTGATGGTTTAATCGTTGGATCGGCGGGTATTATTAATTCTAAATTAGCTAAAACTGGAGAAAAGTCTATTGGTGTTTCTGCAAGTTGAATTTGATTGTCAATTGGTGGTAATTCAGAAGTCTTTAAAATAGAATAAGCCAAAGAAGTTTGACCAAAAGCAGGTTTAGTTAAACTTAAACTGGTAAATATTAATAATAAAGTTATAGCTAAACTTGATCTCTGTAATGTTGAAGGCAGACCTAATAATAACAGCCTACAAAATGTATGAGTTATTAAATTTAAGCTAATATTGTTTGGCTTCAGTCCATTAGTTAAGTAATTAAAGTAAATAAGTTTTAAAAGTAACTTAGGGGTAACAAAAAGTTGTTTGGCAATCATAATTTTATTTATAAAAGTAATTTTTAAGTTTAAGTAAGTTTTAGAAAAGTAGATTTGTGATTAAAGGAAAATCTTATCCTAAATTATTCATTGGTCTTCAAAAAACTACTAGCAAATATTATAATGGCAATGATTATAACCAAAAAAATATAATAAGTGATACCAACATCTTTCACCTACTATAACTAGATTTAGTATTTTCAATTTGTGACACAATAATAAAGTTTTATATTTTTATTTAATTCCTATAGCAATCTGTTTTGAGCTAGTGAAATATTCGTTTGCACCTATTCCCCAGGCTTGGAGTTTAAAATTCCGCTTCCCCCAAGTTTGCGGCTAGGGGGCAAAGCCGTCTAGCTTTTTAAGGACTGCTTTAGGATTGTTATAGCTATATAATCTCACTAGGTTTTATAGAAATATTCGCTTGAATAAATTTATTAAACACTAATAAATAATATCAGGCTACGGCGAATTGGAAAGTAAGTTTATAATTATTTATTCTCTATAAATCTATTTAAAAATATACATATAACAATTGATATATAGCAATCCTAATTGATTAGTGAAAATTATCCGTAGGGGCGCAATGCTTTGCGCCCCTACTACAACGTTCATAGTTGATTTAGGATCGCTATAGATTTTTGAAGACTTTAAAGAAAACTATATAATTCCTATAAATTTTGAATAAAATTATTTTACACTTTGTGTTAATAACTAAGTATTTTCACAGAGCTAAAAACTGAAAAAGCGCCTTTAACCATTAAAACAACATATTTATTGAGAAAAAAAATAAGCAATATGTGGAATATACTGAGGCAGTATTTTTTATTAATGAAGGCTTAATAAATTAAGTTATAGACATTTTTCCATTTCTTAAAATAAGATGTTGCTAAAGATCAAGTTTTTAGGAAAAAAAGATGAAATTACTAACAAAAACTTTGTATGTTTGTCTAACTACTGTTGCTAGTATCTCAGCACTATCTACTAATGCAATGGCTGGTGAAGGTGGTGCGGCAGGTAGTGCAGCTTTTACAATTGTTGAGGGTTCCGTAACTGGGGTAGCCCTTGCCGCCGCAATCGGCAAGCAAACTGCTTTTGCTGGCGCTTTTAACGATGCTTTTCTTGAAGAGAATACAGCCTTTGCTTATGGATCAGCAGGGGTAATTACTATTAGAGGTCTAGCTCCTTTGGCTATTAATAGTGTTTCAAGTGTAGGCGACCCCGCCCTAGATATACCTCAATCTAACTCTTTTGGTGACTCAACAACAGTTTTAATTGGTAGTGGTATTTGATGAAACTAACTACCAGTGAGGGTTTGACGCTGTAGCTTAAATTTTAGCCAAAGATATTTCCAGCTTGCTGACGGACTCTGCCTTTGAGCAACTTTCTGATAAATACTCTAAGCCGTTTTTGCTCGTCAGGAATAGTTTAGAGTTTATTTTTTGCTCTTTTTTCGACTGTATATAAATGTGATCGCCCGCCAATAGTTTATCTGGTAACTACACAGAAATGCTTAGTTGCAAGGTAAGTGCGATCGCAAACATCAGTCTTACTCAGCCAAAAGTTAATAAAATCCTCCAAATTTCCCTGTAAAAAGCTAAAAATTGGCAGCACCCAATTAAAACCTTTGGCGATCTTGGGGTTAAAAACCTACCTATTATTACAGTAACCACCATGAAAACTAACAATTTTATACCTGTATCAGGTTCAGTAAATTCAGCATCCCAATCAAAGTTTGTTACCCATTCAATCAAACTAATTTATCGAAGGGTAAATATTCATGGTGGCGATCGCGCTATTAAACTTATAGCAACCATAGTCCCAATCAGCAGCTTGTTACTGGTGCAAGCACCAATGCCAAAAGCACAAGCACAGGCGCTTGTCCAATGCAGCAACGTTAGCTTTCAAACCCAAACCACCTTCGCCACTGGGACTTATCCTATTTCCGTAGCCCTGGGAGATATTGATAGCGATGGTGACGAAGACATGGTCGTAGCAAATAACTCCTCTGACACTGTCTCGGTATTGAAAAGCAATGGGAACGGTACTTTCCAAACCCAACAAACCTTTGCCGTTGGGACTGCTCCCACTTCCGTTACCCTAGGGTATGTCAATGGCGATAGCAACCAAGATATTGTCATAGCAAACGTTTACTCCGACAACGTTTCTGTATTGCTAGGCAATGGGAACGGCACCTTCCAAACTCAACAAACCTTTGCCGTCGCAACTAATCCTCGTTCCGTAACCCTAGGGAATATCAATGGCGATGGCAATCAAGATATTGTCACCGCAAACTTTAGCAACAACAGTGCCTCAGTGCTGAAAGGCAATGGAGACGGTACTTTCCAAACCCAACAAGCCTTTGCCGCCGGAAGTAATCCCATTTCCGTAACCCTAGGGGATGTCAATGGCGATAGCAACCAAGATATTGCCACCGCAAACCTTTACTCCAACAACGTTTCGGTATTGCTAGGCAATGGAAACGGAACTTTCCAAGCCCAACAAATCTTTGCCGCCGGAAGTAATCCCATTTCCGTCACTCTAGGGGATCTTAATGGCGATAATAAGCAAGATATTGTCACCGCAAACTTTAGCTCCAACAACGTTTCGGTGTTGCTAGGCAATGGGGACGGCACTTTCCAAACCCAACAAACCTTTGCCGCCGGGACTTCTCCCAATTCTGTAACTCTAGGGGATGTCAATGGCGATAATAAGCAAGATATTGTCACCGCAAACGCTAACTCCAGCAACGTCTCGGTATTGAAAGGCAATGGGGACGGAACTTTCCAAACCCAACAAACCTTTGCTGCCGGAAGTAATTCCAATTTTATTACCCTAGGGGATGTCAATGGCGATAATAAGCAAGACCTATTCGTGGCAAATGGTAGCTCCGACACTGTCTCGGTATTGGTCAACAACTGCACCCCAGTTCCTTTACCAGACACAACTCCCCCCACTGTTTCGGTAACTTATACACCCTCTAACTTATCCGCACCCATCCAAGTGACTGCCCAAGATCCAGGCTCAGGACTTGCTACTGTTATGGTGAGCAGCGCTAATAATACTACCGTCACTACCCCTAGTTTTACCCCAGGAACTCAAAGTTCGGTTTTAGTCTTGTCTGCCAAACCTACAACCCCCTCTAAAACTCTTGCCTTCCAAGTCAAGGTGACAGATGTTGCAGGTAACGTTAGCACTTCCAACTATGCCACTGTTTTAATTAGCAGCACTGGCAAACCCATCGCCGCAACTTTGACGGGGATAGGACAGCAACAAGGTCTATTTAACATCCTTAATGCTAATCCTGGTTTAACCGAGCTACGGCTATCGGTAAATGGTAGCGATTTTCTTGCCGGGAGTTTGGTAGCGGGTCAAGTGCGAGTAATGGATATTTCCGCCGCTTTGAAGTTAAGTAACTCTTTGCAATTCAAGGCTATGGGTAGTCCCAATAGTAAGGCTTTAATTTGGATTAACGAGCCTCTCCCGGTTGCTAAATAGCTTTTAGGTGGCGATAACTATAGCGATCCTATAGGATTCATAAACATACAACCGTAGGGGCGCAAAGCATTCATTCAACATAAGGAGGAAGTTGCGCCCCAAATCTGTTGTGAGAGGGCATCTCGCTGTTGATGTCGTGGGCGAGATGCTTTGACGAGACCTAGAAGTCGATGGTGAGGAAAGAAAATAGGAAATTACTTCCTCAGCTTCTCCCCGTTTAAGGGCTGTGGCAAAATGATACAGTCCGCGAAACATTAAATCGCTTTAATTAAAAAAGCGCACATTCCTAAAAATGTGCGCTTTAACCTAGTGCCAATACCAAGGTTTATAACTATGCAATAGAAGCAAGTACCAATTCTGGTTTTTCAGATTTAGTTACTTTCACTTCACCGCCAATGACATCAACGATCGCATTGTCGCCAAGTTTGATTTGTCCAGTTAGCATTGCTTCGGCTAAGGAGTCTTCTAACAAGCTCATAATTGCTCGGCGCAATGGTCTAGCACCGTAGCTAGGACTGTAGCCTTGCTCTACTACAAGTTCCTTAAAGGAGTCGGTTACTTCTAAAGTCATTCCTTGTTCAGCTAATCGATTGGCAACTTCAAGAAGCAAAATGTCGGCAATTTGCTTAATTTCTGTTTTCTTCAGTTGTGTAAAGACAATGGTTTCATCTAAACGATTGAGAAACTCAGGACGGAAGTAGTTTTTGAGTTCTTCGTTAACTAAGGTTTTGATGCGGTTGTATTGAGTCTCTGCGCCATTATCAGCAAACTCAAAGCCAATCCCACCGCCGCCTTTTTCGATGACTTTAGAACCGATATTAGATGTCATGATAATCAGTGTATTTTTAAAGTCCACTGTCCGACCTTGAGCATCAGTAAGCCTACCGTCATCTAATAGTTGCAACAGCAGATTGAATACATCAGAGTGCGCTTTTTCAATTTCGTCAAACAAGATGACGCTATAAGGCTTGCGTCTTACGGCTTCGGTCAACTGTCCGCCTTCGTCATAGCCGACATAACCGGGGGGCGAACCAATTAGTTTAGAAACTGTATGGCGCTCCATGTATTCCGACATATCTAAGCGAATCATGGCTTCTTCCGAACCAAAGAAGTAAGCAGCTAAAGCTTTAGAAAGTTCGGTTTTACCAACTCCAGTAGGCCCAGAGAAGATAAAACTAGCAATTGGTCTGTCGGGGCTTTTTAAGCCTACCCTAGCTCTACGAATTGCGCGTGAAACTGCTGTAACTGCTTCCTCTTGACCAATTATGCGTTGGTGCAAAGTGTCTTCTAGGTGTAGTAAAACTGTAGACTCAGATTCGGTTAGTTTGTTGAGCGGTATTCCCGTCCAAGAAGCAACGATGTGGGCGATCGCTTCTTCATCAACAGTAGTCACGACAGCTTGCTTATTTTCTGAGGCTAACTTAATTTTCTCATTTACCTCAATTTCGCGATCGCGTAATTGTCCAGCAACTTCAAAATCTTGGTCTTTAACGGCTTTCTCTTTATCTTTAGAGATGCTGTCAAGTTCTTGCTTTAACTGTTTAACTTCGGGCGATTGTTGGCTACTAGCTAAGTGAGCGCGAGAACCTGCTTCATCGATCAAGTCTATGGCTTTGTCGGGTAAAAAGCGATCGCTTATATAACGATCCGACAACTTAGCGGCGGCAAAAATTGCCTCATCAGAAATTTTGATTTTGTGGTGCTGTTCGTAAACAGAACGCAAACCGTACAAAATCTCGATGGTTTCTTCTACCGAAGGTTCGCCCACCATAATCGGCTGAAAGCGGCGCTCTAAAGCTGCATCTCGTTCAATGTGCTGGCGGTATTCGTTAAGAGTAGTTGCACCCAAACACTGAAGTTCGCCTCTTGCTAAAGCGGGTTTAAGAATATTCGCCGCATCCATTCCACCTTGAACCGATCCCGCACCAACTAAGTTGTGTACTTCGTCAATTACTAAGATGATATTTCCCGCCGCCCGAATCTCCTCCATAATTGTTTTGATACGTTCTTCAAAGTCTCCGCGATGACGAGTTCCAGCAACTAACGAACCAACGTCAAGGCTAAATACTTGCTTATCTTCGAGAATGTCAGGAATATTTTTGTCAACAATGCGCTGTGCTAATCCTTCGGCGATCGCAGTTTTACCGACTCCCGGTTCGCCAATTAGTACGGGATTGTTCTTCGTGCGTCGTCCTAAAATCTGTACAGCGCGTTCAATTTCCTTATCTCGTCCTACTACGGGGTCAAGCTTGCCTTCGGCGGCTAGTTTGGTTAAATTTGTCCCAAACTCCTCTAAAGTGGTCGTCTTGCCTGCAACACCTCGGCTTGTAGAGCTTTGAACGTTGCCCCTATTAGCGCCAACAGGCTGCTTTTCTAATTCATCTAACACGGCTTTGCGGGCAACGGCGGTATCAACGCCCAAGTTCTCAATTACTTTGATGGCTACACCTTCGCCTTCTTCAATTAGTCCTAAAAATAGGTGTTCGGGAGCAATAAAGTTGTCTCCTAGTTGACGCGCGGCTTCAAAGGATTTATCAAATACCCGCTTCATTTTGGGAGTAAAAGGAATTTCTGCACTGACGAAGCGCGAACCTCGACCAATAATTTTTTCTACTTCTACTCTGGCGTTTTTGATATTGATGCCTAAGTCGTTCAATACTTTAGCTGCAATGCTAGTATTTTCGCCAATCAACCCTAAAAGCACTTGCTCGCTCCCCACGAGATTGTGTCCCAAGCGTCGGGCTTCTTCTTGGGCTAACATTATTACCTTAATAGCTTCTTTGCTGAAGTGTTCAAACATCGTGGGTTGCCCTCTTTTGGCTAAATAGAGCGGATGAGTTACTCTCACCCATAATTAAACTTTTATGTACTTTCTTGCTTTAATGTATCTATCTGGGGTCACTTTCGGCAGTAGTGAGAGCCGTATGTGCTTAGGTGTACTTGCCGTCAAAGGTAGAGGCGGAGGGAAATAGCGCCTCTACGACTACTTATCAAACTAAGTCAAATAGTAAGATTTCCGCATCGGTATCAGTGCTGATATTGAGCGATTGAGAATCACTAGCTGAAATCGCATCTCCAGCCTTAAGCGCCATATCGCCTACCTTTATTTCCCCGCTTGTTACTTGCAACCAGGCGTGACGGTTGGGTTGCAAATTATGAACTAGGCGATCGCCTTTCCTTAAAACGGACGTATACAAATCTACATCTTGATGAATTTTTACCGCCCCCTCACGCCCATCTTTTGCGGCAATTAACCTTAGTTTGCCTAGCTTTTCGTCTATGGGAAAGTTGCGCTGTTCGTAACTTGGATCAATTCCCGTTGTGTCGGGCAAAATCCAAATTTGCAATAAATGCACAGCCTCCGTTGTAGAGTTATTAAACTCGCTATGAGTAATTCCTGTCCCCGCACTCATTCTTTGAGCATCTCCAGGTTTAATTACTGCTCCCGTACCTAAACTATCTTTGTGTTCTAGCGCCCCTTCTAAAACATAGGTAATAATTTCCATATCGCGGTGACTGTGAGCGCCAAACCCGCCGTTTGGAGCAATCCAATCTTCATTAATTACCCGCAAGTCACGAAAGCCCATATTTTTGGGGTCGTAATAATTGGCAAAGGAAAATGTATGGTAACTGTCTAACCAACCATGATTGGCATGACCTCTTTGATTGCCTGGTCGTAGAGTAATCATATTATGTTTGCTCCATTCAACTGTATTTAGTTTAATGTTAAATTATTTAATATTGCAGTGTAGAAAGCCGTCAAAAAACATCGGGAAATACTACCAAATGTAGGCAGTAAGATAAATACGATTGAGTTGCACTTAGGAGAAAAGATTTAATGATAGATAAATTAGCTGATAATCAACATCCAATCGAAGACGCGCAACGTAAACGTTGGAGTCCTTTAGCTTTTAGCGATCGCATGGTGGAAACAGAAAAGTTACTAAGTGTGCTAGAAGCAGCACGATGGGCGGCTTCTTCTTACAACGAACAGCCTTGGAGCTTTATTATTGCTACTAAAGAAAACTCCGTTGAATTTGAGCGTTTGCTTAGTATTCTCGCAGAAGGAAACCAAGAATGGGCGCGGAATGCTCCAGTATTGATGCTTACCGTTGCCAAACTACATTTTGAACGCAATGGTGTAGAAAATCGCCATGCTTTTCATGATGTGGGTGCATCTTCTGCTAGTTTGGCGATTCAAGCGGCTGCTTTAGACTTATTTGTACACCAAATGGCAGGTTTTGACGTACCAAAAGCAAAAGAGGTTTACCAGATACCCACTGGTTACGAACCTGCAAGTGCGATCGCTCTTGGCTATCTTGGCAATGCTCAAACTCTATCAGAATCATTGCAACAAAGAGAACAAAATCCGCGCACTCGCAAGCCTTTAGATAAGTTTGTTTTTTCTAATACTTGGAATCAAACCGCACCAGAAGTTAAATAAAAAAGTAATGAATTACTCGCCACAAAACATCCTCACAGCTAGAGCGCGGCTAGGAGAAGTTCCCTTTTGGCATCCTGACGAGCAATTGCTTTACTGGGGTGATATTTACAATCATCGCGTCCATCAATTTAATCCAGCGACAGGGGAAGATCGGTTTTTTGATGTGGGTGAAGTTGTTTGTTGTGTTGCACCCGCCGGAAATAATCGCCTAATTATTGGTCAACGTCACCGAATTGCTTTTTTGGATACTAGCAATGGTCAAGTTACGGCGATTATGGATATAGAAGATAATCCCGATATCCGTTTTAACGATGGTAAATGCGATCGCGCTGGGCGTTTCTGGTTTGGTTCAATGAGTAGTAAAGGCGAACCCCAAGGCAAACTTTACCGCTACGATGGATCGTTACATATACTCGAAACGGGACTAACAGTATCTAATGGCTTGGGATGGAGTCCAGACAATAAGACTTTTTATCTAACAGATTCGCCGCTTAAAACTATCTATGCGTATGATTTTGACGCTGAAAGCGGTAGTATTAGCGATCGCCGAACACTGATCAATTTACAAGCTGAATCTTTTTTTCCCGATGGTTTGACAGTCGATAAAGATGGCTGTATTTGGTCGGCAATGTGGGACGGTTGGTGTATTATCCAATTTGACCCCAAAGGTAAAGAGATGATGCGGGTAAAAATGCCTGTCCAGCGTCCAACTTCTTGTACTTTTGGAGATCGAGACTTGACGACGCTTTATATTACAACGGCTTCAGTAGGTTTGAGCGAAGGAGAAATTCAAAAAAGTTTCTACTCTGGGGACTTATTTAGCCTTCAAACTAATACTTCTGGTTTGCCTGCGCTTCATTTTGGATAGTAAACTTACATTTTTTGCCCCCCAAGTTCCCCAACGCATGGGGGATTTTAAATCGGGTTTTTTCTAAGATTAGCAGGAACTTATCAAACATCATTTAAGGCGATCGCACTATTCCCCGATTTGTAACCTTATTTTCTATATTTTGGATTTACTAAAACTTAATGGCAGTTAAAAAGACGGAACTTTATAGCTCGTTGTGGTCTAGTTGTGACGAGTTGCGCGGGGGGATGGATGCGTCTCAGTACAAAGATTACGTGCTAACGCTGCTGTTTATGAAGTACGTTAGCGACAAGTATGCTGGCGATCCTGACGGGACGATTTTAGTCCCAGAAGGCGGCTCTTTTAAAGACATGGTGGCGCTGAAGGGTGATAAAGAAATTGGCGACAAGATTAATAAAATTATTGGGGCGTTGGCGGCGGAAAACGATCTTAAGGGTGTAATTAACGTTGCTGATTTTAACGATGAGGATAAGTTAGGCAAAGGGAAGGAAATGGTCGATCGCTTGTCTAACCTAGTAGCAATTTTTGACGGCATAGATTTGAGCGCCAATCGCGTTGAAGGGGACGATTTGCTAGGGGATGCTTACGAGTATTTGATGCGTCATTTTGCTACGGAGTCGGGCAAAAGTAAGGGGCAGTTTTATACTCCGGCAGAGGTGTCGCGGATTCTTGCCCAAATCATCGGGATAACGGCGCAAACAAGCCAAGATCAAACAGTTTACGATCCTACCTGTGGTTCGGGTTCGTTATTGCTAAAGGTGGCGGATGAAGCGCCGCGCGGGTTGTCGATTTACGGGCAGGAAATGGACAATTCTACCTGGGCGTTGGCGCGGATGAATATGTTTATGCACAGTTATCCGACTCACGAAATTTGGCGAGATAATACGCTTTGCGCTCCCTACTGGAAAGATGCTGATGGCAGTCTGAAAACCTTTGATTTTGCTGTTGCTAATCCCCCTTTTTCCTACAAGTCTTGGAGTAATGGCGTTAATTTAACAGACGATGAATTTGGGCGCTTTGACTACGGTACGCCTCCTGATAAAAACGGCGATTATGCTTTTTTGCTACACATCCTCAAGTCTTTAAATAGTACGGGGAAGGCGGCGGTGATTTTGCCTCATGGGGTGCTGTTTCGGGGCAATGCAGAAGCGCGGATTCGGCAAAATTTGGTATGTCAGGGATACATTAAGGGGATTATTGGCTTACCTGCAAATTTGTTTTACGGGACGGGGATTCCGGCTTGCATTATTGTTATCGATAAAGAGAATGCTAAAAACCGTCAAGGTTTATTTATGGTGGATGCAAGCAAAGGTTTTATTAAAGATGGCAATAAAAACCGCCTGCGTAGCCAAGATATTCACAAAATTGTTGATGCTTTTAATAAACAAATTGAGTTACCCCGCTACAGCCGGATGGTTAGCTTAGAAGAAATTGCTAAAAATGACTATAACCTCAATATTCCGCGCTATATCGATTCTAGTAAGCCGGAAGATTTGCACGACCTGGGCGCTCACTTAAACGGCGGGATTCCTGACACAGATATTAATGCGTTGCAAGACTACTGGGCGGTGTTTCCCAATCTGCGAAAGACGCTTTTTACAGACAGTAAACGTAATGGTTACAGCAATAGTTTAGTAGCAGCTAGTCAAGTAAAGGCAACTATTCTCAATCATCCTGAATTTACTACCTTTGCCGATCGCTCTATTGCTATTTATACTAATTGGCGTAAGGCACACGATGCTTTATTAAAGGGAATTGCGATCGCCGATAAGCCCAAAGAATTAATTAAAATCCTGTCAGAAGACCTATTAGCACGGTTTGCAGACGCTGATTTGTTGAGCCATTACGAAATTTATCAGCTATTGATGGATTATTGGGCGCAGACGATGACTGATGATGTGTACGTGCTGGTACAAGACGGCTGGGCGGCGGGTAATGGGTTGCGACAATTGATAGTTAAAAAAGGCGATAAGAATACGGAAACGCCGGATTTAGTGATTGATAAAAACAAATATAAGTCGGACTTGATTCCGCCAAAACTAATAGTAGAGCGCTACTTTGCCCCACAGCAAGCACAAATCGACCAGTTGCAAGCAGAAGTAGAGGCAAAATCTCAGGAGTTGGAGGCGTTGATTGAGGAACACATTGGCGAAGAAGGTTTACTTAGCGATGCTCAAACCGATACGGGGAAAGTAACTAAAGCCAGCATTACAGCGAGATTGAAGGAGTTAAAAGGCGATAAAGAAGAACAAGAGGTATTGAAAAAGTGCCTTAAATTGTTTGATAGCAAGGCTGAGGGGGAAAAAGTGTTAAGAGATAAGCAGACGGCGTTAGATAAAGCGGTGTTTGCTTACTATCCCAAACTAACAGAAGACGAGATAAAAACCTTGGTAGTAGATGATAAATGGCAAACTACTTTGAGAAGTGCGATCGCATCCGAGATTGAAAGGGTAACGCAACAATTGGCAAATCGGGTAAAGACGCTAGAGGAACGCTACGCCGAACCATTACCGCAGTTGGTGCAGGAGGTGGAAGTATTATCGAGCAAGGTAGAGGAGCATTTGAAGCGAATGGGGTTAGATTGGTAACAATTGTGTGGAAAGTAAGTTTATTCAAATTTGTGCGACACTGTCGCACAAATTGGCGGGGGTTGGAATGAGATTAATTATTAAAATAAAAGTTGAGAGAGAAGGCTAAAGCAATGAGTATATTAATCTCTGATGATGTTTTGTCAGCAACTCGTATGAACCTATCCCAGTAATAAAATTCTGTTAATCCAAATGTGAATTGTTGCAAGGGAAATAAAAGCATTAAAGCAGGCAGAAATTCTTTCCCATCGAACAACAAGTCTACGGTATTTCCGTTGAAACCATGCAAAGCAGCGCTCTTGTTGAAAACGAGGGACTGACATTTTTATGGGTCTACCTCGATTTCTTTTAGTTTTCCAGGCTCGCTTCGGCAACTGCGGTCTAATACCACGTTTGCGTAAAGCCGCACGCAAATCTTTGGAGTCATAGCCTTTGTCCCCAGCCAGCACTTTGACCCGTTTACGGGGTCTGCCAGGAGAATTAGTTTTGACAGTAACGCTATTCAATAGCGGCATCACTTGTTCTCTTTCACTACCATTAGCTGCGGTCGTGCAATTAGCCAGAGGCATACCATTACCGTCGGTCAAAGTATGAATTAAAATTCCTTTGCCCTTATAGCCATAAGCAACGTCCTCACCTCCTCCTTTCCCAGGGGGAAAAAGAGCCATCGACCGCACCATGACTCCAGTTAATTAATCCTTTTTCCGAGGCGATGCCTAATATCCTTGCTTGTAGTCGCTCTAGCGTTCCATCTGCTTGCCAGCTTTTTAGCCATCGGTGGGCTGAACTTTTTGATGCCCAAACTTCTCCCTTCGGTACATCGCACCAACGGCAGCCCGTAATCAATTGCCTTCATTAAGGTGTTGATTACATGACGGAAAGGCGCATAGGGCATTCCCCGTCCCCGTTTTTCTCCTTTCTCGCCGATCACATCCTCAAACAACTTCCATTCTAGATCGCTTAATCCCTCAAATCTTCCCGCCATATTCTGTAGGACTTAATCACTCTGACAATTAGATTATCACCTTTTGACCTTAGTGGGATAGATTCATGACTGAAGCGGAAATGAAACAAGAAATTGCGGTTTTGCTGTTTCAGAAAGAAAAGTTTACTCTTGGTCAGGCAAGTCGGTTTGCTGGAATGAATCGCGTTGCATTTCAACATTTATTGGCAAGCCGTCAAATTTCTATCCATTACGATGTAGAGGATTTTGAACAAGATGTTAAAAATCTGCGGGAAATGGGCAGGCTGCGATCGCTATTAGAAAAGAAAACACAAGTAGAGTTGGGAAGTGGTGATTATACCCAAGAAAGAAAGGATGTACTAGATTCGGGATCGAGAGATGATTTCTGGCAAGACTTGCAGAGAATTAGAGACAAGAAAATAAATTAGGATTCAAGTAGCTGCAAGGAGAAAGCAAGATGAGTCTAGTTATTTCTGACGAAATTGTAAAAGCTAGTAGGCTTTCAGAAAATGAACTTTTAATAGAAATTGTCGTGATGCTTTTTAAGCTGGACAAAATTAGTTTAGGGAAAGCAGCAGAATTGTTAAAAATACCGCAGATTCGATTTCAGAGATTGATTGCCGATCGCGGGATCTGCGTTCACTACGATGTAGCCGAGTTTCAGCAAGACATTCAGCAGTTAAATACAAAGGGCTGGCTGTGATTGTTGTTAGCGATCGCATTTCTCCTCAGTTGTTTAGCGATCGCACAATTATTAAAGTACAGGGCAATAAATGCGATCGCGCTGGCTTTTGGATTGCTGCACCTTTGTATGACAGAGTTCTCAAAGTTGTTGAGGAAAAAGGGAATGAGTAATCAAGTGAGAGAAGGGTATAAGCAAACTGAAATTGGTTTGATTCCTGAAGATTGGGAAGTTAAGCAATTAAAAACTGCATTAAAAACAAATCCTCAGTATGGAATTAATGCTGCTGCTGTTGTGTGTCAAGGCGATCTTCCCACTTACATTAGAATTACTGATATTTCAGAAGATGGCTACTTTAAACCAGAAAACCTAGCAAGTGTAAGGCATTCTAGCGCAAACCAATATTTTCTTGAGGAAGGTGATTTAGTTTTTGCAAGAACTGGTGCTAGTGTTGGCAAGTCTTATTTTTATAGATCCCAAGATGGACGGCTTGTATATGCAGGCTTTCTTATTAAAGTACAGCCTAATAAATCTGTATTACTGCCAAGCTTTCTTTCTCAGTATGTAAAAACAAAAGCATATTGGAACTGGGTACTGGTAATGTCTATGCGAAGTGGACAACCGGGAATTAATGGCAATGAATATAGTCAATTATTATTACCTTTTCCAAAGCTAGAAGAACAACACGCGATCGCTCAAGCTTTATCTGACGTAGATGCCCTAATTTCCGCCCTAGATAAGCTAATTGCCAAAAAACGCGACCTCAAAACCGCTATCATGCAGCAACTTCTCACGGGCAAAAAACGCCTACGGGGGTTTGATGGTGAGTGGAAGATAAAATTATTTTCTGAAATTGCTTTTTATCGAAAGGAACGTTTAGATCCAAAAAAATCCAATACTCAAGAATTTTGTGTTGAGTTAGAACACATCGAATCAAGTACAGGAAGATTGCTAGGCAGCACCCAAACGGGAGAGCAATCTTCTCTTAAAGCAATCTTTCAGCCTGGAGATGTTTTGTTTGGTAAATTGCGTTCCTATTTACGAAAATATTGGCTTGCAGATTGTAAGGGTGTTTGCTCAACTGAAATATGGGTTTTAGTCGCAAATAGCCAACTAACTATACCTAAATTTTTATATCAAATTGTCACCCTTGATTGGTTTATTGAAGCTGCAAGCACTGCTTACGGTACGCATATGCCTAGAGCCGATTGGAATGTAGTTAAAAACTGTGAGGTTGCAATTCCCCCGCTAGAAGAACAAAGAGCGATCGCACTTGTACTATCTGATATGGATAAAGCGATTTCTGCTTTAGAATCCCGCCAATCTAAAACCCAAGCCATCAAACAAGGCATGATGCAAGAACTTTTAACTGGACGGACGCGGCTAGTATGAGTTTGAGCTATAGAATTTATTTAGACGCTTGCTGCCTCAATCGCCCTTTCGATGACCAAACCCAGCCCCGCATTGCTTTAGAAACCCAGGCAATTCTCGCTATCTTGAGTAAATGTGAATTGGGATTGTGGAAACTAATCTCCAGCACCGCCTTAGACGAAGAACTCGAACAAACCCCAGATTTAGAAAGGCTTAAAAATGTAAAAACCACACTAGCGATCGCTAAAATCAAAGTTATTAGTAGTCAATTTATCGAAAGGCGATCGCTAGAACTGCAAAAACTGGGATTTTCTGGGTACGATGCAACTCATATTGCTAGTGCAGAAAGGAGTCGAGCCGATATATTTTTGACTACCGACGACAGATTGCTCAAGAAAGCTCAAAACAATACTCAACTAATTTATGTAGACATCGACAATCCCGTTCAATGGTTAATTAAAATCTCACAAACTGAAGACAACGCCAATGCCTAAAACACAGCAGGAAGTTATCAAACAAGGTTATCAAGCATTATTCAATTCCTTGGGAGTTGTAGATGCTATTCGTTTTATTCAACACTTTACCCCTGGACAAGGAGATTACACCAAAGAGCGCCATGAGTGGTTAGAGCGAACCCCCTTAGAAGACATTTTGACATCAATGAAACAGCGCCAAAAAGACGATGCAGCCCAATACGAAGAAATTATTGAGTAGCATACTTTGCGATCCCGATAGTGCGATCGCTCAGGAGATTGAGACATAAATAGACTATCCATCAATTTAAAAAACAGAAAAATGCTTGAGTCAGAAATTCTCGAAAAACTGCAAGGATCATCAGTAGAAGATCGGATTCGCATTATTGAGGCAATTTTGAATACGCTTAAACAGGATATGCGATCAACTGAATCTACAAGTCTCCCCCAACGTCCCGCCTTTGGATTTATGAAAGGCACAGGTAAAATTTTAGGCGATGTAATTGCACCTATTTTCCCAGAAAACTCCAGTAGATTGTGATCAAAACACAGCAGGAAATTATTAAGCAAGGTTATCAAGCATTATTCGATTCCTTGGGAGTTGTAGATGCTATTCGTTTTATTCAACACTTCACCCCTGGACAAGGAGACTACACCAAAGAGCGCCAAAAGTGGCTAGACAAAACTCCCTTAGAAGACATTTTGACATCAATGAGACAGCGCCAAAAAGACGATGCAACCCAGTACGAGGAAATTATTGAATAGCGTATTTTCCAATATGGATAAATTAGAACTTTATCGAACCTGTATACAAAACCTTTTGGAGCAATACAGCCAGTCCAAATTTCAAGATGAAGAAATTGAGAACGAACTTTTTTTCGATCTTGTGCGCGATCGCTATCAATTAATGCGCGTTGGCTGGAAAGGCTTAAGCCGCGTTTATCACACCGTCCTGCACTTCGATATCAAAAATGGTAAAGTTTGGCTTCAGCAAAACACTACCGATATTGATGTAGGGCAAGAACTGGTTGATATGGGCATTCCCAAACAAGATATTGTTCTAGGTCTACATCCTGCTTATAAACGACCGTACACAGGCTACGGAGTTGCGTAGCGATCGCTATTCTTGAGTAGTCTAGACAAAAGTCTAGACATTAATTAAAATAAATATACCGAGTTATTGGAGGCAATTAGAATATGCCAACAGTTATAAACAGCGATCGGCTTTTAAATCCCCTAGATATTCGTCAAGGATTAGGTATTTCTCAAGAGCGGATGAGTAACTTGTTAAAAGTTAGCAGCAAAACCATAACTCGCTGGGAAAAAGGCGAACGACTACCCAACAATTCCGAGGCGCTGTCGCGGTTAGCCAAGCTCAAAGAAATTACCGAACTAGGACTAATGGTTTATACAGCAGTTGGGTTTCAAGAGTTTTTAAAAACACCTTTGCCAGTTTTTGAGGGACGGTGTGCTTTTGATTTGTTTGGGTTAGGCAACTATGAAACTGTCCTGAGTGCGATCGCCGCAGATTTTGAGGGAACAGGTTTTTAAAATATGCCCCTCCAGGCTTATATATCACCCTGGACAGGTTACGCTGTTCGACACATACCCGATACCCCTGGCAAAACTTACGATATTTACAATTTCAAGTATTGCGATCGCAGCAGCGAAAATCGTTGGAATATTGCTGGGGAATCAACCCTATATCTAGCAAAAGAAAAAAATGTTGCTTTGGCTGAATACGCCCGACATTTTAAAGTTGACCGAACACCAGAACTTGCAGCCCAAACTTACCGCCGTCAAGTTTTTCGTTTTAAAGTAGAGCTAGAGTACGTGCTTGACTTAACAAATGCCAAAGTTTGGGCAGAACTTTCTTTAGAAACAGCGCCAGATTGTTTTAAAGACAAAAATATCGCCCGTTCAACAGCAAACTTTATCCGTAATACGACTTCAACCCAAGCGATCGTTGTTCCTTCTGTTGCCTTTCTAGATAACTTAGAACAATGGTGTCTAGTTTTATTTTTAGAGAAATTGCCACCAGATAGCCGCAAGTTTTTACCCACCGTTGAACCTGATGGATTTTTTCAAATTTCTTGATTTAGATATAGCGTAATGGGTTTAACCGTAGGGGGCGCAATGCATTGCGCCCCCTACAAGTTTCGCAATTGATTGAAGATTGCTATAAAAAAATCTACCGTTTTCTCAGACACTGTTGTTATAACTGACTCAATGACTGCGTACTGTCAGGCAACCCAAAAAAGGAAAAAAATGTGAGTAAAGTCGGACAACTTGAGCGCATCACTCAAAATCGCGTCGTTAAACTGTTTCAACAATTAGGTTACAGTTACCTCGGCAATTGGGATACCCGCGCCAACAACCGCAACATCGAACCCGACTTACTCAGTAAATGGCTGCAACAGCAAGGCGCAAGCAAAACCTTAATTGATAAAACTCTCCGCGAACTAGACAAAGCTGCTACCTTGGGCGAAGGTCAAAACCTCTACGATGCTAATAAAGCCGTTTATCGCCTTCTGCGCTACGGAGTCAAAGTTAAAGAAGGTGCAGGAGAACAAAATCAAACTATTTGGCTAATTGATTGGAAACAGCCAGAAAATAACCACTTTGCGATCGCCCAAGAAGTCACAATTAAAGGTGAAAACAAAAAACGCCCCGATATTGTTTTGTATGTAAACGGTATCGCCTTGGGGATTTTGGAGCTAAAACGATCTAGCATTGCGATCGGCGAAGGTATCCGCCAAAACCTCGACAATCAGAAAAAAGATTTTATTCGCCCCTTTTTTACCACTCTGCAATTAATAATGGCGGGTAACGATACTCAGGGTTTGCAGTATGGAACAATTGAAACTCCTGAAAAATATTACTTGCAATGGAAAGAAACCGCCGACAATTCCCTAGACTCCCATCTGGGTTTGCTATGCAACAAAGCTCGGTTTTTAGAAATCATCCACGACTTTATAGTTTTTGATTCTGGGATTAAAAAAACCTGTCGCCATAACCAATATTTCGGCATTCAAGCTGCCCAACAGCACATCCAGCGCCGTGAAGGGGGCATAATTTGGCATACTCAAGGCTCAGGTAAAACCCTAGTTATGGTATGGCTGGCTAAATGGATTCGGGAAAATGTCACCAATACGCGAGTTTTGATTGTTAGCGATCGCACAGAATTAGACGAACAAATCGAGAAAGTTTTTAAAGGCGTAGAAGAAGACATTTATCGCACTGTTAGCGGCGCAAATTTATTTGTTACTCTCAATGAACCTATCCCACTAACAGAATTCTGTTAATCCAGATGTGAATTGTTGCAAGAGTAACAAAGGCATTGAAACAGGCAGAGATTCTCTCCCATCGAACAACGAGCCTACGGTATTTCCGTTGAAACCATGCGAAACAACGCTCGATTTGAAAGCGAGGGACTGAGATTTTAATTGGTCTACCCCGATTTTTCTTTGTTTTGCGAGTTCGTTTTGGCAACTGTGGTCTAATACCACGCTTACGCAAAGCCTTTCTCAAATCTTTTGAATCATAGCCTTTGTCCGCCGCCAGCACTTTGACATAGCCTTTGTCCGCCGCCAGCACTTTGACTCGTTTACGGGGTCTACCAGGTTGATTATTTTTGACTGGCGTTGCGGTCAATTAGCGTCATTACTTGCTGGCGTTCACTACCATTAGCTGGTGTAGTCGTATTAGACAACGGCATCCCGTTACCGTCAGTGAGAGTATGAATTAAAATCCCTTTGCCCTTATAACCATAAGCAACATCCTCACCACCGCCTTTGCCAGGGGGAAAAAGACCCGTCCACCGCGCCATAGTTCCAGTTAATTAATCCTTTCTCTGATGCGATTCCTAGTATCCGTGCTTGTAATTGTGCCAACGTTCCATCCGTTTGCCAACGCATTAGCCATCGATGTGCTGAACTTTTCGATGCCCAAATTTCTCCCTTCGGCACATCACACCATCGGCAACCCGTAATCAATACATACATTAAGGTGTTCAGTACATGACGAAAAGGCGCATGGGGCATTCCTCGTTCCCGCTTTTCTCCTTTCTCTGTCATCACATCCTCAAACAGTTTCCATTCTAAATCGCTCAATCCCTCAAATTTTCCAGCCATATCCCATGTAGCTTAATCAATCTGAGAACTACATTATCACATTTTTAACCTTAGTGGGATAGGTTCATAAAACAACTCCTTGGCTGCTTTGCTCATTGGTTCACAAATTTGGCAATAGCGACGAGGGAAATATTGCCACCGACCAATTTATTCAAGACATCAAAACCAAGCTACCTAGCAACTTTAATCCCAAAGGCGACCTATTTGTATTTGTAGATGAATGTCACCGTACCCAATCGGGAAAACTCCACGATGCAATGCAGGCGATTTTACCCGATGCAACTTTTATTGGTTTTACAGGTACACCTTTATTAAAACAAGACAAGCAAAAAAGTATTGAAATCTTTGGCAGTTATATTCATACTTATAAATTTGATGAAGCCGTCGCCGATGGCGTAGTTTTAGATTTGCGCTACGAAGCCCGCGATATTGATCAACACATTACTTCACCCCAAAAAGTTGACCAATGGTTTGAAGCAAAAACTCGCGGTTTAACAGACATTGCCAAAATGCAACTCAAACAAAAATGGGGAACGTTGCAAAAGGTACTTTCTAGCCAATCGCGCTTAGAGCAAATTGTTAAAGATATTATGCTCGATATGGATACCAAACCCCGCCTGATGGATGGACGCGGTAACGCCATGTTAGTTTGTGCCAGTATCTACCAAGCTTGTAAAGTTTACGAGTTATTCAGCCGTACCGATTTGGCTGGCAAATGTGCGATCGCCACAAGTTACAAACCTTCCCCCGCCGATATTAAAGGCGAAGAAAGCGGCGAAGGACTCACGGAAAAACTCCACCAGTACGCTATTTACCGCAAAATGTTGGCGGATTACTTTGGCGAATCTGAAGATAAAGCCATGTATCGGGTAGAAGAATTTGAGCAAAAAGTTAAACAGCGCTTTATTGACGAACCCGGACAAATGCGATTGCTAATTGTGGTTGATAAACTACTTACAGGTTTTGATGCTCCTTCAGCTACTTATCTTTATATCGACAAACAAATGCGAGATCATGGCTTATTTCAAGCAATCTGCCGCGTCAACCGCCTAGATGGAGACGATAAAGAATATGGGTATATTGTGGATTACAAAGACCTATTTCAGAGCTTGGAGGGAGCAATTGGCGACTACACAAGCGGCGCATTAGATGGGTACGACAGCACTGATGTAGCAGGATTATTAAGTAATCGCCTCGAAAAAGCAAGCGATCGCCTTGAAGAAACCCGCGAAAAAGTTAAAGCCTTGTGCGAAACCGTTTTACTTCCCCGCGAAACTCAAGATTACTTACACTATTTTTGTGGCGCAGATACCACCGATTTACCTGGCAACGCCCCCAAAAGAATCGCTCTATATCAAGCTGTCGCCGCCTTAATTCGTGCCTACGCCAACCTAGCTAATGAGATGACCCAAGCAGGCTACAGCCCCCAAGAAACCGCCGCTATTAAAGCCGAAGTTACCCATTACACCTTAATTCGCAACGAGGTAAAAGTTGCTAGTGGCGACTACCTCGATATGAAACGCTACGAAAGCGCCATGCGTCACTTGCTTGATAGTTATATTCGCGCTGATGACAGTGCGGTTTTTTCAGAGTTTGCAGAACTAGGTTTAGTCGAATTAATTGTTAAAAACGGGTTGGAAGTACTAGAAGAATTGCCCGATGGCTTGAAAAAAGACCCCGTAGCAATGGCGGAAACCATCGAAAACAATCTGCGGAAAACTATCATCGATAAAAATCCTGTAAATCCCAAATACTATGAGCAAATGTCCCAGTTGCTTGACGATTTAATTAAAGAACGCCGCGATAATGCGATCGCCTATCAAGACTATCTAGCACAAGTTAAACAACTCTCTCGTCAAGTAGTACAGCCTTTTACGACTAATTACCCGCCAACTTTAAACACTCCAGCATTGAAGTCTCTGTATGACAATTTGGGCAAAAATGAAGACTTAGCACTCTCCATTGATAAAGTTGTGCGCGAAACTAAAAAAGAAGGTTGGGTAAACAATAATTTCAAAGAGCGAGAAGTTGCTAAAGTAGTTCGAGAAGCCGCCACCGGATATAACATTAACGCTAAAGAAGTGGTAGAGCTAATCAAAAACCAACCTGAGTATCAGTAAAAGTTGCCATGTTAGTTAGCGGTATACCTGTGCAAATAGTACGGAAATCTATTAAAAACCTGCATCTATCCGTCTATCCCCCCGATGGTCGCGTCCGGGTAGCTGTACCAAAGCATCTATCTGATGACAATATACGTCTAGCTGTGATTTCTCGCTTAGGTTGGATTAAAAAACAACAAGCCAAGTTTGAAGCTCAACCTCGCCAATCAGCGCGGGAAATGGTTACAGGGGAAAGCCATTATTTGTTTGGTAAACGTTACCGTCTTGACGTAATTGAACGCCGGGGAACTCATGAAATTGCGATCGCAAGTAACAACACTCTCCAACTTTTTGTTAATCCCGGTACTTCCACCCAAAATCGAGAATTGGTACTAAATCAATGGTATCGCCATCAGCTACAAGCTCAAATTCCCACCTTACTAAATCGCTGGCAAGTAATAATTGGTAAGGAGATTGAGGACTGGGGAATAAAAAAAATGAAAACAAAGTGGGGAAGCTGTAACATTACTCAGCGCCGCATTTGGCTAAACTTGGAACTAGCGAAAAAACCCCTCGAATGTCTGGAGTACGTTGTAGTTCACGAATTGGTACACTTACTAGAACGCTATCACAATGATCGCTTTAAAGCTTATATGGATAAATACCTCCCTCAGTGGAAGCTATACCGCGATCTCCTCAAACGCGAACCCTTAGCCGATGAAAATTGGATTTATTAGGTTTATATACAAATATATTTCAGCTACACTCAAGAAAAACTATTAATTTAGGCAGTGCGACTTCTCGTGCAATCTCAAAAGCCGCAAAAAATTGATCTCAATACCGACTATCCTTGTCCGTGTCGCCGTCAAGGGCGGTTGATTCCAATTGTGCTAACTGAGGCGATGGGATGCGATCGCTGTCAAAAAATCTTTGTAGTAGAAGAAAATGGCTATGCTTTAGAGCAACTAGCAACAACCTACCCCCACAAACCAAGTTGGCGATGGGTAGGAAATCGGTGGATAACGGCTCAATCGCACTTAAAGCAAAGTTATTTACCTATAGCTCTAGGAGCAATCGTCATATTGCTACTTGTCTGGTTGCCATCGGCATTAAAAGTACCAAGTGGGGCAAACTTCTTAATCTGGGCGATGATTGCCGTAATTGTGGCTATAATACCAGCATTTATACATTGGCTGACTTACAGGCGTTAATAAATGACGACAGATAATGTGGCTGCAAATATTGAACCTATGGTTACAGTAGAACGCGCCTATCGAGCGTCTTTGAAGTTAAGCATTACCAAGGGAGGCGATCGCAATAACGCCGTTTCCGCTATGGCGCAAGCTCTTAAAAACTCCGTCAATGACATTTTAGAAGCCAATACCCTAGACTTAGAAGCTAGTCGGGAAATGGCAGTCCCAGAGCTAATTTTAGATTGGCTGAAGTTGACCCCAGAACGCTTACAAGCAACTATAGAAATTTTAGAGCGGTTGGGGAAGTTACCTGATCCTTTACGCCGAGTTAGAAACGCCGAATATCAACTTCAAGACTCGCAAACTTACTGCCAATTGATGCCTTTGGGAGTAATTGCGCTAATTTATGAGGCATTTCCAGAATTGGGAGCGATCGCGGCGGGATTATGTATTAAAACGGGTAATAGTTTAATTTTGCGCGGTAGTAGCGAAGCTAGTCATTCTAATGAAGCGATCGCCAAAGCGCTTAAATCTGCCTTAGATGAAACAGATTTGCCTAGTGGAAGCGTACAGTTGCTAGGTACAGAAGGCGGGAGTGCGGTAGTTAGAGATTTAATCGTTCAAGATCGGTACATAAATTTAGTCATTCCCTACGGTCGTCCGAGTATGGTACAGCAGGTAATGCGCCAATCTACCGCCCCGGTATTAAAAACGGCGATGGGCAATTGTTATTTGTATTGGGCGGTGTCGGGGGGTTTGGAAATGGTGAAATCAATGATTTTAGATAGCCATCAAAGCCAGCCAGATCCTGTAAATGCTATTGAAAAAGTATTAATTCATCGCTCTAGCCAACCGTCGTCGCTGGTAACTTTATGGAATAGTTTAAAAGAAAAAGGTTTTGAAATTAGAGGCGATGAGGAACTTTGTAAGGCTTTTGCTGACTTAAAGTTAGCGGAGGATGAGGAGTGGGATCGCGCTTATTTAAAAAAAATTGTGGCTTTTAAAGTCGTCAATGATTTGGAGGAAGCGATCGCGCTGATTAATTTGCATAGTAGCGGTCATGCTGATTGTATTGTTACTGAGTCTTACCAAGAAAGCCGTTATTTTGCCTTGGGTGTAAGTAGCGCTTCTACTTATATCAATGCTTCGCCTCGCTTTTCCCGCAATCCATCCCACGGCGATTCGGTGTTTTTGGGGATGTCTAATCAAAAAGGACAAAGGCGCGGTTTAATTAGTTTGGAAACTCTAACCACGCTTAAACATATTGTTCAAGGTAATGGCAGGCTTTAAAGTATTTTTATAGTTCTTTTGCATATCAAGGTTAAGCGTTTGAGGCTTACTTTAAGAAAAACCAGGAATTGGGGGGTCTGCCCCCCAAACCCCCCATTGGGGGAGGCAACTCGTCCCCCAAACCCCCTGCAAAAGGGTCTTGTCTGTAGGTTCGCAAGTTCTTGGGAAGTAGCTCTTTCTGGGTTTTGCGGACTTTAATATGTTTTGGTATAACGGTGGCTTAGTTGCAGGGAATACGCTGGAATTGGCAATTGACGATCCGGGGCTACTATATGGCGCAACGGTATTTACAACTATGCGCGTATATCAGCACTCCCTAGACTCAAGGTTGACTAACTGGGCGGCACATTGCGATCGCTTATCGGCAAGTTTACAAGCTTTTGATTGGCAACAACCCCATTGGACGCAAGTAAAACAAGGAGCAAAAGCAATGCTGCAATACTTCCCTATTCTCCGCCTTACTTTATTTCCCGATGGGCGCGAATGGATTATTGGGAGAGAATTACCCGCAGATTTGACAAAAGAACAAAAATATGGTAGAGCGGCTTATACTATAGAATTAGTCCGAAGCCTTGCTGCTCATAAAACCGGAAATTATCTAAGTGCATGGTTGGCGCAGAACTTAGCTAGAAAAAACTCGGCGCAAGAGGCGATTTTGGTATCTAGTAGCGGGGAATGGTTGGAGACTAGCACCGGAAACCTGTGGGGCTGGAAAGATAATTGTTGGTGGACACCACCCTTAAAAGCGGGAATTTTGCCGGGAATAGTGCGAAGTCAATTAATTAACTGGTTGCAAGAGCAAAACTTAGAAGTAAAACAAAAACCTTGGCAACAGGAGTTGGTGCAAGGCTTTGAAACGATTTGTTATAGTAATAGTGTGGTGGAGATTATGCCGATTAGGGCGATCGCATCACTATCAACTCAAAAGCACTACGAAGTTCAACATCCAGCTTTGAAGCTCCTTCAAGACTTGTTTATCGAGTAAAAAAGCTCTATTGCCAAAGCCCGATCCCTAACATGGGCAACTCCTGTGATTCTAAGGTAGATTAAGAATAGTTAACATTTAACTTATAAAGACCTTCATAAGTTAACTAAGGTTAGGAGGAAAGACCTCGGTGAATAAACGCTGGAGAAACGCGGGGCTGTACGTTCTGCTAGGCATTGTAGTTTTAGCATTGGGAACAGCATTTTTTGAAAAACAACCTCAAAGCCGAGAGACATGGCGCTATAGCCAATTTATTCAAGAAGTTCAACAAGGCAAAGTTGAGCGAGTAAGTCTTAGTGCTGATCGCACTAGAGCGCAAGTAACACCTCAAGATGGCGAAAAGAAAATAGTAAACTTACTCAACGATCCTGACTTAATCGATATATTGAGTAAAAATAACGTTGATATAGTAGTTTCACCCCAAGCTGACGATAGCACTTTGTTTAGAGTCCTCAGCAGTATATTTGTGCCAGTGCTGCTATTGGTTGGCTTATTTTTCTTGCTCCGACGCGCTCAAAGTGGGCCCGGAAGTCAAGCAATGAATTTTGGCAAGTCAAAAGCTAGAGTTCAAATGGAACCGCAAACCCAAATAACTTTTGGTGATGTGGCGGGAATCGACCAAGCAAAACTTGAGTTAAACGAAGTTGTAGACTTTCTCAAAAATGCTGACCGTTTCACGGCGGTAGGGGCAAAAATTCCTAAAGGCGTACTGCTAGTTGGGCCTCCCGGAACTGGTAAAACCCTTTTAGCACGTGCGGTAGCTGGAGAAGCCGGGGTTCCTTTCTTTTCTATCTCTGGTTCGGAATTTGTGGAAATGTTCGTCGGTGTGGGTGCGTCCCGCGTCCGCGACCTGTTCGAGCAAGCCAAAGCTAACGCTCCTTGTATCGTATTTATTGATGAAATCGACGCTGTAGGTCGCCAACGGGGTGCAGGTTTAGGCGGCGGTAATGATGAAAGAGAGCAAACCTTAAACCAGTTGCTTACAGAAATGGATGGTTTTGAAGGTAATACGGGAATTATTCTAATTGCAGCAACCAACCGCCCCGATGTTCTAGATTCAGCTTTACTACGTCCAGGTCGTTTCGATCGCCAAGTGGTGGTAGATCGTCCCGATTACGCAGGACGCGCGGAAATTCTCAAAGTTCACTCTCGCGGCAAAACTTTAGCTAAAGATGTTGACCTAGACAGAATTGCTCGGCGTACTCCTGGGTTTACAGGTGCTGATTTGGCTAACTTGCTCAATGAAGCGGCAATTTTGGCAGCACGGCGCAGTTTGACCGAAATCTCGATGGATGAAGTTAATGATGCGATCGATCGCGTACTAGCTGGCCCAGAGAAAAAAGACCGGGTAATGAGCGAAAAGCGCAAAACTTTGGTAGCGTACCACGAAGCAGGTCATGCTTTAGTTGGTGCATTAATGCCAGACTACGATCCCGTACAGAAAATTAGCATTATTCCTCGTGGTCGTGCAGGTGGTTTAACTTGGTTTACTCCTAGTGAAGACCGCATGGATACCGGACTATACAGCCGCTCTTACTTAGAGAATCAAATGGCTGTAGCTTTGGGTGGTCGCATTACTGAAGAATTGATCTTTGGTGAGGAAGAAGTGACCACAGGCGCATCTAATGACTTGCAACAAGTAGCAAGAGTAGCGCGTCAAATGGTAACTCGATTTGGCATGAGCGATCGCCTAGGGCAAGTTGCTTTAGGTCGTCAGCAAGGTAATATGTTCCTCGGTCGGGATATTGTCGCCGAGCGCGATTTCTCTGAAGAAACCGCCGCCGCTATTGATGACGAGGTACGCAAGCTTGTAGATGTAGCTTACCGTAGAGCAAAAGAAGTGCTAGTTAGCAATCGTCACATTCTCGATACTTTAGCAAATATGCTAATTGAAAAAGAGACTGTAGACGCGGATGAGTTACAAGAGTTGTTAGCCAATAGCGATGTAAAAACTGCATCGTTAGCATAAGCAACTGATATACAAAGCAGGGTAATTCTAAAACTAGAATTACCCTGCTTTTTTGATGCGATTGTCAGGAAGATTTTTAGTTTTGTGATGGCTTAATGGAGCAACGGTTTACCCACTCTTGATAGGTTTGCTGGCGTTCGGCATCATCTACAACGATTTGGATGCTGATTTTTTTGCATCCTTGACGGCGTTCTAATGCGATCGCATTTAGGAGCAAGCTTGCTATTTTAGCAGAGGTAAATTCGCCGGATACGATCAGTTCATTAGTTTTAGTTACGGTTGAAACTTGACTTGTATTTGTGGCTAAATCAACTCCTTGAATTTCACTTTGTCCTAAATCGATCTCTGCAAGTTGGATAGTTTCTTCACCTACTTGTTCTATAATCAATTTTTCTCGTCTAATTGGAACTTGGATCATTTCAGTTTCAATTTCTTTTCTAACAACTACTTCGCCAATTTTTTGCTTATTAACATCTACTATCAACCTTTCCTCTAGTAAAGGAATACTTGCACCTGTGGCTATTGCTGCTATTCCTAAACCTAAACCCAAATTCATATCATTTGTTTCTTCGGTTGTTTCTGACTGTTGACTTAAATCTTGTTCGTCCTCAACATCATTTGCCATCACTTCTGTAAGTTGGCTTATATCGTTGGTTTCTGTTGCTAAGTTGTTGTGATAAGCAACCAAATCTATTTCGCTTGTGTCTTCTCCCATGGACATCATTTCAGGAGTCACAAGCAAGTCTGTGTCTTCTCCCATGGACATCATTTCAGGAGTATTGAACAAATCTATTTCGCTTGTGTCTTCTCCCATGGACATCATTTCAGGAGTCACAAGCAAGTCTGTATCTTCTCCCATCAACATCATTTCAGGAGTCGCCAATAGATCCATGTCACTTGTGTCTTCTCCCATGGACATCATTTCAGGAGTCGCAAGCAAGTCTGTGTCTTCTCCCATGGACATCATTTCAGGAGTATTGAACAAATCTATTTCGCTTGTGTCTTCTCCCATGGACATCATTTCAGGAGTCACAAGCAAGTCTGTGTCTTCTCCCATCAACATCATTTCAGGAGTCGCCAATAGATCCATGTCACTTGTGTCTTCTCCCATGGACATCATTTCAGGAGTCACAAGCAAGTCTGTGTCTTCTCCCATGGACATCATTTCAGGAGTATTGAACAAATCTATTTCGCTTGTGTCTTCTCCCATGGACATCATTTCAGGAGTCGCCAATAGATCCATGTCACTTGTGTCTTCTCCCATGGACATCATTTCAGGAGTATTAAACAATTCAGTATTTTCTCCCATGGACATCATTTCAGGAGTCGCCAATAGATCCATATCGCTTGTCTCTTCTCCCATTGACATCATTTCAGGAGTATTGAACAATTCAGTGTCGCTTGTTTCTCCTGGCATTGACATCATTTCAGGAGTATTAAACAAGTCCATGTCGCTTGTGTCTTCTCCCATTGACATCATTTCAGGAGTATTGAACAAGTCAGTGTTTTCTGCCATTGACATCATTTCGGGAGTCGCCAATAGATCCATATCGCTTGTTTCTCCTGACATTTCGGGAGTGTTAAACAAGTCCATGTCGCTTGTTTCTCCTAGCATTTCAGGAGTATTAAACAAGTCAGTATTTTCTCCCATTGACATCATTTCAGGAGTATTAAACAAGTCAGTATTTTCTCCCATTGACATCATTTCAGGAGTATTAAACAAGTCCATATCGCTTGTTTCTTCTTCCATTGACATCATTTCGGGAGTGTTAAACAAGTCCATGTTGCTTGTTTCTCCTGGCATTTCAGGAGTATTAAACAAGTCAGTATTTTCTCCCATTGACATCGTTTCGAGAGTATTAAACAAGTCTAGTTCGCTTGTTTCTCCTGGCATTTCAGGGGTATTGAATAAATCAGTATGTTCTGCCGTTGACATCATCTCTGGATTATCTGTTTCTGGCATCCCAGAATTTTCAAATAAGCTCATTAAATCATCATCAGATGATTGGTTAGCAAAATTTGTCAATTCAAATAAAGAATCAATACTTTTATCCTCTTGATCCTTAGAGTCGTCCTGTGTATTAGAAGACTCAGTATTTGGTTGATTATTATCTTGGTAATTAGAAAAATCACGATCTGAACTATTCATAATTAATACTACCTAATGATTTTTTGTGTTTATTTTTTCAAACGGTTCAATAAGAACAAATGATAACTTCAGAGAAAGCAAATTGACAATTATTATGAGTGTATTCTACCTGCAAAAGTGCAGGCAGGGCATATCTTATGCCCTGCCTGCACGAGTCTAGCTAGAAAGCTATTTGACCACAGCTTATACTCGACTATTGAAAGTTGCTAATCTAGCTTAGATGCGATCGCGGCGTTCATCAACCGGGATTCCACCAGTATTAATATCTAATTCTTCACGGCGCAATGTCTCTTTGGCTTCAACGGTTTCGCTCTCTACTTCTTTTCTTACCTTAATTTCTTCTCTTACAAAGGCTTCTTTGTGAATGTCGGCAGTTTCTTCATAGATTTCAACATGAGCAACTTCTCCTTCGCGGAAGGTTGCTTCGCCTGGGCTGACAGCTACTCCCGCATTGGTTGGAGTAATGCGCTCAATGACAACGCGCTCTTTCTCAATTGGTACAGATACTTGGGCTATCTCAGTTTCAATGTGCTTGCCTACAGTAACATCTCCTGTTTTCACACGCTTTTTGTTAGCAATTAGGCGTTCTTGATACAGTTTGAGGGTTTGGTTATTAGTTTGATTGACATCAAACAATTCTGGCTCGTTTTGATAGTTGTAAGTGTCGCGAGTATAAGCGGGAGTGGCACTAGCTCCGGTCATAGCAGCCGTAGAGGGCATATCCAGAGGTGCAGAGGCTTCTAAAGGCATAGCAGCATCTAGTGGTGCAGCCGTGTCTGTTACTGCACTTGTAGACGCTCCGACGGCAGGTGTGCGGTATACGTTTCTAACGCTTTCCTCGTAGTCGTGATCCAAAGCTAGACGATCGCTAAATTCTGGTAGGTTTTCCGCTTGCTCTCTAGTCATACCCACTGCATATACGCGATCGCTATCTTGATCGATTTGAGAACGTCCCACTGGTAACAAAACTTGCTTACCAAAAATCCAAAAACCTAAATCTATTACTAAATAACGAAACTGTCCGTCTTCGTCTACTAAAACATCATGGATAGTGCCAATTTTTTCATCTGCTTGAGTATAAACTCCCATACCTTTAAGATCAGAACCACCAAGGCTATCGCGATAGTCTGGATCGTAATCTGAAATTTTTACTAATGCCATAATGTAAAACCTCTATTTTTTTCATCTCGATACTTGACTAATTTATTAATTTATTAGCTTTTCTTCATCTTCCTAACGAAAGAATTAGCTAAGGTCAATTATTTACAAAAGATAGATATTTAGTATTAACAAAAGTTAACAAATTTCATATAAAAAATTATTTGTACACGGTAACTCATTAGTAGAATTACTTGCGCCGAGCTTCACTAGAAACAATAAATAGACATAGACAAGCACTTCTAAACTCCTTAGAAATGCTTGTCTATTTTTCAGATAGGTGATACCTAACTATTTTGTGTATCAATATCTAAAGAACCTTTTGTATCAATGTCTAGTTCTTCTCTGCGTAACGTTTCTTGAGTTTTAACTGTATCAATATCTACTGCTTTTTTAATTGTTACTTCTTCGCGGACAAAAGCCTCTTTATGAACATCTGCGGTTTCTTCATAAACTTTCATCCTAACTATTTCTCCCTCTTGAAAATTTGCATCTCTAACCGAAGCTGCATTTATATTTTTAGGGGTGCTACGCTCAATAATGATTCGGTCTTTTTCTAAAGGTAGGGAAACACTAGCAGTTTCGGTTTCAACGTGCTTGGCTAAAACTACTTCTCCAGTTTGCTGACGTTTTTTATTAGTAACTAACCTTTCTTCGTACAATTTTAGAGTTTGATGGTTGTCAGAATCTAAATTGTATAAAGATGGCTCTTGTTGATAATCATAATTAGGGTGACTTCTTGCTTCCACCGGGGGGGGACTTGAATAAGTTGCGGTTAAACTAGGTTCTTCTAAAGACTTCATTAACGGCGGGTGATAAGCTTTTTTTACTTGCTCTTCGTGTTGACGATCGATAATTTTGCTCTCGTGATATTCTGGTAAGTCTTCTATTTGCTTTTTATGGGAAATACCAATGGCATTTATCCGTTTTGCTTTGGCATCAATATGACATTTACCAACAGGTAATAGGACTTTTTTGCCAAAAATCCAAAACCCTGTATCAATTACAAAATAACGTAAGCGTCCTTGCTCGTCTACTAAAGCATTTTCTATACTGCCAATTTTATCATCCGATTTTCCGGCATATACATCAAGTCCTTTTATATCTTCGCCATCAAACAATTCTTCTTGATAGTTAGGGTAAAATTCGTCTAATTTATAGAGTGTCATGTATTAATATCCAATTTTATGTTACGCTGTGTTTTTGAGTTGCTTAAGCAAATTTTCAAGTTAATAAACAACAATACTTAAAACATAAATATCGTTGTTTATGATCTACGAATCTAAAGTTATGTTTGGATTACCTTCAGTATTTATATCTAATTCTTCTCGGCGAATTGTCTCTTGAGCTTCCACGGTATCTTTATCGACAATTTTTGTAATGCGGACTTCTTCACGGATAAAAGTTTCTTTACGAAATTCTGGTTTTTCTTCGTACAATTCTATACGAGCTATCACACCAGATTGAAAATCCATTTCGCTAGGTGTAACTATTTGACCTATAGTTGAAGGTGTGGCGCGTTCAACTAGAACTCTTTCTTTTGTAATTGGTATAGAAACTGTTGCTGTTTCAGTTTCTATATGCTTGCTAACAGCTACTTCGCCAGTTTTAACTCGATTTTTGTTAGCAATTAATCTTTCTTCGTATAACTTGAAAATCTGGTGATTTTGGTTGCTTAAATCATACAAAGAAGGTTCTTGCTGATAACTGTAAGTATCACGATCGCTAGATTGGATTGAGGAAGTATTTTGATCGCGATAGATGCCACGCACCTGTTCTTCATAATCGTAATCTACTACAATGCGATCGCTATACTCTGGTAAGTGGGCTACTTGCTCTCTACTTAAACCATCTACATAGACTTGTTGGGCGTTATAATCAATTCGGGATAGACCAATTGGTAGTAATATTTGTTTGCCAGAATATTCCATACCTGTATCAATGACCAAATACCGAAACTTGCCTTCATTATCTACTAAAGCATCGGCTACTTTACCAATATGATTACCACCTTCAGTATAGAGAGCCATTGATTTAACGTCTTCTCCATTAAAGGTTTGACGGTAGTTTGCATCGAAGTCTTCGAGCTTATAAAGAGGCATCGTTTTATTTAATACAAAATAATACTTACCTATATACAGTAAAAATATATATAAATATCTTCATCCTTCTGATGGCTGAAATAACTCGATCTTTAGGCTGAATAAAAGTTGTAATCCAAAATTTAAAATTACTTTTCAGTATAGGTATTTCAAATAATGAAAATATCTAACCAAAACTGGTTAGCTTTGTTACAAAAAAATAAAGTAATTGCAGTTATACGCTCTAGCAATAAAGATTTAGCGTTGCAAATGGCTTTTGCTGTAGCTAAAGGGGGAGTAAAACTAATCGAAATTACTTGGAATAGCGATCGCGCATCCGAAACAATTTCCCAATTGCGTGACGAGTTGCCAGGCTGTACGATAGGTACGGGAACGCTTTTGACTCTAGAGCAACAAAGAAAAGCGATCGCATCGGGAGCGCAATTTTTATTTACACCCCATACCGATATAGCAATGATTGAAGCATCGGGAGATATACCGATTATACCGGGAGCGCTGTCACCAACGGAGATTGTAACAGCTTGGAATGCTGGCGCAAGTTGTGTAAAAGTGTTTCCCGTGCAAGCAGTGGGGGGAGCAAGCTACATTAAAAGCCTGCAAGCACCGCTTGGACATATACCGTTAATTCCGACTGGAGGGGTGACGGTAGATAATGCTAAGAGTTTTTTATTAGCAGGTGCGAGCGCTATTGGACTTTCTAGAGAGTTATTTCCCCAGGAGTTAGTTGTAAAGCGAGATTGGGAGGCGATCGCACTTCGATGTCAAAATTTGCTGAAACAGCTAACGGGAAAGTAATTTTTCTGGCTGCAATTTGCGATCACTGGCGACATCGGGAATAAATTTTTCTAGCAGTCTCGCTATGATGGGCAGAAAACCAATAACTGCAACTACGCCCATGACGTTGAATATAATTTGAGCGTTAGCTACTTGACGACCGACATCATCGCCAGATATTGATGAGACTAATTGTACTAATAGCGGCGCAAACAACAGTCCTAAAGCCACACTTACCAAATTGAATAGCAAATGAAACACCCCAGTTCGCAGTGCGGGACGACCGCGCCCAATGGTTGCTACGAGGGTATCGGCGCAAGTACCAATTTCTGCACCTAACATAATAGCAATACCTGCGGGTAGAGAAATTAAGCCCGAACCTGCCAAAGTAACTACAATTGCTACAGTGGCGGAAGAAGATTGAATAATTATTGTAAAAATTGCTCCAACTAGCGCCCCTAAGAGCGGATTTTGAGCGAGAGATTTCATTAAATTAAGAAAAGGCTGGTACTCTCTAAACGGTTTCATTGCTTCGTCAATGGCTTCTAAACCATAAAACATTAAGCCAAATCCTAACAGCACAATACCGAGAGTTTTTAGTGTTTGTCCTTTACCTACAAACAGTAGTAGCAAGCCTCCAAACATCAAAATTGGAATATATTTATCTATGTCAAGGGAAATGATTTGAGCGCCTACAGCAGTCCCAATATTTGAACCCAAAACCACGCCAAGAGATTGCACAAAGGTCAATACTCCCGCACTTACCATCGCAATTACCATAATGATAGTAACGGACGATGATTCAAGTAATGTTGTGGCTACAGTTCCCGTTGCAACTCCCGCAAAACGGTTAGTGGTAAATTTGGCAAGTATATTTTTCATGCGATCGCTTCCCATGTCTTCTAATCCTTCGGCTAGGCGCGTCACACCGTAGATAAACAGGACTAAACCTGCTAATGCACCCATAGCCATTGCAAAAAAGTCGATAATTTCTTCTTCTGCTTCTTTTTCGTTAGTTGGGTTTGGCGCTTGAGCAATTTCAAAGTTAATTTTCGCCTCGGATTGTTGAGACTGAGCTAAAGTAGAAGCTTGGGTACTGTATTCCACACCTGGTAAGCCAGAAAACAATTGCAGCGTTCTATTAGCTAAAGAAGGAGAGGTAATTAAAGCGGCAACTAAAAGACTAATGCTTAGAAACTTAAGGACTTGACTGTTATTTTTTTTCTTAACAAACACAATCAAAAATGCTACTTAAATAACATTACGAGATGTCCATACAAGCATAAAAAGTTTTGATAAGATCCTTTTATTCAATAAGTCATATATTTAATAGTCTTAAAGTATTTTTAAACAAAATTCAGCCATTAATTAACCTTAAATTAAACAATTTCTAATAATTATCACTCTACTTAGTTCCGATTGTTTTTATTTACAAAAAAGTTTCAAATTTCAAATAAAAAGTATCAGCTAATACTTTATTTTTGTTATAAGTATGCAATCAAAAATTAGTTTTCCTACCTCAATCAAAGGCTAAACAAGACCGATTCATGAGTTATTACAGCACCACACAGAATACATTTAAGCCTAACTACCTTACAAAGTTACAAGCCAGGATTTTAGCGTGTCCATACTTAGCAGTTAACAATCTCAACCGCGACTTTATAGCAACTAAGGGGTTTTCTGTAGTGTTTCAGAAGTCGCATATTAGCGAAGTTGAGCGTTGCTTTCCTTTTTTTAAAAACTATCTGAACGTTGCTTTGCAAGAGGATTGTAATGCTTTTTATCTCAATCCTTTGGTGTTAAACCAGGGTTCGCGGGTCGATCCGCACATAGATCGGAGTTTGCGATCGTATTGTAAAACTATCGCTCCTCCTGCTATGGTTAGCGTCTTATACGTGCAAGTTTCCTCAGAGTTGGAAGGTGGCGAATTAGTGTTGCGTCACGGTAAAAAACAAGTTGGCTGTATAAAGCCGCAATACAATACTTTGGTGCTTTTTCAAGGAGATTTGACGCACTCAGTAAATGAAGTTAAAAGTGCAGTTTCTAATCGTTTAAGTTTAGTTTGCGAACAGTATAATCTTGTAGAGCGAGAACTTGAGCAAATTCCAGAATTTACTATTGAGTCGAGAAAATTGAAATAGAGTTATATTTTTAGATTTTTAAAAGAAGTTTCCTATGCTGAAATTTTATTACCACCCACTTTCCCCAATTTCGCGGCGCGTATGGCTTCTACTATTAGAAAAACAGATTCCCTACCAGCTTATTGAGGTTAATCTAGGAACTGGTAAGCAGTTTGAGCCGGAATTTTTGACAATGAATCCTTTTCACCATGTACCTGTAATTGTAGATGGTGATTTTCGGGTATTTGAATCAATAGCAATTTTAGAATATCTTGAACTGTGCTATCCCGATCTAGCTTTAATACCTACCGAGATTCAAGCAATTACTAAAATGCGGATGGTGCAACAAGTCGCCGTAAACGAATTGATGCCAAATTTGATCGCCGTTGTTAATGCCGAACAACAGCCTTTATCTAGTGCTGTTCAGACGCGCCTAGCTACGGCTTGGCAATTTTTGGATGATGAGTTACAAGGAAAAACGTATTTTGGAGGCGATCGCCTAAATCTTGGTGATATTGTGGCAGGTGCGACGATTCCACTCTTTTACCGTTTGGGAGTTTCGTTAAATGGCTATCCTTGCTTAGACGCTTGGCGAGAACGTATTAGCAATCGCCCATCTTGGCAACAAACTAGATCGGACGATCCTAGCTTTCAGCGATGGCAAAAGTGGGTTCAACTCCAAATCAAGCGCAAAAGTAAATTAACTTAGCTGCGTAACTAATCGAGCTTCTAGCAAAGTTTGATTTGTAAGCAAGTCTTCAACAGTCATTCTCAAAAAACGCTGGGAGTCAACGTAAAATAAAACCCGAATGCGATCGCTTCCGGGAAATCCTGGCGGCGTTAATTGAGCAATGGAGGCGGCTTTGTCATTTAATGGCTGTACTTGAATTTGACTATCTTTTTGGCGACGAGTAATCAACATTTCGCCGTCATAAAAAACCTCGGTTGCTCCCGTTTCGCTTCCCAATTCACCAATAATTAATTCAATACTTGGTTGATTTTCAACCGAAGCGCCTAATACTAGCTCTACCGGATCTTGCATTGGGTACGGTTGTCCGGTTTTAATTAAAGGATGCCAATTGTGGCGATTGTTGCGCCGATCCCAATAACGGACACCGTAACTGTGATAAAGAAAGTCTTTTACTTCTACGCCTTGAGTAAGTTGGAGTGCGCCAGATGCGATCGCTTCAAAGGGTTTTTTGTTACTTATTAACGCTGGATCGAAATACTTTTGCACCCAATTTTGCACTACAGGCATTTGCGAAGTACCGCCAACTAACAGCACTGCATTGATATCGGCAATTTCTAAACCTTGTCGCCGCGCTTGATACAATAGCTGCGTCATACATTCGTCTAGTTGCTCAAAAAACTGATGTTCTTCAAGGATGGTTTCTAAAGTATCGCGGTTTAGTTCTAATTCATAGCTGTCTAAGGTTTCGTCATCAAAATAAACTTCGCTTGCTTGAGTTTGGGAAGATAGTTGAATTTTTACCCGCTCCGCCAACCTAGCTGTTAACGATGTAGCGGCTAATCCTTGAGTTTTAGCAAAGTATTCAACTAACCAGTTATCAATATCTGTACCGCCCAAATTTTGCCCAGCTTTAGCTAAAACACGAGCGGTTTTTAACTTTTGTCCAGATTTTTCAGCTAAGGATTTTTGCCCGAATTTGAGTAAAAAGCCTAAAGTAGTTTTACCCGCTTGGATGCTTGCATCTAGACGTACCAAAGATAAATCTAAAGTACCGCCGCCAAAATCAATTACTAGCAAATTTTCTTTATCTGCCATACCATAACCTAAAGCGGCGGCGGTAGGCTCATCAAGCATTCTAACTTGCTCTATAGGCAAAGTTTGGCAAGTTTCCCCCAGCCAGTGACGGTAAGATTCAAAGCTATCTACAGGTACAGTTAAAACTAAAGATTCTATACTTCCTAGTTGGGAAATTAGATTAGTCAAAAACCATGTCCCGATTTGCTCAAAGGTGATAATTTGCCCGTCTAATTCTGGTAAAAAGCCCTGAATATTTGCGCCAATACCGCGTTTGAAACTGCGGAAAAATCTTGGATCGTTTTTGCTATCGTAACCGCGATCGCGCACTTGTTGCCCAATTAATACTTTACCTTCGGCGGCATTTTCTACATATACTAAGCTAGGAATTAAAGGCGGATTTGCCCCGATTTGCTGAGATAAGCCCGGAATGCTGACAGTTTCCGATTGTCCGGTGACGGGATTAATGCGAGTTACACAGGTATTACTTGTACCAAAATCGATTGCAAACATAGATAGCGGTGCGGCGGAATTAAAATTATTTTCTCATAAGCCATTCGGCTTCTACGCGGGAAATCGCTTCTTCTTTAGCTTTAGCTTCTATTTCGATCCAAGGTGCTTGACGGTACACACTAGGCATATCGGTAATAAAATCGCTATGAGTGCGATCGCTAAAACTATTTTGTCCGTTAGAAATATGTACTAATTGCCAATCTGAGTTACTCCAAGTTTCTCTTGCTGCATAAAACATTTCAGTTACCGAGGGATCGTCATAGGTTGTCAAACCTTCGTGGCAAATGTGATGATGAGCATCAAATACCATCGGTACGCCGGATCTATTGCATACTTCTAAAATCTCTGCGGAACTATAAGAGTATTCGTCATTTTCAAAGGTTAAGCGATCGCGGATATAAGTAGGTAACTGTGCTAAAACTTCAACCAACCTATCTATTCTTTGCGATTTTCCGCCGTGAATGTTCATTAATGCCCAAGGACTTCGCGGTAAACCTAGTAAATCAAAGACTTTTGCGTGTCCTTCTAAGATTTTGATGCTATTTGCCAATACTTGCTCAGAATCGGAACTTAAAACCACAAATTGATCGGGATGAGATACTAATCTAATGCCTAATTTCTGAGCTTTTTCGCCAATTAAAGCTAATTGCGCGCTCATTGATTCCAGGATTGTTTCGCCGATATTGTCTTCCCAATCGCTCATCGGAAACAAACCAGAAGGTAGCCTATAAAGCTTGATTGAGTGTTGCTGACAAAAATCTACAGCTTTATCTAGACGACTAATATTGTCACTATAAAGATTTGTGAGAGTTGTTTGGCGATCGCCATCGCTTAGTTTTAAGTAGCGAGTACGGGTAATTGTGCGATAGCGAATGTCTTTAGAAGCTGTAACACAGACTAATCCTAAGTTTGGTTGATTTACCAGGATTTTTTTATTTATTTGAGCAGCAGTCATGAATATCTTTTTGATTTTTCTTTATTAGAGCTATTCATTAACTACTTTTTTAAGTATCCCAAGGCAGAATTTTTTATTAATTTAATATTCATCTATCTTTAGATAGATTTTAAAAACTTGTTCAAACTATTGCTCTGTCGTTGGGCGATCGCTTAAGAAGATAATCCTAAATCCCTAGGATTCGCCACAGCACGGCATAATTTTCTATAATAGTTAAGGTGTAACTTGTCAATACATCTAAATACTTCTTTAGAGTAATGGCAAATAAAAGAGACATTTCTTAAAGTAAGAATCCAAGGGGGGACAAAATATAAGTTTGTTTCGCGCCATTAAATAGAGAGCTATCTAAATACAAACTCATCTCCAAAAAAAGACTAACGTAATGAAGAATAAGCAATCGTCAGAAGCAACAACATTTTTAGATAGCCTGAGAAATGGTATTTGGTTGGTTGGTATTTCGTCTTGGTTGTTTGGAATCACCGATAGAAGTATTGCTTCCTTTGCAGACGGGTATTTGTCAGCATTAGATATAGTGCAGCTTTTCACCGCATCATTCTTTTTTGTAAGCTGGTTGTTTTTGAAGCCTGCATCTAGAGTTTCAAGCTAGATAAGCAACGTAAGTAGTAAAATTCTAGGCAAAACAAGTTTGAGCCTATGACTGCCTTACTACAAGAAATCAAACTAAGCTTACTAAAGCTAACTGGTAGTGTTATTGAGTCCTTACCAGGGATAATGTTTGCGATCGTAATTCTCCTAATAACTCGTTATATTGCTAATTTTACTAAGCGCCTAGCAACAGCAACGGGAAGACGGGTACTAAAAAGCCATTCATTGCGATCGCTACTAACACAAATTAGCTATGTAGCAACTTGGGTAGCGGGAATATTATTTGCTTGTGTAATGGCTTTTCCCGATTTGGGATTGGGCGATATTGTTGGCTTATTAGGTTTAGGCTCGGTAGCGATTGGTTTTGCTTTTCAAGATATCTTCAAAAACTTTTTAGCAGGAATATTATTGTTACTAAACGAGCCTTTTCGCTTAGGAGATCAAATTATTGTCAACGAGTATGAGGGAACAATTGAGGATATTACTATTCGCTCAACTCAAATAAAGACCTATCAAGGAGAGCGCGTAGTAATTCCCAACTCTATTGTATTTACAAGTCCCGTGCAGGTACTTACAGCAATGCCTCATCGCCGCACAGATTTAGCATTAGGGATTGATTACAATACACCTTTAACTAAAGCAATAGATATTTTAGTTAAAACCGTTGCTACTGTACCAGGAGTATTAGCCGCTCCTTTACCAGAAGTGGACGCTGTAGGGTTTGGGGATAGTTCTATAGATTTAATGATTCGTTATTGGACATTACCGCAAAAAGTCGAAGTGCGCCAAACCAAAACTCGTGTAATTATTGCTCTAAAAACCGCCTGCGAACAAGCCGAGATTCCCATCCCCTACCCGATTCGGACTTTGTATTATTACAATAATGGGCAAGAAGGCGATCGTTTTCCCACCTCCGCAGGCAGCGATTTAGGGTAAAGAAATTGAGAAGATATTATATGAATCTAAATGTAGAGACGTTGCGTTGCAACGTCTTCAATCTTTTCAGCAATGCCAGAGTTTTAAGTAGTATATTCGGCATTAATTTTCACGTAATCGTAGCTGAGATCGCAACCCCAAGCCGTACCCGTTCCCGAACCATTGCCAATACAGACAGAAATTAAAATTGTGTCATCTTTTAAGTAACGACTAGCAGCGCTTTGGTCATCTTCAACGGATAAACCGCTATTACTATAAGCACTAAGTTTCTCAACTCCTTGATTTGGAACAATGCTAGAAGCTTTTTGTTTCATATAGTTACTTGCTGCGGCGCGATCGAAAGCTAGAGGTTGACCATTTTCCATTAACAGAAAATCCCCTAACATAATCCGTAAGTTCTCCTGTTCAAAAGGGACACCAGCGCGTCCTGCGGCTGCCGCAATCCTGCCCCAATTGGGATCGCGTCCAAAAACGGCAGATTTGAATAAAGCCGAACCGACAATAGTTTTAGCAACTTGCCGAGCAGATTTTTCATCAGTAGCGCCAGAAACTTGCACCTCAATAAGACAAGTAGCGCCTTCACCATCACGAGCGATCGCCTTTGCCAAATGCTGACAGACAGCCGTTAACATTGCTTCTAACTTTTCCGCTTCCGTGCCCATTTCTGTAATTGCCGGAGTGCGAGATTGACCATTAGCAAGAGCAATAAGAGCATCATTGGTACTTGTATCGCCATCAACCGTAATTTGGTTAAAACTTTTATCTGCCGCGCGGCTTAACATTTGTTGCCATAGAGCCGGAGAAACCACCGCATCGCAGGTTACGAAAGCTAGTAGTGTAGCCATATTGGGGTGAATCATTCCCGAACCCTTACAGATGCCACCAATGCGTACAGGGCGATCGCTAAACGTAGTTTCTAGAGCAATAGATTTTGTGACTAAATCCGTAGTAACAATAGCTTGCGCCGCCGCATCGCTGCCAGTATTGGAAGCCGCCGCCACGAGTTGAGGAATACCCGATCGCATTGCCTCCATTTTAATTTGTTGACCAATTACTCCAGTAGAAGCAATTAACACTGATTCTGAGGGAATGCCCAAAGCTTGACCGAGTAGCATGGCACTTTCTAAAGCATTCAGCCAGCCTTGAGAACCGGTAGCAGCGTTTGCTTGACCAGCATTACAGAGAATGGCACGAGCGCTAGGTTTAGCTTGTAGTAGCTGACGGCAATAGTCTACGCAAGCAGCACGGACTTGGGACGTAGTAAAAACCCCTGCTGCGATCGCATCTACATCGGATAAAATCAGCGCCAAATCTGGCAAACCCGAAGGTTTTAGACCTGCCTTAATTCCTGCCGCCCGATAGCCTTTAGGAGCAGTAACACCCCCGCTAATTTCGTGCCAGTCTGCCATTATTTTGTGCCTGTACATTCGTTTAGCTTGGCATTATAGCGTTTGTGGGGGGGATTGCGATCGCAACTTAAAGATTACAAAGACTCGGATGTTTACCTAAAAGATTTTTTTACAAAGAGTTTGGGGAATAATTCGTTTCTGGTCTACTTGCCGAAAACTTGAACGCTCATCGACAAGACCCTTTTGCAGGGGGTTTGGGGGAGGCAACTCGTCCCCCAATGGGGGGTTTGGGGGGCAGACCCCCCAATTCTTGGTTTTTCTTAGGATAAGCTTTGTAGATTCTAAGATAGAAGATACACCTAATATTTTTATCCGCATGACTTATTACGTCATTTACGACGGCAACTGCAACCTTTGTACAAATTTAGTCCAAATCCTCGAAACCATAGATCGGGGTGAATTATTCCAATACGCACCAATGCAAGCAGAAGAAACCCTTAAGCGTTGGGACATTACGCCCAATAATTGCGAACTAGGGATGATAGTAATTGATGCCAACGACCCCAAAAAACGTTGGCAAGGAAGCGCCGCCGCCGAAAAGATCGGGGAATTATTGCCCCTAGGAGGAGTATTTGTAGCGGCTTATCGACTTTTACCCGGATTAAAATGGACAGGCGATCGCCTTTACGAGCAAATCCGCGACAATCGTTACAGTTGGTTTGGTAAACGCGACACTACTTATAATTCTGCTTACAACATTGATTGCGGCTGTAATCCTGGCAAAAAACTTTAAGTATTAAATAATTCAATAATCTGCCGACAAAAGTGTTTTAACTGTTCGCCAGCTTCAGGCTTAGGTTGAGTTTCGCCTTCACATCGCCAATCTTCCACCGTAGAAAGTCGCCATTGTTTGCCCCGATGATCGAAACCCGCCGCTTCCACGCCAATGCAAGAAACTTTATTATTCATTGGATCTTGATAAAAACGAATTTGAATTAAAATGCTACGACTTTGAAACAACTTACTTCTACCAGGGAAATGCAAGCCAATATCAATCGAATCTGGATCGATTAATTCCCTAGTTTCTGGATCGTTTTGCCAAGGTTTGAGATCCGACTTAATTTCCGGAAACTCACTTTTAAACAAATTGACGACAGAGGCAATTTTACTTGTAAGTTCTAGGTTAGTTGCCGCTTCTGCTGCATTCACAAGAAAAATGCTCCTACCTTTGGATCGCGGGGATAGATATCGCTATAAATACTACTGCTATTGTGTTTCAGCTTATCAAATTTTAGAGAACTTAGGCGCTCATTAAAGTAAGCATTAATACCTAACTAAACCGCTAAAGTTTTTCTACCTAGAGCAAGTCGCGCTTTTGTTTGGCGCTTAAGCTCAGTAGCGATCTAAAATGACACTGTTCGTTAACAGATAGAAAATTAGGTTATGGTGCGTTCTCGGTCGATTTTGTCATTAATTCTGGCTATGGTGGCAGTATTTTTAATTAGTTGTAGTAGTCCCACGGTGGCTAAAGTATCTCCAACTTATACCCCCGCTCAAATCGAGCAAATTCAGGAATATGCTCCTACTTTACTAGCTTTACGCGATCGCATGAGTGAAATTCCTGTCCTCATTCAACGGCGAGATTGGATTGGAGTTAGGAATTTTATTCACGGGCCCTTGGGTGAATTGCGGCTAAAAATGACTTACATAACCCGCAACTTGCTACCAAAAGAGCAAACAAAAGCGCGGCAAATCACGCGAGAATTGTTTGATGACTTAGTAAAAGTCGAGCAAGCAATTGAAGAAAACAGCACCACTGGAGCAGTACGTAGTTACCAAAATGCCTTTGCAGACATCAATAAATTTGTAGATTTGATTCCTAAACAAGCTGTCCCCGCACAGGTAGAGGATTAGGAAAACAGAGAGACGTTTCGGTGAAACGTCTCTCTTGCAAATAATCATGAATCACATAGTAATTATCGGCTGCGGCGTAGTTGGGGCAACGATCGCCTACGAGCTTAGTTTAATCCCCGGACTAAAAATTACCGTTTTAGATAAACAACCACCCGCCCAAGGCTCTACCGCCGCCGCTTTAGGTGTATTAATGGGCATCATTAGCCACAAAACTAAAGGCAAAGCCTGGCAAATGCGATCGCACAGCATTGAGCGCTATACAACCCTAATTCCCGAACTAGAAGCAATTACCAAGCGAACAATTCCTTACAATCAACAGGGAATTTTAAAACTTTGCCCAGAGGGAGAAGATTTAGCCAAATGGGAAAAATTAGCCGCAATTCGTTCTGAGCAAGGATGGCAGTTAGAATTATGGGATAGCGCCAAACTAAAAGCGAGTTGTCCGCAAATAGATTGTCAAAATATCCCCGCAGCAATTTATTCTCCCCAAGATATCCAAGTAGATCCTGTAGCGCTAACTTTAGCCTTAGTAGATGCGGCAAAAAGTCGGGGCGTAATTTTTCATTTTGATGCCACAAATTTACAATACGATCTGACTACTGCTAATCTTCACCATGTAGTTAAATCTGTACAAGGCAAAGTAATAGATTGCTTAGTAGTAGCTGCTGGCTTAGGTTCGTTGCAGTCTCTTCCTAACTTGCAAATTCCACCTCTACTAGATATTAGACCCGTACTAGGTCAAGCAATCCATATCCGCTTACCAAACTCTTTAGGAAACCCAGAGTTTCAACCTGTAATTACTGGTAACGATGTGCATATAGTGCCGTGTTTAACTAGCAATCCTGTTACAGATTACTGGATTGGGGCAACGGTAGAATTTCCCTTAGAATCGGGGCAAGTTGTACCAGAAGCAGAAAAACTAGAGGCAGTTAGACACCGTGCGATCGCCTATTGTCCGGCATTAGCAGCCGCCACTACCATCAAAACCTGGTCAGGGTTGCGCCCCCGCCCTGAAGCCCGTCCCGCCCCCATAATTGAGCTTTTAGAGGGGTTTAGTAATGTTCTTCTCGCTACTGGGCATTATCGGAATGGGGTTTTATTAGCTCCAGCTACAGCCCAGAGGATTATAAAATTATTAGACAGTTTCTTGGTATCGTAACGACATAAAGAAATAACTTCTGCTTAATAGCGCGATCGTGACAGAAAATAAAATTAAAGTTGGCGGACTTGATTGGTTTTACCGTGAGTCTACGCCTAGAAGCGAAACAGACTTAGTACCTGTCGTTTTATTACATGGCTTGCCATCTCACAGCTACAGTTGGCGGCAAATTATGCCAGCATTGGCAAATCAAGGTACAAGAGCGATCGCTCCCGATTGGGTTGGTTTTGGCTATTCTGCTAAACCCGATAAAAAAGAATTTGCCTATACTCCTGACGCTTTTATAGATGCTCTAGCGGACTTTTTGCAAGCCCTAAAACTCGAACGTTTTTCTTTAGTAGTACAAGGCTTTTTAGGTTCTGTAGGCTTGCAGTATGCTTTGCGTCATCCTGAGCAAATTGAAAGTTTAGTTATTTTAAATACCCCCCTCTCCTCTAGCGCCAAGCTACCTTGGCAAATGCAACAATGGGGCTTACCCTTAGCTGGAGATATGTTGACTCAAGATCCGTTGCTAGTTGATCGCACTCTTGAAGGTGGTAGTCGTTACCGAATTAGCGATCGCGATTTGGACACTTACCGTCAGCCATTTCTCAAAAGTTCCGCCGCCGGACGCAGTTTAATGTATACAATCCGCAATTTGCAAAGGCCCTCCGCAATGGCAGAAATCGAAGCGGGATTTAAACAATGGCAGTATCCTACAGCTATTATTTGGGGCATAACCGATCCTTGGCTACCGCTTTCAATGGCACAAAATTTTGCCGCCTCTATCAAGCACTCAGAATTTATCAAGCTAGAAGAAGCCGGACACTATCCTCAAGAGCATTTCTATGACCTAGTTTTAGAGAGCCTTTTACCTTTTGTTCGCCGGGTCAGTTGACGGCTACAAGTATCAGCCTGAGTATGAATACTCAGGCAAAACCACTTCTACAAGAAACCTTCTAAAGCTTGAGTCCTAGGGTAGTTAACTGGTCTAATACTTTAGATACACTTTGTTCTAAACTTTCTTTATCGGTACTACATTCTACGTCTGGATTAATCGGTGGCTCGTAAGGATCGTCTATCCCAGTAAAATTTTTAATTACTCCTGAACGAGCTTTTTTGTATAGCCCCTTTACATCTCTTTGTTCGCATACTTCTAGAGGTGCATTGACGTAAATTTCAATAAAGTTGCCGATGCGTTGGCGTACTTCAGTGCGAATTTCTCTATAGGGTGATATCGCCGAAACTAAAACAATTACCTGATTTCGAGTTAATAAATTGGCTACAAAACCAATACGTCGGATGTTTTCATCACGATCTTCTCTACTAAATCCCAAGTCTTTAGTCAGGTTCTGACGTACTATATCACCATCTAAAACTTCAACTTTACACCCCTTTAGCCGTAGTTCTGTTTCTACTGCTTGGCTAATTGTGGTTTTACCCGCGCCGCTCAAGCCTGTAAACCACAGTGTCACACCAATATGTCCGCGCTCCATTAAAAAATCCTTACTAATGTATTTATTGCTCGTTATAATTATCAACTAAATACTTCTGCTTTATGACAGTTGACAAAATAATTTAATTGCGATACAAAAGCTTACTAAGTGGTAATTTTTGGTAATGGTAACCGATTGGAAAGGTAAATTATCCCCATTAGCTATACAACCTGTGTAATTGGCTATGAAACCCTACTTAAAAACAAAAACACTCGCACATTGAGGCTACCACACCCTCTATAGTTGATAATTACTTAAAGCTGGGGATAAAATAGGCGCTTTTTTCAACATAAACAGTGATCGCAATAACAATCAAAATTCCAACAACAGCAATTTTATAAATAAGAATTTCAATAACGGTACTATTAACAATGGCAATTTTAATAACAGGAACTTTAACAACGCAAACTTAAAACAAGCTATTCGCGTCAATCTTAATATTTTAGTCCATCGTTATTTTGGGATAAATTATATCTACAACCGCTCTAACAGTAATTACTAACAAATAAACTTAAGTAAGAGTTCGCTTAAGTTTATTTAAGTTGCCATCTAATCTAAATTACTTTTTTATAAGCTTCATATAATTTATTAGTATAGTTATTAAAACTGAATAACTTTGCCCTTTCTTTTCCCGCTAATGAAAGTTGTGTTTGCAAGAAAGGATCGGTAATTAAAGTCTCTATCTGATCTCTAATATTAACTACATCGTAAGGGTCTACATAAAGAGCCGCATCGCCACATACTTCCGGTAACGAAGAAACATTAGATACAATAGTTGGGCATCCTAAAGCCATCGCTTCTAAAGGAGGTAAACCGAATCCTTCATATAGAGAAGGAAAAACAAAGCAGCAAGCACCTTGATACAAATAAGTCAGATCGCTTCTTGATATGTATTCAAGAAATTTTATCTTTTTTATAAAATATTTAGGAAAAACTTTTTGAAGTTTACCAATTTCATCTTCCCATAACCATCCTTTTTTACCAACAATAACTAAAGGCATAGAAGTATCTAGTTTTATATACGCCTCTATCAATCGCCCTAAGTTCTTTTTTGGCTCTATAGCTCCAACAAAAAGGATATATTCTTTCACACGCAATCGGTACTGTTTTAATAATATTAAAAGCTCATTTTCATTAAATGTATATTGTGGTTGTATAACGGGTTGATACGTGACAAAGATTTTATCAGAAGAAACATTAAAAATATCTATTATGTCTTTTTTAGTGTGTTCTGAAACTGCTAAAATAAGATGGGATTTTTCAATAGATTTTTTTATCAGTTTAAAAAAGAAATTTTTATCATCCAAAGTTGTATAGGGTAACTTCAAAGGAATTAAATCATGAATAGTAGTTATTTTCTTGGCTTTATCTACCTCTAGCGGCATCGGACAAGTTGAGTGCCATATATCTATCTTTTTTGCAAATCTAACTTTATTTGTTATTCTGAAATTTTTGTATAAAAAATTAGCAATATCATAACAATTATGAGCGGTAAAAATATTTTCAGAATTTACTAAATCAAAAAACAAGTCTGATTCTTGCTTGATTATAAAATTACTATTATTTAAGTTTTTTACTTTTGGGTAAAATTGAGTAACCGTAGAAAGTAAGCTTTTAATTTGATTAAGTTTTGTAGCTCTCGTATGTTGCCTATCAAAAAATAATACTTCATTTAAAATTGACTTAGGACTCCCACTAGAACGACTGCATAATAAATTCACATTTGCTTCAAGCAAATTTAAAGCTTTAATTAAACTTATACCATAGGTTTTTATACCTGTACCTTGAATAAGTTCTAAGTTATAGCAATCTATTAATACATTAATTCCGTTCAAATTCATTCGATTTGTTTAGTAAGGTAATTTATGTGAATAAAATTATATTTACATTATAAAAAAAGCAGCTATTAATCTAATTATAGTAATCCTATGCACATTCATAATTGGTTATCTAGTCAAACAATATTAAGGTAACAAGAAACTGCTTCTTGAGACTCGCCAATAAACTTTAACTGCCCTTTGTCTAACCATATTACTTTGCCACATGATTTTTCAATAAATTCTAGATCGTGAGATACTACTAATATCGTTGCATTTGCACTCCAAAACTTGTTGATGCGCTGCTGACACTTGTTTTTAAAACTTTCATCTCCTACGGAAAGAACTTCATCTAGAATTAAAATATCTGGTTGTACGTCTGTTGCGATCGCAAACCCTAAACGCGCTACCATACCTGATGATAAAGCTTTTACTGGCATGAAAGCATAATCTTGTAACTCAGAAAACTCTAAAATTGAAGGTATTCTTTGCCGCATTTCTGCTCTAGAAAATCCTAACAACACTCCATACAGAAGAATATTGTCTTCTACAGAAATTTCAGGATCGAACCCTGCGCCCAACTCAATTAGAGGCGCAATATGTCCCCGTACCCGAACTTTGCCACTGGTTGGTTGTAGAATACCACAAATAACTTTAAGTAGCGTTGACTTCCCTGCTCCATTTGCTCCTATTATGCCAATTTTTTCGCCAGGAGCTACTACTAAATCGATTTTATTTAATACCAAATTCTTTGCTGGCTGACGATATTTACCCTGCAAAATAGATAAAATCGTCTTTTTCAGATCATAAGAAAATTCTTCTTGCGTTCGTCGCCAAAGCGAAACTTGCTCCAGACGAATTACTTCCATTTACAGCAAATCCATAAATTTATGTCGCCACAGGTGAAATACAGTCCATCCAAAAGCCATAACAACAATACTACTGAGCAAACTACCCCAGATCAAACTCAGGTCTGGCGATGTTTGTTCTAAAGAAATTTGACGCAAACTCTCAATAATGGGTGATAAAGGATTTAAGGATAAAAAAGGTTTTATCTGTTTCGGAACAATATCGGCGGGGTAAAATACCGGGCTACTTAATAATAACATAAATACAACTAATTCATAAAAATATGGTAAATCTCTAAAGAAAACATATAGCGCACTAACCAAAAAACCAATGCCAGTACAAACTAAAACTAAAGCGGTACATGGTACTAAAAGTGCTATTAAGTTGACTAAACTGTGAGATTTAATCAGCGTAATCACTGCCAATAAAGGCAAAACTCCTATAGCAAATTGAAATACATTGGCGGCAATTAGCGATACCGGGAAAATACTTATTGGCAAACGAATTTTATTTAAAATAGCTCCATTACCCACTATGCTTGTCAAAGCTTGAGATGTAGAAGCTGAAAAGAAATTCATTACTACTAAGCCAGTAAATGCTGCTAATATGTAGTTGGCAACAGAATTATGATAATAGGAAGCAAAAGTCGCCCCAAAAATTGCTGTATATAGCCCAGTCATAATTAATGGGTTTAATAAAGACCAATAAACCCCCAATAAAGAACCTCTATAACGTACTTTGAGATTCCGTGATACTAAAACATTTAATAATTCCCAATAGCGGTGTATTTCTCGCTGTTGCGAGATTCCTAATCGGTTAAAACGCTTTTTATAAAGTTTAAGAGATTTATTAACTATCTTCTGCAACAATTTTTGCTTACCCACTGACTATTTACTTAATTTTTAGCAACAAATCCTATATTATATAAGCCCCATTATCAAAAACAGCTAGAAACAAGTTAACTAAAAATCATCATGGAGATTCTATCATAAATTGTTTTAAGCTTTAACTATTCGCCCAATAAAATTTAGTCTGGGCAAAGGGTAAAACCATTGCTAAGGCTTGTGTTTGTAATACGGCAAGATTTTATGACAATGTTGAACTAAGGTGTTTGTAGGCGCGATCGCCTCTGCGCTAAAGCTCTGTACCTTTAAAATACCTGATTTGACCAAGTTTTTAGGAGGTTTTTTAGGGTCGAGTTCCCCAGATTAATTGCTGTAAAGCCTCAATATGCTTTAATAAGGAGCAAAAAGCTTGGAGGTTTGAGTCGGGAAGAAGTTAGCTTGCTTTCTATTGATCTGGTAAACTAACTGCGCGATCGCCTAGCTTTGAGGATGATTGTTAGTGGATCTAGCGCGATCGCCTAGAAGCAATTTTTATTTAGTTGATGTAATCGACTTTTTAGACATTGCCAACTCTTGATAGCCTTATCAAGGTGTAATTTGCTAACTACTTAATATCACAGCTATTTTTTTAAGGTTGTCCATTTTATAATGTTAATTTATAGAATTTTTAGAAAATGTAAACCAAGGCAAAAAATAATTTAATAGAAGGTAGTTAACTCTACTCTATTTTTAGACAGTATAAAAGAATGAATTAATTGATATTTGTTTATTGTTATTGATAAACAGTAAAATTCCAAATTAGATTGAGTAAATGATAATTGTAATAATCCTAAATCGTCTACAAAAAATGGACAGTTTCGTTTCCTAGTTTCCCCAGCAAAAAACGGATTGCTGCAACTTGAAATATTTATTAAATAAAAAGATAAATGGTTGATATTGTAGAATTTTTAGTAAAATAAATAAAGTATGAAAAAAATTTTAGTTACTGGCGCAGCAGGTTTCATTGGTTTTCATCTAAGCAAATACTTACTTAGTATAAATGTACAAGTATTTGGTCTTGATGATCTTAATGATTACTATGATGTAAATTTGAAGCTAGATAGATTAGCTTTATTAAAAAAGTATCCAAACTTTCACTTTCACAAAATAAATTTGGCTGACGGTGAGGAGGTAGCTAAATTATTTACTCAAACAAACTTTGATATAGTTGTTAACTTAGCAGCCCAAGCTGGGGTACGTTATTCTTTAAAAAATCCCCACGCTTATATAAATAGTAACTTGATCGGTTTTACCAACATTTTAGAAGGTTGTCGTTACTCAGAAGTTCAGCATTTAGTATTTGCGTCTTCTAGTTCTGTTTATGGTGCTAACACCAAAATGCCTTTTTCAACTCACGACAACGTAGACCACCCTATCAGCTTGTACGCTGCTACTAAAAAAGCTAATGAGTTGTTAGCGCATACCTACAGCCATTTGTATAAATTGCCAACTACAGGATTGCGTTTTTTTACAGTTTATGGGCCGTGGGGAAGACCAGATATGGCGCTTTTTATGTTTACTAAAGCTATTTTAGCAGGACAGCCAATAAATGTTTTTAATCAAGGAAAAATGCAGCGAGATTTTACTTATATTGATGACATTGTAGAAGGTGTTGTTAAAGTAATGGATAAAACACCAAAACCTAACCCTAAATGGTCGGGAGACGCGCCAGATACCAGTACCAGCAATGCTCCCTACAAAATATACAATATTGGCAACAGTCAACCTGTAGAATTAATGTACTTCATTAAAGTATTAGAAAATTGTATTGGTAAAGAAGCTAAAAAAAATCTGCTACCAATGCAATTAGGCGATCTTCCTGCAACTTATGCAGACATAAACGATTTATATAATGATGTAGGGTTTAAGCCTACTACTTCTATTGAAATCGGAATCGAACGCTTTGTAGCTTGGTATAAAGACTATTACAAAGCTTAATATTTAGTTATCCCTTTTCCAAACTGGTAAGTTACATTTTTTTAGCTGTTTTTTCTACTTTTTAAACTGTCTTTCCAGAAATAGTACACTTATTGGCTGGACGCAAATTAAATCTATCCTCTTTGTAGGTGACAGATTCCGCTACACTGAGTCATGGTTTATTACATTATTTTAAGTTGGCATGGAAATAGGACAACAAGTAAAAGTTTGCCGTCTCCGAGATCGAGTACCATCGACGGTTGTGAAACGGCTAGGGGCAGTAGGAACTGTTAAAGGCTTTAAAATTCTGGACGGTATGAACTTAGGCGTGGTAGTTCAGTTTGAAGATGAATTTACTACCTGGTTTTTTGCAGATGAACTAAAAGCGGTTTAAAAGTCGCATGGTGTTGGGGATATCTCTTAATAGGTAGCCCCAACTAGCCATTGAGGAACTACCCTTTTAAATAGACTCAACCTTTGAAAAATAACCATGTCACTGATATTAACCTTTTTGGGTAAAGGCGGCAGTGGTCGCACGACAATAGCGATCGCTGCTGCGAAGAAATTAGCAAGCCTTGGTAAGCGTGTACTTTTGGCGGTGCAAGACACTGTAGCCATAAATTTGCTTTTAGAAACCCCGGTAACGTCAGAAGTCCAGCAAATAGATACTAACCTCGACGCAGTGCATTTAAAAACTTCCGCATTATTGGAACGTAACTGGGAAGAAGTAAAAAAGTTAGAAGCCCAATACTTACGGACACCAGTAATTAAAGATGTTTACGGGCAAGAATTGGTAGTATTACCAGGAATGGACAAAGCCTTAGAACTTAACGCCTTACGGGAATACGACGCAAGTGGAAAGTACGATGCGATCGTTTATGATGGCAGTGGCGATGCCTCTACACTACGAATGTTGGGAATGCCGGAAAGTCTTAGCTGGTACAGCCGTCGCTTTGGTAAGTTGATTACTGAATCTGATTTAGTTAAAACAGTTTCGCCGTTTCTTCAGCCTTTGATAGCGACGGTATTTAACGTTAGTTGGACGGGTGACAATTTCGCTGCGCCTACTAACCAAGCTACAAATATTTTAGAACAAGGGAAAGCTGCTTTAGCTGACCCCAAAAGGCTTTTAGCTTATTTAGTTACCACAGATAATCCTTTAAATATCGCAACGGCTACTTATCTATGGGGTAGCGCTCAACAAGTAGGGTTAAATGTTGGGGGTGTATTATTCAACCAAACAGATAGTACGCCAACAACGGAAGATTTTTCGCCTTTACCCATTAGCACTATTCCTAGCAGCCCAATTGGTAATTGGCAACCGTTAATTGATGCTTTGCCTGATTTTACGCAAAATACAGAAGTGCCAAAACCAATAGAGTTTGATGTTGTAAATCGTCAAGTTAAGCTATTTTTGCCCGGATTTGACAAAAAACAGGTAAAACTTACTCAATCAGGGCCAGAAGTGACTATTGAGGCGGGAGATCAAAGACGCAATATATTTTTACCGCCGGGATTAAGTGGTAGAACGGTTAATGGCGCAAAGTTTCAGCAAGGTTATTTGATAATTACGCTCTAACTATAGCGATGTTGGGGCAGACAGGTTTTGTACTGCCCGCAATAGTGAAAAATTTTGATAGCTCCAATTATTTATGGCTTTACCTCGTGCTTGGCTAGTTTTGCCGATTTTAGGGCTAACATTTTGGTACGGTAGTGATGTTGCTAGCGATCGCATATTAAGCCGTCCCTACGGAACTGTGGCGCAGCTAGAAGCCGATGCTCAATTAGAAGTAAAGCTATCGGTTACTATTGTTGTAATTAAGGCGGAAATTGATAAGGAGCTTGGTTTTACCACTGTTCAAGTTAAAAATACTAATCCTGTACTAACAAGTTTAGAATTTCAGTTTCCAGTAACAGAATTTGCTCAAGTAGAATCGGCAATTTCTCAAGAATTAGGCTTATCTATTGCCGAAGTGCGAAAGCTAGTCCGCTATCGAGTTAGAAATGATTAAGAACTAATTGTTTAGTGTAAGGTCATCTATCCCAGGGCTAAAATAAAGGTAATAATTAAATATTTAGCCAAAAGTTTTATGGAAGTTATCTTAGGCGCGATCGCTGCTCTGTTGTTTTTTGGTGGTTCAGGACTAAAATTAGACCGGGAATATCAGCGCGGGGTAATCTTCCGATTAGGTAGAATTCAAGGCGTTAGAGGGCCAGGAATGTACTGGATTATGCCGATAATAGACCAAAAGGCACAACTAGACATTCGGACTAAAACTGTTAGTATCGAGCCTCAAGAAACTGTAACGTCCGATAGCGTCACAATTAAAGTTAATGCCGTTCTTTATTACCGTATTCTTGACCCGTCTAAAGCTATCAATAAAGTAGAAAATTACGAATTAGCAGTTTATCAAGCGGCACTAACAACTTTGCGTAATGTAGTAGGGCAAAATATATTAGATGATGTTTTGCAAAACCGCGACAAAATAAATATTAAAGTTCAAGAAATAGTTGATGAAATTACCGAACCTTGGGGCGTTGTAGTTGAAAGGGTAGAAATGAAAGATGTAGAAATTCCCCTAGCAATGCAAAGAGCAATGGCAAAAGAAGCCGAAGCAATTAGAGAAAAACGCGCCCGGATAATTAAAGCCGATGCGGAAAAAGAAGCCTCAACGCAGTTAGCCGCCGCCGCTCGAAATATCGATCAGAACCCGATTGCGCTAGAACTTCGCCGATTGCAAATGTTAACAGAAATTGGCGCAGAAAATAACACCACAACCATAATTATGATGCCTTCAGATTTTATGAATTTGGCAAAAACTTTAACCGATACAATTAAAAATAATCAAACAATTGACTTGCCCAAAAACTAAAACTTCTGGGCTATTTCTGGAGCGCGTCCTTTTAAACCCGTCATTAATTTTAAAGCAAATATCTTAATTGGCGGTACTCGGTGCAACATTAGTAAGCCAATCCGACGAATTATAACTACAGGTAAAAAGTTATTAGAGAACACACGATCTAATAAATCTGTAAACCCCAAAATTGTCAAATTCTCTTGCTTGCGCCAACTTTCATAACGTTTGAGAATTGCCAAGTCTCCAATATCTTCACCTTTTTGATGGGCTTGCTGCAATACCTGCGCTAAAGCCGCCGCATCGCGGATACCCATATTTAAACCTTGTCCGCCTACGGGATGACAACAATGTGCAGCATCACCAACTAAAGCAAGTCTAGGCAAAACATAGCGATCGCTCTGCATTAACTGTACTGGAAATACAAAGCGATCGGCCTCTAGTTCCAGTTTGCCCATGTGTGCGCCATAACGCTTGGTAAGTTCTGCTAAAAAGTCCTCATCATTCAAGGCTACTAATGCTTTAGCTTCGGAGTGGGGTGCAGTCCACACAATGCGACAACGATTTCCTGGTAAAGGTAACACTGCAAAAGGGCCACTACTCCAAAACTTTTCATAGGCTGTATTATTGTGTCCTTTTTCGGGCTTGACAAAAGCAACAATACATGACTGCCAATATTGCCAACCGCGCGTATTAATTCCCGCTTTCTGACGAGTTTGAGATTTTGCCCCATCGGCGGCGACAATCAAGCGGGTACGGATAGTTTTTATTTCCTCACCCATCTGCAAGCTAATTTCTACTCCAGAGGGCTGATATTGAGTCTCTAGCACCTGTGCCGGACACAAATAGGCAATATTAGGGGATCGGTTTACAAAGTCTTGTAGTGGCTTTAATAACGCTTGATGTTCGGCGACGTAGCCTAAGACTTCTGTACCCAAATCGTTAGTTTCAAAGCTGACAGAGTGGGGATAATCGGCATCTGATAGCTGAACGTGGCAAAAATGAGCAATTTGGGGCAATATTTCATCCCATACGCCAATTCCCGCAAATATGCGCCCTGAGAGGAGATGAACGGCGTAAGCTTGACCTTTGGCGACGGCTACTGATTGGGGTTTTGCTTCAATTACAACTACTTTTAGCCCAGAATTATTTAACGCACTAGCTAAAGTTAAGCCGATAATGCCACCACCCGCGATCGCTATATCGTAATCGTAGGTTAAAGAAGGATTTGAAATGGTTGGAGAATCAAGCCTTAGCATTAAACTTTACATTTCTTCATTTTTACTATAACAGCTATTTACCACCTGTAAAAGTTACGCCTTGAATAAAGTAGCGGTTAAAAAATGCATAAATAGCCAATGCAGGTAATGTAAACATCATCGAAGCTGCCATTATATAGTTCCAGTAACTTATATATTGACCTTTAAATATATTCAAGCCCAAAGGTAAAGTAAACATTGTTGAATCAGACAGAATCATTAGCGGCGATAAAAAATTATTCCACGCACCCATAAATACAAATATTGCTTGCGCCGCCAAAGCCGGTTTTGCTAAAGGTAAAACAATTTGAAAAAACGTTTCTAAGTGTCCCAACCCATCTAAAGCGGCTGCTTCTTCTAAGTCTTTAGGAAAGTTTATAAAAAATTGCCTCATCATAAATATAAAAGTTGCATTAATAATATTGGGGACAATTAAACCTTGGTAGGAATTGAGCCAGCCTAAGTTTTTTAAGATTAAAAAGGTAGGAATTAATGTAATTTGTCCCGGAATCATTAAAACCGCTAAAATCAGGAAAAACCAAAACTTATTTCCTGGGAAATACAGCCTTGCTAAAGCATAACCAGCCATTGAGTTAAATAGTAAATTAAAAGTAGTTATAGTAACCGCAACTACTACGCTATTAAACAACCAACGTCCAAATAATGGCTCTTGAGTAAATATTTTTTGATAGTTTGCTAAAGTAAACTGTTGCGGGATAAAACTGTTTCCACCGCCAACAATTTCCGCCAAGGGTTTAAAAGAAGCAGAAAGCGCCCACGCAAACGGAACAATTGTAATAATTGCATATAAAACTAAAATCAAATATAAAACTAATTTCATAGATTTAAAACGCTGCATAATTAATCAATTCTTTCTTCTTTAAAGAAATAGCGTTGCATTAAAGTTGCCGTCATAATTACTAACGTTAGCATCAAGGCTAAAGCCGCAGCATAACCCATATCTAGGTTTTTAAAAGCATACTGATAGATTAATAGTACAACGGTTAAAGTTGAATTATTTGGGCCACCAGAACCGCGAGAAAATATGTATGACTGATCAAATAATTGAAAAGTTCCAATCACACCCATTACAATTATAAAAAAAGTAATTGGCTTTAAAAAAGGTAAGGTAATACAGACAAATTTATCTAACCAATTAGCACCATCAATTGTTGCAGCTTCGTACAAGTTTTCGGGTATCTCTTGCATTGCTGCTAAATAAATAACCATGAATAAAGGAGCAGTTGACCAAATATTCATCAGCATAATTGCCTTTAAAGCAATATTTGGATCTCCCAACCAATTGTAGGTAGGTAAATGGATAAAAGCTAAAAAACTATTTAACAAACCATTAGAGTTACAAATCCACATAAAAATTAGAGTTAATACGGCGGAGGAAGTAACTGTTGGCAAGAAAAAGAGAACTCTAAATAGATTTTTACCTTTAATTTGAGCATTTAATATTAAAGCTAAACTTAAAGCTAAAATTGTTTGAATAGGAACAACAATCGCTACATATTCGACAGTATTTTTAAGTGCGATCGCAACTCGTTCATCTTGGGTAAGTCGCAAGAAGTTTTTCCCACCTCTAAAAGCATAACTAATATCTCCCAAAGGTTGCACTTTGTACAAAGAAAGTAAAATAGCTAATAAAATTGGCAATACTAAAAAACACAACAGAATAATAATTGTAGGACTCATGAAAATATAAGCACTAACTAAATCTTTAAATTGCTTGTTTGACTTATTTAACATAGAGCAATTATTGGGATAATTCAATTTCTTTGTTAGCTGTATCCTGAGCTTTTTGCATTGCACTTTCTAGGGTTTGTTCGCCAATAATAGCACTTACAAACTGATTGTTAAAATTATTTAAAATTAAAGGTAAATATTTCCCTGCTTGCCAAATAGTGGCATAATTTGCACCAGCAATAAAGGGTGCATATAAATCATTATCGTCATAATTTAACTTATTAGCAACAGAGGCGCGAGTTGGCAATGCTAAACCATTTTTTGTCCACGCTGTCATCCCATCTTTTCCCGTTAAATAAGCAATCAATTTCCATGCGGCTAATTTATGCGGCGATTTCTTATTCATGACATAAGCAACAGTGTAAGCCATTGTCCCTTTTTTATTTGCTATTGTTGGTACTTCTGCAATGCCATATTCAAGATTTGGGAATGTTTCTTTTAAGTAAGAAATAATCCAAGCACCTTCAATTACCATTGCTGCTTTACCTTGTCCAAATATTTCACCTCCCGAAGTTGTACCAACATCCGTTGGTTGCGCCACAGACTTATCTTGAATATATTGATCTACTATTAATTGCAAACCTTTTAAGCTGTCTATTGAAGCAAAAGCAGCATTATTATTAACGTCAACCAATTCACCACCAAAAGCTTTAATAACAAAGACTTGTCTAGCTAATTCTGGTGCTAAACCAAATCCATAAACATCAATTTTACCGTCTTTATTATTATCAACTGTCAGCTTTTTAGCATAGCTAAGAAACTCATCCCAATTAACAGGAGGAATGCTTAAATTTGCCGCCGCAAAAGCATTTTTATTGTAAAAAAGTGCCAGAGTAGAAAAGTCTTTAGGTAAGCCATAGATTACCCCATCGCGCTCAAAAGCTTTTAGTAAATTTGGGGCAAAATCTTGAAGATCGAACTCATCGTTTATATAATTATTTAATGGTTCAAGTACGCCGGGAGAAATCAGCGCGGGAATTTCTAAAGCATCTAAATAAAAAACATCCGCCGCAGTTTCGCCAATTAGCCGAGTTTTAAGTACATCCATATACTCATCTGCGATCGCATCATACCTAACTTTAATCGTCGGATTCAACGCCTCAAACTCCGAAACCACCTGTTGTAAAAGCTGTTTTTCTAATAAATTACTCCAACCGCTAAGAGTTATAGTAACAACACCATCGTTATTTGCTTGTCTACTAACACTACAACTTGTAAAAATAATTGTGCTAAGAATTACCAGTATAAAAACCAATACAAACTTTTTCAGCATAAATAATATTAAACCTCCTAACTGTTCGGTTTTTGGGGATAAATTTAATTTTTTCCTCAAACTAATACTTATAGTCAGCTTATTTTTAACCGGATGTCAAAACTTAATTGAAACTCCTAAATCTACCGATATAACAAAGATAACTCTATGGCAAGGAGTAAATCCACCACTAAATAGAGATGTACTGCAAAAGCTTGTAGACAAATTCAATCAAGAGCATCCAGATATCAAAGTAGAATCGCTATATGTAGGACAATCCGAACAACAACTACCGAAAATATTGGCAGCAGTAGTCGGAAATGCACCCCCAGATTTATTATGGTTTAATGCTACACTCACCGGACAATTAGTCGAACTAAACGCCATCCTTCCCTTAGAAAATTGGTTAGCAAAATTACCAGAATTTAGCCAAATTGATCCGGCATTGTTCGAGTCAATGGAGTATGGAGGACATACTTGGTCTGTACCCTTTGCTACTAATAATGTAGGTATATTTTACCGCCCAAGCTTATTTAAAGCCGCAGGAATAACCGAATTACCCCAAACTTGGGAACAGTTGCGCCAAGTAGCGCGTAAATTGACTATAGATACAAATGGCGATCGCCGAGTAGACCAACACGGAATATTTTTGCCTTTAGGGAAAGGAGAGTTTGCAGTATTTTTATGGCTACCGTTTATGTGGAGTGGTGGCGGCGAATTAGTAGCTAGTGACAACCACTTGCCAGCAATTGTAAACCCTGGTGCGATCGCATCAATGGAATTATGGCGCAGTTTAATCGCCGATGGTTCGGCGGTACTATCGTTACCCGAAAGAGGTTTTGAGATTGACAACTTTTTAGCTGGTAAAGTCGCAATGCAAATTACTGGACCTTGGACTTTAGGGCAATTGCAGGCAACGGGAGTCGATTTTGATGTTTTTCCTATTCCAACTAAATTGAAACCTGCCACCGCCATCGGAGGCGAGAATCTGTTTGTTTTTAAATCCAACCCCAAGCAAGAAGCCGCCGCTTTGAAGTTTGCTCAATTTGTAATTGGTGAAGAATTCCAAACCCAATGGGCAATTAATACAGGTTACTTACCAATAAATATTAAAGCTAGAGCCAGCGAAGAATATCAAACCTTTGTTGCCAAGCAGCCCGCAGTTAAAGTATTTTTAGACCAGGCAAAGTATGGGCGATCGCGTCCAATTTTTCCTCGTTACAGTCGCTTATCAGAAAGTTTAGGTAGAGCCTTAGAATCAGTGCTGTTAGGAAAAAGTACCCCCACTTCTGCCCTAAAAACTGCTCAAGATCGGCTAAACTTAATTTTTCGTTAACTTATAAACTTAACTAATAGTAAAGAGGTTAGAAAAAATTAGCGATCGCTTACTTCATTGATTTAGTAATAAAACTTATCCGTTAACCCGATCACCAAAAAAACTAAAACTTACAACAATATTTTAAGTTTTAATTCACCTAGTAGAGGTTGACAAATTGTATAATAATGTGTAGCCAATAGTCTATTTGTTGTACAGGTACAAAACATTGATACAAAAGTTATAATTAAACAAAGTCTGTCTAAATATACACCGTTGACAGATAAGATACGGGCTTTGCCCTATGATAGAATTTTCAGCAAAGAAATAAACAAACGTAGTAAGGGTTTCTAGGAATGTCAGCAGCCGTACAAGTTACAGACTCATCATTTAAGCAAGAAGTATTAGACAGTGAAGTTCCGGTTTTAGTGGATTTTTGGGCCCCTTGGTGTGGCCCTTGTCGGATGGTAGCCCCAGTAGTCGATGAAATTGCCCAACAATACGATGGTCAAGTTAAAGTTGTTAAACTAAATACTGATGAAAACCCTAATGTTGCCAGCCAGTACGGTATTCGCAGCATTCCCACTTTGATGATTTTTAAAGGTGGGCAAAGAGTTGATATGGTTGTTGGCGCAGTACCAAAGACAACTTTATCAAACACTTTGGAAAAGTATCTTTAAAAATAGTTTTAACGATAAATTAAATAGCGCACCTTGGATCTCTCCGATCCAAGGTGCTTTTTATTGCTAAAGGGGGAATATTTAATAACCCAAAAATCAGTACAATAAAATGCCAGTTGGGCGATCGCACTCATGAATTTATCATCCTTCAATCCAATCGATTCTCTTTCCTCTGATGTTGCCCAATTACTTGAGCAGCTACCAAACTCGCAACATCGGCAACTTATCGCCCAAACTCTAGCTACCATTGTCCGTCTAGCTAATAGCGAAATCGATCGCTTGGACTGGAAAATTTTATCCGCCTCTCTAGCAGATATGGAAAGGGGATTGGAATTATTTCATACTTATCGCCACGTCCGCAAAGTAACGATTTTTGGTTCGGCGCGTACTTTACCAGAAGCCCCGGAATACCAAATTGCGGTGGATTTTGCTCGTTGTGTAACTAAGTTAGGCTTTATGGTAATGACGGGCGGTGGTGGTGGGATTATGCAAGCAGGTAACGAAGGCGCGGGAAAGGAAAACTCTTTTGGGTTGAATATTCAATTACCTTTTGAGCAAGAAGCAAATCCGTTTATAGAAGGCGATCGCAAATTAATCCATTTTAAGTATTTTTTCACACGCAAATTATTTTTATTACGAGAAAGCGATGCCGTAGCTTTGTTTCCCGGTGGCTTTGGTACTCAAGACGAGGCTTTTGAATGTATGACATTAAGCCAAACCGGAAAATTTGGGCCTGTACCGCTCGTATTAATCGATCGTCCTGGCGGCTGTTATTGGCACGATTGGAGCGCCTATATAGACAAGAATTTACGCAAAACAGGTTTAGTCAGCAAAGACGATTCTAGTCTTTATACTATTACCGATAACTTAGAGGTAGCTTGCAACGCCATTACCGATTTTTATCAGGTGTACCACTCTAGCCGCTACGTCAAAGAAAAATTAGTAATTCGCCTCAAAACCGAGTTGTCGGACGAGCAAATTGAACAGTTAAATACTGATTTTAGCGACATTTTAGTTGAAGGACGGATTGAAAAAAGTATTGCTTTACCTCAAGAAGCGCAAGATGAAACGGCCGAACTTCCCCGTTTGGTGCTTTATTTCAACCAGCGCGACTTAGGGAGATTGTATCAGGCGATCGCAACTATTAATCAAATGGGTAAGCCAACGCCTGAAGCCGCACATCCAGAACTTAAGTAAATACAATCCACTACCTGCAAGCTGGATCGCTCTTGAATACACAAATCTTATCGAAGCTAAATACGTGTGAGATATTTAGGGCAATTGCTTAGGAGTCAAAACTATATCAACTTTGTGAGGATTTCCGCCTGTAATTACTGGATAGGGTGAATTGTTGGTAAATATAACTTTACCCCGTTCGGTGATTCGGGCTTGAATTGCGTAGGTATGTTGGCGATCAATTTGGGCTGGATTATATTTTAGTTCAAAATAAATTGGCGATGGCGTGGGCTTGACAATCGTAAGTCTAACGATAATATCTCCAGAACTATCTTGACGAGGCGATACATCTACTAAAGTTATGTAAATAGTGGCTTCACTCCCCAGAGCTGGAGAGAATCGTGGATAGCTTAAAGTTCCCGTCACTTTAGCTAAATTCATGGCGATCGCATTTGCTGTTAAAACAACAACGTTGATAAACATTATCGTGCTAAAAACCAACGAGCAAATAGTTCTTAAGCTCTTCATTTTCTTAAAAATAAATAATTTCTGTTAAAACAAACTTCGATGACAAACGTGGCAAAAGTAATCAAAGTAACAAAAGTTCTAAAGGCTAAAACATAGCATTTCGTTTATTGTTCAAACATTTAACGAGGTATAGTCGATTGAGCCAAGTCTGGAAACAAAAAGTGCTGTTTGCCACTCCATGCTTAATTTGGGGACTTATCCCTGGTATTGCCGACGCAGCAACATTCTCCTTACAAGAAGCAACTATTGCCGATGTTAACGCCGCCTTTGATGCGGGTGCATTAACCAGTAGTACCTTAACGCAACTATACCTAAATAGAATTGATGCCTACGATCGCGCCGGCCCAAAGTTAAATTCCGTTGCTTACATCAATCCTAACGCTCTAACAGAAGCCGCCAAGCTAGATGCGCTTAGACAGGAAGGGACTATTCTTGGACCCCTGCATGGGATTCCAGTATTAATCAAAGACTCTTACAACGTTGCTGGATTGCCTACAAGTAATGGAGTTGAAGCGCTCAAGTCACTAATTGCTACAGACGATGCCTTTGCGGTCAAACAGCTTCGAGAAGCTGGTGCGATCGTTTTAGGCAAAGCCAACATGAGTACCTGGGCTTTTTCCTACGACGGTATCAGCGAAGCTTACGGGACAGTAATTAACCCCTACGCGCCGGATCGCACCCCCGGTGGCTCTAGTAGCGGTTCTGGGGTGTCTGTAGCCTCTAGCTTTGCAATGTTGGCAATGGGGGGAGAAACTGGTGGCTCAATCCGCGTACCTAGTACACACGATGCGCTAGTTGGACTTAAACCGAGTGCGGGGCTAATTTCCGTCGATGGTATATGGCCGCTAACCACCGAACGGGATGTAATTGGTCCTATGGCTAAGTCCGTTGCCGATGTGGCGGCAAGCATGGATGCCCTAGTTGCCTACGATCCAAATAATATCTGGAATCCGTACATTCCTGATATTCCTCGCCCCGATTCTTATACTGATTCCTTAGATGATAATTCGCTGCAAGGCAAAGTTTTGGCACTACCGCGACCTTATATTGGTAAAGGCGACCCGGCTAAAGGTGAGAGCTTTCCCCTCGACCCACAGATTGCCTCCGCCTTCGAGCAAGCGAAAAGTGTATTGTCAGCTCAAGGAGCAACTTTAATCGAGGTTGATATTCCCGCTCACGAAACTTGGTTTATCGATTAGACCTCTTGCAAAAGTTAATGATAAAATCGTAGGGAAGTGACTAAGTAGAAGTAAAAGTGACTTATAAAAAGGTAAAAAAATTAAAGGCGGAAGAATTTAAACGTTTGACTGGAGTGCATTTTGACACTTTTAATCAAATGGTAGAAATAGTCAAGGAAGCGGAAAAATCAAGGAAGAAAACTGGCAGACCGCCAAAACTAAAGGTAGAAGACCAAATCTTAATGGTCTTAGAATATTTACGAGAGTACCGAACTTTTTTTCATTTAGGTGCTACTTGGGGAATAAACGAATCTACAGCCTACCGAATTATTCAAAAAATAGAAAATATTTTAATTAAAGCTCCTCAACTAAGACTACCAGGGAAAAAGAGATTGATTGACGATGATTATCAGCTAGAAACGGTAGTAATAGATGTAAGTGAGACCCCCATAGAAAGACCTAAAAAAAACAAAAGAGCTATTATAGTGGCAAGAAAAAAAGACATACGTTGAAAGCCCAAGTAGTTATCGATCAAAGAAATGGAGAAATACTGTGTACGTACTATGGCAAGGGTTCTGAACATGATTTCAAGTTATATAAAAGAAGCAAAATCAGGATTAAAAAAGAGGTTAAATGTTTAGCAGATAAGGGATATCAAGGAATTAAAAAGCATCATCATTTTAGTCAAATACCTAAAAAGAAGCCAAGAAAAGATAAGCTTTCTGTAGCCGAGAAAAAAGAGAATAGAGAACTAGCAAAAGAGAGAATAATTATTGAAAATGTTTTTGCCCATTTGAAAAGATTTAGGATTTTACAAGGGCGATATAGAAACAGAAGGAAACGATTTGGATTAAGGTTTAATTTAATAGCTTCTATTTATAATTATGAGCTTAACTTAAACGCAAATCAATCTTAAAGCTTATTTTTGCAAGAGGTCTATTATCTAGTTGAAGGCAATCTTCCCGAAGGCTATCCTTCCCCGGAAAGTACGCGGAACTTGCAAAGTAGGGCGTACTACTATGAGGAACTCATCAAAGGGTACAACGACGACGAGATTAAATCTTTTGTCGATCTGCTGGAAATTATCCCTGAAGATAACGAAAACTACGAGTATGTCAAAGCAATTGCCGATGCGATCGCCGCCGGGGAAGCTAAACCTTGGGAAGAACTCCCGGAAGTTGCTCAAGCATTAGAAGCAATCGCCAAATTGCGGACAGAAGAATACGCAGATTTCATGGTAGACCAAGGGA